>WGSI01000009.1:0-65360 GCA_014871745.1 Collinsella sp. | reverse complement strand
GGGTCGTCCGGCTTAGCTTGCGGCGTATCGAGGAAGCCGGTCTGCTCAAACGCGGGTTGGCCATTGCTTGCGGTTGTCTGCTCAACGGGTGCACCGCATGAGGTGCAGAACTTGGCATCATCTGCAAGAAGTTTGCCGCACGAGGCGCAATACCGAGACATTGCCACTCCTTTCGCCACATTTCAATGCAATACGACGATTATACCCAGCGTCCAAAATTCCCCATCATAAGTTGCGGTGAAATAGGGACTGTTTGGCGGTCTCAGGGCTTCAACCAGTCCCTATTTCACCGCAACTTTGGAAAGGCACCATTAGCCATTGGGGACGCGCCGAGCACTGGGGTATCATGGCTTGGTTGATATATCTGCATTTACGCGCCTTGTAGGAAGGGGCTGCGCTCATGGCTTTTGAGCCCGCTCAACATAGCTTTATCACGCTCGAGGGCGTCGATGGTGCCGGCAAGTCCATGCAGGCGCGTCTGCTTGCCCGCGCGCTCGAACTCGCTGGCTACCAGGTTGTGAGCCTGCGCGAGCCGGGCGGCACCGCCATCAGCGAAAAGATTCGTGCTCTGCTGCTCGACCCCGCCAATACGGCGATGGGCGACACCTGCGAGTTGCTGCTCTACGAGGCTGCGCGTGCCCAGCTGGTGCACGAGGTCATCGCGCCCGCCCTCGCGGCCGGCAAGGTGGTCCTGTGCGATCGCTTCTACGATTCCACGACCTGCTACCAGGCGTTTGCCGATGGCCTCGACCGTCAGATGGTACGCGATGCCAACAACCTGGCTGTCGCCGGTACGCATCCGGCGCTCACGCTCGTCTACCACATCACACCCGAGCAGGCGGCGCTACGCATGGCAGCCCGTGGCGCGGCAGATCGCATGGAGGCAAAAGGCATGGCCTTCCAAGAGCGCGTTTACCAGGGATTTTGCGCCATTGCTGCCGAGGAGCCAAACCGCGTAAAGCTCATCGACGCCACTGCGACCGTCGAGGAAGTCTTCGAGAAGACGGTCGAGCAGATTCGCGCGTACGGTCTCGACATTCCGCAAGATGCTGTCGCCGCCGCGCTTGCCAAGGAGGCCGAGTAACATGGCCCCCGCTCAGGCAAGCCTGCTGGCCAAGCTCGACACCCAAGAGCGCGTTCGCGATTTTTTGACCAACGCCGTCGCCAGCGGCCGCGCATCGCACGCCTACCTGTTTTTGGGCGCTCCCGGTGCCGGCAAGCTCGATGCCGCATGGGCGCTCGCCCAGGCCTTCCTGTGCGAGCAGGACGGCTGCGGAGCATGCGACAGCTGCGTACGCGTTGCTCGGCATACGCATCCTGACGTGCACTATTACACGCCCGAGAGCGCCACAGGCTACCTCATTGCCCAGACCCGCGAGCTGCTCGATGACGTGCCGCTGGCGCCCATCCGTGCCAAGGCCAAGGTCTACATCATCGATCGTGCCGAGCAACTGCGCGCTAACACCGCCAACGCGCTGCTCAAGACACTCGAGGAGCCGCCCGAGGGCGTTATGTTCATCTTGCTGGGCACCTCGGCAGACGTGATGTTGCCCACCATCGTGAGCCGCTGTCAGTGCGTGCCGTTTCGGCTGGTGTCGCCCACCGTGGCCGCGCAGGCCGTGAGTCGCGCGACGGGCCAGGATATCGCGCGCTGTCGCATGGCGGTCGCCGTGGCGGGAAGCCCCACACGCGGCATCGAGTTCCTTAAGAGTGCCGAGCGCCAGGATGCTCGCCGCCAGATGGTCCGCGCCATCGATTCGCTCATCGCTGCCGACGAGGCTGATGTGCTCAGCCGCGCCAAGTCGCTCATCGTCGCCGTTAAGGCGCCGCTCGCCGAGGTCAAGTCCACACAGGAAAAGGTGCTCGAGCAAAACGCCGACTACCTGTCGCGTGGAGCATTGAAGCAGCTTGAGGACCGCAACAAGCGCGAACTCAACGCGCGCGAGCGTTCGGGTATCATGGAAGCGCTGGCGAGTGCGCGGACGCTCATGCGCGACGTGCTGCTGACGCTTCAGGACGAGGCAGCCGACGTAGTGAACGAAGACGTGCGCGACACGATCGGGCGGCTTGCCGCGGCGACGAATGTTGCGGGTGCCACCCGGGCGCTCGAGGCAGTCGCGACCGCCGAGCGCAACATCGCCAGAAACGTTACTCCCCAGCTGGCCATCGAGGTCATGCTGTTCGATATCAGGAAGGCACTGAAATGCCGTTAGTCGTACCCGTTAAGTTTACCTACGCCTCGCGCGACCTGTGGTTTGATCCGCAGGATCTGGATATCCTCGAGGCCGATTATGCCATTTGCTCCACCGAGCGCGGAACCGAGATCGGCCTGGTCACGGCCGATCCCTTCGAGGTGCCGCAAGATGAGATCGGCCAGCCGCTCAAGCCCGTGCTGCGCGTGGCGAGCGACATCGACCTGCAGCTTGCCGACGACCTGGCCATCCAGGGCGACGAGGCCATGGTCGATTTCCGTCGTCTGGTCAAAGAGCTCGACCTCGAGATGAAGCCGGTCGGCGTCGAGTACCTGTTTGGCGGCGAGAAGGCTGTGTTCTACTTTGCGGCCGAGGAGCGCGTCGATTTCCGTCAGCTCGTCAAGGACCTGTCCTCGACGCTGCACATTCGCGTCGACATGCGCCAGATCGGCGTGCGCGACGAGACCCGCCTGGTGGGCGGCTATGCCCAGTGCGGCCAGGAGCTCTGCTGCACGCGCTTTGGCGGACAGTTTGAGCCGGTTTCGATCCGCATGGCAAAGGAGCAGGACCTGCCGCTCAACTCGTCCAAGATTAGTGGCGTCTGCGGCCGCCTGATGTGCTGCCTGCGCTACGAGTTCGAGGCGTACAAGGACTTTAAGAGCCGCGCGCCCAAAAAGAAGACGCTTATCGATACGCCGCTTGGCAAGGCGCGCATCCAGGAATATGACACGCCGCGTGAGCAGCTGGTGCTGCGCCTGGAGAACGGCAAAGTCTTTAAGGTCAACCTGGCCGATATGACGTGCTCGGAGGGTTGCAAAAAGAAGGCCGCCGAGCAGGGCTGCAACTGCCGCCCCGACTGCGTGACGCGCGACGTGCTCGAGCGCATCGAGTCGCCCGAGATGCGTCTGGCGCTCATGGAACTCGATCGCGAAAACGGCGTCGACGTGGGCGATGGCCTGTCGAGCGCCGATCGTCTGGCCGGCACATCGATGCCCAAGCGCCGTCGTCGCGATGCCGAATCCGATGCTCGCACCGCTCAGGGCCAGGGCGAGGGCCGTGGCCGTGGAAAGGGCCGCGGCAAGGCCGAGGCGCCCGAGACCGAGGGAGCAGCCGATGGCCGTCGCCGCCGCAAGCGCACGGTGTCCGTCGACAATGGCGAGGCCGCGGGTAAGAACGCTTCCCGCGAGCGCGAGGCTCAGCAGCCCCAGCAGCAAAATCGCGGCGGTGGCATGAACCCCACGCGCCGTCGTCGCCGTCACCTGTCGAGCGAGGAGCGCGAGGACGCCTTCCGCGCCGCAGCTGCTCGCGAGGCCGGTGCCGCTCCCAAGGGCGCCTCGGCCTCCGACGCGCCTGCCGACAAGGCTGGCAAGCCGCGTGGCGAGGAGGAGCGCGCGTCACGTCCGCGTCGTCGCCATTCCTCGGGCGCGCAGCAGAAACCCTCGATTCCTTCTGTGGCCGATCAGGTTTCGGATGGCGAAGTCAAGGTCACGCGCCGTCGCCCCGGCGATGGCGGAGGAGCTGCCGCCAAGGCTTCGCACGGCGGCGCTCGCGACGAGTGCGAACCGCGTGAGGATCGCGGCGGCGAGGGCTCGACCGACCAGGGTCAAAAGCGTCGCCGTCGCCGTCGCTCCCGCAAGCCGCGCCAGGACGGTGGCGAAGGCTCGACCCGCACCTCGTCCGTACCGCAACCGCCTGCCGGCGAATAACGTCCGTAAGCGGATGTAACCCGCCTGACCCCAGCACCTCTGGGTATCATGGCTCTACACCGACAACCCTCCCTTCGCCTTCGCGTAGGGAGGGTTGTGTCATGAAGAGACATCTGAACGTATTGACTCGCTTGCAGGGCGCAGGCGTCCTACCGTTTGCGGACGAATTGCTACCGCTTGCCGAGCGCGCGACGTATGAGGCGCTCGAGGCGTTGTCGCCCACGCGATGCGCTGGCTGCGAGCGTTCCGGTGCGCTGATCTGCCAGGATTGTCTGGCATCGCTCGCGCTCATCGATCCGTGTCATAGTTGCATCCGATGCGGCGCCCCGTTTGGGGATTTGCTGTGTACCGAGTGCTCGGTCGAGGGCACGTCTTCGGCAATGGCCGAGGCGCTCGATCGCTGCCTGGCGTGTGCCGTCTATGCACATCCGCTGCCGCGCATCATCAAGGCGTACAAGGATGCGGGCGAGCGCCGTCTGGCACCGTATCTGGCGGAGTTGCTCTACGACACTGCCTTGCATGCCCAGGTGGCAGCATCCGATCGCTACGGCGGTGTGTTGTCCGGTGCGGACGCGGTGGTGTTTGTGCCCGCGACTGCGGCGGCGTTTCGGCGGCGTGGATTCGACCATATGGAAGCAATCGCGCGCTCGTTTTGCGATCTTTCGGGTGTCCCGTTGCTGGACGCCCTGGTCAAATACGGTCATGGTGACCAGCGAGAGCTCGGCCGCGATGAGCGCCGGGAGCATGCCCGGGGCATGTACGAGACGGTCGAGGATGTGCGCGGCCGCCGTCTGCTGCTCATCGATGATGTCATTACCACGGGCGCGACCATGGCAGCAGCCTCGGCGGAGCTCAAGCGTGCCGGCGCCGCAGCAGTCGATGGCCTCGCTATCGCACGCGTTTGGTAGGGGGTGGTTTTGTGGCAGTGAAGATAGCGCGGCGCATCGAGCCGACAAGCGAGCAACTGGCGGCCTCCGTAGTCCTGACCGGTGCCTCGGCGCTGCGCATGATGCGCGCCGAGCGCCGACAAATGGGTTACATCAGCTGGAGAGACCTCGATCCCGATGAAGAGCGCCGTGTGCTGCATACATCGTCTCCCTCGGCCGAGGACATTTATCTTCCCGATTTGGTGCGGATCGGGGCCGTGAGTGGCGAGGTCCAAGAAGACTTGTGCCTGCTGGTGGGGTCGGCGAAGCAGCGTCGTCGCATGCCTGGTGCAAGCTGGTCCGTTTGTTCTGCAGGCCTGCCGGACGCCTCGATTTTGGAGGTTGAGCCGGGGGTGTACAGCTTGTCTCCCGAGGCCCTCTGTGCCGCCGTTGCGCGCGAAGTCGGCTGCATCCAGGCATTTGCCCTGGCCCAGGAGCTGTGCTCCAAGATTTCGCTGAGCGATCGCGGGCAGTATCTGCCCCCTTACAGCTCGCCCACCGTGAACAGGCTTGCAAAGGATAAGGACCAGCCGTCAGATGTGGGCTACTTTGAGGTCGAGCCAGTGCTGACGCCCGATCGCCTGGCAGATTACCTTGCGGCATGCAAGGGGAGCGCGGCCAAGCAGCTGCGGCGGCTGTGCCCCTTTCTGTCGGAAAACCTGCGCTCACCCATGGAATGCATCATGCTTGCCATGTTTTCGCTTCCGTTTTCCTATGGCGGATTTGCCTGCGGTTCCTTTAAGACCGACCACAAGATCGAGTTCAACGACCGTGCGCAGGCGATCTCGGGGATGCCGTATGCGGTTTGCGATGCCTATCAGGAAGCAGCTCGGTTTGACCTGGAATACAACGGTGAACAGGGCCATTCGTCTCGCGGCGGGCGCATTCACGATGAAAAACGCAATACGGGTTTGGCGTCCATGGGAATCGAGGTCGCGACGGTCAACAACGAGATGCTCTGCGACATGGAAGCGATGGAAGCGCTCGCATGGCGCATCCACCAGCGTATGGGTAAACGATATCAGAATCGTGTAGAGGCTCGTCGAAAGAGGCAAGATGCTCTGCTGAATACGCTCCGAGCGTGCTTTGGGCTCAAGCCGGCGTAAAACTATGGCTTTATAGGGGGTCTGTTTATATGCCATGTGCAAAAAACGGCAAATATGAGTACTGTTACTAGATTAGTGACAGCAAAAATAAAGAAACTTGGGCCGAAAAACTGGATTCAGCGAAGAGATAATAAACGAATGTGGAATATCTTGGCGCCAAGCGGGCTGTGCGGAACTCAAAAAGGGCTCGTGGGGCGGAAATACGCTGCTACTAAATTGGTAGCAGTACTCATATTTGCCGTTTTTTGCACACGGCACCCTGAGACGGGTGCCCCGGGGCTCCCCGTGGGGGAGCTCCGGGCTTCATGGGGGCACGAATGGTCCGCCCCGACCTGCGAAATCTGTGCTCGCGATGCGAATAACGTCCCTAACCTTAAACTATAGCTTGAACTTAGCTATAATGCGCTACGTTCCTGCCAGGCTGTGGTTGCGGACGGACGAAATGCCCATCCTAGTCCAAGACAGACGCGGTCAAAGGGATCCACGTAAGCGACCGCGTGCGCGCGGCGCGATCATGGCGCGTCCTAGATGTAAGCCGCACCGTCCGTTCTACTTTCTTTGGGGCAATACCGCCTCGCGGGCGAGCGGGCCAGTCGTGAAGGTGGCTGCGGCCTCCCGAGCAAACGCCCCGGTGCGCAAGTGTGGGGTCAAATACCAGGTCAGCTGGTGGGAACAACCCGATATTCCGTGCGGGGCACGGATCGTATACGACACAGAAGGCAGGGTAGTGGACATGGTGAGGGGCAGCTTGATGCATGCGGCTCGGTTAGGTGCTGGGGCCGCGGCGGTCATTGCCGTTTTGGGCCTGAGCGGATGCGCGTTCAATCCACTGTCCACGTTCACGACGCCCACGATCGACCAGATCGAGCGCGAGACCGTTACCCCCACGGTATCGGACAATGCCCTGGTCACGCCGGGAACCCTGACGGTCGCCCTCGATACTTCCGATGCCCCGCAAGCCATGCAGGATGCCGACGGAAACCTCACGGGCTATGCGGTCGATGCCGCTCGTGCCCTCGCGTGCCGCATGGGTCTCAAGGTTGCTTTTGTCGATGCGTCCTCGGCCGATTCCGCGCTCAGCGATAAAAAGGCCGACATCTTTATTGGCGACATCAAGTCTGCGGGCGGCGACATCAGCTCGCTTGGCACCTGTCTGTACGATGCTGCCGCCGTGTTCGGCAAGACCAGCGACGGAGAGTCCCCGAGTGTCTCAACCGACACACTCAACACTGCTACCTTGGGCGTTCAGACTTCCTCGGCCTCGCAGGAAGCGCTTGCCAAGCAGAGCATCACGGCCAACCAAAAGACCTTCTCCAACATCAACGAGTGCTTCGAGGCACTCGAGTCGGGCGAGGTCGATTACGTGATCTGTGATTCCACGGCCGGTGGTTACCTCGCGCGCCTGATGAGTCAGATCTCCTATGTCGGCACGCTCGAGGCGCCCTCCACGCTTGGCGTCGCAGGCCTTAGCTCTAACGATGAGCTGTGCCGTGCCGTGAGTGATGCCCTCGACGGTATCACGGTCGACGGCACGCTCGAGGCGGTCCACTGCGTCTGGTATGGCCAAATGCCCTATGACCTTACCGCCAAGACTGTTTCGGGGGCCAATGTGCAGGCATCCGACTCCACGTCCAACGAGACCGAGTCCTCCGATGGCGACGCCTCTGATAACAACGGCGACAGTCCGTCGTCTAGCCAGGAGGGCGCCATCACCGACGATGACATCAACAAGCTCAATAGCTAGTTATTGGTAGGGGTGGCGTCTGCCATACACCGAACAAGGCGCTTCTTCACGGTTTCAACACGCATGGCCGGGTCTCCCAAATAGGGGAGCCCGGCTTTTCTATTTTGGTAAAACTAGCAGGTCAAAGCTAATTTCCAGGAGAAAAATTAACTCCGTCGACGCCCTCCTATAGCGCACTTTGTCACGGAAAAGTGCGAGACTTCGGTATGCGGTATCAAGCAGTCGTTATTCGGGTCTTTGGGAATTCGCGTGATTAAATGCACGGCAATGGGTACATAGCCAGTACAGTAAGTCCCCGAGGCAGATTGGAGCCACGTATGGATATCAAGGTTTCTGGACGCAAGACGACGGTAACCGATGCTCTGCGTGCGCATGTGGATGAGAAAATCGGCGAGGCGCTCAAGGTTTTCGACATCGAGCCCATGACAGTCGACGTCGTGCTTCGTTATGAGAAGAACCCCTCGAACCCCAACCCGGCAATCGTCGAGGTCACGGCTCGTGCCCGCGGTTCGGTGATTCGCGTTGCCGAGCACGGCGCAGATATGTATGCTGCCATCGACCTCTCCGCCGATAAGGTCACCCGCCAGCTGCGCAAGTTCAAGACCAAGGTCGTGGACAACCGCCAGGGTGGTGCCAGTGCCGCGGATGTCGCGCCGGTCGAGCGCGTTGAGGATCTGGCCGACCTGCTGCTGCCCGAGGAGGACGACGACCTGCTCGTCCGCGAGAAGGTCATCGATGTCACCCCGATGACCGAGGAGCAGGCGCTGGTGCAGACCGATTTGCTGGGCCACGACTTCTACGTGTTCGAGAACGCGACGACCGGTCTCATCAATGTGGTGTATCACCGTAAGAATGGTGGATATGGCATCATCAAGCCCCGCATCGAAACACTTGACGAGTAAAATACGTTAACTTGCATGAGTTAACGGTTGGCGGCCATCCCATGCGGGTGGCCGCCTTTTTACGTAAGGAGTCGCTTTGATGGACAAGGCCGCATCCGCCGGTCATTCGAACCGTTGCCGCATCGTCGTCGATACCTGCTGCGACTTTAGCCCCGAGGTCGCCGCGAACCTCGATGTCGATATCCTGGGTTTCCCTTTCATTATCGATGGCGAGGAGCGCACAGACGACATCTGGTCGAGCATGAGCCCTAAGGAGTTCTACGACCGCATGCGCGCCGGTGCCCGCGTGTCCACCTCGGCTGTGTCGCTCGGTCGCTATATCGAGTTTTTTACCGAGTGCGCCAAAGAGGGCACGCCCACGGTCTACCTGTGCTTTACCTCGGCGCTGTCGTCGAGCTACAACTCCGCGTGCCAGGCGGCAGATGTCGTGCGCGCCGAGTATCCCAACTTTGAGCTCTACGTGGTCGACAACGCTCTGCCCTGCGCGACCGGTGCGCTCTTGGCGCTCGAGGCCGTGCGCCAGCGTTCGGCGGGACTGACCGCCAAGCAGCTGGTCGATTGGGCAAACGAGGCAAAGACCTACGTGCACGGCTACTTTACGCTCGAGAGCTTCGACGCACTGGCTGCCGGCGGCCGCATTCCTCCCGCGGCGGCGCAGCTCACGGCAAAGCTCGACGTCAAGCCCGAGCTCTCCTACGACCTGGCCGGCTCGCTGTCGCTGATCGGCGTCAACCGCGGCCGCAAGAAGGCGCTCAAGTCCATCCTCAAGTCGTTCCGCGAGAACTACGTGCCCGATCGCACCATGCCCATCGCCATCATGACGGCCGATGCCGAAAAGGATGGTGACTGGCTCGAAGCCGCCATCCGCAAGGAGGAGGGTTGCGCCGACGTCACGATCATTCGCGGCTCCGTGGGTCCCACCATCGGCTCGCACGTGGGCCCCGGCATGGTGGGCTGCGCGTTTTGGGGTAAGAACCGCGCCGACAAGGCGTCGCTTTCCGACCGTATCGCCCGCCGCGTGCGCGGTCAGTAGGCAAGTAACGCGGCCGTAATCGATCCCAGCTCACTGCCCAAACGCTGGCATCGAGTATTCAACCTGGTAACAACACCCAACCCAAAAGGAAAGGTTTCATGGCAAACAAGCTCTCCGTCGCATTTATCGGCACCGGAATCATGGGTGCCCCCATCGCCGGTCACATCCTGGATGCCGGCTATCCCGTCACGGTCAACAACCGCACCAAGTCCAAGGCTGCCGCGCTTATCGAGCGCGGTGCCGCTTGGGCCGATACGCCGGCAGATGCCGCGGCGAACGCCGACGTCGTCTTTACCATGGTGGGTTATCCCTCCGAGGTCGAGGAGCTCTACCTGGCGGGTGACGGTCTGCTCGCGTGCACTAAGCCCGGTGCGGTCCTGATCGACCTTACCACGAGCTCGCCCGAGCTGGCGCGCGATATTGCCGAGGCCGCCCAGGTCTCCGGTCGCATGGCGTTTGACTGCCCCGTCACCGGCGGCGAGTCGGGTGCCATCGCCGGCACGCTCACGGCTATCGTGGGCGCCACCGAGAACGACATCGCGCCGGTCCGCGACATCCTTTCCACCTTTGCGGCAACCATCTGCTGCTTCGATGGCGCCGGCAAGGGCCAGGCTGCCAAGCTCGCCAACCAGGTGTCGCTGGGCGCCTGCATGGTCGGCATGGCAGACGCGCTGGCGTTTGCCGAGCTGAGCGGCCTTGATCTTGAGAAGACCCGTCAGATGATCCTGGGTGGCACCGGCAAGTCCGGCGCCATGGAGAGCCTGGCGCCCAAGGCGCTCGACGGCGACTACAAGCCCGGCTTTATGGTCGAGCACTTCATTAAGGACCTGCGCTTGGCGCTCGCCTATGCCGACGACCGTGAGCTTGCGCTGCCCGGCGCCGACGTGGCCTTTACGCTTTACGACATGCTCGATGCCATCGGTGGCGCCAAGCTGGGCACCCAGGCCGTCACGGTCCTCTATAAGGAGGAGGCCGATGCCATCGCCGCCGGTCTGGACTGGTCGCAGTATCGTCCCGAGGAGCACGGTGCTCACGAGGAAGGCTGCGGTTGCGGCGAGCGTGGCGACGACCACGAGTGCGGTTGTGGACACCACCATGGCGAGGACCACGAGTGCTGCGGCGGTCACGGTCATGACGACGGCCACGAGTGCTGCTGCGGCCACCATCACGGGGAGTAGCGCCTATGAGCTTGACGTTCGTGGTGCTTGCGCTGGCGCTCTTTCTCTTTGCGATCTACATCGGCTTTTTGTGCGGCCAGTGGGCGTGCGAAAAGCGCGTCATCACCAAGCGCGACTACTGGATTGCCAACTTTGCGGGAGCTGCGGCAGTCGTCCTGCTGACCTGGGTGTTCTCGCTGTTCCCGCTGGTGCAGTTTGCGCCGATCGGCTGGCTCGGCGGTTTTATCGCCGGCCTTAAGATGAGCTTTGGCGAGTCCGTCGGTCCGTGGCGCAAGCACGACGAGGTCTTTAACGTCAACAAGGCACACCGCGCCGCCGCCGACGCGGGCGATGCCGAGGAACGCCGCCGTGCGCGTCGCAATGGCGCTGCCGACCGACAGCTCATCTCGGTCACCGATGACAGCAAGGGTGCTGGCAAGCACGCTAAGAAATAGTAAAAAGAGGTAACTATGGCAGAAAATAAAGACGAACAGCTCACCGACGAGGAGCTGGCACAGCTTCAGCTGGCAGAGGAGAACGAGAACGCCGTCGACCGCCTGGTTCAGGAGCTCGGCTGCCCCACGCGCCGCATCCGCCAGTTTGCCGCCCGCGTGCTGCATCTGCTTGCCGAGCGCGATCCCCAGCGCGTCGTGCCCTGCGTGCCCGCGCTGATCGAGGCGCTCGACCGCCCCGAGGCGCAGACCCGCTGGGAGGCCCTCGATGCCCTGACGGCGCTTGCCACCACCTGCCCCGAGCAGCTGGGCGATGCCTTTGAGGGCGCCGAGACCGCGCTGTTCGACGAGATTTCCTCCACGCTGCGCTATGCCGCCTTCCGCCTGCTGTGCGTGTGGGGCGCCACGAGCGTCGAGCGTTCGCGCGAGGCTTGGCCCATCCTGGACGAGGCCATTCAGTGCTACCACGGCGACCTCGAGTATCGCGACATGCTCGGTTGCCTGTACGAGTTTGGCCAGGGCGAGATCGACGCCGAGGTCGCCGAGAAGCTCGCGTTGCGCCTTAAGTTCGATGCCGAGAACGGCAAGGGCAGCTATCTCAAGGCCCGTTCGAGCGAGATTTGCGAAATGCTTGTTAAACGTTTTGGCCTGGATCTCTCCAAAAAGAAGAAGCGTGCTAGCGTTAAAAAATCTGACGACGCCGAAGACGAGGAGTAACAGATTATGGCGCACGATGTAGTCCTGATTCCCGGTGACGGTATCGGTCCCGAGATTACGCAGGCCATGCGCCGCGTGGTCGAGGCCACCGGTGTCCAGATCAACTGGAACGTCCAGGAGGCCGGCGCCGGCGTCATGGACGAGTTTGGCACGCCGCTGCCCCAACATGTGCTCGATGCGGTCGCCGAGACCAAGGTTGCTATCAAGGGCCCCATCACCACGCCGGTCGGCACGGGTTTCCGCAGCGTTAACGTCGCCCTGCGCAAGCATTTTGACCTGTACGCCTGCGTGCGCCCCTGCCTGTCGCAGCCGGGCGACGGCTCGCGCTTCCGCGACGTCGACCTGGTTATCGTGCGCGAGAACACCGAGGACCTCTATGCCGGCATCGAGTTCGATGAGGGCGCTGCCGAGGTCGAGGAGCTCTCGCAGCTCGTCGAGCGCTCGGGCCAGAAGACCTTCGCCGCGGATTCCGCCATCTCAATCAAGCCGATTTCCATCGCCAAGAGCCGCCGCATTGTGGAGTACGCTTTTGAGTACGCCCGCCGCTGCGGCCGCAAAAAGGTGACGGCCGTGCATAAGGCCAACATCATGAAGGCGACCGATGGCCTGTTCCTGCGCGTTGCGCGCGAGGTGGCCGCCAACTATCCCGATATCGAGTTCAACGACAAGATTGTCGACGCCACCTGCATGGGCCTGGTCCAGAACCCCAACGACTTCGATGTCCTGGTGCTGCCCAACCTGTACGGTGACATTGTGAGCGACCTGTGCGCCGGTCTGGTAGGTGGACTGGGTATGGCTCCGGGTTTCAACATCGGTGCCGACTGCGCCATCTTCGAGGCGACGCACGGCTCCGCGCCCGATATCGCTGGCCAGGATATCGCTAACCCCACGGCCGAGATTCTGTCCGCGGCTATGATGCTCGATCACCTGGGCGAGAACGACGCGGCCAATCGCATTCGCGCCGCCGTTTCTGCCACGCTCGACGAGGGTGAGCAGGTTACCGGCGACGTTCGTCGTGCCCAGACCGGCTCCGTTGAGGGCGCTGTGGGCACGCAGGCCTTTGCCGATGCCGTTATCGCGCACCTGGCCTAAGGAATGCACGCTGCAAATGCCTAAATAGTACTTAAGTGTTTGCGTATAACCTAAGAATCAATACGCCCGGCGCTCTGTCGGGCGTATTCTATTGGGGACTATGTTTCCTAACAAGGAGTAACCGATATGGGTCTGATTCAAAAGAAGGACGAGAAGGACGAGATCGACGGCATCCAGATCATTGAGCGCGGCGAAGGCCCCGACGGTGACGAGGACGAGAAGATCGATCTGGTCGCCGGTACGTCTGCCGAGCACATTGCTGCCGGCACGACGGCCGAGGAGGAGGACGCCCGTCTGGAGGCTCAGATTGCCGCGGATGCAGCTGACGAGAATCTGATGCCCGAGGCCCAGGATGAGGACGAAGCTGACGCCGATGCGGACGACCATGCATCCAAGCACAAGAAGACGATGATTGCCGCCTTTGTGGTTGCCGTCGTGATCGCTGCCGTGGTCGGCTTCTTTATTGGCAATGGCGGCTTTGGCGGCAAGGGTGTCGGCTCGTCGACCCTGACCGAGGACCAGCTCGATTCGACCGTGGCAAGCTACAGCTACAACGGCAAGAAGAGCGACATCACCGCGCGCGAGGCCATCGAGAGCCAGTACAGCCTCGATACCGTCAAGGATAGCGATGGCAACTACACCGCACCTTCTGCCGATGTCATCCTGTCCTACGTGCGCAACAAGATCCTGCTCGACGCTGCCGAGGACGAGGGCATCACCGTCTCTTCTAAGGAGATGAAGAAGTACGCCGAGGATTCCATCGGCACTTCGGACTACAAGACCATGGCCACGCAGTATGGCGTGTCCAAGGACCAGGCCAAGCAGATCGTCCGTCAGTCCGCGACGCTGCAGAAGCTCTACAAGAAGAAGGTCGGAGACAGCTCCGCAAGCATGCCGACCGCCCCGACCGAGCCTTCTGACGGCAACGAGGACACCGCGAGCAAGGATTACGCCGATTACATCATCAACCTTGCCGGTGACGAATGGGATAGCGAGAAGGGCACCTGGAAGGACGCCAATAGCACCTACGCCAAGGCCTTTGCCGACGATGCCTTTACGGCCGATAGCGCTACCTATAAGCAGGCTATGACCGCCTATTACACCGCATACCAGCAGTACTCTTCGCAGGCTTCGAGCGCCAGCTCCAAGTGGACCGAGTACGCCAACGGCCTCTACGCCAAGGCCAACATCAGCATCTACGGCCTGTTTGCGTAAAGATTGCCTGAGCTTTCGAGTACGAAGCCGAAATATCTGATGAAGCCCGTTAGAACGGACAACGTTCTAGCGGGCTTTTTGTTGCCGAAATCAATAGGATAGGCCTCGCGCCCGCGCAAGCGTTCCATCGCGTTTCCCTAATTCATCTGGGAAAACAACTGCAAACGATTGCAAGTGACCGGTGAACGGTCGAAAACTACCGTTCACCGATAATCTCAAAACTGGTTCTAACTGGTATTAAGTCAAAAAGACCAATTCACATATCTTCACAATGACCTGCAATTTTTCTACACGCTATTTTTAGCCGCCCTGCGTTGTTTAGACACAGGAAAAGATCCGATCTTTTGCCAAAGCATTTCGGAACGGTTTCAAAACCGCAGGTAGAAGTGTTAACGACCGGTAAACGGTCGATTTATCACCGTGAGCGGTGCAAAAACGTTTTACCGTATGAATCAACGAAAGCGACCTCTTCTGGGGTGATATAGTGACAACAACACGTCACGTGGTTACTACCAGTTTAGAAACCACTGGTCTTCAAAGTACGCTTTCTAAGAAGCTTTAAGGGCGAGCGCCCGCTGGCTTCCGAAAATCATCGGACTCAGATCGTACACACCTTCGGAAGGGAAATTTGAATGGTTGGCTTTATTCTTACCGGTCATGGACAGTTCGCACCCGGCCTCGCAAGCGCTATCGCTATGGTTGCTGGCGACCAGCCCGCTTTTACCGTCGTTCCTTTTGAGGGCGACCAGGCTGCTTCCTACGGTGAGGATCTCCGCGCCGCTATTACCGCCATGCGCGAGGAGTGCGATGGCGTGCTCGTCTTTACCGACCTGCTTGGTGGCACCCCGTTCAACCAGGCGATGATGATTGCCCAGGATGTCGACAACGTCGAGGTTCTGACCGGCACCAACCTTCCCATGGTTATTGAGCTTCTGTTCCTCCGCGGCAACGCCACGCTCGCCGAGCTTGGCGAGCAGGCCGTGACCGTTGGCCAGACGGGCATCACCGCCCAGACGGTCGCATCCGTTGCCGGCTCCGACGAAGAGGATATCTTCGGCGACGAGGACGGCATCTAATGGCCGATTTCGGAGCCAACGTCCTGAGCTCCTCGGTCGCCCTTTTAGGCCTGCTTGTCATCATGGGCTTGATTTACACCATCTGGTCGCAAATCAACATGAAGAAGAAGCAGAAGTACTTCAAGGAGCTGCACACCGAGCTCAAGCCGGGTCAAGAGGTTCTTTTCGCCGGCGGTATCTACGGAACCGTCAAAGGCATCGAAGGCGAGAAGGTCCAGATCAAAGTCCGATCCGGAGCCGTCGTAGATGTTTCGCGTTACGCGATTCAGGAGATCAAGTAACTGTCGTCAGCAAATAACGAAAGGAAGCTGATCAACATGGCAGAACCCAACATTCTTCTTACCCGCATCGATAACCGACTGGTTCATGGTCAGGTTGCCACCCAGTGGAACTCCACCCTGGGCTCCAACCTCATCCTCGTCGCCAACGACGACGTGGCGTCCAACACCATGCGCCAGAACCTCATGAAGATGGCCGCTCCCGCCGGCGTCGCTACGCGTTTCTTCTCTCTGCAGAAGACCATCGACGTCATTGGCAAGGCGAGCCCGCGCCAGAAGATCTTCATCGTGGCCGAAACACCGGAAGACGTGCTTACGCTCGTCAAGGGCGGTGTGCCTATAAAGAAGGTAAACATCGGCAACATGCACATGTCGGAAGGAAAGCGCCAAGTCGCCACCTCCGTCGCAGTTAACGACGAGGATGTCGCTGCGTTTAAAGAGCTGCAGGAATTGGGGGTGGAGTTGGAGATCAGGCGCGTTCCGAGCACGCCTGTTGAGGACACGAGCAAGCTCTTCTCGTAATCCTCGTGATCCACGTTGTCAGGAGTGAAACCCTGACGTTCTGTACGTGAAATCCAAAGTGCGTACATACATTTTGAAAGGAGGAGCAAGATGGAATACTCGATCATCCAGATCGCTCTGGTCTTCGTCGTCACGTTCATCGCGGCAATCGACCAGTTTGACTTCCTCGAGTCTCTCTATCAGCCCATCGTCACCGGCGCCGTCATCGGTCTTATCCTTGGCGACCTCAACACCGGTCTTCTCGTGGGTGGTACCTATCAGCTCATGACGATCGGCAACATGCCGATCGGAGGCGCTCAGCCGCCTAACGCCGTCATCGGCGGCATCATGGCAGCCATTCTCGCTATCGCCACGGGCCTCGAGCCCAACGCGGCAGTCGGTCTCGCCATTCCGTTCGCTCTGCTTGGCCAGCTCGGCGTTACCCTGGTCTTCACGCTTATGTCCCCGCTTATGTCCACGGCCGATAACATGGCTCACAACGCGGACACCAAGGGCATCGAGCGCCTGAACTACTTCGCCATGGCTCTGCTCGGCCTGATCTTCGCTGTCGTCGTCACCCTGTTCTTCATCGCTGGCGCTACCATTGGTCAGACCATCGCTTCCGCCATCCCGACTTGGCTGCAGACCGGTCTGTCCGCTGCAGGCGGCATGATGCGCTTCGTCGGCTTCGCCGTCCTGCTCAAGGTTATGATGAACCGCGATATGTGGGGCTTCTTCCTCATGGGCTTTGGCCTCGCGCTCATCACCGTTGCCAACGATTCGCTGGCAACCCCTGCTCTGCTCATCCTCGCTCTCATCGGCTTCGGCATCGCTTTCTGGGACTTCCAGCAGCAGACCGAGCTGAAGGGTGCAGCTGTTTCTGACGGAGGTGACTTCGAAGATGGCATCTAATGAGTATGTGATCCCGGAGCACTACGAGGATCTCACTCCTGCTCCGCAGCTCGACCAGAAGACCCTCAACAAGATGGCTTGGCGCTCCTGCTTCCTGCAGGCATCGTTCAACTACGAGCGCATGCAGGCCGCTGGCTGGCTCTACTCCATCATCCCCGGTCTGGAGAAGATCCACACCAACAAGAACGACCTCGCGGCTTCCATGAGCCACAACCTGGAGTTCTTCAACACCCACCCGTTCCTTGTCACCTTTGTTATGGGCATCGTGCTTTCGCTCGAGCAGAACAAGGTTGACATCCCCACGATCCGCGCCGTCCGCGTCGCCGCAATGGGCCCGCTCGGTGGTATCGGTGACGCCCTGTTCTGGCTGACGCTCGTGCCTATCACGGCCGGCATCACCTCCAACATGGCCATCAACGGCAACGCCGCTGCACCGATCATCTTCCTGGTGATCTTCAACGTCGTCCAGTTCGCTCTGCGCTTCTGGCTCATGAACTGGTCCTACAAGCTTGGCACCAGCGCTATTGACGCTCTGACCGCCAACATGCAGGCCTTCACGCGTGCCGCTTCCATCATGGGCGTCTTCGTCGTCGGTTGCCTGGTCGTCACCATGGGTGGCACCCAGATCAACCTCCAGATCCCCAACGGCACCACCCGTGGTCTCTCCGCTACTACCGTGATCGTCTCCGAGAAGGAGGCCGAGAACTTCACCGGTATGGAGGGCATCGATACCGAGACCGCTGAGGCCGGTACCATCGCCATGACCGATAAGGACGGCAACGCCCTTACCGCTTCCGATGCCGACGGCAACGCTGTCGAGTGCGGCGTCACCGATCTGGGTAACGGCATGGAGTCCGTGACCTACGGCACCGTTACCGAGGATCCGGTCAACTTCTCTGTTGCCGACACCCTCAACACCATCGTCCCGAAGCTCGTCCCGCTTATGCTTACGCTGCTGCTTTACTACATGTTCGCTAAGCACAGCTGGACCCCGACCAAGGGCATTCTCCTGCTCTTCGTCCTTGGCATCCTGGGCGCTGGCCCGCTTGGTCTCTGGCCGAGCATCTGGTAAGGCTCTAGCTTGAGGGGTGTGTCCCTACGCGGCTCACACCCCGACCCCTTAAGCCATGTGTATGTTAAAAGCCGCGTGCTCGAAAGAGCGCGCGGCTTTTGTTTTCTTAATGATTCGGGTGTGGCAGACAGATAATGCATAACACCCTAGGTAGTTAGCCGAATTCGAGCAAAAGGGAGGATAGGATGGCGATCGGAGCGCGTAAGCAACCGCTGTACGATCAGCTGGTCGATATTCTGACCGAAAAGATTGACCATGAATATCGCGCCGGTGACATGATTCCTTCCGAGCGCGAACTTTCGGAGCGCTATGGTCTCTCGCGCACTACGGTACGCCTGGCTCTGCAGGAACTGGAGCGTTTAGGACTGGTGGTTCGGCAGCACGGTCGCGGTACCTTTGTGACCGACCGTTCGGCAAAAGCAACCAATCTTATGCAGTCCTACAGCTTTACCGAGCAGATGCGCGCGATGGGTCGAGAACCCGAGACCACGATTCTCGAGTTTTGCGAGATGGAGGCCGATAAGAATCTGGCCGAGCATATGGGATTGCGCATCGGTGATCGCATTTTTAAGCTCAAGCGCCTTCGTTCTGCCGACAACATGCCCATGATGGTCGAACGCAGCTATCTACCGGTTCGTCAATTTCTGTCCCTAAAGCGACCGCTGCTGGAGCGTAAGCCGCTTTACGATGTGATTGAGCAGGACTTTCAGCAAAAGATTCGCGTGGCCGAAGAGGAGTTCTATGCGAGCATAGCCCGTCCCACCGATGCCCACCTTTTGGGAATTGTCGAGGGCTCGCCTGTGCTCGATTTGGTCAGGACTACGTATAACGAGTCAAACGAGGTAGTGGAGTACACACTCTCGGTTGCTCGTGCCGATCAGTTTAAATACAAGGTTTACCACCAGCGCAGTAACTAGTGCTCGCATCGTTTCCATATGGTGATTCTTTGCATTTAACTGGTTACTACCAGATAACCAACCGAAGTGTATAATTGCACGTCAGAGGATTACTTCTAGAGAGAGGTATTAAAAATGTTCGAGAAGAGTGTCGAGGAGCTCACCGAGTTCGGCGCCCAGATCACCACGGCCGAGATTGCTCAGCAGCCCGAGCTTTGGCGTGATACGCTCAACATCTATCGCGAGAACAAGGAGGCCATCGAGGCCTTCCTGGCCGAGGCTCGCGCTATGGGCGAGGGTCGTCTGTCCGTTGTCTTCACCGGTGCCGGTACGTCCGACTACGTTGGCGATACCTGCGCCCCGTACCTGCGTCACGCTGGCAACACTGATCTCTACGACTTTAAGCCCATCGCCACGACCGACATCGTGAGCGCCCCGCGTGACTTCCTGCGCGCCGAGGATCCCACGCTCGTGGTTTCCTTTGCCCGCTCTGGCAACAGCCCCGAGAGCCTTGCCGCCGTTGCTGTTGCCAAGGAGCTCGTCCACAACGTCAAGTTCCTCAACATCACCTGCGCTCCCGAGGGCAAGCTCGCCGTCGAGTCTGCCGATGATCCCAACGCGCTGACGCTGCTCATTCCGCGCGCCAACGACAAGGGCTTCGCCATGACCGGTTCTTATTCCTGCATGACCCTGCTCTCCACCCTTATTTTCGACACTGCCTCTGACGAGCAGAAGGCCGAGTGGGTCGAGACGATTGCCAAGATGGGCGAGGAGGTCATCTCCCGTGAGCCCGAGATCGCCGATTACCTGGCTGGCGACTTTAACCGCGTGACCTACTTGGGTTCTGGCTCCTTCGGTGGCCTTGCCCAGGAGAGCCAGCTCAAGATTCTTGAGCTCGCTCACGGTCTGGTCGCTACTTCCTACGACACCTCCATGGGCTATCGTCACGGACCTAAGTCCTTCGTCGACGATAAGACGCTCGTCTTCGTGTTCGTCAACAACGACGCCTACACCCGTCAGTACGACATCGACATCCTTAACGAGATCGGTGGCGACGATATTGCACAGCACACCGTCGCCGTTCAGCAGGAAGGTGCCACCGTCTATGAGGGTGAGTCCTTCACCTTTAAGGGCTACGAGGCGCTTCCCGAGGGCTACCTTGCTCTGCCGTTCGTGATGTTCGCCCAGGCTATCAGCCTGCTCAACTCCGTGCGCGTGGGCAACACGCCCGATACGCCGAGCCCCACCGGCACGGTTAACCGCGTGGTCAAGGGCGTGACGATTCACCCCTTCACCGCTTAATCGCGTCCCCCTGTAAGGGCGCCCGTCCGCTCATAACGGCGGGCGGGCGCTTTTTGTTTTACGTGAGCTGGGTATAAGCATCACCACAGTCAACTGCTTTAGAAGCAAGGAGTGCATATGAGCACGTACGCAATTAAGGCTGACAAGTTCTTCTTGCCGGCAGGCCCGCAACTGGGCGGCTATCTTATGGTCGAGGATGGCGTCTTTGGCGCCTGGCAGGCCGACGAGCCCTCTTGCGAGATTAAGGACTACACGGGATCGTGGATCGCACCGGGTATGGTCGATACTCACATCCATGGCTTCTACAACCACTCAACTACCGATAACGATCCCGAGGGCATCGATATCAGCTCGACCGAGCTCGCCCGTCGCGGCACCACCAGCTGGCTGCCCACGACGTTCACCGATGGCGTCGAGCAGATCAAGGACGCCTGCGCCGCCATCGCTCAGGCGGACGAGGGCCGCGGCCCCGACTTCTGCGGTGCTCGCATTCAGGGCATCTACCTGGAGGGCCCCTTCTTTACCATGAAGCACGTGGGCGCGCAGAACCCCGCTTACCTGATCGATCCCTCCGAGGAGGTCTTCGATCAGTGGCAGGAGGCTGCGGGTGGTCGCATCGTCAAGAGCGCCATGGCGGCCGAGCGCGACGGTGCCGCTGCTTATGCGGCTGCTCTGAATGCCAAGGGTGTGGTGACCAGCATCGGTCACTCCGACGCCACCTACGATGAGTGCATCGCCGCCATTAACGCCGGTGCCAGCTGCTTTACGCATACCTATAACGGTCAGCGCGGGCTGCATCACCGTGAGCCCGGTGTCGTGGGCGCTGCCATGTCCACGCCCGAGACCTACGCCGAGATCATCTGTGACGGCAAGCACGTTAACCCTGCCGCCATCAAGGCGCTGCTGCAGGCAAAGGGCTGGCAACACACGGTGCTCATCACTGACTGCCTGGGCTGCGGCGGCATGCCCGAGGGCAGCTACACCAGTGGTGGCATGGACGTCATCATGAAGGACAACCTGTGCTGGCTCGCCGACGGCAAGAGCATTGCCGGCTCGGTGCTCACGCTTGCCCAGGGCGTCAAGAACATCGTTGACTGGGGCATCGCCAGCGCCGATATCGCCATTCGCATGGCAACCGAGGTGCCGGCACGCTCCGCGCACATCGAGGATAAGTGCGGCAGCATCATGCCGGGTCGCGACGCCGACTTTGTCGTGTTCGACCATGAGCTTACCCTCGTCGAGACGTATGTTGGCGGCCAGAGCGTCGGCAACGCCTTTACCGAGTAACGATAGAAAAAGACGGCGGGCCCGAATCTGCTCGGACCCGCCGTATGGGTTAAACGCTCAAAAGCACCTTCACAGTTACAGCTTGTTAGCGATCTTCTTTGCCGTGCGCTTGACGCCGGCCACCAGGCCTCCTGCAGGATGCTCCTTCTCGTATGCTAGGCGCTTCTCGCGCTTGGCGTACTCTTCGACGATGATGTCGCCATACTCGTCTTCGATCTTGTCGAAGAAGTCGACGGCGCCCTTAATTTCCTCAGCGGTTGGGTGTCCCTTTTGGACACCGCCGGCGAGTTTGAACGGCCCCCACGTATCAAAGCCGGGGCAGCCGTAGACACCCATAAAGATGGCCTGCCTCATGCGGCAGATGCCATCGATATCCTTGCCGTACCACTTGTTTTTGCCACCGTAGGTCATAAGGCCAAACACCTTGTCCTGCGGCTGCAGCACGTTCGTGAGCACGCGTGCCATGTCCTTGTCGATCTCGGAGTAATAAATGCCCGTGGCGACGCCGATCAGATGGTATTCGTGCAGGTCGGGGTACTCGTTTTTACCGAGTGACTTCACGTCGAGGGTATCGATTTCGGGGTGCGCCTCGACGATGGCGTCCACGAGCTTTTTCGTATTGCCGTGGTGGCGTGAGGCATAAAGGATGATGGTTCGCATAAGAAGGCCTTTCAGCTGTAATTGCATCAATGTCTGTATGGTACCCCGTTGCATGCCTGGGAAACCGGACGCATCGATGAACGTGCGGGTTTGTCCTTTGGTCAGGGCCGAGACGGGTTCTTGCGAGCAAAAAGCAGTTGTTCGAAAGGATGGACAATGGAATACGCTCTCTCCAACGATTCGATTTCTATCAAGGTCTCCACGGCCGGCGGCTCGTTTACCTCGATTGAGGCTGGAGGTCGCGAGTACTTGTGGCAGGGCGATCCCGCCGTGTGGTCCGGCCAGGCACCGATTTGCTTCCCGATTTGCGGAGGTTTGCGCGATAACAGCGCCATGACGTTTGCCGGACATCATGTGAAGCTCGCCCGCCACGGCTTTGCGCGCAAGCAGGAGTGGAAGCTGTTGAGCCAGAGCGAGAACGAGCTGGCGATGTGCCTGGCTTCGGAGGATAACGCCGCGCTGCTGAGCGATTATCCGTATCCGTTTAAGCTTGTCGCCCGCTATACGCTCGAGGACGCCGCCGTGCGTGTCTCCTATGAGGTTACCAACGAGGGCACCGAGGACATGCCGTTCTTTATCGGTGGACACCCCGGCTTTAGGTGTCCGCTCGACGAGGGCGAGGCCTATACGGACTACGAGTTGCGTTTTGAGAAAGACGAGGCTGCGGAGCTCTGCACCGCCGTTCCCTCGACCGGATTGATTGACGTGACCAACCGCTCCAAGAACCCCATGGTGGGAAAGACGCTGCCTCTGTCACATGAGCTCTTCGATTTTGCGGAGACCATCTTTGACGTGCTCGAGAGCCGTCAGGTCACGCTTTCCAAAAAGGGCGAGGACAAGGGCATTCGCCTGAGCTTTGAGGGCTTCCCGTACCTCATTGTGTGGAGCAAGCCCGAGGGTGATTTTGTGGCAGTTGAGCCCTGGGGCGGCCTCTCGACCTGTTCCGATGAGGATGACGTGCTTGAGCACAAGCGCGGCTGCCTTATCGCCAAGCCCAAAGAAACCATCGTGCGCTCGTTCACAATCGAGATTCTGTAGTCGCATGTAGCCAATTCGTTTTGCAAGGCATAAGGAGCCTGCGAGATAAGGAGCTAGAAATGATCCTCACCGTTACGATGAACCCGTCCGTCGATACGCGCTATCAGCTCGATGAGCTCATTATCGACGACGTCAACCGCGTGACGCCCGAAAAGACCGCCGGTGGCAAGGGCCTCAACGTGGCCCGCGTCCTGGGCCAGCTGGGCGACGACGTTGTGGCAACCGGCTTGCTTGGTGGTCATATGGGCGCCTATATGGCCGAGCTCATGGATGCCAACGGCATTAAGAATGATTTTGTGCCCATCAAGGGCGAGACTCGCATCTGTCTCAATATCCTTCATGCTGGCAACCAGACCGAGTTGCTCGAGAGCGGCCCGACGATTGCCCCCGAGGAACTCGATGCCTTTACCGCCAAGTTCGCCGAGCTTGCGAGCAAGGCCGATGTCGTTACCATCTCGGGTTCGCTGCCCCGCGGCGTCGAGGCGGACTACTATGCCAAGATCACGGGCATTGCCGAGAACGCCGGCGCCAAGGTGCTGCTCGATACCTCGGGTGCCTCGCTTGAGGCTGCGCTCAAGTCCGAGGTCAAGCCTGAGCTGGTTAAGCCTAACCTGACCGAAATTAACGGCCTTCTGGGCACGAGCTTTACCACCGACGATGTGGACGAGCTCCGTTCCGCGCTCGCCTCTGACGCCCGCTTCTCCGATATCCCCTGGGTCGTCGTATCCATGGGTGCTGCCGGCTCAGTTGGCTTCCACAATGGCCGTGCGTTCCGCGCCAAGACCCCCGATATCCCCGCCGTTAACGCTACGGGCTCTGGCGATTCGACCATTGCCGGCTTCGCACATGCGATTGCTGCCGGCGCCGACGACGAGACGGTGCTGCGTACCGCCAACACCTGCGGCAAGCTCAATGCCATGGATCCCATGACTGGCCACTTGGTTATGGATCGTTGGGACGAGGTTTACAACGGCGTTGTCGTGACCGAGCTGTAGGAGCTTGTGCTGCGGCCCCGGCATCGGTTGCTAGCTCATGTCGCCGACAGGTGCAGTAGCATTATGCCGGGGCGCGACGCCGACACTGTCGTGTTCAATCCCGACCTTACCCTGGTCGAGACGCATGTGGGTGGCAACAGCGTCGGTAATGCGTTTGCCGAGTAGCCGCCAAAGAAACGATCCGAGAGGGGATTTAGATGATTTACGGTGCATTGGGCGATATCGAGGAGTACCGTGGAATGCTCAAGGGCCTCGACGTGCTGATCGATTGGCTCGAGGAGAACGATCCGGCGAAGCTCGAGGTCGGCAGCCATCCGATTCTGGGCGACAAGGTCTTTGCGAACGTCATGGCTCCCACGACGCGTCCCGAAGCCGAGGCTCACTATGAGACGCATCAGCGCTATCACGACCTGCAGATCGACGTCGAGGGTCGCGAGGCCTTTAAGGTTGCCACGGGCAGCCTGACGCTGGTTCAGGAGTTTGACGAGAAGGACGACTACGATCTGGTCGATTCCGACGCCTCGATCGCCGGCGATCTTGCTGACGACAAGTTTGCGCTGTTTGTTGCCGGCGAGCCTCACATGCCCACGCTCGAGTTCCCGGGCGATGGCGCGCAGCCGGTCAAGAAGATCTGCTTTAAGCTGCTTGCAGACGCTTACTGGGAGGAGTAACGAGCCGCTCGGCTGAGCTGTTCGTTTTGCGAGCGTTATCCCTTGGAGGAACGCGCTTGGGCCCCGCTGATCGCGGTTCCTTTGGGGATTGCGGTTGGCGGGGCTTTTGTTGAGTAGGAGAGTTTCCGGCGGCGTTGTGCTTGGATTGGCGGAAGCGCGCCCGAAATCAGCAACAAAAAAGCCGCCCGAAGGCGGCTATCTTGTGCAATGGAGCCAGCGACCGGGCTCGAACCGGTGACCCCCGCTTTACGAGTACGTGAATTCGGCATTTGACGAGATGAGGCCAATTTCACTGAATTAAAAGGAAGCGCAGGTAGAAATAGGTAATTAACAATTATTGAGCTAGCTATTAGAATCATATTTCCCACTATTTTCACACTTAGAGAGACTTGAAAGTGTGAAAAGTTTCGATTAGGCTTGCTGGCAAAGCTTTAAAGGCTTTGCCAGCAAGCCTAATCGAAAATCTAACGAGGGATATGATTGCAGGGATTGATAAAAAAGACCGCTCGCGGCACATCGGAATGCATCGATAAGAGCAAAGGCGTCTATCGGATTTATTTTTCCCTGGGAAAAGATCCGGAGACAGGACGGTACCGCCGTAGTCCGTCACGCAGGGTTCACTGCAGAAGCAAGAACCCGAAAAACTGGCCGAGTGAAGTCGCCAAGGCGCTGGAGGCCTATAGAGCTGAACTTGAGGGCGCTTCCAACCGTGGCAATGGTCCTCTGGGCCTATCAGATTATGCGGACAGGTTTCACGCGAACAGGGAGTCGACCATGGGATCACCTCTTGCTTATGAGCGTGAAGGTTTGGACATTCGTCACATACGCGAGCTGTTCGGCAATCCCGATCTCACTCGGCTTAAATCGGATGACGTTCGCACTGCTTATGCCAAGGCTAGAAAAGAAGGCCGATTCAGCGAAAGTGAAATTCGCCGCATCCACATCAAGCTCAAACAGGTAATGGAGGATGCCGTCGATAACGACCTCGTGGGCAAAAACCCTTGTAGGGGAGTGAAACTGCCCAAGCAGAATGTCGAGGCTCGTAAGGCGCTGAGCGCCGATGAGGCGGCAAGGCTTCTTGCGGTCCTTTTGGAGGAGAAGCCATCTTCCTTTATCACATGCACAATGCTTCTACTTCTCTGCGGTTTGAGGAAGGGGGAGGCCCTTGGTCTCTCATGGGAGGATTATGACCCCGACGCCAAGACTCTGAGGATAGTAAAGCAATATACGAACGACAGGACATTGAGGCCGCCTAAATCAAAGATGAGCAGGCGTAAGATTTCGGTTGGAAATGAACTTGCCGACTATCTGGACAGGTGGAAAGCCATTCAGCGGAGTGAGTTCGATTCCTTTGCAGTGGGGCAGACTGGAGAAACGCCCATTGTCCATTCCATTGGGATCGTTGACGCCGCCAACGGCAAACGGGCTCTTGTGACCCGGATGGATGGACATAACTATTCAAGGGCGTTTAGGCTGTTTGCGGCGAAAAACGGCTTCGGTACTTTTAAGGAGAGCAGGGAAGTCATTGGGAGTGACGGCGTCAAACGTACCCGCTATACGGGTTATAGCGGGCTGAAGCCTCATGAGCTTAGACATACGCAAGCGACTTTGCTCGTTGGTGCCAATGCGGACATTAAGACGATCCAGGCGCGTTTGGGCCATGCTAGCCCATCGACGACGCTGTCTATCTATAGCCACTTTATCGAGGCAAATGACCAGAAGGCAGCATCAGTGCTGGATGATCTGCTGAAGGGCTAAAAAGGGCTAAAAAAGAGGCCCCAAAGGGGCCTCTTTTTTAAGCGACATTGTTTCGGTAGATCATTGCGCCATATGGCGGCTCCAGCTCCATAGACTGATAGTAGCTGGCATCTAGAAGGTTGAAATAACAAATGATGGGGGCGGCTAGGTGCTCGTCCATATTTAGGTAATGTCCCTCATCATCTGTGACCAGTTTGACCTCGTCGCGCATCACGTCGGTCATGCGGGGCCAGAGTTTGGTTGCGCGCTGCAATTTGTCCTTTTGACTGTACTCTCCGTTATGGAAGAAGGCAAAATGAGGCGCATCGTATTTTGCGCCGCCGCGAATTTCGATAATTCCGACCTGGCTGCAAGACTTCGCGCATTCCTCTGTTTCCAATAAAGTCCAAGAGGAGGGGAGGACAGCGTAATCGCCGCCGAGGAGATCGACCCGTCTCATTCCCTGGGGCCTCTCCTCTTTCTCGCAATATAAAGAGAAATGGTCGTGGAGCCTCTGGAATTGCTCTCGATAAAGTTCCAATTGACTAAAACTCATTTCTTCTGATCCGTCAACGGGAAGGGCCTTCATTTCATTGGTGATTTGCCGAGCTTCCCTGAGGCACGCCTCATCGAGGGCCCTGGCGACCCTCGGCTGCAACCCCGTGAGCAGGTTGCATAGATAGTCGATAGCCTCGCCGGTGCTTCTGACTGATTCGGGGTTCTTGAGGCGTAGCTCTTCGATTTTCTCCGGGGTCGTCGCCTGAACAGTTGTTCCGAACTTAATTTTCCGCATCTTACTTCCGGATAATGGTAAACGTCCCATAACCACTCCAATCATCGTTGTATATATATTAAATCAGTCAGACAATAAAGTCTATACAGTCAGAAAGTGAATTAGAAATTAGAACTGTAACTAGATATGATTGTGCAACAGACAGTGTTACAATATAAACAGTAAGCGCCTGACCAGCTTGTTTGAAAGGAGTTATTTTATTTTCGGTCATTGATTAAAAAGCCGCCCGCCCTTCCCTATCTAAGTTTGGCGACGAAGGGGGAGGGGCGAGCTAGCCTGAAAGGATTCTACCATGATTGTAGAGCCTGAACCGTACGCTGCCGTACAAGCATCAACTGCGGTTTCTTCTGATTCCAACTTGGGCCACGAGCGCCTTCTTGGCATCGCTGAAGTGTGCAAGATAACCGGCTTGAGTCCGGTTACGGCCTCGAAGATGATGAAGGAGAGCGGGCGCGCGATTGCGTTGCACCGCCGCATTTACATCCTTGAATCGAGCTTCTTTGCATACCTCCATGAATTGGAGGCGAGCGAACCGTGCCGGCTTTAAATCCCATGAGCGTCGGCCTCGACGAGACCGCCTTGCGTATCTTAAAGAATAGGCCGCTTGGGCATATCGAACACGGTGCGCTGGATACTATCCTCGGAGGTCTTCGTCAATACCTGTGCATCGTCCCCGGCGGACCCGGTACGGGTAAAACAACGTTTATGCAGCAAATCGCCGACGGATGGGCCATTGCTGGCCATCCGGTGGTCATCTTTGAGGGCGAGCTCGGGCGAGACAGCATGCTCGCGAAGAGCCTCACCCGCATCTCGGGCGGCGAGCTCACGCACGATGATATGAACGGCGATGGCATGTCTGAGGACAAACGCGGGCTCTTCGAGAAGGTTCTCGACATTTACGCCCGCAGCATCGCCGAGCGAATGTATATCATTCCTGGTGAAATTAAATATGCCGGGATGCGAAAGGCAATCGAAGAGGTTGCCGATAAACATGGCGAACCGCCACTGGTTATTGTTGATTACGCGCAAATCGTCTCTTTGCCGCAGGAACTGCGCATTGCCGACGAGCGTATCGGTCTCAAGCTCGTCGCTTCCGAGCTCCGCCGAATCGTGGATGAGGCCCATTGTCCGCTCTTCGCTATCTCATCAATTAACCGCGTTAATTACGACAAGCAGACCACCGGGCTTCAGGCGATAGGCGGGTGCAACATGTTCGAGTATTCGGCAGATCTCGTTATGTCGCTTTCTATTAAGGGCGATAAGCCCGAAGAGCGTAATGCCAATATGTTGCTTAAAAAACGGCCCGTCATTGCTTCAATCACAAAGAACCGTTACGGTTCCTGCGGTATTGTCGAGTTTGAGTTCAACGCACCAGCAGCGATGTTTACCGAAATCGGCTAATTATGGAGCCCGGACCCTACATTGGTGGATACCGGGCTCCCAATCCATGCTTGTCGTCCGATGAGCTCGCGCGCGCCGAGAACAGGGATCTTCCTCTGCTCTCGGCCGATGAGCTCATTTGGGAATGGAAGCGCCTGCTCGATGCTCTCGATATCTATAGAGAACAATGGCGACCATACCGTATATATCTCGGCAGCTTGCCGGGAGTCCCCTTCGATGTCTGGGCGAGGGTGAGGATTGGGCGCATCGGTCAGATGCTCCAAACAATTTCAACTTAATAAAAGGGGCGGGGCCGATGCGTCGGCCCCGCTCGGATTGGATGGTTATGACTTCCATGAATACGCATATCAACGTACGGATGAGTGAGTCGCAGCGTAAGGCTATCGAGGAGAAGGCGGCGGCCATGAACATGCCGGCGTCCTCCTTCATGCGCGATGCCGCCCTGCTCTGCGGCGAGAAGCCGGTCAGGGTCGCCGACGCGGGGGAACTTGCCGGTATCAGGACTGAGTTGAAGAAGATCGGCACGAACCTCAACCAGGTGGTCCGCGCCCTCAACACCTACGGGTCCGATCCGGTCGTCCTCAATAATCTCAACCGGGCGACATCAATCGTCTCGACGGCGGTGGGCTGGGTCAACGACCTACTCGCCCGTGCGAGAGAGTAGGTGGTTCTCGTGAAGGAGAAGCTGGTCATGGCGCTGGTTTTCGCAGCGCTGCTTACCGCGGGGTTTGCGCCACTTATCGCCATTCCCCTCGATTGCATGATCCTCGGATTTCCAATCGAGCTGAGCTCGATCGGATTCACCCTGAGCGTGGATAACACCATTTGGTGGTGGATTAACGTGGGGCCTCATTGCGTCCCTGGCTGTCTCGCCTCGTTCGCGCTGTTCCTGTCGGTATTCGTGCTCATGCAGCTATCGGCTTCCTCGAAGGAGCGAGCCGCCGACGGAGGTGTACTTGGGGAGGCGCGGGTGAAAACGGGGCCGGAGACCATCCGGGGCTCGGAGATTTGGGACGGGCACGGACAGCCGAAAAGCAGAGGATTCGTGTACGGGTTTGAGAAGACGCTGTTCGGCTCCAAGTATCTGTTCGAACCGAGGCGGCACATGTTCCTCGACGGCTCAACGGGTGCCGGAAAATCAAGATCGCTGCTGATCCCGACAATTGATCTGCTGACGTATGGGGCGGATGACGGGGAATCGAGGCCGCAGACCATTATCGTGTCCGATGTGAAGAGTGAGCTCATCGAGTTGACGGGCGACGAGCTGGAGCGTCGCGGGTACCGGGTGCTTCTGCTGGACGCCCAGCATCCCGAGAAGAGCGACACGTTCAATCCACTGGAAATGGTCGATAGGCTCGCGAACGGGGGGAATCTGCCGGGGGCTGAGCAGGCCGCGGATGCCGTCGCCCGTACGCTCATCGCCGGGGAGGGCGATGCGAAGGCGAGCCACTGGACGGAATCCGCGCGGTCGCTGCTCGCCGCGACGATCCTTCTGGTCGTGCTGGACGAGGGCTGCCCGCGGGGCTGCAAGCACCTCGCGACGGTCTACCACATCATGTGCCTGGGGACGGAGGGGGCCGGCGAGGATCCGTGTGAGCCGCTGAAGGGCCTGTTCCGTTCCCTGCCGCAGGGGCATCCGGCCCGCTCGCGTGCCTCACAGTTCATCTCGAGCGGCGGCAACGAGCTGAGGAGCATCGTTTCCACGCTAAAGGTCAACCTGAGGATCTACGCTTCGGCGCCGATTGCGCGAATGGTCTCGGGCGATGATATCGATCCGAGTAGAATCCTGAGCGAGAAGACCGCGCTGTTCCTCCACGTGATGGACGAGGGCTCCCCCTACAACGCGATCGCGGCGGTCCTGTTCGAGCAGCTCTACGCTGCCGTGTATTCCATCGCGGACGCAGCTGGTGGAAAGCTGCCGCGGCCGGTGTCCATCCTCGGCGACGAATGGGGGAACCTGCCGAAGGTCGAGTGCCTGCCTAGCCTTCTCAGCCTTGGGCGCTCGTACGACCTGTTCTGGATGGGCGCAGTCCAGAACATCTCTCAGCTGAACAAGTACGGCGAGCGCGACGGACGGAAGAAGATCCTGGCAAACTGCGGCGTCAAGGTCGCCATGAAACTGGGCGAGGCCGAGGACCGCCAGTATTTCACCGAGCTAGTCGGGAAGACGACGCGGCACACCATGGGAACCAGCTCGAGCAGGGGGCCTTCGGGCGGTACGGGGTCGACATCCTACAGCGAGCACGCCGACGACCTGATTCATCCTTGGGAGTGGACGGAGATGTCCCCCGACAAGGACGGCGTCATCGTGGTGAAGACCGCGGAGAACGGCGTGGGCAGGGAACATGCGGGGTGCTTCCGGGCCCCTGTCTGCGATTGCACGCGGATGCCGACGAAGGAGCACTTCGATCTGGGGACGCGCGAGCACGAGGCGGCCAAGAGGATGGAATACCAGGCCAGGCTGATATCAAGGCAAATGGGTCGGGAGGACGGCGTCGATCTCTGGACTCCCGAATTCGAGGAAGAGGCCGCGGAGCCGCCTGTTGCCGACGGATGGTCCGGCCTCTTCGTCGACTGACGGCGGTTTTTGAAGGGAGTTGGAAAATGACCGCAATCAAGCAGGCGAGCGTCATGAGCGGGGAGCACCTCCAAAACCTCAAGCGGTATTTCGATTGGGACAGGGAGAAAGTCCTGGACCACGATACCCAGCACATCATCGATGAGGATCGATGGTTCGAGGAAATGGACGCCACCCGGGAGGCGGCCGGGCACAACCGGCCCGGGAAGCAGGGCGCAAGGTGCACGTACATGCAGCATCAGGTGATCGGCTTCAACCCGGACGAGTGCTCCTGCAACGGCGGGCCGATGACGCCCTCGCGTTGCATGGAGTACGCGAGGGACTACATCGCCAAGCGCTATCCCAACCAGGAGATCGTGATTGTGCTGCATGAGGAGAGGTGCAGGTCGGATGGATCGGCCCGATTCGCCGCTCACCTCGCCATCAATAGGACGGACCTCGAGACTGGGCGGCGTCTGAACGACGGGCCGGCGAGGGCGGCGGCGAAATCCCGCGTGAGAACGGTGAAGGAGCTCGATACGAAGTACGGCCTGAGCCAGCTCGAAAGGGGCCTCTCGAACTCGAAGGTGCACGCGCGCCAGCCCGGTCGCGAGGAGCGCGAGATGGCAAAGAAGGGGAGATCCGACAAATCCGAGAACGCAAGGGTCCGAGCGATTGTCGCCCAGAGGGCAGAGGAGGTCGGGAGGCTCAAGAGCTGCCCCGACCGCTTCGGAGAGTTTGCAAGGCGGTTGGAATCGGATGGGATCGAGATCGCCCGATCCAAGCGGGGGGCGCTGCAATACCGCTATCACTCGGAGTCCCTCGGCAAGACGAGGAAGATCAACGGCGCGAGGCTCGGCTACGCCGTCAACCGCTCGACCGGGCGGATTATGAGGTTCACGGCAAGGGGAATCGACCTTGCCATACGGGCCGCGTGGGAGCTGGCTCGCGAGGGTGTGGATGACGAAAGAGGCCGGGACTGACTTTCATATCTGAGGTCCGTGCAACAGCCGGTAAGCCTGTTGCACGGTTCTGCGGGAGCGACTTTGGAGCGGTTCGCACATCCCGGCTTCGGCCGGGCAAGATATTCCGTTGCACGGAATACATATCTTGCATGCCCCGAGAAGCGTAGGCCGAATCGACCGGAGTGCAACGGGACAGGTGAGCGGAGGCGCAGTGATGGCGACCCAGGGGAGCCATCGAACGGAGCCGGAGCGAGAGCCGGCGGGGCGATCGCGAGTTGAAGCCGAGTGATTGTCCCGCCGTTCACGGCCCGCCGGCGGCGGCCCGGGGTTCCAAGGGGACTCGTCCCTTTGGCGCGAAGGGGTCCGGGGATGGCGCGAGACATCCCCGTGAAACGCCGCGACGGGCACGCCCCTGTTAGCGTCAATCTAATTTTCACCAGTTTCACTAATCAAACGCGCCGTTCGCGCAAAGGCGGCTTCACCGCTTGCGCTAACGTATTTTCACCGATTCCGGTCACGCCTTGACGGGTCCCTCCCTCGGCAGGTCCTTCAGCCTGTAGGACCTGCCGGCTATCTTGACCAGGTGGCAGTGGTGGCAGTGGTGGCAGTGGTGGCACACCCGGTCCGCGATCGCGCTCGCCGCCACGTCGTCCCCGAACACCCGGCCCCAGCCGCTGATCCCCACGTTGGTGGTGATGATCGTCGAGCGCTGCTCGTAGCGCGTCGATATCAGCTGGAAAAGCAGGTCCGCGCCCGCGCTGCCGACGTCGAGGTAGCCGAGCTCGTCGATGATGAGCAGCCTCGAGTGGGCGTAGTGCTTGAGCCTCTTCTTTAGGATGCCGCGGGCCGAGGCGTCCTCCAGGTCCTCGACGAGCCGGGCGCAGTCCACGAACCTGACCTCGCGCCCCGCCCTGGCCGCCTCGATGCCCAGCGCGACGGCGAGGTGCGTCTTGCCCACGCCGGGGCTCCCCACGAACAGGACGTTCTCGGCCCGCTCGACGAACCTGAGGGTCGCGAGCTCCTCGATCTCGGCGCGCGGGACCGACGGCTGGAAGTCCCAGTCGAAGTCGGCCAGGCCCTTGACGTAGGGGAACCCGGACGACCGTATGCGCTGGTTGGTTATCCTGACCTCCCGGGCGGCGACCTCGGCGCGCGCCATCTCCTCGAGGGCGGAGGCGAAGCCCCGCTCGCCCGCGGCGACCATCCTCACGTAGTCGGGCAGGGACGCCGCCATCTCGTGCAGCCCGAGCGCGGAGAGGTCGACCTCGCCAGGTCCATCGCGCGCCACAGCCGCGGCCTTGGCGACCTGTCGTAGCATTCGCTGCCCTCCCGCAGACGGGGCACCGCAGCCCGAAACTCGTCCACGGCCTGACGCCGACGATTATCCTGCCGCCGTCGATGCTGGCGTACTCGATCACGGTGTGGACCAGCGCGAGCGCGCGGCTTAGTATCCTGTTCATGCGTCAGGGCCTTTCCGGTAGGTTGATGTAGCAAGCGAAATCCTACCCTGCCCGGCGCGGAAACGGCCCCCTCTCGGGGCCGTTTCCCTTATATGCGGAACTTTTTTGCATCCACCTGCGGAAAAATTGATGTCTCGCCCACAGAAACTACCGAAGAGCCTAAAATCGGCTCATATTCAAACAGACACAAGGAGGGATTAATTATGGAATGGAGCTTTGACGAAATAAGGGGATTTATCCCGAAATCGATTTCTCTCCCATACTCAAGAGAGGAAAAGAACGGGTACCGCTCTGTTCTAACCGGACGCGATGAGCTGAACTATATCATGTTGAACGGAAGCGGGAGCTACATCGTCTCTCTGTGCGATGGTAAAAACACCGTCGAAACAATCCTTAATCGGATGTGCGACAAGTTTCCAGACGCCAATCCGGACATGCTCAAATCTGACTTAGCCTCGGCAATGAGAGGTTTCAGCGTATCGAGACTAATAGGATGGGTCAAAACTCCGACCGAAAATGGCACACCCATTGCCGATGAGATTTGCGTGGACAATGGGACCCATATACGGCTTGCCCAAGAAAACGATATTCGCCTGATTTGCTCCCTGGCAAGCCAGGCGAGCTCATCAGAACCAGAAAGTCCCACAATTGTCTACGGTTGGCCTCTTTCCGTCGAGCAGTATGAACGACCGCTAGAGGTGCGAAACGGATTGTTCAATCTGAGCAAGGAATTTTTCATTGTATATGAGTCAGGGAGACCAACCGGTCTACTCGGCCTCGCCCCCTCCAGCAATCCCTTACTCAGATACGCAGACATCTGTCTTCTTTTGTGCCCCGCAAGCATCGCCGTTCAATGTATTGCCGCTGCGGCCAGCTTCTATCGTCAAGAATTTTGCGATGTTCCCAATTTTTTCCACCTGAACCTAACCAGCAAGGAAATTGCATCAAACGAAGGAATTCGAAATCTTATCAATGAGCCAGAATTTACTTGCGCTGGCACTTTTCCAGGTGAGTGCAGCGACGGCGACTGCATGAATGTATACTGTTTTTCAGAAGTCTGTTAAGAGGAACCATGGGACGAGTTTCGGAAAACAAGTACACCAACGTTCTCAGAGCGCCACATCACGTCGCCCTTGACATAACAAACAAGTGCAACTTGAGATGTCTGCACTGCTATAACAGCAGCGGCGAGAATGAGGTCATGCACGACGAGTTGACCTCAGATGAACTTTTTGTTTTCGCAAAGGAAATGGCAGACATGTCGCTTTACAGCATGTGTTTCTGTGGAGGAGAAACCTTGTTGCGCAGTAAAGATATCTTGCGCTGCCTTCCCATATTGCGAGATGGGAATGTTGCAGCGAGCCTGGTAACCAACGGGCTTCTCCTCACGGAATCCCTTCTCCGAGATTTAGAAGATTCCGGACTCAAAAGCATCCAATTTAGCCTAGACGGCATTGGGTCAGCTCACGATAGGCTGAGGGGACATGAGGGAGCCTTCGAAATCGTCGAAGAAGCAGTTGCCACCGTACTCAACCATTCCGATTTGCACCTTGCTATCGCATTTACGCCCACGTCGTTCAACACCGAACAGTTTCCCGATGTCATCTCACTATTAGATGAGATTTTCACCAAATCTAACAGGCCGAAGAGGACGCCGGGTGACTTTATCGAACTACGTGTCCAACCCCTCATGGTTTTGGGCCGTGCGCGAAAGAACACATTTATTAGACCGGACTATTCCCAATACCGTACGTTGATTCACGCCATTCAAGAGGACGACTTCCTTCGGAAGCACCCGAATGTCCGACCGCAATGGGGCGACCCCGTCGACCATCTAATTCGCTTCTCTGATAACCGATATCTATTAGATCAGGTTTCAGTGCACGCAAACGGCGACATCGTCGTTTCTCCGTATATCCCGTTAGTGGTTGGCAACATCAGAAACCACCCTCTTGAGGATTACTGGAACAACGGACTTAGCTCAATTTGGTCCACAAAACTGGTTCAAGACCTCTGTAACCACATGTGGACCATTGACGACATGGAGCGTATGTCCGACACAATTTGCGATATAGATATGGGAGGTGATCTACACGTTGACCTGATTGATGATACCGCGGATGAACTGTTGAACTCATCGTTGAAGGAGATGTTGGGTTAAATGTACGAGAAGCCCGTAGTAGACAACATGAATCCGACCAGAGCATCGACTCTTGGAACGGAAACTTGGTTCGACATGTATTACATCGTGTGGGGAGCAAATGTGGCGGTCGGAGTCACCGCAGTTGGAGCCTATGAACTGGTCCTCATCACTTTTGCCGCAGCACTTCCCCTCAGCGAGCAAGGTGGCCAAGACGAGCAATGAGTCCTGAAGCGCTAAGATCATCCATTGGCGGCATGGTAGGAGGAATCTGCTTTCTCGTTGTCGGGGTGTTAATGGTAAAGACCGGCAATCCCGGCCTGATTCACAGTTACCATATCGCTCATATTCCAAGCGAGAAGATTCCTCTTGTTGCCAGATTGGTCGGACTCGGAATAGCGTTGACGGGAGCCGGTCTCGTTCTCGCGGGCATCATTGCCTTTGCGTCCCAAATCCCATTATCGGCATCGGCGGCTTTCATTCTGCCGCTCATCATAATCTTTGCCGGTCTTGGCGTCTCCTTGCTAACGATCGTAGTGTTCACATTTCGACCATGGTCATAATGGATTTCCTATTGCATGAAACTTCAGGCGCATGCCCAACAAACAATGAAAAAATTTACAGCTTTAGTCGGACGGCTGTTTTATTTTTCAGCCGTCCGACTGCCGTGCGCGGCCTATTGATCGAACATAAAATTCCCGTTTCTATGAGGATCCAGCTCGCAAAGACTCTCTATGGAAGCGCTCGTGCCGATTAGTCGCCGCTTCGTTTCCACCGAACCGCGGTGTAAGGTGTCATCAGTTGGTATTTCATACCTGATAGATTGGGGCCATTCTTGATTCGGTACGTCTTATCGAAGTTTAGTAAAACAAAGGGTGCTTTCACGTTCATTGCCATCACGACGATTGGAATCGCCCTTTCCTATGCCGCACCATATGTGAACGGAAAGTTCTTAGATTTCCTTCTTGCCAATCGCAGCGAGAAGGATGCTGTGCTTTTTGCGCTCTTCGTAGCTTCAATAGGGGTCTTTTCTGCCTTATTTTCATATTTTGCAGGAACGTTATCTATCCGTATATCCACAAAGCTTTCTTTTGACCTACTCAGGGAAACCGTCTTGCGCTTTGAGCGAGTTAATTTTCTGACGAACCGAACAACCGACTCAGCCTATACGACGCAAAGGATTTTCACTGACTCAGGTGTTGTTTCTTCTTTCGTTCTAACAAACTTTATCAGCGCTCCCCTGTCTGTTGTCGCCATTCCTTTCGTGTTGCTCGTCATATGGTCGGTTGATCCACTCCTCGCACTATTCTCCATCCTCCTTCTTGTGGCATATCTCTTCGTTATTACCGGATTGCGAAAGCTTCTATATAAAGTCATGTACGAGAAGAAGGAGGCAGATAGCGCTTTCTATGCCGTAATAGCATCGCAGTTGAATCAGATTCTCAACATTCAGTTAACGTCTTCATACAATAAAAGCGAGCTAGCACTTGACACCGGATTTGAAAAGTATTTTCCAAAGGTCTTGCACTCGGGAAAGCTCTCATTCTCACTAACATCGATTGACAGCCTTTTTGCTGCCGTGTTTCAAGCGATAATACTCATCGTATCCGGAGTGCGAATCATCAATGGAACCATGACGATAGGCGAATACACCATCGTCGGTGCATATTTTGCCGTCCTATTTAAAACCTTGAAAAACACGATGAACCTGTTCAAGTCCTATCAGGATGCCAAGGCTTCGTGGGACAGGATGAGCGCCATAGGAAAGGTAGGACCGGAACCAGAGCAAGATCAGACAGGTTTAGTCAAGATTGACACAATAAATCGCATTTCTGTTTCCAAGTTGGATTTTACGGTACCCCTTCCAGACGGATCTCCCCGAAAGGTTCTTGACGGATTTTCCTTCGATTTCTCCGGCCCTGGAACATACTGCATAACCGGAGAAAATGGAAGAGGAAAAACGTCGCTCCTTTACCTGCTCCTTGGGCTGTATCCATCGGCAGGCAAAGTAACATACAACGACATGCCGATTGAAAAATGCAATTTGGATTACATACGTTCAGACACGATATCGTGCTGCCCCCAACCGTGCTTCGCTCCAGATGAGACGGTTCGGGACCTGTTGGATTATTTCAACACCCCATTTTTTACAAAGCACCAGCATATGAATGAGCTACCGTCGTTGACAACCAGCATAGAGGGCTTACTTGAGAAACGTTGTCCTGAACTTTCGGGTGGTGAGCTGCGCCGTGTATACTTGTGGTCGGCAATTTCCCGTAATCCATCAGTCTTGGTGCTCGATGAGCCTACAACTGGATTGGATGAAACAAGCCGAGCCGAACTCGCTTCGTATGTCAGAAACAACAAATTGAAACAGCTCATTATCATTGTTTCACATGATAATGAGCTGGCAAATGCAGCGGAAACGATCGTCAGTCTAGATAACGCGTCACACCGTTGCGCAAATCGATAGGACCGCATCGAGTCGCAGCAATTGCAGAAGGCTAAGCTATAATGATTGCCCTTTACCCATGCGTATCTCAAGGCCTTCGATGATGATCCTTGATACCGTGGTGTTGTGTTCCGCCGCGTAGGTGCTCATCTCTTGCTTCTGCTCTTCCGTAACCCAAAAGGTGATGCACTCCCCTTTCTTGCGACTTGTCGAATCCCCTTTGTTTCGTGTGTCTTGATTACCCATGAGGGTCATGCTCGCCTCTCCAACGGGCATGACGCGGCGAGTTGGCTTCTTAATTGCCACCGTAAATCTCCTTATCCTCCTCGATGCCCTCCTTCACCTGTTTGAGTAATTGTCCTCTTTGACACCGGCGATATTGCGCTTACACACCGTCCGCTCACATCCCGAATATTGCCGTTCGGCACCGCCGATATTCCCGTCGGCACCGTCCCCCTGGTACGTTCCGGCTGTCCATGCAGCCGAGACCAAGGAGGTACAGCATGGCGAGAAGGATAAGGGCCAGGGAGGCCCTCAGGCTCCGTGCGTCCGGCCTGTCGCAGAACGCGATAGCCCGCGCGGCGCATTGATTGGAAGGCTGTATGGACGTCAGGCTGCTTGGAAAGAAAAACGAGGGCGAGGGCCTTGGGGTCGCTGTTCTCGTTGATTCGGCTTTTGCAGAGTTAAAAGACAAGAGCGATGAGCAGTTGGCGGAGGCCCAGAGATTTTTGATTGACTTTATGAAAAAAGTTGCTCGGCTAAAGGGAGTGAGAATTGATCGGCCCCATTTCCTCCGCTCGGAGCTGAGGAGGAAGGGTGTCCATAAAGATGTCGGCGAGTTTGCCGTGGAAACGACCCCCGTTACCGCCGGAATCGATGTGGGCCTGATCGATAGAATTGCTAGAGAAGTAATTGATTATGAGGCAAAGAAGTCAACCGCCTTTTCCTTTGCAGCGGGTCTTCCCGGAGGTGTCGCGATGGTGGGCACCATTCCTGCCGATATTACGTAATACTACGTGCACGCATTCAGGATTATGCAGAAACTGGCATACCTGTATGGCTGGCAGATCTTTTTTGAAGAATGTGACGACGTTGATGACGAGACTCTCTACGAAATGGCAGTGTTGCTCGGTGTGATGATGGGTGTAGGCAGCGCGAATTCGATGCTAACCGTAATCGCCAAAAACGCCCAAGAGGCGGTCGCGAAAAAGGTCGCTCGCCAGTCGCTAACCAAGACCAGTTGGTATCCGATCCTGAAGAAGCTCTTGAGCTTCATGGGTATCAAGATAACAAAGCAGACGGTGGGGGATGCCGCTGGCAAGGTTGTTGTGGGCGTCGGTGGCGTAATCTCTGGTGCTATCACCTTTATGGGTCTTTCAAAGGGGTCGGCGCGCTTGTGTAGGCAGCTTAAGTGCTTGCCGCAGGCAAACGAGCGGATTCCTGGCACTGGGTACTATGAAAAGGATGAGGCCGCGGTTGCCAAGAAGAGGATTGACGTAGCGGAACCCCTCTTTATCGAAAAGTTCGGATTTTACTCCCATATTCTACGGCTCTATTGTTGAATATGCTGACCGGCTGGAGGAGTCACTGGCGACTGGAGAAGCGAAGCTGGATGCATATAATCCGGACGTTCTTCTCTGATACTCAGCGGAATTAGGCTATGCGTAACAGGATTGTTGTTCGATCTAATGTGAACGTTGGATGATGCTAACTATTTATGGAAAACAGTTAAAAAAGTTTTTCACCCCTTTTTCACTCCTCGGAGAAGGAGGAAAGAGACGCGAAAACAAAAAAGCTCAGAAGCAATTACGCTTCTGAGCTGCACTAATGCAATGGAGCCAGCGACCGGGCTTGAACCGGTGACCCCCGCTTTACGAGAGCGGTGCTCTACCAACTGAGCTACGCTGGCGGCCATGTGATGGCGCAACTGAGGCGTCAACGGCTGTCTATGATACGGGACATCGCAAATCCGCGCAAGTGTTCTGACGGCTTTTCTCACTTTAAATGCACTAATATTGGAGACGCGATGTCTTGCTCTTACGGGTCTCAAACAGAATGGGGCAGCGATGACTCAACCCAAGATTCTTCTCGCACGCATCGACGACCGTTTCATTTACGGACAAGACGTTGAGCTGTGGAACGAAGCCGTGGGTTCCAACCTTGTCCTAATCGTCAACGATGAGATCGCGGCAGATTCGCGCCAATGGGCACCCATGAGGGTGGCGGCGCCAGAAGGCGTTTGGACGCGGTTTTTCTCGGTGCAAAGGACCATCGACGTCATTCATACCGCAACGCCTCGCCAATTGATTCTGATCATGGTGGCCTCACCCTCCGATGCGCTCGCGCTGGTTAAGGGCGGTGTGCCGATCACCAAGATCAGCATTGGTCATATGCAGGCAGGGGAGGGCAAGCGTCCCGCAACGCCCGCAGTTGCCGTAGACGACACAGACGTCGCTGTTCTCAGAGAGCTGCAAAAGCTCGGCATAGAACTAGAAATCCGCTATCTCCCCAGTTCCGCCCCCGACCCCATCGGCAATCTGTTCAACCGATCCCTTGGGGACGGAGGAAAACGGATCATTTTGCCTTCGTAGGGGATCTGTGTGGCGCTGTCCGCCAAAACTATGCCGGTTTACTACGATGAATTGCTTATCGCCGAGCATGCCAAATTTGCAGAGAATAAAACCGCAGGTAGACGAGTTGCTAATTTTTTATAAACCAGCGCGTGGTCGGACATAGTGGGTTCATCGTAGTAATTCGGCATAGTTTTGTTATGTCACCAATTCGGTGGCATCGAAAAGAAGGATTTAGGCATGAAGCAGCGCCCGTCGGCGGTGGTGCCGGCGGGCGTTGCTGTGCGAGATGTCGCGTTGTGGGCCTAGTGCCTCATAAAGTGGTATTCGATCACATTGCTGTAGGGGTGACCCGGGCCCACAATGCCCTGTGGGAACAGCGGCTGGTGCGGCGTGTCGGGGTACATCTCGGCCTCGAGGGCAAAGCCGGCGCCCCAGCCATAGTTGGCATCGTCCTTGGCGTGCTCGTCGCCCAGCCAGTTGCCGGTGTAGAGCTGCACGCCCGGTGCGGTGGTGTAGTAGTCCAGCTCGCGACCGGTCCACATCTCCTCGACGTGCATCGCGCGGCGCAGGTTGCGACCGTACTGATAGCCATCGATGCACAGGCAGTGATCGTAGCCACGGGCCTGCTTAATCTGCGGGTCGTCGGCCTCCATGCCGGGTGCGACGGGGCGCAGCTCGCGAAAGTCAAACGGTGTTCCCTCGACCGGAGCGATTTCGCCGGTGGGGATGTTCTGCTCGTTAATGGGCAAGTAGTGGGCAGCGTTGGCGATAAAGAAGTGCTCACAGTCCATGCCGGCGTTATGGCCGGCAAGGTTAAAGTACGTGTGGTTGGTCATGGACACGTAGGTGGCGCGGTCGCTCTCGCAACCATACTCGATGCGGAAGACGCCGGTGCGCGTAACGGTAAACACAGCCGTAAAGATTCGGTTGCCGGGCAGGCTCAGCTCGCCATCCTTAAGCGAGGTGGTCATGCGCACGGCGTTGTGAGTCTCGTCGAGCTCAACGTCCCATACGCGCTTGTGCAGACCATGCTCAAGATCGCTGTGCAGGTTGTTGACGCCTTCGTTGGCCGGCATGTGCCAGTCCGTGCCGTCGATGGTGATCGTGGCGCCCGCGGTGCGGTTTGCCACGGGGCCGATGGTCGCGCCAAAGCAGGCGGGGTTGTCAAAGTAATCCTCGAGCTTATCGAAGCCCAGCACCACATCGCGCACGTTGCCGGGAATATCGGGCACATCGATACCCAGCACGGTGGCGCCATAGTCCATAATGCGAACGCAGATCTCGGGCCCGTTGAGGGTATAACGATGAACGGAGGTGCCGCACGGCGCGGTGCCGAAAAGCTCGGAAGTGATCATTTGGTTCCTAACATCGAGGTATTTCGGACAAACTGTAGCGCGAACAGGTGAGATTATCACTACACCCCACTAAAGCAGGGGGTATTTTTCTCAAAAAAGTGATGATTGGAGCTGTGCGGGCGTTCATTTCTGACGCGCGCGAGTCTGATACAATTTGTTCGTTATTGTTTGAATTGACGTGAGCGTGGAACAGCGAGGACTCATCGTGATTAAAGCGGAGCGACAGGATAAGGTTCGGCAGCTGCTCGAGGAACAGGGAACGGTCTCGGTCAAGGAGATTTCGGATGCGTTAGGTGTCTCGGATATGACGATCCGCCGTGATCTTGAGGAGCTTGCGAGCCTGGGCGAGATCGAGCGCGTGCACGGCGGAGCCCGCAGTGCGCAGGGCCGTCCACACGCTATGCTGCGCCATGAGTATTCGCACAGCGAAAAGCGCACGAAGCATGCCGAGGAAAAGTTGCAGATTGCGCGCCGTTCTGTGGAGCTTATCGAGGAAGGCTCGACCATCTTTTTGGGCACGGGCACCACGGTTGAGCAGATGGCCTCGATGCTGCCGGCGTTTCGCCTGCGCATTGTGACCAATTCGCTTTCGGTGTTTAACCTGCTCGAGGCGCGCGAAGACTGCGAACTGTGCCTGGTGGGCGGCGTGTACCGCCGCCGCACCGCCGCCTTTGTGGGCCCTACGGCCGAGGACACCTTGCGCGCACTGGGGATCGACGCAGCCTTTATCGGCGCAAACGGCATTCTGGACGGCGACGTGTCCACATCCAACATGGAAGAGGGCCGCATCCAGCAGCTCGCCTTTAGCAAGGCCGACTCGCGCTATCTGATCGCCGACTCCAGCAAGATCGGCAAGCGCGACTTCTACACCTTCTGCCGCTTGGACAGCCTGGACGCCGTGGTGTGCGAGCCGGGCATCGCCGCCGAAGATCGTGTCGCCATCGAGGAGCATACGCAGGTCATTTGCTAGCTAACGCTACGGGATTGCCAACAGGCGATGCGGGAGGACTTTTACCTCCTGTCATTGTGGAAACCAGCGCGTCAGAGCTACGCGATATGACGCGCAAATGAGGACTCCACTATCAAATCGTCTCAACCTGTGATATCTAGGCGGCCAAAAGCGAGTCAAATGTTACAGATCGAGATTTTTGGCTCGGCCTATTCCGTTTGTCTCGATCTGTAACAGCTAGGACCGAAAAATTCAGCTAGTTGTTACAGATTGAGATTGAGAGGATTGACCTGTGCATTCATCTCAATCTGTAACATCTAGACGTCCAAAACCGGTCTTAGTGTTACAGATTGAGACAATTCGGCGGGGTCTACCTTGTTTGTCTCGATCTGTAACGGTTAGGACTTAAAAACTCGGCTACGTGTTACAGATCGAGACAAAAGAAAAAGAACATTAGGACTTGAAAATAAAGTTTTGATAAGGGACCCGCCCAGTTAAGACGGTGCGGCAGACAATTGAGATTAGTTTGCCTCCGGAGTCGTAAGCATAATGAGTCAGTTCGATGACCGGAAGTTTTGCAACACCATAATTACTGGCTTCGGAATCGCTAAGCTGACGTGCTCTATAGCTTTCCCTAACAGATTGGATAGACTTGGACAAGTCGTCCATGATTCTGCTAAATGCCTGAAAATCTAACTGGTTATTCGGAACGCGCGACTTTGAAATGAAGAACGTATCAGCGCCTATGAAGCTGCCTTCAAGTTCGTAGGTCAATTCAAGACGCTGAATTTCATCGCGACTTTGACATCCAAATTGTTGGAGCATCATTACGGAAATTGGACGACCTGATGTGAGGCCGCCGAAATGTTTGGTGATGGCATCCGGATCAACGCCATCGCAATGGCTTGCAAAGTCAAAGTCTAAAAGTGAATTGAGCTCGCTAACGCGTTTCGGTGCAACAAACGATCCCTTACCTTGGATTCGATAGATACTTCCACGACGCTCCAGCTCACTCATGGCAAGTCGGACGGTTGTTCTGCTTACGGCGTATTCGTCGCAGAGTTCCATTTCTGTTGGAAGTTTATCGTCTGCTTGATATTCATCGACGATCTGCTTGAGCAGCGCGTCGGTGAGCTGTAAATAGAGTGGCCGTTTTTCGTGTGTATCGAGCATTAGAGCCTCAGTTTGCATGTTGGTTATACCTGATGATTGCCTCAGTCGGGATGTAACGTGGGCAAGGTAACCTTAACGTATCACAGAGCGGCTCAGCATGACGATCTGATGCCTGTATCCACGAAGGGCTTGTCCGAGCGTGAAGATATTCTGGGGCAGGCAAATACCGTTCATGGAGTCCCCGATATGTTGGAGGTCAGCGCCGGCTGCTTTTGCTGCAAGGCCTATTTTCTTAATGGTCTCGCTGTCGCAGGAGTCTTGACTCGTCCCGTTCGCCGCCATGACGAGAACCTTCTCTTCAATTGACTTGCCTACGTTGTGGGATCGTACAAAGTCTACGATGGCGCGCAGGTCTGCTTCTTGGAAGCAAGGGACGGTGTAGGGGGCTGGCACGAGAAGGATATCGACGCCGAGGTCAACAAACTTGCGCGCAATTTCGAGCGTCATGACAGGTTCCGCAACGCCCGCTCCATGCATTTTTCCGGCTATGACCAGGCCATTGAAATGCTCTTTGGAGAGTTTAATCGAATGGGCGATTGCATCGTTGGAGACGCCGGTTCCAGGGTTGCCCGTCAGGCAGATAAAATCAAATCCGAGTTCGTTAGCCTTTTCTAAGGTCTTGGGAGAGACGCGACGACCCATGGGGATTTCCGTTCGGGTTTCAGACATCTCTGCCTCGTTATCAACTGGCTCCAGATTGACGCCAATGGGCCTTCCGCATGCTCGCTTCACCCAAGTGACCGGGTTTTCATTGAGATCATCTGGAATACCGGCAATAACTGGATCGAACACATCGAGCGCGTTAAACAGAAGCAGGTCGGCACCTGCGGCACGTTCGATTTCTGCATTAGTAACGCCGCCGAGAAATTGGGAAGAGGGTACGTTTTCCGCCATGATGGTACGTCCCTCAGAAGCCAGAATTGCCTGTTTCAGATCCATGGGTGACGTGGCGGCAAAATCGGATGCGGACATGTTCAGTAATCGTTTGGGCATTGTTACTTCCTTTGACTAGAACGACAGGCTTGTGACATTGTCTCTAATATTGTTACAACAATATATTCAATATGTTATATCCAATCGGTGAACGGTTGCAAACTTATAGTACTGCTCAGGGAAAATACTCTTTAGCTGGGAAAACCTTATAGTAATCAGCTACCGTTCACCGAATAAGTATTTGAATTCTTGACATATCGACAAAGCGGAAAAAGAATTGGTTATGACAAATCGCGCAAATGATATTACATTTCGCACAAGAACGTATTCACTTACATAAGTGGATACAAACGGGGACGACGACGGTTGAGTCCGGATAAATCGTTACGTGCCCGGGAATCATGAAAGGATGTGTTATGGACGCTATCGTCAAATTCCTTGAAAAACACCAGCCCCTCTTCGACAAAATCTCGAGGAACATTTATCTGGTGGCGATCAAGGATGGCTTTCTCTCGAATATGCCAATTGTGCTGTTCTCGAGCCTGTTCCTTCTTCTTTCGACGCTCCCTGCCTATGTAGGCATCACGCTTCCGCCTGAGGTGCTGGATTTCTTCAATAAAATCTATGCATATACCATGGGACTTCTTGGCATTATGGTGGCCGGCACCACGGCGAGCTCACTTGCCATGTCGATGAACCGTCGCATGCCTTCGGGTAAATCTCTCAACCCCACCTCGTGCATGGTTTGTGCCATGTGCGGCATGCTCTTACTATCGGTGACGAACGATGTTGTCTCGATTGGCGGAGCAGATACATCTGTTTTTGAAACCGGCTATATGGGAACCAAGGGTTTTCTCGCTGCGTTCGTAGCCGCATTCTTGACCGTTAATATCTATAAGGTGTGCATTAGCCATAATGTGACGATCAAGCTCCCCAAAGAGGTCCCTGGCTCTATTGCGCAGAGTTTTCGCGATATCTTTGCATTTGGGTTTTCGATCCTTGCGTGCGCTTTTATCGATCTTGCGAGCCGCAAGCTGCTTGCTGTGCCGTTCGCCAATTTGGTATCCGCTCTCATCTCGCCGCTGTTCTCCGCGGTCGACACCTATCCTGGCATGGCGCTTATCGAAGGCGCCGTCGCACTTTTCCAATTTATGGGTATCCACGGTGCTTCGGTTGTCATGAGTCCGATCAATGCTGCGCTCTATGGCAATACCGTTACCAATCTTGAGGTTTTCCAAGCAGGTGGACACCCGTCAATTGCTCTCACGCAGGACTTTACAAGCTTCATCGGCGGTCTGGGCGGTTCTGGCTGCACGTTCATCGTTCCTATTATCCTGATCATGTTTATGCACTCCAAGCAGCTAAAAGCCATGGGCAAGGCATCGATTATCCCGGTGATTTTTGGAGTTAACGAGCCCGTTATCTTCGGTATGCCGATTGTTCTCAATCCCTATATGTTCGTGCCCTTCCTAGTGGCTCCTATGGTCAACGCCATTATCGGTAAATTTTTCATTGACGTCATTGGAATGAACGCCCCCATGTATACCATGCCGTGGGCGCTTCCCGGCCCAATCGGTGCATTCCTCACCACGGGTCTCGATCTGCGTTCTCTTGTATTGATGGCAGTGCTGTTGGTCGTTGACTTTGTGATTTACTATCCGTTCTGCAAGGCGTATGACCATCAGCTTTGTTTGGAAGAGTCTGCAAAGGAGACTGCAGGAAACTCGGATGCAGATGCTATTGCCGCACAGGAAAATGTCGCAAAAGCTCTCGAGGCGGTAAAGGACAAGGCGGAGCAGATCCGCGTGCTTGTGCTTTGCCAGGGTGCCGGCACTTCGACTCTCTTGGCAAATGCTCTTCGCGAAGGTGCCGCTGCTAAGGGTATCGATCTGGTTTCTCAGTCCGGTGCGTACGGAAGCCACTATGAGACGATGGGTCAGTACAACGTGATTGTTCTGGCACCCCAGGCACGCATGTACTATGACGCTATGAAGGCCGATACCGATCGCCTTGGAATTAAACTGCTCACCACAAGGGGCAAGGAGTATATCGACCTTACCAACGATCCCGAAGGTGCAATTGACTGGATCGTTCAGGAGCTGGCCAAATAGTGGATGCACTTCGTCGTTGATTCGTCGGTGTATGGTACGGCCCCGCAGCTTATTGAGCTGCGGGGCCGTATTTCGTTGAGTATCTAATTGAGACAATGAGCGCAACCGTCGTGAGATCGCATTGGCGCTCTCCGAGTCACCGACAAACTGCCTTCCATCTATGTGACCAATTCGCTTTCGGCCTTTAGCCTGCTCGAGGCGCGCGAGGATTGCGAGCTGTGCCTGGTGGGCGGCATGTACCGTCGCCGCACCGCCGCCTTTATGGGCCCCATGGCCGAGGATACCCTGCGCGCACTAGGGATTGACACGGCGTTTATCGGTGCCAACGGCATTCTGGATGGCGACGTGTCCACGTCCAACATGGACGAGGGCCGCATCCAGCAGCTCGCCTTTAGCAAGGCCGATGCGCGCTATCTGATTGCCGACTCCAGCAGGATCGGCAGACGATACTTCTGCCCCCCCAGCCGGCGCAGGGGTACCGCTTTAAAATGACGCGCAAATAATTTTGGGCAACAAGGATGAGGCTATTCTGGGATATGACTAGACTCCGTATTTCGTCTTTATGTCCCTTGAGAATGAATCGTAGTCTTCATAGAGCCCCTCTCTGCTTTCATCCTCGGCGTGGCTTACACGTTCAAGGAGCTTATCCTTTGGGGCCTCTTTTGTTATTGCGGCCTCGCTATCGGGTATTGTGGATTGCAAGAATAGTTCTAGAGCATGGACGTCTTTGAGTATGTAGCCCGTCGAACGACCCGCCCCTGTTTTTTCGATTGCGCTGCAACTAACAAGCTGACTGAGGGTTCGTTTAACGGTAACCTCGCTGATATCGGGGCAGTTGGATCGGATGTCTGATTTCTTAATGACGCCGGGTCTCTGTTGAAATAGAACGGCGATGCGCGCTTGCTTCGACATGGGACGAGTGCTTGATTCAATTAAGGTACGCTGTTCGAGCTGTCGGTAGGCGGCCAGGGTTGTTCCGAGCATGAAACGGATAAAGGGTGCTTCGGTGTTTTGATTTTCATTCCATCCAGTGGAGCTTGCAGCGAGGGCGTTGTAGTAAAGCGCTTTGTTGTCTTCAATAAGTCGTTCGATGCTGATGTAACGCGCAACGTCGTATCCAGTCTTTTCGAGCAGCAGCGTTGTAAGGAGCCGGCTCATCCTGCCATTGCCATCGTTGAAGGGATGAATACTGACAAAATCGAAGATAAAGCGGAGCGATATAAGGAGGGGATCGCAAACTTGGCGAGATAAAGCATCGTTGAGGGACTGGCAGGCTTCTTTAATAAGTCCCGGGGTTGCTAGAGCCGAAGGGGGCCTAAAGCGCACAAATCGATTACCTTGATCGTCAATGGAGACGATTTCGTTATCGCTATCCTTCCAATGGCCTCCATACGAGATTGCCGTGTGCGCCATGAGGTCACGATGCAACTGCAGAATGACCGATGGCGTTACGGGAATGGAATCGTGTTGCTCGTGAATAAGCGACAGCACATCTCGGTATCCAGCGATTTCTTCCTCTGCGCGGGAGCTTGGCTTGGCGGAATACGCCATGATCGCTTTGAGTCTTTTTTGGGTGGTAACAATTCCTTCAAGTCCGTTGGAGGATCGGGTGCTTTGGATCTTAGCCTCCTCCATTAGGGACGATAGAAGCTCGGGTTTGACTTGACTCAGAGCAAGCTGTCGGCCTTTATGCTCGCGTATCGAGAGGAGGAGGTTGGTGATTGGAGTTGCTTCGAGTTCCGCTGGGACTGTGGTGTAATCGAACTGGCGCATGCGGCTCCTTTCGGTATCACGAACATACTTTCGATATCATAATACCATTAAATGATACCGAAAGTATGTTCGTGATACCGAAAACTAGAAACCATGCTTCATAACTGCTTGGAAAGTTTGGATTTGACTATCTTATTGTCTTGATCTGTAACAGGTAGACGGTCGAAAGTGGGCTACGTGTTACAGATTGAGATATTTCTGCTCGGGCGTTCTGTTTGTCTTGATCTGTAACAGCTAGGGCCGGAATACTCGGTTACGTGTTACAGATCGAGATCTTCAAGTTCGGGCCGCTCGTTTGTCTTGATCTGTAACAGGTAGGGCCGAAATACTCGACTAGATGTTACAGATCGAGACAAACGGCCTGCTCGGGTCGAGCCAAAACAAAAAAGGCCGCATGCGAACCCGTGGAGGGATTCGCATGCGGCCGACAGGGAGTATGCGGCAAAAGTTAGGCCATGAGCAGGCCGGTCTCCGCGACGTTCTTGTACCAGTACGCGCTCGCCTTGGGATAGCGCTTCTGGGTCTCAAAGTCGATGTAGAACAGGCCGTAGCGCTTGTTGTAGCCGTTGGTCCAGGAGAACTGGTCCTGCAGCGACCACACAAAGTAACCGTCGACGTTCACGCCGCCGTCGATTGCCTTGAGGATCCACGCGAGATGCTGACGCATGTAGTCGATACGAGGGGCGTCGTCGATAAAGCCATCCTCGAAGTCGTCCTTATAGCCCATGCCGTTCTCGGTGATGTAGATCTTCTTGTAGTTGGGGTAATCGTTTTTAATGCGGAGCAGTAGGTCGTAGAGACCCTCGGGATAGATGATCCAGTCCCAATCGGTGGTGGGTACGCCTTCGCGCACGCATGACTCGCCCACGCCCTTGAGGAACCAGCGCGAGGAGCCCTTGTCGCCGGTGCCATTGTGGTTGATGTCGTTTTCGCCCTCGGCGGCACGCAGGAACTGGCACTTGTAGGTATTGACGCCCAGACAATCGTTGTAGGGGAGCGCGGCGGTCAGCGCGGCGATGTCCTCGTCGCGGACGTCGAGCTCGCCGCCGGCGATATGGGCCAGCTTGGTTGCGGCTTCCATGGTGTCGGCTGCATAGTGGCCGCGGAAAGTGGCGTCGAGCACCCAGCGGTTGTTGATGACATCGGCCATGCGAGCTGCCTCGCAGTCGGCAGCACTGTTGGGATCGAGGGGATACTTGGGCTCCAGGTTCTGGACAATGCCGATCTCGCCCTCAAAGCCGCCCTCATGGAAGGCGACGACAGCCTTGGCGTGGGCCACCATCATGTTGTGCATGAGCTGGAAGGCCTTGTCCAGGCGATACTTCTCGCCGTGCGGCCAGTTGCCGACGATAAAGCTGCCCTCGGCGGTCGCGGGAATCTCGTTAAAGGTAAACCAGTGCTTGACCTCGGTGAACTCGGCAAAGCAGAACTTGGCGTACTCGACAAAGGCGTCGATCGTCGTGCGCGTCAGGAAGCCCTCGCCGCCGTTCTGGTAAAAGGCCTCGGGCGTATCGAAGTGATCGAGCGTGACATAGGGGATAACGCCGGCTTTATTGCAGGTGGCAAAGAGCTCGTGATAGAAGGCAACACCCTCGGGGTTAATCTCACCAGTGCCGCTGGGGAAGATGCGGCTCCAAGCGATGGAGACGCGGATACCGTTGATGCCGAAGCGCTGGCACAGGTCGATATCGACCGGGTACTTGTTGTAGAAATCGCTTGCGGGATCGGGGGAGAAGCGACCCTGAGCAGCCAGGAAATCGTCCCAGGGCACTTTGCCCTTGCCGTGCGTACGGGTCTCGCCCTCAACCTGGTAAGCAGCGGTGGCGCCGCCAAACACAAAGCCGTCGGGGAACTGCATGGGGTTGGTCATGAGTCATCCTTTCTGTGGGATACGAATAGGGAGAGGTGCCCGAACTGGGGATCCGGGCACCAACAGAGGGAGGAACTAGTCGAGGTTCTCGCGGAGCCACTTGATGGCGCCAGCGGGGTCGCGGGTAAGGTCGATATATTCCTTACCGCGGGGAGCGAGCAGCTTAATGCCCAGGCGATCGGTGTCGGCCTTCATGTCGTTGTAGTAGCTACGAACCTGCGGGGCGAGCACGATGACGTCGTACTGATCCATGATGGCAGTGTGCTGGCCATAGGCGCCTGCGGAGGAAGCGATGTTCTCTCCGGTCTGTGCGGCACCTTCCTTGATGGCGTTGGCGAGCATGGCAGAGGTGCCGGCGCCGGCGCACAGGACGAGGACCTTCAGGCCATCGACGTCCTTCTTAGCGGATGCGTCGGCGGCGGGCTCGGGCTGATCGGCGACAGGCTTGCTGTCGGCGGCAGCGGCGGTCGGCTCGACGGAAGCGGTAGCCTGCTCGACAGCGGGCGTAGGGGCGTTGGCGGCGATGGTGGCAGCACCATCGGACTCAAGACCCAGCTCGGCGGCGCGCTCGGCCTCCTGGTCGCAGAGCAGCTTATCGTATGCCTTCAAGAACGGCAGGTAGATGATGGCGTCCAGCAAGATGATAATCGCGACAAATACCAGGGCGATAAGCTGGAAGTTCGTGGTGATGAAGATGCCGATGGGGGCAGGGGTAGCCCAAGGCACCACGAAGGAGAAGCCGTTCATGCCCACGTTATCGATAAAGAACTTGGCAACACTCACGTTGACGCAACCGGCGGCAACAAAGGGGATGAGCATGTAGGGGTTAAGGATCATCGGCGCGCCAAAGAGCAGCGGTTCGTTGACGGCGAAGGCAACAGGAACAATCGAGGCCTTACCGACGGCCTTGAGCTGCTTGGACTTCATAAAGAGAATCAGCAGAAGCGGCACGATGAACGTGGCGCCGGTGCCGCCGAACTCACCCACGAGCGACATGTTAAAGGTGAGGGAGTGGGCGGGGTGGCCGCCGGCCAGCAGAACCTGCAGGTTCTCGGCCTGGTTGGCAAGACGGATGGGGTCGATGCCCGGCTGGACGATCGAGGGGCCGTGGACGCCGATAAACCAGAAGAACGCGGTGGCTGCCTGGATAAGGATAAGGCCAGGATAGGTTTCTGCAGCGGTGAAGAGCGGGGAGAGCAGTTTGATAAGCAGCTCGGAGAACGGAACGCCCATGAGGTTGCGCACGACGACATCGATGATGCCGCAGATGATGACAGCACCGCCAAAGGGGATGATGTCGCGGAAGTTCTGAGCGATGGCGCCCGGGACCTCCTTAGGCAGCTTAATGGTCAGATCGCGCGAGACGCAGAACTTATAGACCCACACGGTAATGAACGCGGCGATATAGGCCGAGAACAGACCGCGCGTGCCCATGCTGGTGCAATCGAAGACCGAAAGCTCGGAGCCGTTGAACTTGGTGGTGAACTGCGTGACTGCGAGCAGCAGCATGCTGCACTGGGCGGCCACCATGGTGGAACCGTCGTTGAGCACTTTGCCGGCGGGCATGCGACGGTTCATGGAAGCCGTGAAGTTCTTGGCAGTGGTGCCGGCAACCATGATGCCCATGACGCCCATGGTGAAGTTGTAGAGCTTGTTGCACCAGTCGATGAGCGGCTGGGGCAGCGTGATGCCGACTACGCCGGGAAGGGTGGCAATGAGCAGAAAGATCGAAGAGGTGAGGACAATGGGCATGCACCCAAGGAATCCGTCCTTAATGGCCTGGAGGTAGACGTTCCTCGAGATCTTCTCAAAGAACGGTTGATGCTTTTCGAGCATCTTTACGATGGCGTCCATAGAGCTCCTTTACTACTTGATGCGCGATGCATGTGGATGGAACTGGTCGTCGATGGATGGTCAGGACTGCCCGGAAACCTTCCTGTTTAAGGAAGGCATTAACGAAATGACAACGTTGTCATTTCGTTAATGACAACGTAAGACATTTTTGGAAGAGCAACAAGGATTTAGGGGTGAGTGGTCGATATTGTCCGGTAAACGGTTGATTTATCAGTCAGGCAGGTAGTGTATGCTAGAACGCAAAAAGCAAGCGATGCAAAACCGACTGGAGAAGCAGTGGCAACGATGGACAAGAAAAACGTCTCGATGAACGATGTGGCGATTGCCGCGGGTGTTTCTCTCAAGACGGTTTCGCGTGTGATCAACGAGCCCGATAGCGTGCGAGAGTCGACACGCGATAAGGTTCATTCGGCCATGGAGGCGCTCGGGTTTCGAGCCAACTTTGCTGCGCGTTCGCTCAAGTTGGGCCGTTACGGGTGCATCGGCGTCGTGCTGTTCCACTTGTCGGGCGGTGCCGTGGACATGATTGACGGTATCGCCGATGCCGCCGAGGAACGCGGCTTTGCGCTCACGATGATTAAGAAGCGCGCAGGGGAGAAGATGACCCTTGCCGATGCGGCGCGCAGGATGTCGCAGCTGCCTGTTGATGGCATGATCTTCAACCTGCGTCAGATGGTCGATGACTTTGATACCTTTGAGACTCCGAAAGACCTCAAGACGGTGATTATCACACCGATGGAGCATCCTACCTGCTCTACCGTCAGTGACGATCAAGAGGGTGGTGCGCGCATGGCGTGCGAGTACTTCTTGGATCATGGTCACAAGAACGTGTACTTCGTTTCGGGTAAGAAAGAGTCGCTGTCGAGCCAGTGCCGTATGAAAGGTTGGCGAGCGGCACTCGAGGCACGTGGCATTGAGCCGCCCGAGCCTCTGCAAGGCGATTGGAATGCGGATAGTGGCTATGCCGCGGGCCTTGTGCTTGCCGATAAACCCGATTGCACGGCGGTCCTCGCTGCTAACGACTGCATGGCAAACGGCGTGATGATGGCTCTACGTGACAAAGGGCTCAATGTGCCCGACGACGTGTCCGTGATCGGCTTCGACGATGAGCTCTACAAGACGATTCCCAACTCGATTCTGACGTCGGTGAAGTTTCGCCACCGCGAACTGGGCATCCGTGCGCTTAACGAGGTCGTCGCAGGTCTGGAAGCCCCGAGCTCCAGAAGCCGTACGCTCGTCTCGGGCGTGTTGGTCGAGCGTTCCAGCGTAAGGGACCTGCGGGCGTAGACGTGCTCGGCCTGCTCGTCTAAATCTGTAACAGGTGGGACCCGAAAACTCGGCTAGATGTTACAGATTTAGACAATTCGGCCCGGCTTATTCCGTTTGTCTCGATCTGTAACAGTTAGGAGTGAAATGACCAGCCAGGTGTTACAGATCTAGATTGATTGGATTGACCCATCTGTTTGTCTCGATCTGTAACATCTAAGCGGTCAAAAGCGGTCTACATGTTACAGATTGAGATTTTTGGCTTGGCCTGTGCGTTCACCTCGATCTGTAACAGCTAGGATCCAAAAACTCGGCTAGATGTTACAGATTGAGATGAACAGGAGGGCGGGTGCGGTCTAAACAAAATGGCCCGCGCATCACGCATCGATGCACGGGCCATTTTTTGTCTGCGAGCGGCAGGTGGCGTCAGCGTCTTATGCCTTGAGGTTTTCCTCGATCCAGGCGACGGCACCCTTGGGATCCTTAGTGAGGTCGATGTACTGTTTGCCCTTGGGCGACAGCAGCGTGATGCCCAGACGGTCGGTGTCGGCCTTCATCTCGTTGTAATAGGTGCGAACCTGCGGAGCCAGGACGATGACGTTGTACTGGTCCATGATGGCGTAGTGGCTGCCGTAGGCACCGGCGTTGGCGGTAATGTCGATGCCCAGCTCGTCGGCGCCTTCCTTAAGCGCGTTGGCGAGCAGTGCAGAGGTGCCGGCGCCAGCGCACAGAACCAGAACCCTCAGATCCTTGCCCTTAAGGGCGGACGGAGCTGCGGAGGCCTCAGTGGCAGAAGCGGTCTCGACAACAGGAGCCTCAACGGCGGGGGCGTCAGCGGTCTTGACGGTCTTGGTCTCCTCGGCCTCTTCTTCGGCCAGGGTCTCGGCCTCCTGCTTGCACAGGACGTTGTCGTAGGCCTTGCAGAACGGGTAGTAGATCAAGAAGTCAACGACCAGCAGGACGACAACCAGGACCAGAGAGATCGGCTGGAAGTTGGTGTCGATGAAGGTGCCGATCGGTCCGGGGAGTGCCCACGGCATGGCATAGATAAAGCCGTTCATGCCCAAAAAGTCGATGAAGAACTTACCAATGAGGACGTTGGCCACGGGGGCAAACAGGAACGGGATCAGGAAGTACGGGTTGAGGATGATGGGCGCGGCGAACAGCAGCGGCTCGTTGACGGCGAACATCACGGGTACGACAGAGGCTTTGCCGACGGCCTTGAGCTGCTTGGAGCGCATAAAGAGCAGGAAGATGATCGGGACAATGAACGTGGCGCCGGTGCCGCCGAGTTCGCCGATGTAGTTACCGAAGTTCTCGGTCAGGGCGAGGGCGGGGTGACCGCCGGCCTGCAGCGTGGCGAGGTTGGTGGTGATGTTGCCAAACAGCGCGGCGTTGAGGGCAGGCTTAACGACCGAGGGGCCGTGGATGCCCATGAACCAGAACAGCGGGATCATGAACCAGATGAGGGCGAGGCCGGCGTAGGAATCGGCAGCGGCGAACAGCGGGCTCACCAGCGTGGAGATGACGTTGGCAAACGGGACGGCCAAGCAGGTGCGGCAGATAACGTCGATGACGGCGACAAACAGGATGGAGAAGCTGAAGGCGAAGATGTCGCGGAAGTTCTGGGCGATGGCGCCGGGGACTTCTTTGGGCAGCTTGATGGTGATGTCTCGCTTAATGCAGAAGGCATAGATGTTGACCGTGGCAAATGCGGCGACAAAGGAGCTCAGCAGGCCCTTGGTGCCCATGTTGTCGGTAAAGAACACCGAGACATCGGCGCCGTCGATCTTGGCACTCGTCTGGGTAACGGCCAAGATGAGCATAGCGCACATGGCGGCGACCATGGTGCTCGTGGCGTTGATGGCCTTGCCGGCAGGCATGCGGCGGTTCTTGGAGCCGGTCAGCGCGCTTGCGGTGGTGCCGGCGACCATGATGCCCACGACGCCCATCGTGAAGTTGTAAACCTTGTTGCAGAAGTTCACGACGTCGACGTTCCACCAGTCGGGCAGCGTAAAGCCGCCGACCGTGGCGGCAACGCCCGGCAGGGTCGAAATAAGCAGGAAGACAGAAGAAGACAGGATGATGGGCATTGCTGCCAAAAAGCCGTCTTTAATGGCCTGAAGGTAGATGTTCTTAGAGACCTTGTCGAAGTACGGCTGACCTTTCTCCAAGAACTTAACGATCGATTCCATAGTTCACGCTCCTCTTTGCATGAAATCTTAATGGCATGGACGTTGAAAACCTATATGGTCTCCCGCTTGCTAAAAGCCCGGGTGCAGGCGGGGTCGGTCCCAGGGGGAGAGAGGGGAGCGGCTGGGTTTGTATCGCATGAGGCCGCTCCCCCTCGGGGGAAAGCGAGGCGATGCGCTACTGCGCGTCCGCCATAGTGTCGGCGAGCTCCTTGTACCAGAGTGCCGACTGCTTGATGTAGCGTTTTTGCGTGTCGAAGTCGATGTAGAACAGGCCGTAGCGCTTGTTATAGCCATTGGCCCACGAGAACTGGTCCTGCAGGCTCCAGATAAAGTAGCCCTGGACGTCGACGCCCTCGGCACGCGCCTGGAGCACCTTCTCCATGTGCTGGTCGACAAAGTCGATGCGCTCGGGATCGGCGACGATGCCGTTTGCGTCGGGCTCGGGGTCCTTGTGGCCCAGGCCGTTTTCGGTGATATAGATGACGGGGAGGTTGGGATAGGTGGCGCTGATGTGCTTGAGCGTGTCGTAGAGGCCTTGCGGGTAGATGAGCCAATCCCAGTCGGTGGTGGGGATACCCGGCATATCGACCTGCTGCCCGACGCCCTTAAACTTAAAGCACGAGGTGCCCTTGTCTCCGGTGCCGTTAAAGCTGTTGGTGGACTCGCCATCGTAGGCGGCGATAAACGCCGACTGATAGTAGTTGAGGCCGAACATATCGTTGCGGGGCGCCGCCTTGGCGAGCTCCTCCATGTCGCTGTCCTCAACCGTAAGCGTGGCGTTGTTGGCACGCAGAATCTCGTTGATGAGTGAGAGGGTGCGCGCGGAGTAGTGACCCAGGAAGGCGCCGTCCATGATGAAGTCGGTGTAGAAGGCGTTGTACAGGTCGGCGGCGTGCTGGTCGGCGGGCGAGTCTGTGGCAGGATATGCCGGCGTCAGGACGTTGACCATGCCAATGCGTCCGCCCAGGTGCTCGGTCTCGTCAAGATCCTTATACAGGTTGACGGCGCGGGCGTGGGCAACGAGCTCGTTGTGCTGGCTCTGGATGCCGCTCGTCACATCAAAGTGATGGTTGGGCGGGAAGTTGCCTTGGATGTATTGGGAGTGCGAGAGGCTGATGAGCTCGTTGATGGTGAACCAATTCTTGACCTCGCGGAACTCGCGGAAGCAGAACTCGGCATAGCGCACATAGTCGTCGACGGTCTTGCGGTTGAGCCAGTCGCCCTGGTTGAACAGGGCGGCGGGGGAGTCAAAGTGATGCAGGGACACATAGGGCTCGACGCCATACTTTTTGCAGCAGGCGAACAGCTCGTGGTAGTGCTTAACGCCCTCGGCGAGGGGCTCGGCATCGTCGCCGTTGGGGAAGATGCGGGTCCAGGCGATGGACACACGGATGGCGTTGAGTCCATGCTCGGCAGAAAGGCGGATATCCTCCTCGTAGCGGTTGTAGAAATCACTGGCCGGGTCGGGCAAAAAGCGACCCTGGGCGACAAGGTAATCGTCCCACATGGTCTTACCCTTGCCTGCCACCTTCGTGGAACCTTCCGTTTGGTACGCGGCGGTTGCGGCGCCCCAAACAAAGCCCTTCGGCAGCTGCTGTACGCGGTTTAGCAAAGACATATGCATACACCCTCTCGTCTCGCTGTTCGATATTGTGCGTTTGCGCTCAGGAGGCTCCCTGGTTAGCGTTCAGCGGTGAAAAAGCCCGATAAACACTATCTTAAAATGATTGGAACCAAAATGAGCACGTGAACATTTGACAATGAGCACGTTAACATCCGGCTGGGATGTATAGAAACAAAACAACTTCAAACAGCCGCGAACGGTTGTATTTGTTCGGTAAGCGGTTTTGATTGACAGAAGTTTTCATGTTGTGGTATATGGCTCGGGTATCATGAGCACGTTATCAATGTATGTACGATGCGCCATGGGCGCGGGGAATAGTTGGGAAGCAGGTTAGCGTGGAAGGCATGGCTCAGCAGACAAGGAATGGTCATTCGGCGAGCGCGGCAGAGGTTGCGGCGCTCGCTGGCGTGAGCCGCCAGACTGTGTCTCGCGTGGTCAACGGTATGCCTAACGTGACGGAAAAGACGCGCAAGCGTGTGCTGGCCGCCATGGAAGAGCTGGGCTTTCGTCCCAATTTTGCTGGAGCGGCGTTGCGCGGCGGGTCGTATCGTTCTATTGGCCTGTGCATGTACAACATCACACGTGTCGGTAACCTGGCGACGCTCGAGGGTATCATGCAAGCGGCGCGCGAGCACGATTTTGCCGTCACTATGATCGAGATGGGCGGCGACAAGCCCTATACACTTGCCGATGCCTCGCGCCGCATGGTCGAGCGACCCGTCGACGGCATGATTCTCAACATGAACCGCATGGCTCCCGATTTTGAGGAGTTTGTTCCCCAGCCGGGAGTGCGAACGGTCATCCTGTCCATGTATGCGCATCCGCGCTGCACGACGATCGACTCCGACCAGTATGGTTCGTGCGAGCTGTTGACCAATTATCTGCTGGAACATGGTCACTCGAATATGCGGTTTGTGGCGGGTCCGGAAAACTCGATTTCCTCGCGTTTTCGTGAGGCCGGTTGGCGCGATACGCTGGGTCGTGCTCATGTCGATGCCGCTCCGATGCTGCGTGGCGATTGGAGTGCGGACAGTGGGTACGCCATGGGCGAGCGGATTGCGGCCGAGGTGCTTGCCGGCGGGTCGCAGGCGCCGACTGCCGTGCTTGCGGCAAATGACCAGATGGCGCTGGGCGTTATCGCCGCGCTCGAGAACGCGGGCCTGTCCGTGCCCGACGACGTGAGCGTGGTTGGTATCGACGACGCACTCGAGGGACTTGTTCCTCACAATCGGCTGACGACGCTGCGATTTGATTTGCGCGGTGTCGGTAAGCTTGCGTTTGAGGCGGCGATTGGAGAGAGCTCGTCTATCGAGGCGATTCATGTGCCGAGTACGCTGGTCGAACGCTCGACTGTTAGGGACATACGGGGTTAGGTCCTACTCCGTTTGTCTCGATTTGTAACAGGTAGACGGTCAAAAGCGGGCTACGTGTTACAGATTTAGATTCTTCGGAAAGAGCAATCCTGTTCGTCTCAATCTGTAACAGCTAGGACCCAAAAACTCGGCTAGATGTTACAGATTGAGACAAACGGACCCCGAACCGCCCAAAAAGGCCGGGGGCGGCGCGCCGTGTGACGTGCCGCCCCCGGCTGAGAAATGGGGACAGGTTATGTGGGCGGTGCAATTCCGCCAACCGCTCGTCGCAAGCCGCTAGTCCAGACGACGGGTCTGCGCCACGTGCTTGTACCAGTAGGCGCTTGCCTTGGGCGTGCGCTTCTGGGTTTCAAAGTCAACGTAAAAGAAGCCGTAACGCTTGTTGTAGCCATTGGTCCAGGAGAACTGATCCTGCAGGCTCCACAGGAAGTAGCCGCCCACGTTGACGCCCACCTCCATGGCCTTGAGCAGCCAACGCAGGTGCTGCTCGATGTAGTCGATGCGCGGCTGGTCGTCCACAAAGCCGTCTTTGTAGGGGTCCTTGTAGCCCATGCCGTTTTCGGTAATGAAGATCTGCTTGTAGTTGGGGTAGCGCTGCTTAATGTAGACGAGCAGATCGAACAGACCCTCGGGATAGATAATCCAGTCCCAGTCGGTGGTGGGGATGCCAGGCTTGTTCACATGCTCGCCAATACCCTTGACGCGCCAGCGGCCGGTGCCCTTCTCGCCCGTACCGTTGTGGTGCAGGTCGTTCTCGCCGTCGTAAGCCTTCAAAAAACGGCACTGGTAGTTGTTGACACCCAGGTAGTCGTTGTAGAGCGCTGCCTCGCGCATAATTTCGAGGTCCTCGTCCAGGATCTCGATGGTGCCGCCCGAGATGGCCGCCAGGCGGTTGGCGCACTCGAGGGTGTCGGGAGCATAGTCGCCGCGGAAGGTGGCGTCGAGCAAGAACTGGTTCTGCAGCACGTGCTCGTTGTTGGCGGCCTTGATGTCGGCGGGGTCGTTCTCGTTGAGCGGGTACTTAAACTCCAGCGACTGAATGACGCCGATCTTGCCCTTAAAACCGCCGTTGTGGAAGGCCAGTACTGCCTTGGCGTGGGCGAGCATCATGTTGTGCTCGCACTGGAAGGCCTCGGCAAGATGCGCCTTGACGCCACCGGGGAAGGTGCCCTCGATGTAGGTGTTGGAGGCATCGGCCCAGATCTCGTTAAAGGTGAACCAGTATGTCACCTGGTCGGCGTACTCCTTAAAGCAGAAGGTGGCAAAGTCCACAAAGGCGTCGATGGTCTCGCGGTTGAGGAAGTCGCCCTTCTCAAAGAGGGGAAGCGGCGTGTCAAAGTGATGCAGCGTGACAAACGGCTCAACGTGATGCTTGTGACATTCGGCGAAAAGGTCGTGATAGAACTGAACGCCCTCGGGGTTGATCTCGCCGGTGCCGTTGGGGAAGATGCGGCTCCAGGCGATGGAGAGGCGGATGCCGTTGATGCCGAACTCCTCGCACAGCTCCAGATCGACGGGGTACTGGTTGTAGAAGTCCGAAGCGGGATCGGGGGAAAAGCGCCCCTGGGCCTCCAGAAAATCGTCCCAGGCAACCTTGCCCTTACCGTGAGTGCGGGTCTCGCCCTCTACCTGGTAGGCAGCAGTGGCGCCGCCAAAGACAAAGTCCTCGGGAAACTGCGCAGGCGGGTTGGTGACGCTAGCAGGATTAACGGACATGATGATCCAATCGTCTAAATCGAAGGGCCAGCCGGTCTTGGATGGTCGGCTGGCCCTGAGCGTTACTTACTTCGAGAGTTGCTCGGAGACGAAGGCGAGAGACTTATCGCCGTTCTGGGAGAGCTCGATGTACTGCTTGCCACGGCAGGCGACGCACTTGTTGCCCACGCGCTCGCAGTCCTTCTGCAGGTCGGCCAGGTAGCTGGCGGCCTGCGGGGCCAGGACGACCAGATCGAAGTCGGGGAGCATGTCCACGTGGTTGCCATAGGCCTCGGCAGCGGTCTCAAGATTGATGCCGCGCTCTTTGGCGGCCTTGGCCAGTGCGTTGGCGAGCAGGCCCGAGGTTCCGCCGCCCTGGCAGAGCACGAGCACGCGCTTGCCGTTGAGGTCGCTGGCGGTCGTTGCCTCGGCAGCGGGTGCTGCAGAAGCGGCGGGGGAGTCGGCCTTCACGGCCTCGGCAGCAGCGCCGGCGGCAACGCTCTTGGCGTCAGCCTTGCCCTGGAAGGCATCGTTGAGCTTGGCGGCCTTCTCGGCGTTCTTGGCGGCGAGCTCCTCCTGGGAGATCTCGGCCTCCTCGGCGCACTTCTGGGCGTCATAGGCACGGAAGAACGGGTAGTACAGAACGAAGTCGACGACCAGGATAAGGGCGAGCATCACAAAAGCGAGCGGCTGGAAGCCCAGGCCCATGATGGTGCCGATGGGGCCGGGGACGGTCCAAGGCAGGGTGTACATAAAGCCGTTCATGCCCAAGAAGTCGATAAAGATCTTGAGGATCCAGATGTTGGCGATCGGGGCAAAGACAAACGGGACAAAGAAGACGGGGTTGAGCACGATGGGCGCGGCGAACAGCAGCGGCTCGTTGACGGCAAAGCAGACGGGGACGATGGCGGCCTTACCGACGGCGCGCATCTCCTGAGACTTGGCCAGGAAGCAGAACATAAAGACCAGGACGAGCGTGGCGCCGGTGCCGCCCATGCAGACGACGAAGTACTGGGCACCCTGGGTCAGGACAGCGGAAGCGTGCTGGCCGGCCTGGAACGCAGCCAGGTTGTCGGTCATGTTGGCAACGAGGGCGGCGGCGATGGCGGGCTCGACGATCGAGGGGCCGTGGACGCCGACGAACCAGAACAGGCTCATAGCGCCGTAGATCACAGCGAGGCCGATATAGCCGTCTGCAGCGGTGAACAGGGGCTGGAACACCTGGATGACGCCCTGGGCAAAGCAGAAGCCAAAAGCAGCGCGGAAGGCGATGTCAAAGACCCAAAAGACGGTGATGCAGACGGAGAAGGGGATGATGTCCTTAAAGGTCTGCGAGATGTTGGGCGGAACCTGCTCGGGCATCTTGACGGTGATGTTGCGCTTAATGAAGAACTTGTAGATGATGCCGGTCACAAACGCAGCGATAAAGGCAGTCAGCAGGCCTTTGGAACCAAGGTAGGTGGTGTTGAAGCCGCTGGCAGCGTCCGTGGCGATCGTGTCGCTCGAAAGGAGCAAGAAGCCGATGATGGCCGCGCACATGCACGAGATGAAGTTGATCTGGTTGTTCTTGGGCAGATCGCGGTTCTGAGCGTCGGCGAAGTGCTTGGCCGTGGTGGCGGCACAGGCGATGGCCAGGATGCCCATGGAGTAGTTGTAGCACTTCCACAGGGCGTTGTTGATGTCATCGGGCCAGTAGAAACCCCAGATATTGGGAACCGAGGCTACCAGGCAGAAGATGGACGAGAAGATGATGATGGGGATGACGGAGATAAAACCGTCGCGGATCGCCTTGAGGTACTTGTTGCGGGCGATCGCGTTGAAAAAGGGCTGCCCCTTTTCGATGATGGCGATGAGTTGCTCCATGCAAAGCTCCTAAGAGTCGGTGGGTTGGCAACGATGGTAGCTTTTGACGTTTGGTTGCCAAAATGTTGACGTTGCCATTTTGCGACACAAAATAAGACGCGAACCGATGGCCCCTGTGCCTGTGGACCGTCGATTCCTTGCGCGTAAACGTTTGAGCCGCCCGGTGGCTCTGTGTTTGCACAATGGCAACGTAAACATTTGGGCGACAAAAGCCGTTCGGGGAAGCAAAAATGTCGGTGAACGGTAGGTTTTGGGTGGTGAGCGTATGGTGGGGGAGGCGTTGGATATACTTGAAGGCGTTAAAAATGACTGCGCAAGGTGCCACCAATGGCATCGTTGACATAGAAAGATCGACCTATGGCCGCTGTTAAAAAATCGGTATCCGTCAAAGACGTAGCGCGCCTCGCGGGCGTCTCGGAGCAGACGGTCTCGCGCACCGTGCACGATTCGCCCAGCGTGCGCCCCGAGACCAAGGAACGCGTGCGTGCCGCCATGCGCGAGCTGGGGTATCGCCCCAATTTTGCCGGTCGATCGCTGCGCCGCGGTAAGTTTAAGACCGTCGGCGTCGCCATGTTCAACATTACCGGTACCGGCAACCTCGACCGTATGGAGGGCTTTGCCGCCGCCGCCGATAAGCACGGCTACGCCATCACCCTCACTAAAGTAGATGGACATCCCTATACCCTCGAGAGCGCATCGTCGCGCATGAGCGCGCTGCCGGTAGACGGCATGGTCGTGATCATGAATCGCATGCCGGCGGACTTTGGCACCTTTGAGCCGCTGCCCGGTATGCAGACGGTGCTCGTTACCATGCTGGAGCACCCGCTGTGCTCGACGGTCGATAACGACCAGTTCGATTGCTCGCGCCAGGTGGTCGAGTACTTGCTGGGGCGGGGGCACAAGACTGTGCACTTTATCTCGTGTCCCGAGCGCTCGCTTTCGGGCATGCGGCGCGAGGAAGGCTGGCGCGAGACATTGCGCGCGCATGGCATTGAGCCCCCGCAGCTCGTGCGCGGCGACTGGACGGCACAGAGCGGGTATGCCGCAGGCCAGGCTCTGGCGGATGATCCGACCTGCACGGCCATTTATGCCTCCAACGATGCCATGGCATATGGCTGTATCCGTGGGCTCGAGTCGCGCGGGAAGTGCGTGCCCCAGGACGTGAGCGTGGCGGGTGTTGACGATAGTCTGGGCGATATCGTGCCCGACCGTCGCCTGACCACGGTGCGCTTTGACAACAAGCGCGTCGGCATGTGGGCGGTCGACAAGATTGCCGGCGCCGATGGGGGTGCGTCTGGCGTGGAGCACATGCTGATCCCCGGTGTGCTCGTAGAGGGCGATACGGTGCGCGATTTGCGTTAGGGTGCGGTCCTGTTTGGGTTGTCACTAACTGTGTTCGATATTGTTCAGATTGGTTTAAAAACCGTTCACGGGCGAAAAGTGACCGTTCATAGCTTGAAATTGCGTTTTGCGCTGTTCTTTTTTGTTTGAATGTTAATGTTTCTGTCATACAGAACGCAGCGCGTATGCCAGGACGCGATGCTCTCCATTGGTTCATATGTGAAAGGAACGCAATATGGCAACCAAAGAAGAAATCTCGATGGTTGGATTCGAGATTGTCGCATACGCAGGTGACGCCCAGACCGATCTGCTTGCAGCGCTCGATGCTGCTCGCGAGGGCGATTTTGAGAAGGCCGAACAGCTGCACAAGGATGCCAGCGATGCACTTATCGGCGCCCACGACACGCAGACCAAGCTGCTTTCGCAGGAGGCCGGCGGTGGCGAGATGGAGATGACCTTCATCATGGCTCACGCTCAGGACACTCTCATGACCACTATGATCCTGGAGAAGCAGGCCCGCTTTACCATCGATGCCTACAAGCGCATCGCCGAGCTCGAGGCCAAGCTCGCCTAACGAGCCCTCACAACCAAGTCCCCTTCCAAAAGCTCTGCCGCTACCCGCGGCAGGGCTTTTTCTGTCCTCCTACAAGTTGCGGTGAAATAGGGACTGAATAGGGGCCGACGGGCGCAAAACAATCCCTATTCCACCGCAACTCATCCGGAGATAGTCATTGGGGACAGTCTTGGTGCGCTCTGTTCGTCTTCCCGTTCGTTTTTTGCTCGGTGGGTATACTTCCTTTCGCATTAAGCCCCGGACTGAGGAGGTATCCAAATGCCGGATAACGGGTCAATACAAAAAAGAGACGCGCACGAGATGGCTCATGGGCGTCCTGTCCAGATAACCGAGCACACGACGGTAACAGAGCTGCAGCCCAGCCTGTCCGATGTCGTGTGCGCAAACAAAAAGCTGCAGATTG
>WGSI01000008.1:0-65390 GCA_014871745.1 Collinsella sp. | reverse complement strand
CCCCCATCCAGGAACTATTCCACCGCAACTTATGTGGGAGCGCATGGGATACCATGGTGGCACCCTAGCGAAAGGACGATGTATGGCACATGTCGATGACCAGCGTGTGGCGCGCGTGCTCGATGCGCTCGAGGCTCAGCACCCCGGCGCGCAGCTGCTCGTAAACGACCCGTGGTCGATTTATTACCTGACCGGCTTTTATGCTGATATGTTCGAGCGTTTTTGCGGCGTGCTGCTCGCGCGCGATGACGAGCCCGTGATCTTGGTCAACGCGCTGCACCAGCTGCCCGAGTATGACAATGCCCGCGTCGCCTATCACACCGACACCGACGTCGTGGCCGACGCCATCGCTCGAGAGGTCAATCCGACCAAACCGCTCGGCATCGATACCGTTATGCGCTCCGGCTTTTTGATGCCCCTTATGGATCGTCACGCCGCAAGCGAGTTCTTCCTGGGCGACTTTGCCGTCACCGTCGCACGCGCCCACAAGGACGAAGCCGAGCAGGAGCTGATGCGCGTGTCCTCGGCCGCTAACGACGCCGTGATGGCCGACGCCATCAAGCTCGTCCACGAGGGCGTAACGGAGCGCGAAATTGCCGACCAGATGCTCGGTCTGTACCGCAATCACGGCTGCGAGGGCTTTAGCTTTCCGCCCATCGTAAGCTTTGGCGCCAACGCCGGCGACCCGCACCACGAGCCTGACGACACCGTACTCAAGCGCGGCGACGTGGTGCTGTTCGACATTGGCGGACGTCACCGCAACTACTGCTCGGACATGACGCGTACGTTCTTTTGGGGCGAGCCGGACGAGGAAACGGCACGCATCTACAACATCGTGCGCCGCGCCAACGAGGCCGCCGAGGCACTCATCGCACCGGGCGTGCGAATGTGCGACCTGGATCGCGCCGCGCGCGACGTGATTGAGCAAGCGGGCTATGGGCAGTACTTTACGCATCGCCTGGGACACTCGATCGGCCTGCAGGACCATGAGCCGGGCGACGTCTCGCTTGTCAACGAGCAGGTCGTAGAGCCGGGCATGACATTCTCTATCGAGCCGGGCATCTACCTCCCCGGCCGCACCGGCGTCCGCATCGAGGACCTTGCCCTGGTCACCGAGTCCGGCGTCGAGATCCTCAACGCCTACCCCCACGACCCAGTCCGCCTAGACTAGCCAATGTGGCAAAGGGACAGTCCCCTTGCCACATCCCGCCAACGCTGCGCCACGAAAACGGGCCATCTACTACGTTTAACCCGCATGGGTCGACCATACGGGTCTTTTTTGAAAACTGGCAAGCCTTCTACCTGCGGTTTTAATTTCGCGATGTTTCGTGTGGTCGAGGGTAGTCGGTAATACGTAGTAGATAGGCCCATTTCGTGGCGAGCAGTCCACTCAAGACAAAGCCCGTCCCAAATTAGCTGCCCTACGGTCAAACGAAAGGCCTCCCGATTCCCCGAAGAGAACCGAGAGGCCTTCTTGTGTCCTAGAGTCCTAAAGCTCTAAGCTCGCAGCCTTACTCCGCGCGATGGCGCAGTTTTTCAATCGCTGCGGCAATCAGCGCCAGCAGGCCGGTTCCGCCAAGCGCTGCAACGGCCACGGCAGTGTTGTCGCCCGTCTCGGCCAGGCTTCCCTTAGCGGCCTTCTTGCCATTCTTCTTGCCCGAAGGATCCTTGGCATCGGGCTTGGCACCGTTATCCTTGCCGCCTGTCGGTTCCTGTACAACAACAGGCTCAACAACCTCGACGATCACCGAAGCAGTGAGCTGCTGAGGCGCCGGCGTCTCCGCAGCGTCATCCTCGGCAAGCGTCGCAATCGCCGCAGTGCTACCGTCAACGGGCATCGTCGCGGTAATGACGACGGTTCCGTTCTTGAGGGCCTTGACCTTACCGTTCTCGACCGTAGCGATCGTCGGGTCGGACGAGACCCACGTCACGGCACCACGCAGCAGCGCGCCATCGGCCGCATTGCTCGCCGCGGCAGCAAGGTCAATTTCCTTGCCGCGCTCTACCTTGAGCACGGTTTCGGCAGTCGTGGCCTTGCCGTTTTGGTCAACGATAACGAGGCCCTTGGCCGCCGGGCGCGGCTTAACGCGTACCATGCAGCTGACTGTAAGCTCCGTACCGCGAACCTTACCGCCCACGGTCACATCATCGGCACCCCAATCCAGTGCGGGAACATTCTCCCAATCGACGTCGTAGTCCTCCTGACTGTCGTCCTTCATCATCACGGAAACCTTCTTGGGCAGCGCCTTCAGCACATCGGCGGCAGAGCTTGCCTCAAACACCTCAACGGGAGCGAACGTCGCAGGCCTCACGGGAATCTCGCTTGCCGGCGTCTCGACGACCAGCTTACAAGTGGCCTTAAGCGTCGTGCCCTCAACGGAACCCTCGATCGTGTGCTCGCCGACAGCGGCAAGTTGCTTGTCGAGCCCGTCCGTGTTCCACGTAACCGCAGCCAGGTCCGTGTGGCCGTCGGTGTAGGTCACGGTAACGGTCTTGGGCAGGTGACTCGTCACTGCATCGGCCTTCGCGTCGCGCTCGACCGTAATCTGCGGCGCCTCGGCTACCGTATTGATCGTCGTCGTGGAGGTAACGACGACCTCGACCGGCAGGTTGCCGTTCACCGTCACGCCCTTGGCGACGACGCTGTTGCCGTACGTGTCGGCCGCGGCAGGAACCTCAGTCCAAGTGATCTCGGACTCCGCCGTCGTCTTGCCGTCCTTCATGCGAACGGTCGCCTTCACGCCCTTGAGCGCATCTCGCACGGCATCGGCCGATGCGCCCTCGGGAACGCTAACGCCCTCGACAGGCTCAACAGACGCCGGAATCTCGGCATTGCTCTTCACGACCGTGACCGTGCACTTGGCCTTAACCGAAGTGCCCTCGACTGTGCCCTCAAGCGTGATGTCACCCAGCTTGCCCAAGGCATCTGCCGTAAGCGGGGTCTTATCCCACGTAACGGCGGCAGTCTTCTTTGAGCCGTCGGACATGTTGAGGGTCACCTGGGCAGGCAGCACGATGTCAGCAGCAGCCGTGTTGCGGGCAACCGAAAGCTTGACGCCAGCGATGCTCTCGACGACCGGCACCAGACTGACCGTAGCATTAACGTCAAAGTTCCCGACCTCGGTCTTACCCGTAACGACAACGCTCGTGCCGTCCTTCTTAATGGTGAGGTCCTCCTTGGGAGCGGTCCAATCAATCTTTGAATCGACCTCGGAGCCATCCTTCATGGCGACCTTTACGGTGGTGGGCAGCGCAGCCACAACAGCCTCGGGCTTCGCGCCGTCATCGACCGTCACGGCGTCAACGGTACCAGCCAGGCGATCGGGAATCTCGCGCAGCGGCTTGACGACCTTAATGGTGCACTCCGCCTTCTGATCCGTTCCGGCAACCGTGCCCTTGACCGTGACCTCGCCCTCCTTGGCAAAGTCCTTGTCACCGAGATCCTTGGTGTTCCACGTCACGTCGACCGCGGCATCAAAGCCATCGGAATAGACAGCCGTGACAGCCGCAGGCAGCTTAGCCAAGGCTTCCGCTGCCTTCGTGTCGCGCTCGACCTCAATGTCATCAGCGGCGTCAAGGCTCACGATATGCGCGGTTACCTTGACCTTCACCTTTACGGTCATACCGTTGTCCGTCAGACCCGTGACCTCAAACTCGTTGCCGGCGCGACCCAGGCTATCAACCTGAGACCACTTAACGGGCGTCTCGTTCTTAGTCTTGCCGTCCTTCATGACTACCGTCACCTTGGACGGAAGCTTGTCCATCAGATCCGCGACCTTGGCATTGTCCGCAATCTGAATGTCGGGAATTGACTCAACGTGGTCGGGCGTCTCGGCATCCTGGTCCACCACAGTCACATTGCAGGTCACCTTGGCGCCGTTGAGCTTAACCGTGCCCGTGATCTCCACAGAGCCGGTTCCGTTGAGCAGCTTGTCCGTGACGTTAGAAAGATCCCAAACGTCAATGTCGAGCAGATCGGTCGAGCCATCGGAATAGGTCGCCACAACTTGCTTGGGCATCTGCGCGTACAGATCCTGCTTGGACGTGCCCTTGGCAACGCTAAACGACTTGGCCTCGAGCTTGGTGATGGTTCGCGGCGCCTCGGAGACGTTGACGTACACGATAGCGTTGACGTTGTCGACATCCTTGAGCTTGCCGACGAGTTTGTACGTACCCTTCTTGGCGAGCGGCTTGGAGAGGTCGATGCCGTCGGTGTCGGTCCACTTTTCGATCTCGATGCCGCCGGTGGAGCTTTGCATCATACGGTAAGAACCATCAGAGAACTTCACGTTCGCCTGTTCGGGAAGCTCCACAGTTGTTCCAACCGTCGTATTAATCACGACGGCCTCGGGCTGCAGCGCCACCTTCTTCGCCTTCTTGTCGGCAACCGTCACCTTGGCGGTCACGTTGCCGTTCTCATCCACGCCGACCTTCTGGCCCTCATCGTCCACAAGCGCCATAACGGCAGCGGCATCGAGGCCAACCACATGACCCGTCGCATAGAACGTGCCGGGCTGCTCGTACTTCTCGGGCGCAATCGGATCCCAATCAATAGCCGCCGTCGAAACGGAGCCGTCACTCAACTCGACCGCCATCTTGGAAGGCATGGCAGGCGCAGTGCCCGCCTTGGTGGTCACTGCGGTCTCGCCGTTATCGATTGCCTTCTCAACGCCTTGGATAACGATCTTGGTCTGAACAGTGAGGCCCGTGTTGGTGCCGTCGACGTATCCGTTAAGGCCGCTTGCAAACAACGTGCCGGACAGCGTCGTGACCTGGCCTGGCTCTCCGGTATAAACCGAGGGACGAACGTAATCCCATTGAACCTGGGCATTGTGCGTTTTGCCATCACTCGTAGCAACCGAGACATTCCACGGCAGCTCGGGGACGACGCCATTGGCCGTGGCAATGCGTTCAGGAACGGCAATAGAGGTGACAGAGCAGACGTCTACAGTGATCGTCGCCTCGGCACCACCTTGGAGCTTGCCCTTCACCTTAAACGAACCGTCCTTGGCATAAGCGTCTTCGGCAACGCGATCCCATGTGACCTTTTCGCGCTGGGGCTCAGAAGACACATCGTTGTCGTATCGAACCTCAAGGTATTCCGGCAGCATCGGCTTGGTGCCGGGGACGGTCCATGTGGTTCCGCCCTGCACCGAGGTCGCCTTGCTCGCAATCTTAACGGTGGCAGCGATCGGAACGTCGACCGTCTGCATGCCGTTCCCCGTGCTAAAGCTAATTGTTGCAGTGCCGCGGACCACGCCGCCCTGGGTCCAATCGAAGCCCTTCGTGTTCCACTTGGCCTCGGCGTATTTGTGCGAATAATCCGGATGCTCGACCGCATCGGGGCTAACAAGTTCGACATAGCTGGGAAGCATGGCGGTGCCGTCGCTGCCCTTGAGCACCGTAATGGCTTGCGGCTGAGCCTCCCAGTTTTTAGTCACGATGACATGGACCTTCACGGGGATATTCGTTCCGGCGACCGTTCCAGTTATCGTGCAGTCCTTCTGGGGGCACCTATCGTAGGTGTCCCAGTTGACGCCGAGACTGTCAAAAGTCGTTCCATCCTGCAATACGCCGGACACGTAGAAGTAGTCCAGATTGACTTCCTCACCGGGGTAGATAACGCGCCAGTCCTCGTACGACTGTCCAAGCGTCACGCCGTTATCGCTGTAGTTGTTGACACCCTTAACCTCGCCGCACACCGCAGTCGCATGGATCTTTGCCAGCGAGCCGGAGACCGTACCGGTAATTTCGTACTCGCCCGGTTTGCCGTCCAGCAGCTCTTGAGGAAACTCATCCCAGCTATAAGGCTGTCCCGAGGAATACCTGGGGTAGTAGGAGCTGCCGTCAGACAAATACAGATCGGACAGATAGCGCGGAGCCAGAAGTCCGGCGCCGGGAATATAGGGAATCTTGCCGATGTTGTTATCTTCGAGATCACAAATATTGACCGTCGCCGTAACCGGGATGCTGGAACCGGTAAAGTATCCGTTGACCGTAATCTGGCCAAGGTTCTTTAGGGCGTCCTGACTAATCGTCGACCACTGAACGGGGAAATTACCTCGCGAGCCATTCCACATCGTGGCCTCGATTGAATCCGGCATATTGGGCTGGCAACCGATAAGCGTGCTTGTCGATGTCGAGGAAGGCATCTGCAGGGCGCGGACGGAGATGGTCGCCGTGACTCGATTGCTGTCACCCAGCTCCACCTGACTAAACGACGAAGATGAGGTATTGGTCCAATATGTCAGCGAGCCAGAAAGCTTAAATGACCCCTCGTTTGCCACCTGTGTATCCAAAATGGGATCCCACGCAATGACGCACTGCTTCTTTGTACCGTCGGTAAATGTAACTAAAACGCCGCCGGGAAGACCGCTGCCCGTTGTAGGGCGTACGCCGACGGGGGTGTTGACGGGGGCAAGAGAGTCGATAGAGGCAACTTCCTTGACCTCGACCTGAGCAGTCACCTTAAGGCCGTTAACAGGTGACGCATCATACGACGTGAGCGTGCCCGTAACCGTATAGGTGCCGGCCTTTTGAAATTGAGACACATCGGCGTTGTCCCAAGTAACCTGATAGCCGTGAGAGTATACGGTGTTATTCGACTGAGTGACGGGGAAATAGACATACGTGCTAAGAGGAGTGTTGTCTCCGACCACGCGCTCGAACCTTAGTGAATCAAAATCGAGCACGTCCTTAGGATCCTTGACGGTAACGGTACAGGTAACCTCACGGTTATCAAAACCATTGAGTTTGCCTTTAACCGTAAACGTTCCCACTTTAGAGTAAAGCGACCGTCAACAGGATCCCAAGATACCGGGACATGCTCGGTAGCACCGTTATCAAAGACAACCGTAGCAGAATACGGCAGAGACGGGACCTCACCGGTTAGGGTCGTACACGTCAACTCGGTCTGGACGCTCTTGACCGCACGAACATACACGGTGCAGTACACGAGCATGGAGGGACAGTCCTTTATATGGCCCTCAACAATAAACGTGCCCGCATTCTGGTACTGGTCCTCCGAAATTTCATTCCACACAACCGGGCACGTCCGGGACTCACCATTGGAGTAGTAAACGGACACGCTCGAAGTCAGCGTGGGCGCAAAACCCGCTGCGGTCCACGTGGACCACTGAGTGCCACCCGTGGTGCGGGGAGCGTATACTTTGAGAACGCCGGTCACATCGAACGGCTCAGCGAGCGAGAACCATTGACCGTTAGCGTACGCACCGCAAATCTGGCCCGTGATGGCGATTTCGGACTCTTCGGTTGCTGAGGCAAACGTCTCTATCGACTTTTCATCCCACTGCACAAAAGCAGAGCCCTCGGTGCCGTCAGACCATTTTACCTTCACTTCAGAGGATGGCACATAGTCACCGTTATCGAAGCCGACATACTTTTCAATGATGGGATTAGATTCGACCGAAACGACTTTGTGGCCGTTTTCGCTGGTCGGTGCAGCGACGTTGGCTGCGTCAATTGCCGCCGAATCCGCCGTAACAGCTTCGATAACCACGTGCTGCTTGACCGTCTGGGTGGCGCCGTCGACGGTACCCTCAAACTCATACGAGCCGGCTGGCAGCTGCGCCAAGGTTGCCGGAGCATCGGCGCCGTTCAGCTTCCAGGTGACGTTTTCCTGCTTGGTGGCGCCGCTCTCGTAGGTCGCCGCCACGGTTTGAGGCAGCGTGGCGTCGGAGCCCTCGGCGACATGAAGATCGGTCAGCTCGGCAAGCGACGCGATCTTATCGTCCGCTTGATCTTGCGAAGTTGACTGACCGGCGTCCGCGGACGTGGCGGCCGCGCCCGCCGCATCGCTTTGCTCGGCTACGACCTGAGTGGTATCGCCCTGCATCATCTCGGCAAACGCCTGCGGCGGCACCGAACCGACCGTCATGGTAAGGGCTAGGCCCGCGGTGATTGCCGCGTTGACATGCCTTCTATTCATAGTTCCTCCCGACTGGCTCAACGGACCACAGCGCTGGTCCGGATTGCAAGTTAGGCTGAGCGTACCCCTCCCCAGCTTGGCAACGCAATATGAGATAGGTCAAGCGGCATAAACGATTTCGTAAGCGGGAGGACACTTTACAAGTACTTGACTGTTTTTGAGTTGCGGTGGAATAGTTCCTGGATGGGCTGCTAGAACCCAAAAACAGGAACTATTTCACCGCAACTGATGAGGGGATGGGTTAACGGAGCAGGGCGGGCTAGCGCAGCAAACCCGCTACTTCGCCGGCTAGGGTGATGGTGCCGGCTGCTACGAAGGGCTCGCCCGCGGCATCGAGGGCTGCGAGGGCCTCGGAAACGCTGGGGTATACGCCCGCGAGCTTATCGGCATCAACGAGGGCAGCGAGCTCATCAGCCGGCAGGGCGCGGTCGGAATCGGTCTGCGTCACGACCACACGGGGGAAGGCCGGAACAAGCACGTCGACGATGCCCGCCACGTCCTTATCAGCCAATGCGGCGCACAGCAGCGTGGGGCGATTCTCTACACACGGATCGATCTCGTCCAGTGCGCTCACAAAGTTCTCGCAGCTCTGGGGGTTATGGCAGGCGTCGATCAGTTTGAGCGGATCGGTTCCCAGCACATCAAAGCGACCCGGCGTGGGGCAACCCATAAGCGAAGCGTCGAGCGCCTCATGGTCGAGCTCACGACCCAGATAGCCCTCGCACAGCATAATCGCGCACGCGGCATTCTGCGGCTGATAGGCCGGCTTGACCATGCTCGACGTATAGATCGCACGCGGCGTGGTGCAGCTAAACTCCACCGTATCGCCCACGTGTGCCGGAAGTTTGGTCGTCGTATGGCTCACCACGAGCGGTACTACGCCGCACTCACGGCAACGGGCATCCATCACACACTGAACACTCGCCTCATGCGTGCCCTCACCCAAAACAACCAAGCGCCCAGGCTTAATAACCGCAGCCTTCTCCCCCGCAATGGCCTCAAGCGTGTCGCCAAGGACCTTCGTATGGTCGAGTCCAATGCCCGTAATGGCGACGGCGACGGGATCGGTCGCACTCGTAGCATCCCAGCGTCCGCCCATGCCAACCTCAAGCACGGCAACGTCCACGCAAGCCTCGGCAAACATAGTCAAACCGGCCACGGACAAAAGATCGAAGGGCGTAATAGCACGGAGCTCCTCGCCCGCCGCCTCACGACGCGCATTGAGACGACGGCCCGCCTCATACGCCGCAGAGACACCATGGGCAAAGACCTCGTCTGAGACGACCTTTCCATCAATCTCCATACGCTCGGGATAACGCACCAGATGAGGCGACGTAAAGAGCGCCGTCTTAAGGCCCTCGCCACGAAGAATGGCAGCCGAGAATCGCGTCGTCGAGGTCTTTCCATTGGTACCGGCTATCTGGACGCAATCATAGAACTCGTCAGGACGACCAAGCTCATCGAGCATCTCGACAACGGTCTCGAGCAGCGGCGTGGAATAACGCGCAATCTTGCCCGTATCAGCCGCAAGCGCAACAGCCTCATCAAAAGAAAGCTCCGGAACCTCAAACGGCACCGAATACAACCCAGAACGCTTTGCCATAGCCAAAGTCCCCTCATCATAAAAAGAGGCCCGTAAGCAACAACGAGCCCCTCCCATTCAAAATATCAGCCAAACACCGCTTTGCAGCAAGATCAAGGCCACAACCCAGTGGCCCTAACCTACCAGATGCAAACAACCACGTAACCGCACTAGGAGCGGCCCGACGCTTTGCTCGATACAAGTTCCGCACGCAAAGGACAGCACTTAATGTGCTGTCCGTCTTGCGCAGGACTGTCCGCAGCGGAGAGCAAAGCATCGGGACGCGCCCCTCAGTAACGCCTACGAGAAGTCAGCAACCTGAGCAGTCAGCGCCGCCAGGATCTCCTTGAGCTCAGCTGCACGGTCCCTCTTCTTCTGCACCACCGCGGGCGCGGCCTTGGCCACAAAGCCCTCATTGGCGAGCGTCTTCTCGCAGCCGGCGAGCTCCTTCTGGGCCGCGGCAATCTCCTTCTCCAGGCGCACCTTCTCGGCCGAAAGGTCAACCTTGCCCTCGAGCACCACAAAGGCCTCGACGCCGCTGTCGACCACAGCGATGCTCGCGGCCGGCTTCTCAACGTCGGTACCCATGACCAGCGAAGCGGTGTTGGCCAGCGGCTCAATCGTGGAGCGCAGGCTCTCGAGCTTCTCGATATCCTCGGCACCGGCGCGCACGACCACGTCAAGCTCGGCCTTGGGGCTCAAGCGATAACGCGAACGGGTGGCGCGGGCGGCAGACACGACGGCGCGGCACAGCTCAAACGCGCGCTCGGCGTCCTCGTCGACATACTTGGCATAGTCGGCGGGCTCGGGCCACTTGGCGATCATGAGCGCCTCGGCGCGGTCAACGTTGCCCTCGGCATCCAGGTCGAGCACGCTCGCCGGCATGTTGTCCCAGATCTCCTCGGTGACAAACGGCATGAGCGGGTGCATCAGGCGAATGGAGGTATCGAGCACAAAGATCAGGTTGCGCTGCGCCTGCAGACGGCCCTCGCCCTTCAGGCGGGCCTTGGTGACCTCGACGTACCAGTCGCAGACCTCGTTCCAGAAGAACTGCTGCACGCCGCGGGCCATGTCGCCAAAGGTGTACTTCTCGATACCCTCGGTGACCATCTGGACGGCCTTGGCCAGGCGGCTGAACATCCAGGCGTCGGCCGGCGTCTCCACGACGGGCTCGCCGGGCGTGTAGCCCTCCATGTTCATAAGCAGGAAGCGGCTGGCGTTCCAAATCTTGGTCACAAACGACTTGGCCTGCTCGGTGCGCGGACTGTCGATAAGCTTCTTGGTCTTCTTGTCGATGTTCGCGTCGAACTTGACGTCCTGGTTGTTGGTGCAGAGCGTCAGCAGGTTGAAGCGCATGGCGTCGGCGCCGTACATGCCAATGAGGTCCATGGGGTCAACGCCGTTGCCTTTGGACTTGGACATGCGGCTGCCGTCCTTGGCCAGAATCGTCGGGTAAATGACGACGTCCTTAAACGGCACCTCGTCCAGGAAGTACAGCGAGCTCATGACCATGCGGGCGACCCACAGCGCGATGATGTCGCGCGCGGTTACGAGCGCCGTCGTGGGGTGATGGCCCTCGAGCAGCTCCGGCTTTTGCGGCCAGCCCTGCGTGGCAAAGGTCCACAGCTGCGAGCTGAACCAGGTGTCCAGCACGTTCTCGTCCTGATGCACGTGATGGCCGCCGCACTTGGGGCACACGTCGGTGTCCTCGGTAAGAGCGTCCTCCCAGCCGCAGTCCTCGCAGTAGAACACGGGGATGCGGTGGCCCCACCACAGCTGGCGCGAGATGCACCAATCCTTGAGGTTCTCCATCCAGGTGGTGTAGGTCTGCGTCCAGCGCGCGGGGTGGAAGGTAACCTTGCCGGAGTTGACGGCGTCGAGCGCCGGCCCCTTGAGCTTGTCGACGGCCACGAACCACTGCTCGGACAGCCACGGCTCCAGCGCGGAGTCGCAACGGTAGCAGTGCATGACGGAGTGATCGAGTTCGTCGACGTGATCGAGCAGGCCGTGCTCCTCAAACCACTTGATGACGGCCTCGCGGCACTCGTCGCGGTTCATGCCGGTAAACTCGCCGTAGCCCTCGACGACCACCGCGTGCTCGTCGAAGATGTTGATCTGTGGCAGGTCGTGGGCCTGACCCATGGCGTAATCGTTGGGGGCGTGGGCCGGGGTGACCTTGACAAAGCCGGAACCAAAGTTGGCGTCGACATGCCAATCCTCGAAGATGGGGATCTCACGGTCGACGATGGGGAGTTTGACGGTCTTACCCACAAAGGCGGCCTTCTCGGGGTCCTTCGGGGAGACGGCGACGCCGGTGTCGCCGAGCATGGTCTCGGGGCGCGTGGTGGCGACGACGATATAGTCCTGGCCGTTGACCGGCTCGGTCAGCGGGTAGCGCAGGTGCCACAGGTGGCCCTTCTCGTCCTTGTACTCGGCCTCGTCGTCCGAGATAGCGGTGGTGCAGTTGGGGCACCAGTTGACGATGCGCTTGCCGCGGTAGATCAGGCCGTCGTGGTACCAATCGCAGAACACCTTGCGCACGGCCTGGGCGTAGTCCTCGTCCATGGTGAAGCGCTCGTTATCGAAGTCGACGGAGCAGCCCATACGCTTGATCTGCTCGACGATGATGCCGCCGTACTCGTGGGTCCAATCCCAGCAGGCGTCGACAAACTTGTCGCGGCCGATCTCCAGGCGGCTGATGCCCTCGCTCTTGAGCTTCTTGTCGACCTTGGTCTGCGTGGCGATACCGGCGTGGTCGGTGCCGAGCACCCAGCGCGTGGACTTGCCGCGCATGCGAGCCATACGGATGATGGCGTCCTGGATGGAGTCGTCGGTGGCGTGGCCCATGTGGAGCTTGCCGGTTACGTTGGGAGGCGGAATGGTGACGGTGCAGTCGCCCACGCCCTCACGGCGCTTGTAGTAGCCGCCGTCGAGCCACTTCTGCAGGATCGCCGGCTCGTTGGTCGACGGATCGTAGTTCTTGGGCATTTCTTCCATATATCTCTCCCTGTCCCGCCGGGGAGGAATGTAGGCCCGATTTTCGCTCGGTCAGGTCCTGGGCTCGCTCGAAGACCACATTACGTGGTCTTCGGCTCGTGCGGAATCTACGAAAATCGGGCCTACATTCCTCCCCTTAGGTATCGATTACTTCAGTCTGATATGACTTCGCCGAGGCTTAAACAAACACACAGAATAGCACAGGTAGTTGGGGTTATTGCGCATATATAAAATAGCCTCCGGCCGCGAGCGGTCGGAGGCTATTTGCAAACTCGTTTTAGGCTGGTTTACCCGTAGATGCGTTGGGGCTGTTCTTCGCCCTTTACGGAGGCTTCGGTCACAATGACCTTGGAAACACCCTCCTCGCTGGGGAGGTCGAACATCGTCTGCTGCAGCACGTCCTCGCAAATGGAGCGCAGGCCGCGGGCGCCGGTCTTGCGGGCAAGCGCCATGCGGGCGATCTCGTGCAGGGCGGCATCCTCAAACTCAAGCTCAACGTCCTCGAGCTGGAACATCTTACGGTACTGACGCACAACAGCGTTCTTGGGCTCGGTTAGGATCGACACCAGGTCGTCCTCGTCGAGCGCTTGCGTCTGGGTGACGACGGGCGTACGTCCCACAAACTCGGGGATCATGCCAAAGGCGTTGAGGTCCTGCGGGAGCACCTGGCGCAGCAGGTCGTTCTCGTCGACCGAGGTGGGGCCGGCGATCTCGGAGTTAAAGCCCACGCCCTTGTTGCCCACGCGGTCGGCGATGATCTTGTCCAGGCCCACAAAGGCACCGCCGCAGATAAACAGGATGTTGGTCGTGTCGATCTGCAGCAGCTCCTGCTGGGGATGCTTACGGCCACCGGTGGGCGGAACGCTTGCCACCGTGCCCTCAAGAATCTTAAGCAGTGCCTGCTGAACGCCCTCGCCCGAAACATCGCGGGTAATGGAAAGGTTCTCTGCCTTGCGGGCGATCTTGTCGATCTCGTCCACGTAGATGATGCCAACCTGCGCGCGCTCAATGTCGCCATCGGCGGCATTGATGAGCTTGAGCAGAATGTTCTCCACGTCCTCACCCACGTAACCAGCCTCGGTGAGCGCGGTGGCGTCGGCGATGGCAAACGGAACTTCGAGGATGCGCGCGAGCGTCTGGGCGAGCAGGGTCTTACCGGTACCGGTGGGACCGAGCAGCAAAATGTTGGACTTGGCGAGCTCTACCTCGTCCATATCGTCGTCGAGCTGCGAACCCATGCCGTCACCAAAGGCAGAAACCGCGGCACCGCCCTCGATCACGCGGCGGTAATGGTTGTACACGGCAACCGACATGGCGCGCTTGGCGTCCTCCTGGCCCATGACATAGGCCGAAAGCTCATCGTAGATCTCGTGCGGCGTCGGCACGTGCGTGATGACCTGACGGGCATCGTCCTCGAGCTCAAAGCCCTCGGCCTCGGGATCCATGGCAGGCTGGGACGCAGCCTGGCCGTGATCGTTGAGGAAGCCCGGCAGCTTGCCGTTGCGGGCAGCGTCCATAAAGTCCGAAGCCAGCGACTCCTCCAGGATCTCGGAGCAGGCGGCGACGCACTCGTCGCAGATAAAGATGTTGGTCGGGCCCTTTACAAGGCGGCGAACCTGCCCCTGCTCTTTTCCGCAGAAGGAGCAGCGGATGGGATTGCCGTTCTCGTCGAAGTTGTCCTGCATGTTACCGGCCATCCTAGGCGTCCTTCGCGGCGAGGTCGCGCGAGGTGACGATGCGGTCGATCAGGCCGTAGTCGAGGGCTTCGGCAGCGGTCAGGTAGTTGTCGCGCTCGGTATCGGCCTGGACCTTCTCGATGGGCTGGCCCGAGGCATCGGACAGGATCTGGTTGAGCTCGCGGCGAGTCTTCTTAATCTCCTCGGCCACGATCTCGATCTCGGTCTGCTGACCCTGGGCACCGCCGCTGGGCTGATGAATCATGACCTTGGAATGCGGCAGGCAGAAGCGCTTGCCCTTGGCGCCGGCCGAAAGCAGCACGGCGGCCATAGACGCGGCCATACCGACGCAGATGGTGGAGACCTGCGGCTTAATGAAGTTCATGGTGTCCAGAATCGCCAGGCCGGAGTAGACCTCGCCACCGGGCGAATTGATGTAGAGCGAGATATCCTTCTCGGCATCCTGGCTCTCAAGATGCAGCAGCTGGGCAACGACCAGGTTGGCGCTGACGGAGTTGATCTCCTCGCCCAAGAAGATGATGCGGTCGTTGAGCAGGCGCGAATAGATATCGTAGCTGCGCTCGCCGCGCGGCGTCTGCTCGATAACGTATGGCACGAGGGCGGAATCGAACTTAGCGATCATACGCATCTCCATTTCTCTCTTGCGGACCAAATTGGTTCTAGATAAACGTACGGTGCCCGCATGCTATGCATTGGCTGGCACCGTACGAAGCTACCGGATAACCGGTGTATAACTTTACCCCATCACGGGCGCACGCATGCGCTCGCGGGCAAGGTGGCGAGAATTACTCGGCGTCCTTGGCGGTCTCGTCGACCTCGGTCACCTTAGCGTTCTCAACCAGGTGATCGACAGCCTTGGAGCGACGGATGGACTCGCGGACGGCAGGCATGCGGCCATCGGCGATGAACTCGGCCTTGGAAGCCTCGACGTCCTTGACGCCGGCCTTCTCGAACTCGGCGTTGACGTCGTCCTCGGTGACCTCGATCTTGAGCTCACGGGCGAGGGCGTCGAGAGCCAGGGACTCACGGGCAACGTCGTTGGCCTGCTTGTGCAGGTCGCCGATGAACTGCTCCATGGTCAGACCGGAAGCGGGCAGCCAGGTGTCGAGCGTCATGCCGCGGGCAGCGAGGTTGGACAGGAAGTTCTGGCCAAGCTCCTCAAAGACGGACTGCTCGTAGTCGGCGTCCATCTCGTCGAGCTGCAGGCGCTCGGCGAGAGCGGAGACGCAACGGTTCTCCTTCTCGGCCGGGAGGCGGGAAGCCTTGTCCTGCTCGATCTCGATCTTGATGGCGTCGCGCATGGCGTCGATGCTGTCGAAGCCAAAGTCGGACTTGACGAGCTCGTCGGTGAGCTCGGGGGTGTTGCGGACCTTGATGCCCTTGACGGTGACCTCGACGGTATGGGTCTCGGCCTCCTCGCCCTCCTCGGCCTCGTCGGTCCAGGTGACGGACTTGACGTCGTCAACGTTGGCGCCGATCAGGGCCTCGTTGAACTCCTTGGGGTTGCTGTCGCTACCGGCGATGAGCATGCGGCCCTCGGCGGCAAAGTTGTCGGCGTTCTCGATGGCCTTGAGGTCGACGGTAACGTAGTCCTCGGCCTCGACAGCGCGACCCTCGACGTCCTCGAAGGTGGCACGGTAGTTGAGGAGCATCTCGACCTGGTTGTTGATCTCGGACTCGGTGACCTCCGCGGGGGGCATCTCGATCTCGACGGCGTCGAAGGAGGAGAGCTCAGCGGCGGGACGCAGGGAGAACTCGACGGTGTAGGTGTAGTCCTCGTGATCCTTGGCGAGGTCGAGCTCCTTGTAGTCACCGCTCTTGGTGGGGACGATGTCCAGCTCGTTGAGCACGGCGGGCTCGTTGGCGGCGATCAGGTCGTTGGTGGCCTGAGCGAGGGTAGCCTCGGCGCCAAGAGCGGAGTCGATGACCGGACGGGGGGCCTTACCGGCGCGGAAGCCCGGGAAGCGGTACTTCTTGGCGGTCTCCTTGTAGGCCTTCTTGATCGCGGCGTCGACGTCGGCGGCCGGGATGGTGACCGTAGCGGTGAGCTTGGCGTCCTTGACGTCAGAAGCGGTGATGTTCAACACGTTCCTCCTCATACTGCCCAGCTTATCTGAGGTGCTGGTACCTTTATGCAACAAGCGTCGCGAGGGCATAAACCGACGCGGGTGCGTTGGTGCGGGCGAAAGGACTCGAACCTTCACGGGAATCCCACCAGAACCTAAATCTGGCGCGTCTACCAATTCCGCCACGCCCGCATGAGCGCACAGACTAGGAATGATAGCAGATACGAGCGGCAAGCGCACGCACACCTTTTACAGGCTCACGACCTCACCACGAGTGCAAAAGGCGGGGCGAGTTGCCCCGCCCCGCCAATTACGACTTGTTCGCTGACCCGCTACTCCCCCAGCAGAGCCTTCTCGGGCGTGATCGGCAGCGAGCGTACCTGATGTCCGGTGGCGTGTGCCACGGCCGAGGCCACGGCGGCGAGCGGCGTGTTGATGACGACCTCGCCAATCGACTTGGCGCCAAACGGACCCGTCGGCTCGTAGCTCGGCTCAAAGGCCACGCGAATGCTGCCGATATCCAGGCGCGTGGGCAGCTTGTAGCTCATAAAGTTGCCGGTGCGCAGGCGGCCGCGATCGTCGTGCTCGACGATCTCGTAGAGCGCGTGGCCGATACCTTGGGCAATACCGCCCTCGGCCTGGACGCGCGCGAGCGCCTCGTTGATCACGGTACCGCAGTCGACGGCCGCCGCGTAGTCCACCACAGTCACCTTGCCGGTGGCCTTGTCGACCTCGACCTCGGCAATGCCGGCCATAAACGGCGGAGGCGAAACGGGGAGGCAGGCAGAAGCGTGCGAGGTCAGCGCGTCGCCGCCCGCGATGTTCTTGACGCACAGGTTGGCAAAGTCGCGCAGCGTGAGGTAGCAGTTCTGCTCGCGGGCGGCACGCTCGTCGGACAGGCGCACGTACTGGCCATCAAAGACCACGTCGGCAGCGTCCACGTCCCACATCTGGGCGGCCTTGGCGCAAATCTTCTCACGCAGCTCGGTCGCGGCGTTCTTGGCTGCCAGACCCGTCACGTACGTGCCCGAGCTCGCGTACGAGCCGGCGTCGAACGGCGACACATCGGTGTCCACGCCGCGCACCACGATGAGCGAGCTCTCCACACCCAGCTCCTCGGCGGCAATCTGCGCCAGGATCGTGTCGACGCCCATGCCGTTATCGGTGGCGCCGGTGCCGATGGTAATGAAGCCGTCCTCTTCCAGGCGCATGTCGATGCCGGCGATATCCACGTTGGAGATGCCCGAGCCCTGCATGGTGAGCGCGCAACCCAGGGCTCGCACGCGGTCGCCCAGGTCCACGGCCAGCGGCTTGTCGCGCCAACCGATCATGTCCATCGCGCGCAGCAGGCAGCGGTCGAGCGCGCAGGCGTTGAGCTTCTCGTTGTAGTACTGCGGCATGACCTCGCCCTCGCGCACAATGTTCTTAAGGCGCAGGTCAGCGGGATCCATGTGCAGCATGTCGGCAAGCTCGTTGACGGCGCTCTCGACGGCAAACTGGCCCTGGGTGGCACCGTAGCCGCGATACGCGCCGCCGCGGTTGGTATTGGTGTAGACGGCCTCCCAGCTAAAGCGGCTCGCCTTCACATGGTTGTAGATGGGCAGACTTTTGTGACCCGACAGGCCGATCGTCGTGGTGGCGTGCTCGCCGTACGCGCCGGCGTTGGACAGCGTGTGCAGATCGATGGCCGTGATGGTGCCGTCGTTCATGGCGCCCAGCTTAACGGTCATCTGCATCTGGTGACGCGAGTTGCCCGCAGTGATGGTCTCCTCGCGGGTGTAACAGCAATAGCTCGGACGGCCAGTCTGCTGGGTCACGAACGCTACGAAGATCTCGCAGCAACCCGTCTGCTTGGAGCCAAAGCCGCCGCCGATGCGCGGCTTAATGACCTGCACCTGCGACTGCGGAATGTCGAGCGACTGCGCGACCATGCGGCGCACGTGGAAGGGCACCTGCGTAGAGGTGGTCACCGAGATACGTCCAAACGCGTCGGTCGTCGCGAAGGCGCGGAAGGTTTCCATGGGCGCGGTCTGCGTGGCCTGGCTGGTGTAGGTGCGCTCAAAGACGATGTCGCTCTGGGCGAAGGCCTCATCCAAGTCGCCAAAATCGCTGGTACCGCTGCACACCAGGTTGCGAGCAACGTCGCCGCCCTGTGGGAACATAAAGGTCACGTCGCCCTCGGGGTGGACCACGATGTCGTTATCGAGCGCCTGGGTAAAGTCGAGCAGGGGCTCGAGCACCTCATAGTCGACCTTGATGAGCTTGAGCGCCTTATCGGCGGCCTCCTCGGTCTCGGCGGCGACGATCGCCACCTCCTCGTTTTGGTAACGGACGAGGTTCTCGAGAATCAGGCGGTCGTAGGGACTCGGCTGCGGATAGCTCTGGCCGGCGATGGTAAAACGGCGCTTGGGCACGTCCTCGTACGTGTAGACGCCCACGACGCCGGGCACCTTCAGGGCGCGCGACGTATCGATGGAGCGGATCTTGGCGCGGGCATAGGGGCTGCGCTTGAGTTTGACAATGAGCGCGCCGGCGGGCACCAGGTCGCCCGTGTAGACGGGACGGCCCTCGAGCAGGGCCTTCGAGTCCTTCTTGGGCTGCTTGTGAGTGATCTGCTTGTAAGAGACACCGTCGCAGCTGGTGTCGTTGACCGGCAGCTCGGGCAACTCAAAGCCAACCTGTACGCCGGACTCGTTGAGGAAGCGCACGATGGCGCGCAGCTGGCTCTCGTAGCCGCTGCAACGGCAGAGGTTGCCGGCGAGCTGGCGCGAGAGCTCCTCGCGCGTGGCGACGAGGCTTGGGTCCTCCTTGGCGGCGCGGGCGAGCGCCAGCACGTTCATGATAAGGCCGGGGGCGCAAAAACCGCACTGCTCGGCGCCTTCGGTAGCCATCGCACGGGCGAGCGCCTCGGACTCGGCCTTGAGGCCCTCGAGAGTGGTGATGGAGCGGCCCTCGACGCGCGCAGCCGGAACCGAGCAGCTCAGCACCGGGTCGCCGTCAAGCCACACCGTGCACAGACCGCAGTTGGTGGTCTCGCAGGCGCAGCGCACCGATGCGCAACCCTGCTCGCGCAAAAGCGAAAAAAGCATGGTATCGGGGGCAATCTGGACCTTGACCTTGCGGCCGTTGAGCGTAAAGGAAAGATCGATGAGTTTGGCAGCCATTAGCGCACCTCGCTAGAATCGACGCCGGGCACGCGGCGGCAGGAATACTCGTCCGTGGCAAACTTAGGCACTTGCACGGTCTCGAGCTCGTGGGCAAGCGCGGCCGAGAGCTCGATGCCGGCGGCGCGGCGCACGGCCTGAATCGCCAGCGGGGCCGAGATGCGACGGCGGTAGTCGGCCGAGCCCCACAGATTGGTGCCATAGCTCAGGGCACGCACGGATGCGGCAAGGGCGCGCAGCTCGTCCTCGGAAGGCTGCTCGACGGTAAGGCCACATGCCTCACCCTGCAGCAGGGTCGCGCGCAGCGGGCGGGCGCCCACGGTGACATGCCAGCTGTTGTCCCACCAGGCGGCGGTGACGTTTAAGGAGGGGAAGTCGGTGGCGGCCTTGCGCACGGCCTCGTAGCTTGCGCGATAGTCGTGCTTAACGACCACGACGTACTCGATCACGTCGCGCACGTAGCCCATGTCCACGAACTCGGCGAGCGGCACGCGACCGGCGCCCGTCAGCTCAACATAAGAATCGAGCGCGAGGAAGGCGGAGAGAACGTCCGAGAAGCCAAAGCGGCCGTAGATGCTGCCGCCCACCGTGGCGGTATTGCGTAGCTGCACGCCCACGATGTCGTGGACGGCAAACTCAAAAACATTGTTGACAAGCGCGTTGAGCCCGGCATGACGCTCGAGCTGGCGCAGGGTGCACATGGCACCGATGCGAAACTCGGTCTCGGTCTCCTCGATCTGATCGAGTCCGCAGGCCGAAAGGTCAATCGCCGTCGCCACACGACGCGAACCCAGGCGCATCCAGATGCCGCCGCCCACAATCTTGTTGTTGCGGTTCTTCTGCAAGAGCTCATAGGCTTCGGCCGCGTTTCCAACACGGACGTAGGTACCGAACTTGAGCACGTTCTCCCCCATCTCTCCACTTGTCCAGTACCTTTAAGTGTACCAAACGAGGGGGCACAGCTCGTGTCGGGACAAAATGAACCGTTTTCCTCCGTCGCATGCGGATCAAAAAAGGCTCCCAGCCAAGATGGCTGGGAGCCTTCTGCGATGCTATATCGAGCGAAGATTTAGCAGACACCCTGGGCGAGCATGGCGTCGGCGACCTTCAGGAAGCCGGCGATGTTGGCGCCCATGACGAAGTTGCCCTCCTCGCCGTACTTCTTGGCGGTGTCGTCCACGTTGTGGAACATACCGCGCATGAGCTGCTCGAGCTTGCCGTCGACCTCCTCGAAGGTCCAGGACAGGTGCTCGGCGTTCTGGCTCATCTCCAGGCCGGACACGAGCACGCCGCCGGCGTTGGCAGCCTTACCGGGCATAAAGGCGACGCCGTTCTCCTGGAAGTAGGTCGTGGCCTCGATGGTCGTGGGCATGTTCGCGCCCTCGCCGACCACCTTGCAGCCGTTGGCGACGAGCGCCTGGGCGTCCTCGAGCAGCAGCGTGTTCTCGCGAGCGCAGGGCAGCGCGATGTCGCAGGGCAGCTGCCACACGCCGCGGCCGTCACCCTCGTGCCACGTGGCATTGGGCTTCTCGTCGACGTACATAGCGAGCGTAACGCCCTTGTCGTGGCCGGAGCGCTTCTTGTTGTAGACATGCTCGAGCACGGTGTAGTCGATGCCGTCGGGATCCTCGACCCAGCCATGGGTGTCGGAGCAGGCCAGCACCTTGCCGCCGAGCTGGGAGACCTTCTGGACCGCGTAGATGGCGACGTTACCGGAGCCGTGAACGACGACGTTCTTGCCCTCGAAGGAGTCGCCGCGGCTCTTGAGGTACTCGTCCACAAAGTAGGCCAGGCCGTAGCCGGTGGCCTCGGTACGGGCGAGCGAGCCGCCAAAGGAGAGGCCCTTGCCGGTAAGGACGCCGGTCCACTCGTTGGTCAGGCGCTTGTACTGACCGAACAGGTAGGCAACCTCGCGGCCGCCAACGCCCAGGTCGCCGGCGGGAACGTCGGTGTTGGGGCCAATGTGGCGATAGAGCTCGGTCATGAAGGACTGGCAGAAGTGCATGATCTCGTTGTTGGACTTGCCCTTGGGGTCAAAGTCGGAGCCGCCCTTGCCGCCGCCCATGGGAAGGGTGGTCAGGCTGTTCTTGAGAATCTGCTCCAGGCCCAGGAACTTGAGCATGCCAAGGGTGACCGTCGGGTTAAAGCGCAGGCCGCCCTTGTAGGGTCCAATGGCAGAGTTGAACTCGACGCGGTAGCCGCGGTTGACCTGGACCTTGCCCTGGTCGTCGACCCAGGGGACACGGAACATGACGATGCGCTCGGGCTCGACGAGACGCTCCAGCAGGGCGGCCTCCTCGTACTCGGGGTGGGCGTCGAGCGCCGGCTGAATGGTGCCGAGGATCTCGGTCGCGGCCTGGATGAACTCAGGCTGCTCGGGATAGCGGGCCTTGAGCTCTTCGAGAACTTTCTGCGTGTAGCTCATGCTTCCTCCAATAATGGGAAACGAAAATGTTGGTCGCGGCACCCTATGCGCCGCGAACTTTATCGAGTATGGATAATATCGCACTGTTGCAGCAAAGTTTCGCATAAGCCGACAAGCAGATGTTTCGTTTTGATTACGATGCAGGTAGAGGCGTTTTTGAGTGCCTGACGAACAAATCGCGTGTTTCGAAGCTGTTTCGTCCGCATGTTCCAAACCACCACATTGGGGACAGGCGCCTTTGTGGTGCAGGCGGTTAGAGGACGAGCTGATGGTAGTCGGCGGGGGTTATGCGACCTTCGGTGGCAGCGCGGAAGGCGGCGAGTGCATCGCCCGAGAACGGCATGGCCCAGCACAGGCCGCAACCTGCGGTAATGGAGCCGGGCAAAGGCATAATGCGCCCGGGCACACCGGCATCCAGGCACAGCTGCTCGCATTCCATCACATCGAAGGTGCTGTCAAACGACACGATAATCTTGCGCTCGTGGTCGGGGGCATCACCGGATGGGCCTTCGCGGTGTGCCTCACGATACGCCGCAGCGGCCGCTTCCTCTTCCGCGGTATGTCCACAGCCACCGCAGCCGCAGGTACAGGGCTCGGAACCATCGCAAGTGCAAGGCTCTCCCGTGCCGGGGCAAATATCGTGAGACATGGCAACTCCAATCGTCTAGGCGAGTAACTCGGCCGCCGCAAACTCCTCGGGCGTATTGACGTTCTCGAAGCAGAGCGTCGAGCCCGCGGCCTTAACGATCTGCGGCTCATCCATATAACCAGCCTGAACTCGATTGATCAGGCAGCGAATGCGCTGGCGGTCGCAGGTGAGCAGCTCTTGGGCCACCGGCGCACACGCGTCACGGCGCCAGACGGCGCAAAGCGGCTCAATCCCCCGCTCCTCGCGCGGCACGCACACGTCGAGCGCCTCGGCCTCAACACGATCGGCAAGCGCGCCGATAAGTTCCGGCGAGACAAACGGCATATCGCAGGCGACAATCGCCACGAGCGGCAATCGGGCCGCGACCAACGAGCTCGCGATGCCGCGCATGGCACCCGCCGGCCCCTCAAGGTCCGACACTATTCGCGGCACCAGACCGCCAAACGCGCGCTGCTCAAGATAGACAAGCTCGCTGGGACGCGACGTCGTCACGACTAACTCGCCGGCAACTGGCGCCAGCCGACCCAGCACGCGCTCGATGAGCGGCTCACCGCAAAACGCCATGCGCGCCTTATCGCAGCCCATGCGAGACGACAACCCGCCCGCCTGGACGACACAAGAAAGATCGGCCCGTCTTACGGTAGTCATACGGCAAACCACCCCCATCGGCATGCTCAAAACCCGGCACACGAAGCCAAATACCGTCGCCGATAAAGCGGGCGGCACGGCAAACCCATGCAAAAACAAAACAGCGCCTTTGCGGCACGCAGCAAGACCGCGAGCACAAAAGCGCTGGTAGCGTATGGCGGGAACGTATGTGAATCGAACACATCCAAGACGTTTTGCACGCCTCGCAACGGTTTTGAGGACCGCGGAGCCCACCGGAGCCCATCCGTTCCCAAGTGCGGAGGTATTTTACCAAACCAAGCAGCCAATCTAGCGCAGGGACCTCAGGCCGCCGGCATCCTTGTCGAGCACCGTAAAGCGCACGGCATCCAGGTGCTCCAAGATGCTGATGGCGCGTTTGCGCGACACGCCCAGGGCCTCACGCAGCACGCTCGTGGTGGCTGCGCCGCCGGCTGCCTCGATGGCGGCGGCGACGAGCTCACGCGCATGGGCCTCGGCGGCAGCAGACAGGGCAACGTCGCGCTCGACCTTAACGATCGAGCGGCTGAGCGAAAGTTCGCGCAGGGCACGCGTCATGGTGTCGCGGCCGAGCTGCAGCTGTTCGCCCACCTCGGGAAGCGCCGGTGCATCCAGGCCAGCCTCGTCAAGCAGCGCGACGATCCGCTCACAAGCCTCTCGCACCACGCGTGCCGCCGCGGCGGCCGAATGCGGATCGAATACCTCGGCGCCCTCGGCGGCGCACACGCCACGCGAGCAGCCCTCGGCAATCAGAGCTGCGGCAACGCCTTCATCAGCGGCAGGCCACGCAGCATGGGCAACGGCGCCGGGCGTAAAGCCCGTCTCCTTGGGAGCCGCCGCGTGCATGGCCGACAGGGTCGCCGCCAGTGCATCCATCGCGGCGTCGAGCGAGGAAGAATCTGCATACAGCGAGCCATCCGAGCCAGCAAGCGCGCAAGCAGCGCCCTGCGCCACCAACCCGCGCAGTGCGGTATCGACCTCGCCGACGCCAAGATCCAAAGCCGCGGCAACATCAACCGCCGTAACCGGCAGCGTCTGCAGCACCAGCCAAGCGCCCACACCGCCCGCGATATCGCCGGACTCGAGCGCCGCATACAGCGCACGCTCTCCTTCGGCAAGCTCGCGCGAGCGACGGCAGCGCGAAAGCAGCACACGCCCGCCGCCAATGAGCATAACGGGCGAATACGACAGCACCACGGCATGGTCTCCGGCTCGCAGCGGCAGCGGCTCCTCCAAGCGCACTTGTACGGTACGGGTCTCGCCCACCGCCATGGGGGCCTCACCCTCCAAAAGCATGATGCGGCCAACAACCTCGGCCGTGCCGGCCATCACATGCACGCGCGCGCCCGACTCGAGCACGCGCGGCTTGGCGCCCTCGCGACCCAGGTAGGTGAATGTCATCATAAAGCGCAACGTCTGACCAAAACGGCCCTCCACGCCGAGCATCTCACCGCGATCGAGCGCGGCGACAGCATCGCCCACCAAGTTGAGCGCCACGCGCTGTCCGGGCAGTGCCAGCGGCGTGTCACCATGCACCTGAATCCCGCGCACGCGACAGACCGTACGCGACGGCAAGGCCATCAGCTCGTTGCCCACCGCAACCGGCGCATCGTGCAGCGTTCCCGTCACGACGGTGCCGACGCCCTTGATCGTAAAGCAGCGGTCAATCGGCAGGCGCGGCGCAGCATCGCCACGCTCGGCACGCTCGCGACAGGAATCCCAGCAGGCACTTACCTGCTCGTCGAGCACCGCAAGGAGCCCGTCGATCCCCTCGCCCGTCTTAGACGACACGGGCACAATCGGCGCGCCCGCAAACACGGTACCCGACAAAAAGTCATCGACATCGAGCTCGGCCAGCTCAATCATTTCGCTATCGGCCAGGTCGCACATCGTCAGCGCGACCACCATATGCGTAACGCCCAACAGCTCCAGCACATGCACGTGCTCGCGGGTCTGCGGCATTACGCCCTCAACGGCCGAAACCACCAGCACGGCAACGTCGATGCCTGTCGCACCCTGCACCATAGCGCGCAGGTAATGCGCGTGGCCCGGCACGTCGACAAGGCCAACGATCTTGCCGCTCGGCAGCGCCAGTTCGCCAAAGCCCAGCTCTACCGTCATGCCCCGGCGACGCTCGACCTCCAGGCGGTCGGGATTCTTGCCGGTCAGCGCCTCGATCAGTGCCGACTTACCGTGGTCGACGTGACCCGCCGTGCCAACGATAACGGGACACTCCACCAGCGCTTTAACCTCACTCATCGAGCAATCGCCTTCTTAACGCACGCGACGAGCGTCGATGCCGCCGTCTCGATATCGCGGTCACCCACGAGCGTGCGCACGTCAAACAGGATGCGATCGTGCGAGGCGCGCGTGACGACCGGCGTGTCGAAATCTTGGACGAGCGAGCGCTTGAGCGCGTCAACGGACAGGCGCCCGTCGACTGGCCAGATAGCAACGCACATCGTGGGCAGTTCCACGGTAGGCAGCGAGCCGCCACCGGGGGTCGACGACTCCGCGACGATTTCCACCTGCACGGCACAGGGGCAGCCAGCCTTATCGAGGCCCGCCACCATCAGCTCGCGCAGCTTGCGTGCGCGACGCTCCAGATGTGTCTGCGGAAGCGTGAGCATGTTGAGCACCGGCACCTCGCGATGGGCCACATCCGCCCCATCCATGTAAATGCGCAGCGTGGCCTCGAGCGCCGCCAGTGCGAGCTTACCCGGACGCAGGGCACGCATAAGCGGATGCGACCCGCAGGCCTGGACCAGATCGCGACGCCCCATGATAATGCCTGCCTGCGCGGCACCGAGCAGCTTATCACCCGAGCACGACACGATATCGAGCCCTGCCGAAACCGAAGCCGGCGTGGTTTCTTCGCCGCCGCGCACCAAGATGTCGTCGGGCAACAGCGCGCCCGACCCCTGGTCCTCGTAGAACAGCAGGCCATGCTTGTGGGCCAGAGCGGCAAGCTCCCGAGAGCCCACCTCCTCGTGAAAACCCTCGATGCGATAGTTGGAAGGATGGACCTTAAGGATCATCGCCGTATCAAGCGTGATGGCGCGCTCGTAGTCGCCCAAATGCGTGCGGTTGGTGGCGCCGACCTCGACGAGCTTGGCGCCCGAAGCCGCCATGACATCGGGAATGCGGAAGCTGCCGCCAATCTCGACAAGCTCGCCGCGGCTGACGATGACCTCCTTGCCTGCGGCATGGGTCGCCAGCACCAGCAGCACAGCGGCCGCGTTATTATTGACGACCAGCGCGTCCTCGGCACCGGTAAGCGAGCGGATGAGCTGCGCGGCGTGCTCCTTGCGCGACCCGCGCGAACAGGTGTCGACGCTGTACTCGAGCGTGCTATACCCGCGCGCAACCTCGGCCACGGCTTTGGCGGCCGACTCCGCGAGCGGAGCGCGACCCAAGTTGGTATGGATGACCACACCCGTGGCATTAACCGCTGGGCGCAGACTCGGCAGCGCAGAACGATGCGCGCGAAATTCAATGGCCGATGCCAGCTCGCGCTTAGAGCGCGGGGCGGCACCGGCACGAATCGCGGCGCGCTCCTCGTCGAGCTCGGCCGTGACGGCAGCATGCACCACCGCGTCGCAGGTCTCCCCCGCCGCCTTCACAACCGGCCACTCGGCAAGCAGCTCGTTGACGGAGGGAATGGCGCGCAGGCGGGCGCGCACCTCATCGGACATGTTCTGGCTATCGCTCATGTGCAGCCTTTCAAAAGAAACGTGGATCAGTCGAATACATCAGCTGAGTCAATTACTCGTCATTATCCCCGCGCGCGACAATCTTTTCCACGCGAACGGCGTTTTCCTGGGTGAGCGCGGCACCCGTCAACGGGTCCCAACGCAACGGCGTATGGTCGAGCGGGCCCACGCCCAAGGCTTGAGCGCCACCGGCATCGGCGCCAAACGAACGCCCGCCGGGGGCGGCCGAGGTGAAGATGCACGCCGGATGCAGATAGGGCGTCGTCTCCACGCGCACGCGGTCGCGGCCCATATCGCTCACGAGCTCGACGATCTCGCCGTCGGCGATGCCCATGTGCGCAGCAGCATCGGCATTCATCTGCACGGCATCCAGGTCCGATCCAGCCTCGGCGGCACCTTGGGCCGCAAGCCTGCGCGAGGTGTGCGACTCAAAGGGACGGTTGCCACTAATGAGGCGAAACATCCCCGGGCCGGGCTCCACCATGGGCGCAATCCAGTTGGGCACACGACCCATGCCGACTCGTTCCCATACGTCGCTTGCCAGCGCAATTTTGCCGCCGGCAAGCGGAATCACCGGCTCACCCGTGCGCGACGGCAGCGCCACGCCCGTATCGGCCCAGCCGCGCTTCTTGAGCTCGTCCAGATCGATCCCAAAAGGCGCCACCTGGGCAGCCGTCAGATCGTCAGACGTAAACTGGAAATACTCGCCCACGCCACACGCCTGCGCCAGACCGGCAAAAATCTCCCGACCGGGACGTGTGCCGTCATGCTGCACGGGCAGCACGGCGTTGCGGTAGAACACGCGCGAATCGTTGCGGTCCATGACCGTACCCACGCCGCGATCGGCCTCCAGATACGTCACATCGGGCAGCACGAAATCGGAAGCTCGCGCCGTCTCGGACCAGCGAATATCAATCGTCACGAGCAAGTCGAGCTGCTGCAAAATACCCAACCAAGCCTGTGCATTGCCATAGCCCGCACCGGGGTTACTGGCATAGACGATGAGCCCACGCAAATCGCCGGCAAGAATCGACTGACCGATGGTCGTGCACAGGCCGCACACCGGATCGACCAGTGGATAGCGCTCGGACCCCAGCTTGGGCCCGCGCGGCACCGGCGGCGTCGCAAAGCGTGCGGGATCGAGGTCGCCCAACACAAGCGGCGTGGGTGGATTGAGCGCGCCGCCCGCATGCCCGATGCAGCCCAGCAGCACATCGACCAAGCAGATGGCGCGCGCGGTCTGGGTGCTATTGGCATACGCGATACCGATGCCGCCATGAAAGCCCGCATCCACCACAGCGGCAGGCGCGGCGGCAGCGAGATCGCGCGCCGTGGCGACAATCTCTGCGGCCGGCACGTCGCACATCGACTCGGCCCACTCGGGCGTCCAAGCACGGGCCGCCTGCGCCAGCTCGTCAAAACCCGTGGTATAGCGGTCCACGAACTCGTGATCGTACAGGTCCTCGGCAATCAACACGTGGACAATACTCAACAGCAGCGCCAAGTCGCAGCCCGGGCGCACGCGGAGCCAGCGATCAGCAAGCGCAGCCGAGCCGCTGCGCCGGGGGTCAACCACGATGATCTTCGCCCCGCGCCGGCGCGCATCGTTGAGCGCGTCAACGGCCCCCATCGTCGACGAATCGACAATGGAACGCCCCAGATACATGATGCAGTCGGTATGTGACAGGTCGGAGGCGGGACTATAACCCAGGCTGTGCTCCCAACCGGTAAGCCGGCTTACCTCGCAGGCGCCATCGGCACCGTATACGTTAGGCGAACCCAGCGCATGCATAAAACGATACGCCCAGTAGCGGTCGAACGAGGGAACGCCGAGCGTCATGCCCAGCGCACGAGGCCCGCGCTCGTCAATAATCCCCCCAAGGCGCTCGGCAATCTGAGCAAACGCCTCGTCCCAGGTAATCGCATCAAACCCCGAGCCATCCCGACGGCGTCGCATGGGGTGCACAATGCGATCGCGCTCGTCAAACGGCATTGCCAGACGATGCCGTCCGCGGGCGCACAGGGCTCGTGCCGCGCACGGGTGCCCCGGCACCGGCAACTCGGCCACCACGCGACCGTCCTCAACGCGTGCCGCAAAGGCACAATCGGCATAGCATCCCCCGCATGTGGTCACCACAGCGCGACCGTCACGCTCCACAGCAGATGCCATCTCGATTACCCCTTTCATCAGCCAAACACAACAGGCCAATAGCCCGGCAACGGGCACAAGACCCAAAAAGCCTCCCGCACGGCAACGCCCCGCGGGAGGCCCAACGTCAAACAGACGGTACCTTACGCCTCGGACTTCTTGGCGTAGATAAACCAGTAGCCGAGCGCGATCAGGACCGCGCCGCCCACGATGTTGCCCAGCGTGGCGGCGGACAGGTTAAACGCAATGCCTGCAACGTTAAGTGCATCGGCGCCAGCGACGTCGGCACCATAGCCGCACGCGTGCATCACGGCGCCCATAGGCAAAAAGTACATGTTGGCAACGCAGTGCTCAAAACCGCAGGCCACAAATGCGGCGATGGGCAGCAGAATGCCCACAACCTTATCGACCACAGTCTTGCCGGCGGTACCGATCCACACGGCCAGGCACACAAAGATGTTGCACAGGATGCCGCGGAAGAAGATCGTCACCCAGTCGATCGTAACCTTGCCGGCGGCGACGCTCACCATGGAATTGGCGACCGCCTCGCCGTTGAGCTTGTAAATGCCGGCCATGTACACCAAAAAGACGATGAACAGGGCACCGACAAAGTTACCGACCCACACGACGACCCAAGCCTTGAGCATCTGAACCAGGGTAATCTTTTTGCTCTTGAGTGCGCAGACCATAAGCGAATTGCCGGTAAACAGCTCGGCGCCGCACACCAGCACCAGCACCAGGCCCAGGCAAAAGCACAGGCCGCCAACGACGCGCTGGGCGCCCCAGCCCAGCGTGCTATCGCTCAAAAACACCGTAAAGAACAGGCCGCCGAAGGCGATGAACGCACCGGCGAACATTGCCAACAGAAAGGCCTTTGCGACCGGCAGGTTGGCCTTGGTCACGCCGGCGGTCTCGGTCTTGGCCTCGATCGCGGCAGGCGCCAGGCAATCGGGAGCGGGATACTCTGCCTTGGAATCTGCCATGTCAATCACTTCTTTCCTAATCAGCGGGGACAAGCGCTCCTATTGCTCTTGCCCCAAGCGGACAAAGTGGGAAAAGTCGTTGGCGGCCACGGCGTCGCACACGGCGTCGACGGCGTCAAAGACTTCCGGGGACATGGGGTTGTAGAACTCCGTGTCGCCCGGCTGAATCCCTATGAAGACGATATCTTCGCACGATTGCTCGATTTCCTCGATCAGAATCGACAAAGGGAGCGAATGCGTGGTGAACATCGACTTGCGGGCCACATCGCGCTTGTCGAGCAAGCGGATGGCGCCGACGGGCAGCGCCATGTCGGCGGCATCGACCAAAACCAAACGCGGCGGACGTTCGCGCTTGACCTCGATGATGTCATCCTCGGGCGTTTGCCCGCCGTCGATGGTGTACCAACCGGCGATGGGCGCGTCTTCCATCTTTTTGGAGAGCACGGGGCCGGCAGCATCGTCGGCACGCAGCACGCTTCCCGCCGTGAGCACGATACCCGCAAACGGGGCGCCGTTCACACGTCCATCCACAACGTGACCCATTACTGCAACCTTCCCGTCAGATACACGCCCGACACATCGCGCACGCGCTCCACCAAATCGCGGAACTTCATTAAGAACGCGACCTGCTGGGCATGCAGGCCAAAGTCGTCGTCGAACACCGAAATGCCGGCCTTGGCCGACCCGCGAAAACCGCGCTCGTCGAGCAGCGCATCGCAGGCCTCGAGCAGCGACGGCACCGCCGCCTTGTCGAGCTGGCACTCGCCAAAGGAGCGGATGGCCTCGAACTTGGTCTTGGCCTCCCCCTCCGGCAGCGCGTCGACGAGCGAATAGAACACATCAACCGGCACCGACAGGCGCGGCTCAAAGCAGTCGAGCACGCCGGTGTGGTGGCCCACGGCGAGCGTGTAGTACAGCACGTCGCAGGTCTCCTGGGGAACGTCTTCCTCGGTCTCCACAAACTTACGCGTGAGCTCGTAGAAGACCACCTGGTCGGGCGCATGGCCCAGGCAGGGGTCGGCGACACCCTCGGCGGCCTCGTCGCTTGCGCGCGAGGCATCGCCAAAAGAGCCGCCGAGCATGCCGGGGCCCGCAAAGTAACCAGAGCGGTCCGTGAGCTCCATCTAGCGACCTCCGGCCAGAACCAGATCCTGCAGCGCCGAGTACACCTCGACGCGGCGCGGATCGTCCTGCTTATCGATGAGCAGCGCCATGGCACCGCGGATATCGCCCTTGGGCGCGCCCTCGAGCGTATCCATAAACTCGTTGGCCAGATCGCGGCCGTAACGGTAGCCGCTCATGGCGCGAGCCTCGCGCTCGATGGCAACGCGCAGCTTGTACGGCACGCCGGGGTGCAGGATATCGGCTTGCTCGCCGGCGGCCTCCACCGTGGTCTCGGCATGGAGCTTTTGGTCCAGCAGACCGAGCGCCATGGCAAAGCCGTAGACGGTCTGCGCAGGGCTGGGCGGGCAGCCGGGGATATAGACATCGACCGGCAGGATCTTATCCGTGCCGCCCCAGACGCAGTAGTTGTCGTAGAAGATGCCACCGGTGCAGCCGCACGCGCCATAGGACACCACGATCTTGGGATCGGGTGCGGCCTCAAAGGCGCGCAGGGCCGGCATACGCATGGCACGCGTCACGGCGCCGGTGTACAGCAGCACATCGGCGTGACGGGGCGAGGGCACGACCTTGATGCCAAAGCGCTCGACGTCGAAGACGGGCGTGATGGAACCGAAGATCTCGATCTCGCAGCCGTTGCAGCCGCCGCAGTCAACACGGTAGACGTACACCGAGCGCTTGATCTTCTTAAGAAGGGTCGCCTTGGCCTTCTCGATGCTCTCGTCGAGCTCGATCTTGGTCGGGCGGTACTGAAGCCGCTCGGGCAAAAGCGTGGGTTCGGCCATGGTTACTCCTCCTTCGTATCAAAATCCATGATGATGCCCTCGACCGGTGCCGGACCGGCGGGAATCTCGGGCGCATCGGGGTTGAGCTCGCGGTCGATATACTCCGGGTTCATGCCGTGGCCGCCCAGATACTCCATGCCGGGGCCCTGGGGCTCACCGGACGCAAGCGTCTCGTTGGCAGCCATGCCAGCAGCGTTGCCGGTCTTTACGGCAGAGGCGGCGCGCAGGGCGTCGAGCTCACGCTTGCACTCCTGGCACATACCGACGGTACGGGCGGCCTGCTCGGCCTCCATGCCGCCGGCCTTTTGCAGCAGGCGCTTGGCGTAGTCGATCTCCTTGTGCGGGGCAAACGGCTTACCGCAACGCGAGCAGTGCTCGAGCGTATAGACGCTCTTGCTGGTAAGGTCGTCCTTGCTCATGACGGCCAGCTCAAACTCCTCGGTGAGCTTGATGGCCTCCATGGGGCAGGCTTCCTCGCAGCGGCCGCAGAAGATGCAGCGACCATAGTCGATCGACCAGGTGATGGTATCGGCCGCAAGGTCGGTGTCCATGCGAATGGCATCGGCCGGGCACGCCACGCCGCAGGCACCGCAGGCAATGCAGAGCTCGGCGTTGTGCTCGGGCTTGCCGCGCATGTCCTTGTTGGTGGGGAACGGCGCAAACGGGTACTTGACCGTCGCGTCGCCGGCCTTGGCGTTAACCTTCCAAAGCTTCAGCATATTAGAGCGCCTCCTCATCGAGCGGAGCGGCCATGGTGCCCTCGCCCGCAAGCGGCGACTTGTCGCGCCAGACGTTCTCGAACTGCTCCTTGTCGAGCACGTGGTCGCGCTTGGCGGCAACATCGGTCACCGTCACGCGGTCGGTGCAGGAGTAGCACGGGTCGAGCGAGCCGACGATCAGCGCCGCGTCGCCCACGGTGTTGCCGCGGAACATGTAGCGCAGGACCGGCCAGTTGCTGTACGTGGCGGCCTTGGCGCGCCAGCGGTAGCACTTCTGGTTGTTGCCGAGCATGGCCCAGTGCACGTCCTCGCCGCGCGGTGCCTCGGTGGCGCCGATGGCGTACTTGTGCGGGGTGTACTCCCAATCCGTGGTGAGGATGGGGCCCGACGGGCAGTTCTCGAGCATGGTCTCGATCATGTCGATCGAATCGTAGACCTCCTGGATGCGGACGGCGGTACGGCCGAAGGCATCGCAGGTGTCTGCCGTGGCAGCATGCATCTTCTGAATATCCGGATCGGCGTAGCCGTCGAAGGGATGGTCAAAGCGCACATCGCGGGCATAGCCCGAACCACGCATGAGCGGACCGACCGGCGAGAAGTCGCGTGCAATCTTGCGGTCCAAGATGCCGATGCCACTCGTACGCTCAATAAAGTTGGGCGTGGAGAGCAAGACGTCGACGAGTTCCTGAACCTCGGAGCGCAGCTGGTGGATGGTCGTGAGCGTGGAAAGCTTCTGCTCGGCCAAAATGTCGCGACGCACGCCGCCGATCACGTTGAGGCCGTAGGTCTTGCGGTGACCGGAGAGCTTCTCGGCCAGGTCCATGGACTTCTCGCGGACGCGGAAGAACTGCTGGAAGCCGGAGTCGAAGCCCGTGTAGTGCGACGCCAGGCCAATGTTGAGCAGATGCGAGTGCAGGCGCTCAACCTCGAGCATGATAGCGCGGATGTACTGGGCGCGCGGCGGGACATGAATGCCCTGGGCGCGCTCGACGGCCTCGGCATAGGCAACCGAGTGGGCGCAGCCGCAGATGCCGCAGATGCGGTCGGCGAGGAACGTCACGGCGTCATAGTTCAGGCGCGTCTCGGCGACCTTCTCCATGCCGCGGTGCACGTAAAACAGACGGTAGTCGGCGTCGACGATCGTCTCGCCCTCAACGAACAGGCGGAAGTGGCCGGGCTCGTCGGAGGTAATGTGCAACGGGCCCATGGGAACGAGCGTGGTCTCCTTGCCCTTGGTATCGGCCAAAAACTCGTAGTTTTCCATGTCGCTCGCGGGAGCGGGACGGAAGCGGTAGTCCATGGAGTCCTTGCGCAGCGGGTACAGGCCGCTGGGCCAATCGTCGGGAAGCACCAGGCGGCGACGGTCGGGCAGACCCTCGGGAATCAGGCCGAACATGTCGCGAAGCTCGCGCTCGCCCCACACGCAGGCGGGGACGAACGGCGTCACGGACGGGAACGTCATCTTGGCGGGATCGACCTCGGTACGCACGGTCACCCAGCCGGGGTCCTCCCCCTCCATGGAGATGACGTAGTACACAGCGTAACGGCCGCACAGACTGCGTTCATCGTTGCCGATGATCACGGGAATCCAGCCGTAGCGCTCGTAATACAGGTAGTGGACGGCCTCGGGCAGCTTGTCCTGCTTGACGGTAATCGTCAGCTGGTCCACGCACTGCCACTCGACCTTCTCGATGCAGCCCGGAACGGCGCGGCGCAGGGCCTCGACATGGCTCTCGCAGCGACGGGCATACACCTTGTTCTCAGTTTCAATCATTCGTTACTCCACCTCGCTCTGAGCGGTCTCGGTACCGAACACAGCGCGGTACATCGGCGTCGCGTGAAGTTCCTCGGTGCTCTGCTCGAGCACGATGCCGGTCGCAGTCTCCACACCGTGCACGAGGGGCAGCGGGGTGGCGATGCCAAACCACAAGATCATGACAGCCAGGATGATTTCGGGGATAAGCATGAGCGCCGGGGCCTCATGCTTATCCATGCCCTGGGGCGCATGGCCGAATACCGACTTGAGTGCGATGCGGGTGAGCGCAGAGATGGCCACGGTAAGACCGAGGGCGACCACGACGACCAGCCACATGGGACCGGCGGTAACACCGGCGACAAAAGTCAGGAACTCGGAGATAAACATGCCAAAGGGCGGGAAGGCACCAAGACCGAGCAGTGCCAGGATGGCGAGCGCGGCGGTTGCGGGAGCAACCTCGACGACGCCCTGGATCTTGGCCAGGCTACGCGTGCCAAAGGCGTGTTGGATGTTGCCGGACACGCAGAAGGCAAGCGTCTTGGTAAAGCCGTGGAACACGCAGTGCAGCAGAGCCGCGGCGATACCCAGAGGGCCACCGATACCCAGGCACAGGGCGATAACGCCCACGTTCTCCACAGACGAGTACGCAAAGCGGCGCTTGAGGTCGTCCTGGCGGAACATAGAAAGTGCCGCCACCAAAATGGACAGCGTGCCGACGATCAACAGCAAAAGTTGCGGATACTCGGCGCCCACGGCTTGGATGGTAAAGCCGTAGAAGCGCATGATCACAAGCATGGCGCACTTAAGCAGAACACCCGAGAGCAGGGCCGAAACAGGGCTCGGAGCCTGGGAGTGGGCATCGGGTAGCCAAGTGTGCATGGGGAACAGACCGGCCTTGGTGCCAAAGCCGATCACGATAAACGCAAAGGCGAGGCGCATGAGCGTCGGGTCGAACTGGTCGGCATACGGCAGCACGCACGACAGGAACGCGGCCTCGTGGGCGTTGGGAATCACGTCGGCGGCGTTGGCGTAGATCAGCAGCGTACCGAACAGGCCAAAGGCCACGCCGGCGGTGCAGACCATCGCATACTTCCAAGAAGCCTCGAGGGCCGTCTTGTTCTTGTAGATACCCACGAGGAACACGGTGGAAAGCGTGGTTGCCTCCACGGCGGCCCACGTGAGGATCATGTTGTTGGACAGGCACGCGAGCAGCATGGTGAACACGAACAGGCTAAACAGCGCAAAATACTGCTTGGCGCGCTCGGCGGGCATGGAGCCCTCCTCGATATCGGCCTTTACATAGGGCAGCGAGAACAGCCCGGTAAGAAAACCGATAAAGCCGATGAGCAGCACAAAGATGGCACCCAGCGAATCGAGGTGGAACCACAGGCCAAGAGCGCTCGCGGTTTCGCCGCTCATAAGGACGTCACCGGCCGTCATAATCGACAGCACCAGGACGGCTGCGACGGAGACCAGGTTGAGACCGGCAAACACGTTATAGGACGTGTTCTTGGGCAAAAACGCCATGACCAGCGAGAACACCAAAGGAGTCGCGAGCAGGGCGAGAATCAACGTTTCCATGGACTACCCCCTCAGCTCGGACAGGTCGCGCGCATCGAGCGAGTGGGAGTCGTCCCAAATGCGACGCACGACGATGGACATGATGATGACGGCAAAGATGGCGTCGGTGGCGATACCGATCTCGATGATCTCGGGAGCGGTGGGGGCCAAAAGCGCGAGCGTCACGTGGCTGCCGTTTTCCATAAGGCAGTATCCAAAGATCTGCTTCATGATGTTGCGCTGCGAGATGATGCAGGTAAGGCCCACAAAGAAGTGAGCGAAGCTAATGGCGAGCGCAGGCGTTGCGACCTCGGCCGTGGGCAGGCTGATCTGCGTCACGACGGCAAAGCAGATCGCGACCTCGACGGCGATGATGCAAATGGCCCACGCGGGCTTAAGGCCGGCCTTGAGCGATGCATCGCTCGGCTCGCCCATCTTCTTATATGCGCGGTTGAGGATGTAAGGGACCAGGACGACCTTAGTGATAAAGGCAGATCCAGCCCACATAAGCAGCTCCTGCGCACCGGTGGTGACACCGAGCGTGGCGAGCAGTCCCACGAGCACCAGCGACTGCACCGCATACCAGTGGATGGAATGTTTGATGTTCTTGGATACAACCACCATAGTGGACGTGACGATCAGAAGGCCGCCAAGGATGTTGACGATCGAATAACCCATGTCGTTCTACCTCCTAACCGATCCAGCTGGCCGAAAGCGGGCCGCTGACGATGACCATGATGATGAGCACGATGAACACGAACGCCATCGCGCGGGGAAGCGGGGCACCCGCAGCGACCTCTTCGCTCGGCTCGCCGGGCAGGCAATAGCCCATCCACTTAAGGAACCAGGCAAAGGTGGCAACGGTCTCGGCGACCATGATGCACACGAGCACCAGGATCGCAACGTTGCCGGCACCCACAGAGAAGCCGCCGGCGATGATCTGGAACTTCGAGAAGAACGTGTTCATGGGCGGCACGCCGGCAATGGCGAGTGCCGCGACACCGAAGCCCACGCCCGAGATCGGGTACTTCTTTACGATGCCGCGAAGCTTGGGCAGCATACGCGTGCCGAGCGTAAAGGAGAACGAACCGGCAATCAGGAAGAACAGCGTCTTGGCGAAAGCGTGGTTAAAGATGTGGCACACGGCGCCATCAAAGGCCAGCTGGCTGCCAAAGACCGAAAGGCCCAGACCAAAGAACACGTAGGAGAGCTGGGCGATCGTGGAGAAGGCCAGCAGGCGCTTCATGTCCTTTTGCGGCAGGTACATAAGGAAGCCAAAGAGCATGGTGACCATGGCGTCGATAATGGCGACCCAGCCCACGATCTCGGGAATCTCACCGGCAGAGACGAGTGCACGCGCGAACACGCACACGCCGACCTTAACCATCGAGGCACCATGCAGGTAGGCCGAAACAGGCGTCGGCGCCTCCATGGCCGAAGGCAGCCACATGTACATGGGAACCTGTGCGGACTTGGCCCAGGCCGCAAACAGCACGAGCAAAAGGACGATAGCCTTGAGCTTGGCGTCGAGGCCGGCAATCGCGGTAATGGCGAAGGTGCCGGTATGGGCAAACACGATGGCGGCGCCCAGATACAGGCCGAGCGCACCGATATGCGTAATGATCAGAGCCTTCATGCCGGCCTTCTTGGCCGTAGGCGTCATGTAGTAGCTAATGAGGCCCCAAGAGCACGCACCCGTGATCTCAAAGAACACGAGCTGGCCCAAAAGGGTCGAGCTGTACACGAGACCGGCCATGGCGCCGATGAAGGTCGCGAGGTACGCGTAGAAGCGACGACGCGGTGCGTCGGGATGCTCACGGTTATTCTCGCTCATATAGGGAATCGAATAGATCACGACAAGCAGGCCGATACCCACAAAGGCGGGCGCGAGCAGCGTGCTCATGCGATCGAAGGTGAATCCCATGACGAGGGTCTGCCCAAACGAGATCAGGGGGACCTGCGTGTCGGGCATGCCGGCGCCAGCGAAATTCGCGGCGAGGGCGATGGTGCAGACCGTCGAGACGGCGGCACCCAAAACGCTGAACCACTTGGCGTACGGACGGGGGAACAGGGCGACGAGCACCGAGGCCACCATCGGGGCCGCGATAGCGACCAAGCCGAGAAGGGACAGACTGACTGCAAATGACATTGTTTCTCCCTTCTCCTACACGCCGACGACCACGAAGACAAACGCCAGAACGGCGATGCCCACGACGGCCCAGGTCTGATTGCCAAGCACCTTAAAACGCGAGCGCGAGCAGGAGTTCTCGATCACGCCGCATACGACAAAATCGATCAGGCACTTCACCAGGAAGATGACTGCACCCAGAACAGCGGCGGCGCCCACGGTCGCTGGCTCGCCCCAGGGGACGAAGATCGCGCAGAACCAGGCGACGACCAGGACCTGCTTCATGGACATGGCGAGCTTGGCCATCGCAAGCGACGGGCCGGAAAGCTCGGCGAGCGGGCCCTCCTGAAGCTCCTGCTCGGCCTCGGCCTGATCAAACGGCAGCTTGCCGAGTTCCATGTAGCAGGCAATCGCAAAGGCGATGCCGGCGAGGATTACGGCGACCGGCGCGTCGATGGCGCCCGTCATGATGTGCTGACCCATGGCGGCGATGTCGGTGGAACCGCACACCAGGGCGGCGGCAAACAGCGCCAGCAGCATGGACGGCTCGATGAGCACGCTCATGAGCAGCTCGCGAACGCCGCCGATACCGGCGTAGGCGTTGGACGAATCCACGCCGCAGAGGGCGAAGAAGAAGCGGGCGAGCGCCAGGCTGTACATGATGGTGATGGCGTCACCAAAGACCGGGATGGGGCTTTGCGCCGTAAAGAGCGGCAGGCCCATCGCGAGCATAAAGGCGACGGCGAAGAACAGCGGCGGCATAATGCGCAGCGCAAAGCTCGCGTCCTCGCTCTGGGACTCGGGGCGCGCAAAGAGCTTGGCCAGGTCGCGATAGTCCTGCATGATGCTGGGGCCGCGACGGTTGTGCATCTTGGCGCGGATCACGCGGCCGAGACCGGAGAAGAACGGCGCGACGGCCATGACGACCACGCCCTGCAGAACGGCAAGTACGATGTTGTTCATGCTCTCCCCTCCTTAACCCATTTGCACGGCGAGCACGAGGAACACCACGAGTGCCGCGACGATGTAGCAGATATAGATGCTGTAGTTGCCACCCTCGAGCTTAGTCGCGAGGTCGGCGAGCTTCTCGACACCCTTATGCGGGGCATCGACGAGAACCTTGTCGGGTACGGGCTCCACAGCCTCGGCCACACCGGTGAGCTTCTGGAAGAAGTGCGCGATGGACCAGCAGACGGCCGTGCAGCGGTCGCGCAGCGTGTAGAGCGGCTGCATAAACCAGGACACCTCGGAGGCAAAGGTCGTGGCCACGACGGGCATATGCTCGTTGGGAGCATAGCCGCATGCCCACGGCTGGGACTTCTGCACCTTGCCGACGGTCTTGAGCTTGCGATAACCGCAGGCAAGACCGACGAGCACCACGAGCGCAATAGCGATCGCGGGCGTGGAGGTGGCAGCGCCGGAGTACTGGTTCATGAGCTCCATGCCCTCGGCGGCAAACACGCCGCCGTACGGATGCAGCACGGACGCGGCGACATCGACCAGCACGGGCGCGATCACGGGAGCGCCAATGCCCAGCACGACGCAGATGGCCGCGAGCAGGCCCTGCGCAAATACCATGGGGGCGGGAACCTCCTTGGCATTGGCCGCGGCCTCGGAGCGGGGCGCGGAGGCAAAGGAGACACCATAGGCCTTGACGAAGCACGTGACAGCCAGCGCGCCGGTAATGGCAAGCGCGACGGCAGCGAACACGGCCACGATCATGACGGCCTTGTCACTCTGCATGGCGGCGTTAAACAGCGACTGGTAGGTAAACCACTCGGACACAAAGCCGTTGAAGGGCGGAATGGCCGAGATGGCAAGCGCGCCGACGAGGAAGCAGATGGCCGTTGCCGGCATACGACGGAACAGGCCGCCCATCTTCTCCATATTGCGCGTACCCGTGGAGTACAGCAGCGCACCGGCGCCCAAGAACAGCTCGCCCTTAAACATCGCGTGGTTAAACGTGTGGTAGAGGGCGGCCATCAGAGCCAGGACGGCGATGCCGACCGAGTTGAGCGCCATGGCGGCCATGGAGGCGCCGACGCCGAGCAGAATGATGCCGATGTTCTCGACGGAGTGATAGGCCAGCAGGCGCTTGATGTCATGCTCCTGCAGGGCGAAGGCCACGCCGAGGACCGACGAGATCGCACCGAAGACCATGACCATAAGACCCCACCAGACCTGAACGCCCGAGGCGGAGAGCAGGTCGAGGCCCACCTTGAGGATGCCGAAGATACCGATCTTGATCATGCCGCCGGACATGAGGGCCGACACGTTGGACGGTGCCTCGGGATGCGCCTTGGGCAGCCAGCCGTGCAGCGGGATGATACCGGCCTTGGCGCCAAAGCCAAAGAAGGCGAGCACGAAGCACACAGATGCGACCGCGGGGCTAAACTGCGTAGCGCGGAAATCCGCAAAGGCAAACGAGCCACCGGCGAAGTTGGTCATGGTGAGGAAGCTCGCCATGATGAGCACAAAGCCCACGTGCGCGATCACAAAGTAGAGCCAACCGCCATGAATGGAGTTCTCGTTCTCCTCGATCACGACCAGGAAGTACGAGGTCAGCGACATGAGCTCAAAGGCGACCAGGAACCAAAACACGTTGTCGGCGGTGATGACGAGCATCATGGACGCCACAAAGGTGTTAAAGAAGAAGCCGGCGCGGCCCTTTTTGCCCGGGTACTCATCAAAGTAGTTGAGACCGTAGATCGAGCCGGCAAACGCGAGCACCGAGATGAGCGCCACGAACAGGCCGGACAGCTGATTGAGCAGCAGCTGGAAATGGGCAAACGGGAAAAACACGATGGTGTCGACCGACGTGACATCGCCCAGCACGGCCTGGATACCGGCCACAAACGAAAGCACCGCGGCGACGGCGCCGATAAGGCAGCCGGCGGTCTTGGCGGCGTTATCGGCCTTGATCGGCAGAACCGAGGCGAGCGCACCGATGCACGAGACGGCAAGCGATGCGATAAACAGCGTCATGCTATCCATTGTTTACGCTCCCTTCTGCTTTCTCGGACAGGCCCTGGGCCACAGCGGTAACGTCGACGACCGGACCGTTTTCGATCGAGCGCAGGCGCTTGGCCTCGTCGAGCTCGCGATCGGCCGCGCCACCCATGACGGTCAGCGCCTTGGTAGGGCACGCCGCCACACAATGCGGGCCGTCTGGATCGAAGGTGCACAGGTCGCACTTGACAGCGCAGGTATACTGGCCGGGAGCCCACGTAAGCAGGCTGCTCAGGGTCTTAGGATACGAAGGCGTCGGATCGCACATGCCTGCGACACCGGCGATAGACGTGCCATCGGGATGGATGGCTCCGAAGGGGCACGCGATGGCGCACAGCCTGCACCCGATGCACTCCTGCTCCTTGACGTGGATGCGGTCGCCATCGTGCTCGATGGCATTCACCGGGCAAACCTCGGCGCAGGGGGCACCCTCGCAATGGTGGCAGGCAAGGGCGGCCGAAATACCGCCGGTCTTCACGAGCGCCAGGCGCGGCGTATCCTGAAGACCCTGCATCCGGTGGGCGTCAGCACAGGCGGACTGGCATGTTCCGCAGCCGATGCACCTCTCCGGGTTGATGTCGATGAAGCGGTTCATCCCCACTTCCTTTCAAAATAACGGGCCGGGCTCCCGAACGTACGGGACGCCCGGCCCAAAAAGCCAACGAAAACGGGACTACACGATTTGATTCACGTGCGTCTCGTCGTCGAACTTGGCGGCGCCAGGCTCAACGTCCTGGGGAGCGGCGGCGTCGACCAGAGCCTGCTTGAGCTCGGTGTACTGACGCTCCACCTCGCCCTCTGCCCAAACCTGGTCGGCAATGGCGTCGACCTGGCAGGCGGAGAACTTGTCCTCGGGCGTATGCGAGACCGGGTCGACCTTGTGCATGGTCAGCTCGTTGCACTTGCCGATCCACCACTGGTAGGTCATATAGACCGTGCCCTTATTGATACGGTCGCTCACGTCGGCGCGGCTGTATACCTGGCCGCGGCGGCTGTGAATCGAGACGATATCGCCGTTCTTGATGCCGCGCGCCTGGGCGTCCGCGGGATTCATGCGGACAAAGCCGGGCTCGTCGGCGAGCAGCGCCAGCGTCTTGCAGTTGCCGGTCATAGAGCGGCAGCTGTAGTGGCCGACCTCGCGGACGGTGCACAGAATGAGCGGGTACTCATCGTCGGGAAGCTCGGAGGGCGCCTCCCAGTCGTGCGCCATCAGGTTGGCGCGGCCGTCCTTGGTGGTGAACTTGCCACCAGCGAACATGTCGGGCGTACCGTGGTCGTTCACATCGGTGCTCTTGACGGGCCACTGGGCGTAGCCGCCCTCGGGAGCCATCTTCTCGTAGGTTGCGCCCACAAAGTTGGGGCACAGGCTAATGCACTCGTTCCAGATCTGCTCGGTGTTGTCGTAGTGCATGGGGTAACCCATGCGCGTGGACAGATCCGCGAAGATCTCCCAGTCGTGACGGCACTCGCCCTTGGGCGGAACGGCCGCGTCAAAGTGCTGGAAGCTACGGTCGGATGCGGTAAAGACACCCTCGTGCTCGCCCCAAGAGGTAGCGGGCAGGATGACGTCGGCGAGCATGGTCGTCTGCGTCATAAAGATGTCCTGGCAAATGAACAGATCCAGCTCGGAGAGCGTCTTGCGCATTCCGGCCGAATCGGGCTCGGTCTGGACCGGGTCCTCGCCGTAGTTGTAGAAGCAGTGCACCTTGCCCTCGTCGACCAGGTGGCCCAGGTCGGTGAGCTTGTAGCCCTCCTCGAGCGGGAGCTTTTCCTCGGGCACGCCCCAAGCCTTGGCAAACTTGGCACGCACAGCCGGGTCGGTGACTTTCTGGTAGCCAGGGTACAGGTTGGGCAGCATGCCCATATCGCAGGAGCCCTGGACGTTGTTCTGACCACGCACGGGCGCGAGGCCGGAATTGGGTTTGCCGATCTGGCCGGCAACGCAGGCGATGGAGGCGATGGTGTGCACCGTCTTCAGGTTCTGCTTCTGCTGGCATACGCCCATGCCCCAGCCAATGATGGCGGAAGGCTTCGCCGTGGCGTACATCTCGGCAGCTTGGTGGATCAACGCGGGCTCGACACCCGTGATGTCCTGTACGGATTCGGGAGTGTAGTTCTTGATGGTCTTCCACCACTCGTCAAAGCCGTTCGTGTGCTCGGCGACGAATTCCTTGTCGTAGAGGCCATCGTTGACCAAGCAGTTGGCAAAGGCGTTGAGGAACGCAACGTTGCAACCGTTCTTGATCGGAAGGTAGAGATCGGCGATACGCGCAGTTTCGATATGGCGCGGATCGGCGACGATGATCTTGCAACCCTTTTCTTTGGCTCGCACGATACGCCTTGCGACGATGGGGTGCGAATCGGCAGGGTTATAGCCGAAGAGGAAAATGCAGCCCGCATCCTCCATACCGGGGATGGAGCATGACATGCAACCTGAACCAACCGTGTCCATCAGACCGAGGACAGTAGGGCCGTGTCAAGTACGGGCGCAGTTGTCCACGCTGTGGGTGCCGATGCACGCACGCGTAAACTTCTGCATGACGTAGTTCGCCTCATTGCCGCCGCCTCGCGAAGAGCCAGTGGTCATGACAGCGTTAGGACCATATTCGTCAATTATGGCCTGCATCTTAGATGCGGTGAAATCCAGTGCCTCGTCCCAGCTTACGCGCTCAAGATCCGCGCCCTTAGTGCGGCGGATCATCGGGTGCAGTACGCGAGGAGTCAAGATCTTGGTGTCGTTGATGAAGTCGTAGCCGCTCATGCCCTTAAGGCACAGCTCGCTCTGGTTGGTGATGCCGTTGAGCGGTTCGGTGCCCACGACCTGGCCGTTTTGGACCAGGAGGTTGAACTGGCAACCGGCGCCGCAGTACGGGCAGATCACTTTATGCTTCTCCATGACACCCTCCTTCCTTTTTCTGCTACCGATTACTCGGTACTAATTTGACAATCATTGGGCCTGTCGCCCCAACGCTTACGCCTCGTTTTCGATGGTGGCGCGGGCACGCTCGGCAGTCAGTTCTGCCAGGCGCTCCTCGTCAACCAGGGTGAGGCCCTTGGTCGGGCACGCCTCGGCACACGCCGGACCGCCGGGACGGTCCACGCACAGGTCGCACTTGAGCACGAAGCTCTTGGTCTGCGAACCCACGCGAACGTCGCCCATCAAGACCGGAACCTGCGTGGTCGCCACGCTCACGGCGCCAAAGGGGCATGCCATGACGCAGCTCTTGCAGCCGATGCAGTTGTCCTCATTGACGCCGATACGATGGTTCTTTGGATCAAAGAACAAGGCGCCCGTGGGGCAGGCCTTGGCGCACGGAGCGTCCTCGCAGTGGTGACATGCCACCGGCGCGGAAATCTCGTAGGTGCGCGTTACGCGCAAGCGAGGTGCGGCGATGTTGCCGGGAATATCGTGTGCTTCGATGCACGCCGCCATACAGGTTTGGCACCCAATGCAGCGTGAAGAATCAGCCACGACTCGTTTATTGCCCATGTTGTTCACTCCCTCCTGAATCCCATGCCGGAGAGATCCTGTCGACGTAGCCCCGGACCGCCCGTGGTCCGGCATCGGCGTATCGAATGCATGCGGCGAAACAGGCACTTCGATAGAATTCCTCCAACGATATACAGGTTAAATATACGCAGTTGCAGGGGGCAAACTTGAGCATAGGCCCTGCAATACGGGTGTATTGCAGGGGTTTTGGCAGGTTGGAATTATTCTCGAATAGCTATAAAGGTGAGTGTATTACATGCGTACATCCACGAAAGATTTCACGCTCGCTTCTGAAGGATGTAGTACGTTTGTAATATCGTTTACACTCAATTACTCTAGTGCAATAAAGTAGTGGTTGTAAGATTGGTTATTATTAGCCGATGATGTATTTGACTATTCAAATTGCACGCTCATTAAGAGAGGCCAGTGATGTCATCGACTCAAAAACGAGCCATCCTGCAGGTGCGCATTCGCGAGGAAGACAAGCAGCATGCCGAACGTCTCTACGACGCCATGGGCACATCGCTCGCCGAGGCTGTCCGTCTATTTGTCGCGCAGAGTATTTTGATGCGCAAGCTCCCCTTTCAGCCGGTCGCCGTGCGCTCCAAGGACGGCACGGCCGCCTATGGACTGCTCAAAGCATATGGGAACCCCAATCGCCGCTCCGAGGAGCGCAATGCCTGGATTGAATACCTAGCCACAGAAAGCGACGAGTCGGTTTTGGGTCCCGAGGAAGTAGATATCCATGAGTAGCACCATCATCGACGAGACCGTCATCCTACGCTACCTGCTTGACGACGACGAAGTTCTGTCACCGCGCGCCGCCAAGGTCATCGCCACACGCACCGCTCGCGTCTACCCCGAAATCATCACGCGCGTCGTGGTCACGCTGCGCGACGTCTATAAGGTTCCCCGCGTTGAGATTGCTGCGGCCTTGAAAAGGCTGCTCGATGACGTCATGGTCGACGAGCCCACCGTTGTCGCCCTTGCCGTCAAACTCTTTGGCAAGACCCATATGGACTTTACCGACTGCCTCCTCGCAGCCCGAACCGCCATCTACAACGATGATGTCGTGAGCTTTGGCAAGCCCATCATTCAAGGCATGATTGACTACCGCCGCAAGCGCCAAACCGCTGCCGAAGTCCGCAGCCGCAGCACCGACTCCACCATCGACAAGCTCCGCCACCACGGTCGCCACTAACCCCATCCCTTCTACGTCGTGGCGAAATAGTTCCTTGATTTGGGGTTATTAGGCTTATTCGGGCTTTTCAGAAACTATTTCACCGCAGCTTAGGTGGGACGTGGGGCGACATCGATTCCGTCACCCCGTACACTTACGAAAATGGCTCTGGTCCCAAAAGGAACCAGAGCCATTCATCTATCTTATGGAGCGGGCGACGGGAATCGAACCCGCGTCATCAGCTTGGAAGGCTGGGGTTCTACCATTGAACTACGCCCGCAAGATATGGTCGGGACGACAGGATTTGAACCTGCGACATCCTGCTCCCAAAGCAGGCGCGCTACCAAACTGCGCCACGTCCCGAAGGTGTTGAGCAGCTAAGGTCTAAACCTTGCGTGTCCCAAAGCGAAGGAAATTATAGGGGAGACTCCCCGCCTGTGCAAGCATTGATGCCTTAGCTCCTCGAATGTGCGACAAAACGACTATGGAGCAGACCGATCACAAAGGCAACCACGGCAACCGGCGCCCACGCGGCTCCAATGTCCGCAAGCGGCAGCACATCGAACGGCAGCCACGCACCTGCAAAGAACGCATCGCGGACCGAGGTGATCACACTCTGCACCGCGACAACGCCGCCGACCCACACCCACACCTGCGGATGAGCGTCGCAAAAGCCGTGCACCAGGCCCATCAGTACCAGTACGATGGCAACGGGATACAAGGCGTTGAGCATAGGCACCGAGAACATAAGAATCACGTCGAGGCCCACGTTGGAGAGCACGCACGAAAACGCCGCGAACACAAAGGCAAGAATCGCAAAAGGACGGCGCATGGCCTCCTCGGAAGCCTCCACTCCCCCTTCGACCACATACGTCTCGCAGAAGTAACGCGAGCAGCAGCTGATAAGGCCAATGCACACGTTCATGCAGGCGAGAAAGAAGATGGCGAAGACCACAACCGTGCCTGCAAGCCCAAAGTGCATGGAGGCAGAGCGGGCAAGGATGGCGGCGCCGTTGGTAGCGTCGGGCATCACGGTGCCGAGCTGCATGCCGGCAAGGCCCAAGCCGCAGTAGATGATGGCCATGAGCACGCCGGCGATCACACCGGAACGCGATATCTCAAAAGCGACGCGCTTGTCGTCGGTAACGCCCAGCTCATGGATGGTCTCGGCGATGATGATGCCAAAGGCGAGCGACGCAAGCAGGTCCATGGTCTGGTAGCCGGTCAGAAAGCCCTGCACGGCAGCACCGGCATTGTAGGGGGCCTGCGGCGTGGCAGCCGGTCCCAGCGGCGAGATCACGGCAGCACCCACGACCAGCACGATGAGCGCAATGAGCGCGGGGCCCGTAATGCGGCCGAGCACGCGCGTGATGACACCTGGGCGCAGCGTGAGCACAAACGCGACGACGAAGAACCCGATGGCAAACACCAGACGTGCTGCGCCGAGCGAAACGCCCTCGGGCAGCAGCGGCACCAGCATTTCGAACGCTGTAGAGCTTGTGCGCGGAATGGCCAGGCACGGACCGATGGCCAGGTAGACCGCCGCAACGAAGAATTCGCCAAACTTAGGATGCACGCGGCCGGCAAGCTCGCGCGCCGTTCCGGCGAGCGCGACGGCGATAAAGCCCATAACAGGCAGACCGATAGCGGCAATCAAAAAGCCGATCATGGCAAGCGGCGTGGCTGTGCCGGCCTGAAGTGCCAGCAACGGCGGAATGATGAGGTTACCAGCGCCAAAGAGCATCGAGAACAGCGCAATGCCGACGGTAACGACATGGTCGGAGCGCAGGCCGCGCGGGGCGGATGAGGCCATAGGCACACCTTTCGGGTCGAAACAAAAACGGGACGGGCAAAAGACCCGTCCCGCAAGTATATACGCTCTAGCAGGCTAAATCGCGCAAAGCGTCAATCGCGGTGTCGACTTCCTCGGCCGTGTTGAAATACCCAAACGAAAAGCGAACGATACCCTGGCGCTCGGTCCCGAGCACGCGGTGCATGAGCGGAGCGCAATGGGCACCGGGGCGCGTCGCAATCCCCCACCCTTGCATAAGCGCGTCCGAGATCTCGGCAGAGTCGATATCGCCCACGTTGAGCGAGACGATCGCCGAGCGCACAGGCTGGTCAAACGCACCGTAGAGCGCAATGCCGGGGATTTCGCGAACGCCGGCGAGGAAGCGCTCGGCAAGCGCGCGCTCATGTGCCGCAATCGCCTCGACCCCGCCTTGCGCCTCGATAAAGTCGAGGCCGGCAGAAAGTCCTGCGATGCCGTGACCGTTGAGCGTGCCCGCCTCCAGGCGCGTGGGCCACTCCAGCGGCTGCAGCTCATCGAAACTGTGTACACCGGTGCCGCCCATGGCCCAGGGCGCCACGTCGACACCCTCCGCCACGGCCAGGCCGCCAGTCCCCTGCGGACCCATGAGCCCCTTGTGGCCGGTAAAGCACACGACGTCGAGCCCCATGGCGCGCATATCGATATGCGCCGTGCCGGCAGACTGCGAGGCATCGACGATCGCAAGCGCGCCGACCGCATGGGCCATGGCGGCCACGCGTGCAATGTCGACCGCGTTGCCGGTCACATTGGAGGCATGCGTCACCACCACGGCACGCGTGCCCTGCGTGACCAGCTGCTCGAGCTCGTCGTAGTCGAGCGCGCCATTCGCGTCACAGCCCGCATGCTCAACCGCCACATCCTGCTCCGTCGCCAGGCGATTGAGCGGACGCAGCACCGAGTTGTGCTCGAGCACCGTCGTGACCACGCGGTCACCGGGACGCACCACGCCATTGATGACGGTGTTGAGCGCCGCCGTGGAGTTGGGCGTAAAGCACACATGATCCGCCCTCGGGCAACCCAAAAGGCGCGCGAGTTTGGCACGGCAAGCGTGAATCGTACGAGCGGCATCGAGGGCACCAGACGTGGCACCGCGCCCGGCATTGCCAAGCGAGCACATCGCCTGCGTCACGGCATCGATGACCGTCTGCGGCTTGTGCATGGTCGTCGCCGCGTTATCCAGGTAGATCATCGCACGACCTCCCACATATCGATCACGGTAAAGCCCTCGGTGGGAACGCCTGCCGCGGCAAGCTCGCCGCGTAGCAGTTCCTCATCTGCAGGCAACGCCTTCCACGCCAGACCGCAGCCGGCAGCGACCTCCCCGGGCACGGGAATCGTTCGCCCGGGAAGGCCGCGCTCGATGCACAGGGACTCGCAGCCCATGGCGGCCGCCGTGGTGGGAAACGTGATGACAAGCGCCGGGCGCTTCTCCCTCATGGCAACTCCAACCAATACGCTACGGGCGCACGACGCGCACGGCCTGCTCCATCTTCTCCACGATCACGTACATGTTGGTGACCTCGCCCACCGCGAGCTGGTCTTTAATGCCATAGTGGTCCAGGCAGGTGCCGCAGGTGAGAATCTCGACACCCTGCTCCGCCAGGCCCTTCAGGTCGTCGAGCACCGGCGAGCCCTCGACGGTGAGCTTGGCGCCGCCGTTGTAGAACAGCATGGTCGCGGGCAGTTCCTCCTGCTGCGTCACGGCAAAGATAAACGCCTTCATGAGCTTGTGGCCCAGCTCGTCGTCGCCACGGCCCATGCAATCGGTGTAGACGGAAATGACGAGTTTGCCCTTGCCGGCGTTGGCGTCGCAGAAAGCGGCACCGTCCTGCTCGGGGTCCGCAACGGCCACGGCACCGGCGGTCGTGACGGTCACGTGCCACTCGGCGTCCGAGATCTTCTCGACCGAGGCCGTGCAGCCCTTCTCCTGCGCCATCTTGGAGATGTTCTTGACGGCGGTCTCGTTATCGACCGAGGTCACCACGGCACCCTCGCCATCAAGCTGTTTGAGTGCCTTAAGCGTCTTGACGACGGGCAGCGGGCAGGCATCGCCCATGGCATTGACTTCAATTTTGGTAGACATAGCAAAATCCTTTCGAAAGAACCGTTCTAGAGAACGATAAACAGTTACATAAGCGTGCGGGCTAGCGAACAACGCGGACGGCAGGACCGCCCGGCTCCGCCTCGCACACGCGCCCGACAACGGCGGCGATACGTCCTTCGGCATGCAGACGGCGCGCAAGCTCATCCACATCGGCAGCAGGTGCCGCGATAAGCAGGCCACCAGACGTCTGTGGATCGTACAGCGCGTCGAGCATACCCGGCTCCAGGTTCTCGTCGGCAGCCACGCGCGGGCCAAAGAAGTCCTGGTTGCGATAGGAGCCCGCGGGGATAATGCCCAGACGTGCCATGTCGAGCACCTGATCAAAGAGCGGCACCGCCCCCGACGCAAGTTCAATCTGCACGCCCGAGCCTTCGGCCATCTCGCACGCGTGCCCGATCAGACCAAAGCCCGTAATGTCGGTGCAGCCGTGAAGCTCAAGTCCCTCGGCCAGACGAATCGGCGCCTCGTTGAGGGCGCGCATCGAGTCAAACATGGCTGCGGCCTCGTCATGCTCGATGAGCTCGCCCTTAATAGCCGTGGTGATGATGCCCGAGCCGATCGCCTTGGTCAGCAGCAGAACATCGCCCACGCGTGCGCCGCTGTTGGCGAGCATGCGGTCGAGCGCGACAAAACCGCTCACGGACAGACCGTACTTGGGCTCGTCGTCGTTGATGGTGTGACCGCCCGCGATGGAGCAACCCGCCTCGACGCACTTGTCGGCGCCGCCCGCCAGAATCTGACCGGCAACCTCAACGCCCAGACAGCTCGGAATGCACAGCAAGTTCATAGCATGGCTCGGCCGCCCGCCCATGGCGTAGATGTCCGACAACGAGTTGGCTGCGGCGATCTGGCCGAACAGATAGGGATCGTCGACCATCGGCGGGAAGAAGTCGACGGACTGCACGAGGCCCAGGTTTTCGCCAAGACGAAAGACACTCGCATCGTCGGAGGTATCGAACCCCACGAGCAGGTTGTCGTTATGCACATTGGGTAAGTCGCCCAGGACCTGGGCGAGGGCTCCAGGAGCCAACTTAGCGGCTCAACCACTCGCAGCCGTCATAGACGTAAGCCTCATCTGATCGCCTGTCATCGATACCTCCCCTCAAACACAAACAATGCTTCCCAGTATACGCATGAACGCGCTTCCACGGCCGATACATCACCCTAGTGCCTGTGCGCGAATCGCTGCGCCGATCGCTCCGGCAAAGCGGGCCTGGGGCGAGGTGGTCACCGGCGACCCCAGTAGCTCGCCCAACCGCTCCACAACGAAGGCGTTCTCGCACAGGCCACCGGTCAGGTAGTACGGGGCGCCCGCGGCCTGCCCGGCCATGGTCGCCACGCGCGAGACCACGCTGTCGATCACGCCACGCGCAATGTTCTCGCGCGGCTCGCCGCGACCGATCAGGCTGATAACCTCGCTTTCGGCAAACACGGTGCACATGCTGGAAATCTTGGTAGGCTCGCCGGTGCGGGCGAGGTCTGCCATCTGCTGCTGGGAAATGCCCAGGCGGTCGGCCATGATCTCCAAAAAGCGCCCCGTGCCGGCAGCGCACTTGTCGTTCATGGCAAATTTGGCCACGCGGCCGCCTTTAAGCTGGATGACCTTGGTGTCCTGGCCGCCCACGTCAATCACCGTGCCGTGATCGCCAAACAGGCGCACGGCACCGGTGCCGTGGCAGGTAATCTCGGTCACGACCTTGTGCGCATAGGGCACCGCGACACGGCCGTAGCCGGTCGCGACCACGCGCACGTCGTCGGCAGCCACGTCATAGCCGGCCGCTGCCAGTGCCTCGCGCAGCCGCTCGGCCGCATCGACCGAGGAGAACCCGGTTGGCTGCACGCACGTCCACGCCACCGAACCCTCCCCGTCGACCACAGCAGCCTTAGCCGCCGTAGACCCGATATCGATCCCGATCCCTATCATGGCTCTCTTCCAATCTGAACATCAAAGGTAGCGGCGCGTTCAGGCGCCTTAGCTCTAGGTTTCTCAGGTGCCGGAGATTGCCCCGAAAGAGGAGCGCAGCGTACTTTGGGTACGCAAGCGACGGTTTGAGGAGCAAGATCCGGCGCCTGAGGAAGCTAGAGGGTTTCGATGAAGGCGGCGATGCGGGTCTCGATCTGGCCCATGTCGCCGTTGCTGTAATCGGTCTCGATCTTCATGTACGGAATACCCGCACCCTCGACAGCCTCCTGCATGCGCGCACTCTCCACGTTAAAGGTGTGGCACGCCTGCAGCACGCTCTCTACCACGCCATCGACATGGTACTTCTCGCACATAGCCAGCGTGTTTCCCATGCGGCCTTCGTTAGGCGTCATGACCGAGCAGTTGATGTCCAGGTAGCGGTCGGCGATGGCGCGCAGGATGTCGGGAGCATCCGGGTCGATCATCATGGCCGCCGTGCGCTCGCCCGAGCAGTCGTCCATGCACACGACCACACCACCGTTGGACTCGATGGTGCGGCCGATCTTGTTGATCACGCCGCCCACCGGGCAGCCAGTGATCAGAATGCGCTTGGCATCCGCCGCAATCGGGCGCTCGCCAGCCTCGTAGGACTCACGCAGCTTGGCGACCTTTTGCTCCAGCTGCTGCGTATAGGCCTCGATATCAAAGCTGAACGTACCGGCGAACATGGTGCTCATCAGGTCGACGCCGCTCATGGCCGCCGGCTGGTTGGCCTGCAGCGCAAACATCTCGAGCTGGGCAGCACGCAGGCGATTGCGACGACGGACGGCGGCGCGCAGGTCGTCATCAGTAATCGTAATACCGTAGAAGTTCTCGAGCTCCTCCTTGAGCAGGCGGCACTCCTCGTACCAGCCTTCACGCTCGTAGGCGCGATCGCGACCCTGCGGCAGGTGCAGAATGTGCGTGCGCTTGAGCTCGTTGAGTAGCTCGTACATCTTCTTCTTGCCGTCGCAGGTGGTCTCGCCGATGATCATGTCGCTAAAGTACGTAAACGGGCACTTTTGCGAATAGGCAAAACCGTACGTCGACTTGATGAGCGGGCAGAGGTTTGCCGGCAGCACCTTCTCGGCCTCGGGAATCACCTCATCGGACGTACCGCACAGAGCGACACTTGCGGCGCCCGCGGCATCGATAATCTCGAGCGGCGTATAGCTGCACAAAAAGCCGACCAGGCGATTACCCGCCTGCTTATAATCCTTGACGCGAATAAACGCCGCCTTGCGCTGCTCGTTGAACTCCTCAAACGTGGACGGCAACGGCTGCTCAATATATTCAGGCATATAGCTCCTTAACAAACCTTTTAACCAACCAAGGAAACGGCTTTCCCAGGTGCCCGAGGTTGCCGTGAAAGAGAAGCGCTGCGTACTTTGGGACGCAAGCGACGGTTTGAACGGCAAGACCGGGTGCCTGGGGAAGCCGCCGAGACGGATAGCTCTAAATGGTTTCCAAGAAAGCCTCGATCCTGGTTTGCAGCTGACCTGCGTCCTCGCCGGCGTAGTCGGTCGTGATGTGCATAAACGGAATGCCGGCCTCCTCGGCGGCCTTCTCCACGGCAAACGACTCCATCTCGTAGAGCGTGCAGAACTGCAGAGCCACGTCGACGATGCCGTCGGCATGCAGGTCCTTGGCCATCTGGACAATGTCCTTCATACGCTGGTCGTTGGGCGTAAAGACGGCGCAGTTGATCTTAAAGTAGCGCTCGGCGATGGCATCGAGCATCTCGTCGACCGTCTCGCCGGACTCGTCGACCAGGTCCTTGTAGTAGCGCGAGCCCGTGCAGGACTCCTCGCCCACCACAACGCCGCCGGCCTTCTCGATGAGGTTGAACAGCTTCCAGTTGGGCACGGCCATGGGCGTACCGGTGTACAGGATGCGCTTGGTCCCCTTGGGCGCCACGCCCTCGCCGGCCTCGACACGCTGCTCGCACTCAGCCGCCATATCGTTAATGGCTCCGGTCAGACGCGGCGTGTCGTCCATAAAGGCGGCCTGAACGGTCAGCAGGCTGTCGAGACCGCTGATGGGCGCCGGATCGGCAGCGCGCGTGGCAGCGAGGCGCTGCAGGGCGCGACGCTTCTCATTGACGGCGTGGATGGCGGCCTTCAGACGCTCAGGCGTAATCGTGACGCCGCACTCTTCCTCGATCTTGGCGGCGAGCTTCTTGACCTCGGCCTTCCAGGTCACGAGCGTCGACTCGTCGTGTACGTTGGGAATATCCATGACGTACATGTTCTTTTGCGTGGCAAAGAACTCGTAGGCTTTCTTCTTACCGTCGCAGGTGTTCTCGCCTACCACCAAGTCACTCGACTCAATGTAGGGGCAGACCTCGCCCAGCTTAAAGCCGGCAAAGCTCTTGATAAGCGGACAGGTGTTGCGCGGCAGGTGCTTCTCAACCTTATCGGTTGCCCAATCGGCACCAGAGCACAGACCCACGGGGATACCGTCGCAGGCGAGCACAATCTCCTCGGGCACGTAGACGCAGAACGAACCGACGATCTTGGTGGCCTCGCCGGCCTCCTTCTTGTCGAGCATCTCCTTAATACGGCCGCTGTGAATGTTGGTGGCGACAAAATCCAGGTAGGACGTGGACTTGGGGCGATTGTTCTGCGTTAGGAACATATCGCCGTACATCTGGCCCACGGCGCCCAGCAACATATCGTGGTCGGCAAGATTCATGCCGAGGCTCTCCCACATCGGATGGAAATCAAATTCTTCAGCCATGACGGTTCCCCTCTCGAACCAAAAACGAATAACAGCGGTATCGATGCACGACGGACGGCGATTGCCCGGCCGTGCTTAAACCCGGAATTTTAGGGAACCTGCTTTGCGGTCGATTATTTAGTTGTGCGTCGTCTCTCCCGGAGCCGTGAACATACCTGCTCATATGCGACTCCGGGCCATATATAGGGCACGCGCGGCAACGCGGCGAATGTATGTCGTCTGCGGCATGTGCGCACCCTCCTTTACAAGTTGATGTCAACTATATCAACGGTCATCGACTAAGCGAACACCGTTGACATTCGTACGACAGCGTCGTGTACCGTCGTTTAATAAATAATTATCTCGATTGATAATGGTTTATTATCCCTCATTCGGCGCGCGGCAAGATAAAGCCGACGAGGCTTATATCCCCGACGGCATTACCCGACGCTATCGACAAACCAAGTTGATCCTACTCGCATCGAAGTGCATGCGCAGCGTCTCGCCTGCTTGCGGCAGCTCGTCGACAGGCACGCCCACCTTGTTGACCTTCCACTGCAGACGCGTGGGCGCATCAGCGCGCGGCACGTCCAGCAGCACCAGCCGCTCAAAGCGCGAATCGCTCACTCGGGCCACGTGCAGATCATAGCTGTTGCGGCCCCGCTCCGCGCGATTGTCAACATGGAAGTAGCTTGCGCGAATGCCCAGGTACGCCACATTATCGGGAACCTCGCGACCCACGTTAAAGGTCATGCCCCAGTCGAGGGCCTCAACTTCTTCGTCGCCGATCTTGCGCGCCCGGCTTGTGTTCTTGCAGCCCGTCAGGCGCAGCGCCGCCAGCGTCTGCGGACGGCGGACCACGTCCTCGACGGAGCCGATCTCCTCAACCTGCCCGTCGTGCATCACGCAGATGCGCTGGCACAGGCGGCACGCTTCGTCGATGTCGTGGCTCACGTAGAGCACGGTGCGGTTGCATACATCGAACAGGTCGAGCAAATTCTGTTCGAGGGCGCTTTTAAGATAGGAATCGAGTGCGCTCATGGGCTCGTCGAATATAAAAATGCCCGGATGCGCCGCCACCATGCGGGCGAGCGCCACACGTTGCTGCTGACCACCCGAGAGTCGCGCGGGATAACGGTCGGCGAAATCGGCCAGGCCAAAGATACCCAGGTAGCGCTCGGCGAGCTTTTTGCGCGCCGCGGCGTCACCCGCGTCCTTTGCACCAGCGCATACGTTATCGGCCACCGTCATGTTGGGAAACAGCTGATAGTTTTGGAACAACAGGGCGCATTTTCGCTCCTGGGGCGACAGGTTGATGCCCGCCGCCGAGTCAAAAAAGGTCACGCCGTTGACGACGATCTTGCCCTCGTCGGGCGTCTCCACGCCGGCAATGCAGCGCAGCGTGCAGCTCTTGCCGCAACCCGAGGCACCAAGCAGCGCCACGCGCTCCTCGCCGGCCTCAAGCTGCATGTCGAGCATAAACCCGGGATAGCGCTTTTTGATATCCAGAACGAGCGACATGGCCTATCGACTTCCCTTCGAGACCGTGTCATCGCGCATAAGCTCGGCCAGCGCCTCGCGATCGATACGCAGGGCATCGCCACCCGCCGGGTCGAGCGAATCGCCCTGTCCGGCGAGTTCTTTGGCCTGTTTGCGCTCCGCACGGGAGAGACCACGCTCGCGATACTTTTGCGAATGAGCGGTGTACATGTTGATGAATAGGATGACTAGGAAACTAAACACGATCACGACGGCAACCCAAAAGAGGGCCACCGACGTGTTGCCGCCCATCCACTCAAAGTAGATGGCGATGGGGATGGTCTGCGTAATGCCGGCGTAGTTACCCGCAAAGAACAGGGTGCAGCCAAACTCGCCCATCGCGCGGGCAAAGGCGAGCACCGTGCCGGCGGCAATCGAGGGCCAGCCAAGCGGCATCATAAGCTTGGTAAAGATGCGACGCTCGGACCATCCCAGAGTTCGCGCGGCGTCGAGCATCTGCATGTCGAGGCTCTCAAAGGCACCGAGCGCCGTGCGGTAGACCAGGGGAAACGACACCACCACGGCAGAGATCACCGCCGCCGGCCACGTAAAGACGATCGAGATACCGTGCGCGATAAGCCACCGGCCCACCCCAGTCGAGCGGCCAAACAGCATGAGGAGCAAAAAGCCGCAGACCGTGGGCGGCAGCACCATAGGAATCGTAAAGACCGAATCGAGCAGGCCCTTGATGCGACTCGAGGTACCCATAGTCTTCCACGCGGCGAACAGGCCCAGCGCAAAGGAGATCAGCAGGGCAAGGCCGCACGTTTTAATGGACACCCAAAACGGGCGATAGTCGATGTCGCCCAAAAAGGAGGCCAGAGAGGTCAAGGGGCCCTGCTCATCCCGCAACACGACAGACGATGCCTCAACCATTTGAGCGCTATCAAGCCAACGCGCGCCGCTCTTGGCATCACCCGAGGCTGATGCGATCACCACATAGCGGTCCCCATCCGCACCTCGTTCGTCAAAGTCATAGGTATACCCGCCGGCATCAAACGTTGTTTCCGCCGTAACATACCAAGGAAGATCCACGTCCCCCAGCTGCGCACCTCCCATGCAGTTTGCGCTGTCGAGTTCACAGACGAGGGCTTTGAGACCCGATGCGCACTCGTTGTCCTGCGGATCCAATCCAAACTTCTCGACCGCCTTGGGCGATATCCACACCACAACGCGATCGGCAGCAGGCGCCACCACAAGGTCCACGTCCTCGTCAACGGGAAACCGGTAGCCCTCAGGCTGGCCCTCCATGTCACGAGCGGTCCCCTTGGCCAACCGCTCAAAACCTTCGATCCCATAGGAAAGCCCATGAGCGGTCGCAGCAACCTGGGCCCCGTCCTCAGCGTCCCCAGCAAACGCAAATCCCGGCACCCAGCAAAGCGCGAAGGTCAAAGCACAGGCGACAAGCATGCGGAATCTATTAAGCACGAAAAGCTCCAAGCGAATACAAGGACGAAGTGAAACACAAAACGATGGAATTATCGCGCCAAGCCGCACTACTCGGAAAGCTCAAAGCCGTACTTGGCCCAAATCTTCTGGGCCTTCTTGTTGGACAGGCAAAAGTCGATAAACGCCTTGGCCTCGTCGGCATGTTCGGAGCCATCGGCGACAGCGCCCGGATACACGATGGGCTTGTGCGAGTCCTCGGGACGCACAAAGGCCTCCTCGATGCCGTCGTAGCGGAAGATATCGGAGCTGTAGACAAAACCAGCCACGCAGTCGCCTGTGGACACATAGGCGGCGGCGGTACCAACTTTGTCGGCCAGTGCGACCTTGTCGGCGATCTCGGGAGCATACTCGCCGTCGTCGCCCTCGGTGCCGGTGTAGAGGCCCACGGAGGCCAGGGCCTGGTTGGCGTACTTGCCGGCGGGAACGGTCTTGGCGTCGCCAATGGCGATCTTGCCGTCCAGGTTCGCGACGTCGGCGACGGCCTCGACCTTGGTGTCGGAGCCCTCGGCGCGAATGATCACGAGGTCGTTGACGAACATGTCCTCGCGGGTATCGGCATCGACGAGCTCGGCGGCCTCAGCATCGTCCATGGTGCCCTTGGAAGCGGTGATGAGCACGTCGACGGCGGCACCGGCGCGCATCTGCTCGACAAGGTCGCCAGACGCCTTAAACTGCGTGTCGGCAAACGTGGTGCCGGTCTGCTCGGTGTAGAGCTCCTGAACCTCGGGCAGGGCCTTCTCGAGCGAGTTGGCGGCAAAGACCTGCAGCTCGACAGCTTTCTTGGAAGATGCCTTAGCAGAACCGGCATCGGAACCAGCCGGCTCGGACGTCTTGCTGCCCGAGCAGCCGGCAAGACCAAGGCCGGCGGCAGCGGCAGCAGTTAGCGAGACAAAACCGCGGCGTGAAACCATATCGAACATATTCAACCCTTTCGGACCTTGTGCCCGGGTACCCCACCGCGGGCTTTAATCTGCAATCAGATTATACTTCTACGAGAATAATGATAGTGAGAAATTATTCTCGCCAGAGAATATAGTTTCGAGTTGCCGTGCCCCTTGGCGTCGCTTCGGCGGAAAACAAAGGCGGAGCAGCCGTTCAGGTCGCCCCGCCGCAGGTAAACCGCTTAGTTGGTATGTCCGCCGCCCGCCGTCATTTGGGCCGCATGCTCCAGCTGATCGCTCACGGCCTCCCAGCTTTCGCGGGCCGCTTTCGTGGATCCCGGAAAGTTGATGACAAGCGTATGCCCACGCTGCATGCACACGGCGCGCGAGAGCATGGCGTGGCGCGTCTTGGTCATCGAGTACGCACGAATTGCCTCGGCAATGCCCGGCACATCGCGGTCGCAGACGGCACGCGTCGCCTCGGGTGTCACGTCGCGCATCGAAAGACCCGTTCCGCCGCAGGTGAGCACGACATTGGCGTGGCACTCATCGGCGGCTTCCGCAATGGCATCACCGATCTCGCTGACGTCGTCGCGTACGACCATATGCGAGGCGACCGTCCACCCCTGCGCCTCGATGAGCTCCTCGAGCGCGGCACCCGCCTCGTCCTGGGCAAGGTCGCGCGTATCCGAGCACGTCACGATCGAAATCTTCAGCTCCATAGCATTCCTCCTATAGCACCGCGCCCTCAGGCAGGTCGACACGCACGACATCCACGACGTCGCCCGCCTTGAGGTCGCACGGCCCTTCGTCAATACACAGCAGACAGTTGGACCGCTGCATCGTGCCGAGCAGCGCCGAATTCTGCGTCTTGGCCTCGGTCACCGACAACTCACCGGTCTCGGGGTCGCGCAAAACCGTGGCGCGATCGAAGAAGCAGCGATGCTGTCGCTTTTTCACGTTATGCGTAAGCGTCGCCCGCTGCACGGGACGCGCACCCTCGGCAAAGCCGCGCATCTTGCGGATCGCCGGACGGGCGAGCATCTCAAAGCCCACATACGCCGCGGCCGGATTACCCGAAAGCCCCAGGTAGGGCTTATCTCCGAGCAAGCCAAACGTGATGGCTTTGCCCGGACGCATCGAGATGCGGTCAAACAGCACCTCGCCCTCGCGCTTAACCAACGCCGTCACGTAGTCGTAGTCGCCCGCCGAGGCACCACCGCTCGTAATGACAAAATCGCACTCCTGCACGGCACGATGCACCAGCTCGGCAATCGCCTGCTCATCATCGGGCGCAATGCCGTAGAACACGGGTTCGGCGCCGGCATCGAGTGCCTCAGCCATAAGCGCCGACGAGTTGGAGTCGCGAATCTGCCCGCGCGCCGGCAGCTCACCCGGCGCGACCAGCTCCGTGCCCAGCGAGATAATGCCCACGCGCGGAGCGGCATGGACCTTCACGCTCGCGTAACCGGCGCTTGCCAGCAGGCCGGCGCCCGCCGGAGCCACGACCTCGCCGGCGTGCATCACAACATCGCCGGCATGGGCCTCCTCGGCGGCAGAGCGAACGTTCTCCCCCACTTTAGCAGGCGCCGAGAAGCTCACGTGCGAGCCCTCGTTGCCGTCGCCATCGAGCACGTCGACGATCTCGTATTTCACTACGGCATCGGCACCCTGGGGCACCGGCGCGCCTGTCATGATGCGGACCGTCTCGCCCACTCCAATTGTGCCCTCAAACACATGGCCCGCGGCCTCATGTCCGATAACGTCGAGCGTCACCGGCGCCTCGCCAGACGTCTGCGCCAAGTCCGCCGAGCGCACGGCATATCCGTCCATAGCGCTGTTGGCAAACGGCGAGATATCGATATCGGCCACCGCGTCCTCGGCCAAGGGAAAACCGGTGGCCTGCCACACGGGAATCTCGACGAGATCGGTCGGAGCAACGTGCGACAGAACAATCGACTGCGCGTCCTCCAGCGGAATGAGCTTCTCTGCCATATGCACCTCTTACTGCCACGGCGCACAACGGAGCGCCGATTCTTTATGCTTGTCTAAGTATAATCCCCGACGCGCGACCGCGACTTGGCCTGTACCCGCAAATACACCTGTCGGCCGCAAGCCGCGAAACAGAATGGAAACCAACCCACCGGCTCGTCGCGTTTACCGCGTTTTATAATGCTCGTGTTGCAACCAAAAAGAGGAACGTATGGCTTTTACCGACAAACCCGAAAGCGCAAACGAGGCGCAGGATCATTCCCAGCCGCTCGACGACGGCGGCTTTTTCTCCCTTAACGACGTCATCATGGCAGGCAGGCATCAGATCACCCGCTCCGAGCATCTCTTAGCTGCCGACACGCGCCGCAACGTCCGCAACCTACTCGCGAGTGCCAAGTTGCTCGTACTCGTCGTCATCGTCTCGCTCGCCATGGGCGTTGCCGCTTGGGCGTTTTTAGCCTCGCTGAATATCGCGACCGACTATCGCGAGCACCATGTGTGGGTCTACGCCTTGCTTCCCGTTGTGGGCATGGCCACCGCGTGGGTCTACAAGAACCACGGTCTCGCCGCCAAGCGTGGCAACAACCTGGTCATCGACTCCGCTCTGGGCACACGCCTCATCCATATGCGCATGGCCGTCCTCACCTTCGTTTGCTCCACGCTCACGCACCTAACGGGCGGATCGGCCGGTCGCGAGGGGGCCGCGGTGCAGATCGGCGGCACCATCGCCAGCAACATCTCGAGCCTCGCCCACCTCAAAAAGCATGACCACCACGACCTCATGCTCGCCGGCATCTCGTCGGCCTTTGGCGCCGTATTCGGCTCGCCCCTTGCCGGAGCTTTCTTTGGCATGGAGATGTGCTTTATCGGCAAGATCGACTACACCGCGGGCATCTACTGCCTGGTCGCCTCGTTTACCGGCTACTTTACATCACTCGCCCTGGGTACCGAGTACGAGGCGAATGTTATCGCCAGCATTCCCAACATGACACCACGGACGGTTGTCATCGTTGTTATCAGCGCCATTATCTTCGGTCTGACGGCACGCCTCTTTGCCTGGTCGGTTCGAACCGTCAAGAGCCTGTACGGTCGCTTTATCACCAATTACCTCGCTCGCGCACTTATAGGCGCACTCGTGGTTTTGGCCGCCTATGCCCTTCTCGACGCCTGGGACTACGCCGGCCTTTCCACGTGGCTTTCCGGCGCCGGATTTGCCGGCAACACCACCCTGGCGGACGCAGTCATCAAGTTGGTCGTCACAGCGCTCACCCTGGGCGCCGGCTTCCAAGGCGGCGAGGTCACGCCCCTGTTTGGCATCGGTGCGGCACTCGGTGGCTGGATCGGTTGCCTCGTCGGAATCGATCCCAGCTTTCTGGCAGCGCTGGGCATGCTCGGCGTGTTCTGCGCCGGCCTTAACGTGCCCATCACCACCTGTATGATGGCCATCGACCTGTTCCACGGCACGGCAGCCGGGTTCTTTGTCATCGTGGCCTTTATCAGCTACCTAACCGCCGGACACCGCGGCGTGTACCCCGCCCAGCGCATCATCACGCCCAAGCGCCGTTCGCTTATTGTGGATGAGGGCGGTACGGTAGCAGATGCTATCGAGCGCCACAACGACCTGATAGAGTAGACGTAAGTATTCGACGTGCAGCCACAATCGGGGGCAATTCGACCTGAGCGCGACCGCACCGTCACGTCATACGCCGGGAGTCGCCCCATGCACGCAACTGATTTTGGTCGCACGCTCATCATCGCCAACCCAGCCGCCCAGTCGGGTGCGGCGCACGAAGTTGCCGAACGCCTGCAACGCTTTTTGGACATGACTGCACGCGCATCCCAGTTTGACCTGGTGCTAACCGAGCGCATGGGACACGCCAAGGAGCTGGCCGCACAGGCTCAGGGCTATCGCACCGTTATCGCCCTTGGCGGCGACGGCGTGATTCACGAGGTCGTCAATGGACTCATGACGCAGAATGAGGCGGTCCGGCCCGCCCTTGCCGTCCTGCCCGTAGGCTCCGGCAACGATTTTGCCCAAACGCTCGGTATCGATGATTTCTCCGGCAAGGATTTTGGCGCGCTGCTCACCTGCAAGCTGCAGCGTCAGGACATCGGGCGCATTTGCTCATGGAACCCCGCAAGCGGTAGCGGCGAGGCTACCGTTGAGTACTACGACCAGACGCTTTCGGTCGGCATCGATGCCGCCATCGGCCTGGGCACCACCGAGCTGCGCAAAAAGACGGGCCTCACCGGCGCTCCGCTCTACACCCTCTCGGGACTTGAGCAATTTGGCCTGCGCTATCGCAACTACCCCATGACAGCCAGCTTTGACGGGGCGCCCACCGAGCGTGTGAGGGCGATCATCATGGCGATTCAGCTTGGTCCCACCTATGGCTCGGGCTATCGCATCTGCCCCGATGCCGACCCCTGCGACGGCGTGCTCGACGTCTGCTACGCATGCGGCCCTGTCCCTCGCGCGGTTGCCCTGCCTATGTTCCTTTCGGCCAAGGACGGCCACCATACCAAGTTGCCGCCGGTTCGCATGCGCTGCTGCCGCCATGCCGAGCTCAACTTTGAGGAGCCAGACTACCCCATCCAAGCCGACGGCGAGCCCATCGTCGCCTCACGCATCGAGGTCGACATCCTTCCCGGTGCCCTCCAAGTCTGGCACCCAACCCGCTAACCCAACCTAAGTTGCGGTGAAATAGGGACTGTTTATGCAGCAAAAGCCGCAAAACAGTCCCTATTTCACCGCAACTTATTGAGAAGATCATTCCTCCCTGCCCGGTTTGCGTCGGTTGGCCTTTTTAATGGCGTTGAAGTGCTTATCATTGAGCCTGCGCTGGCGAGAGCGCTGAGGCACCTCGGTCTTTACGCGTCGGCGCGGTGGACGCCCGCGACGCTCAAGCTCAGCGCGCAGCTTACGCAGGCAGCTGCTACGGTTTTGGAACTGACTGCGGCTCTCGCGCGCCGTCACGGTAATCCCCGAAGGGATATGCTTCATGCGCACCGCCGAATCCGTCGTGTTCACGCCCTGTCCGCCCGGACCCGTCGCGCGAAACACCTGTACCTCGCAATCGCGCGCCAGCTCCTCGACCGACATCTCGGCATAGCGCGCATACTCGCGCCATCCCATCTTGTTCTCATCCATATCAACACCTCCCCTCATACAAAAAATGTGACAAAGGGAAAGTCCCTTTGTCACATCGCATACCAATCGCTTGTGTTGCGCGCTTAGGCGAAGGTGATCTCGCCGGTCTCGCAGTCCATATCGGCAATACGGGCCAGGCTCTCGACGCGGAAGCCGCGCTCGCGGAGCTTATCGCCGCCGCCCTGGAAGCCCTTCTCCACTGCAATGCCAATACCGGACACCTCGGCACCCGCAGCCTCGCAGATCTTGATAAGGCCCTCGAGCGCGCAGCCATTGGCCAAGAAGTCGTCGATAATCAGGACCTTGTCGCCCTCAGACAGGAAGCGCTTGCCAACGATGACCGGGTACTCCTTCTGCTTGGTAAAGGAGTAGATGGTCGTGGCATACTGCTCGCCGTCTAGGTTGATGGACTGTGCCTTCTTGGCAAAGACCACCGGCACGCCGCCAAAATGCTGGGCTGCAATGCAAGCCATGCCAATGCCCGAAGCCTCAATCGTCAGAATCTTGTTGATCTCGACACCCTCGAACAGACGGGCCCACTCGGCGCCCATGTGGTCGAACAGCTCAACGTCGCACTGGTGGTTGAGGAAGGCATCAACCTTAAGGACATTACCGGCCTTTACGATGCCGTCATGGCGAATACGATCCTCAAGCTCCTGCATGGCGCAACCCCTTCTCGCGGCAACGATACCGCGCGATTAATAAACGTTGTTCGATAGTCTACCACGGACCGACCCCCGCCCGCCCCACAAGCCGCATCGCACCATAAAGCCGCAAGACCAGTAGATGGGCCGATTCGTGGCAAGCCTGCCTCCACAAGCTAATGGCGGGCGCGCACCCTCACCAAACGCACCATGGCAAGCGCAAAGCCCACGGGGGCCACAGCCATGAGCACGTAGAACACCGAACGGAAACCAAACAAGAACACATCCGGACGGCCTGCAACAAAACTAGTCACGGCCTCGCCCATCGCCACGCTCATCTGCCCATACAGGATATGCGACGCCGCCGTAATGCCCACTGCCATACCCGCATAACGTGCCAGGCTACCCAGGCTGCCCGCAAAGCCGAGCGCTTCGCGCGGAGCCGAGCCCATGTACAGCGAGTTGTTAGGACTCTGGAAAATCGACGTACCGCACGACATAAACGCGACACAGCACACGATCACAGGGATAGAAGAGTGCTCATCGAGCGTGCTTACCGCAAAAAGACCACATACGTACACGCCCAGGCCGACCGCCGTGGGGCCCTCGCAGCCAACACGGTCCGAAACCGTACCCGAAAGCGGTCCGATAAAGGCATTCACCATCGGCAGTGCCAAAAAGAGCAGTCCGGAAATGTCAGAACCAAAGCCGTGGGCGTCCTGAAAATAGAACGGCAGAATAAACTCGGATGCGCCAATGCCAACGAACACGATGAGCATGCAGGCAAGGTTGATGGTGAAGGCCGAATTTGCAAAGCAGCGACGAGCAGCCTCGATCAGGGACATGGGGCGCTCGCCGGCCTCCGGCTTAACATGCGGCAGCGTGTAGAGCCCCACGATAAACGAGATGACGCCAATAGGCAGGTTGATGAGGAAGATGCTCTCCCAGGGAAAGCTTGCCACCAGCATGCCACCCAGCACGGGGCCACACATCATGCCGAGGGCCACGAAGGTCGCAAGAATACCCATGGCACGGCCTCGTTCGCGCGCCGGGAACGACTCGGTGATGATACCCATGTTGTTGGCCATGGCCGCCGCGCAACCGACGCCTTGAACGATGCGCGCCAGAATAAGAACTTCGAGCGAGCCCGAAAGGCCGCAAAGCAGCGAACCGGCCGTAAAGACGATTACGCCCAGCTGGAATACGCCGACCTTGCCGCGCACGTCGCCCAGGCGGCCAAACGGCAGCATGGCCACGCACGTCGCAAGCAGATACACCGAGCTCACCAGCTGGATGCGGTCGAGGCCCACGCCCAGTTCCTTTTGCATCACGGGCAGCGCCACGGTCACGACGGTCGAATCCAGACACGACA
>WGSI01000075.1:0-1688 GCA_014871745.1 Collinsella sp. | reverse complement strand
CGGGTGGTTTCTGATGCGGCGCGCTGCGCGCCCCGCACAGGCTAAAGCCCGTAACGAATAACGGCCGCCCGGCATTACGCCAGGCGGCCGTTTTCATAGCCAGCCGTTTTAGAGCGGCCTAACCAAGGCGACCTTTACGCGGCAAGGCGCTTGAGGACGTCGATGAGCAACTCGTAGAAGCGCTCGGCAGAAGCGAGCTCCATGCTCTCGTCCGGGGTGTGGACATCGGAGAGCGTCGGGCCCACGGCGATGGCGTCCAGGCCGTGCAGGGCCTCGGCGAACAGGCCGCACTCAAGGCCGGCGTGGATGGACTCGATGCGCAGCTCGGAGCCAAAGAGCTCGCGATAGCTCTCGACAAAGACGTCACGGACCGGCGAATGCTCGGCATAGCTCCAGCCGGGATACTCGAACTCAAACTTGGCGTCGAAGCCCAGGACATCGGCCAGCGTCTGCAGACGGTCCTTGAACTCGTTCTGCAGCGAGGTGATCGAAGAGCGCGGGGACAGCATGATCTTGACCTCGTCGTCAGAAGTGGCAACCACACCGATGTTGGAGGAAACCTCGACGGAGCCGTCGGTGGCGACGTTGCGGCGGATCACACCGTTGGGGGCAAGACGCAGGGCGCGGATGAGGGCAAGCGCGGACTTCTGGTCCATGGCCTCGACCTCGGCGTTGTCGGCAATCTCAACGGTGCAGGTAAAGCCGGGGTCGAAGACCTCGAGCTCGGCAGTAACGTCGGCGATGATGCCCTTTGCGATCTGGGCCGCGGCCTCGGCGGCAGCGTGGTCGGCGTAGACCAGAACAGCCTTGCACTCACGGTTGATGGCGTTGTCCTTAGTGCCGCCGTTAAAGCTGACGATGGCGGGCTCGCCAGCGACCATCAGGCGGTCGATGATGCGGGCCATGATGAGGTTGCCGTTGCCGCGCTCCAGGTTGATATCGCTGCCGGAGTGACCGCCCAGCAGGCCGGAGATGTCGAGTGTGAGGGTGCTACCGGTCTTGTGCTCGCGCACGATGGGGCAGGTGTAGGTAACGACGACGCCGCCGGCGCAGCTGACGGTGGCAACGCCCTCTTCCTCGGAGTCAAGGTTGATCATAGTACGGGCGCTAATCTGGGACTTGTCGAGCGTCTCGGCACCGACCAGGCCAGTCTCCTCGTCGGTGGTGAATACGCACTCGAGGGCCGGATGGGCAATCGAATCGTCGTTGAGCACGGTAAGCATAAGCGCGACGGCGATACCGTTGTCGGCGCCCAGAGTGGTGCCGTTAGCGGTGAGGACGCCGTCCTTGACGACCAGGTCGATACCGTCGGTCGTAAAGTCGTGCTCGACGGAACCCAGCTTGTCGCACACCATGTCGATGTGACCCTGCAGCATCACGGTCGGGGCATTCTCGGCGCCGGCAGATGCGGGCTTGCGAATGATGACGTTGTAGACCTCGTCCTGATACACATCGAGACCGCGCTCCTTGGCAAACGCGACCAGGAAATCGCTGATGCCCTTCTCGTTGCCAGAACCACGGGGGATCGCGCTGACCTCCTCAAAGAAATGGAACAGCTGGGCGGGCTCGTAGCCGGTAATCTTGTAGTCCATGGTGCCTCCTTGGCGCAACTGGTTAGACAGTAAGACATGCGCCTTGTATATTCCCAGACTTTGCGTGCATAAACCAGTCGAAAACGCCGAGCGCCC
>WGSI01000074.1:0-2073 GCA_014871745.1 Collinsella sp. | reverse complement strand
CGTCATCGACTTGAAGAAGGGGGAGGCCTCGCGGCCTCCCCCTTTTTTGCGTTTGGGCACTTTCATTACATTCAATTATTACAACGAAATCGTCTGCCGTCTAATTCAGACGTTCACCGTTCTCTTGACGGTCTTGTGCACTCAATGGATTACTATTTACTTTAGCGTGATACCGCGCTTGACCTGTTTTATGCGGGTCAGTTTATTGATTATGACGGAAGGACGCACATGGCAGATGTTCACGAGCTGCTTGATACTTGGATTGCCAATGTCAAGGATGAGGAGCTGCTGACCGAGCTCAACACGATGAAGGAGCAGGGCGACGAGGATGCCATCACCGATGCCTTCTTCCAGGATCTTGCCTTTGGTACCGCCGGCTTGCGTGGCACGATCGGTGCTGGCACCAACCGTATGAATATCTATACGGTCGGCCGCGCAACGCAGGGCTTCGCCGACTATCTCAATGCGACTTTCGAGCATCCGACGGTTGCTATCGCTCGTGATAGCCGCAATAAGGGCGAACTGTTCGTTAAGACGACCGCTGCTATTCTTGCCGCAAATGGCGTTACCGCCCTTGTCTATCCCAAAATCTCCCCGGTGCCTACGCTTTCCTGGGCTGTCCGCGATCTAGAGTGCTCCGGCGGCATTTGCATGACCGCGAGCCATAACCCGGCGCCCTACAACGGCTATAAGGCTTATGGCCCCGATGGCTGCCAGATCACGAGTGAAGCTGCCGATGCCATCTCCAAGGCTATCTCCGAGACGGATACTTTCACTGGTGTGAAGTCGATGGACTTTGACGCGGCTGTTGAGCAGGGCCTGGTCAAGTGGATTGACGACTCCTGTCTCGAGCGTTATTACGACGCCGTCCTCGCTCGCGGTGTGACGAACCTTTCTGCCGAGGAAATTGCCGGCGCTCCGCTCAAGCTCGTCTACACGCCGCTCAACGGTACGGGCCTTATCCCCGTTACTACGGTTCTTGAGCGCGCTGGCATCACCGATGTTACGGTTGTTCCCGAGCAGAAGGAGCCCAACGGCGATTTCCCGACCTGCCCGTATCCTAACCCCGAGATTCGTCAGGCCATGCAGAAGGGCATTGACCTTTGTGAGCAGGTTCATCCTGATCTGCTGCTGGCCACCGACCCCGATGCCGACCGCGTTGGCGTTGCGGTCAAGAACGGCGACGACTATTTGCTGCTGACCGGCAACGAGATGGGTGTCCTGCTGCTCGACTACATCTGCAAGACGCGCGCAGCCCGCGGTGAGGATCTTACCAAGAAGGTTGCCGTTACTACTATCGTTTCCTCCGCCATGGTCGATGCCCTGGCCGATGAGTATGGCTTTGAGCTCCGTCGCTGCTTGACGGGCTTCAAGTACATCGGCGACATCATTACGTCGCTCTCTGATGCCGGCGAGGTTGATCGCTTTATCTTTGGTTTCGAGGAGAGCTACGGTTATCTGGCCGGCGATCACGTGCGTGACAAGGACGCCGTGAGCACCTCGCTGCTTATTTGCCAGATGGCTCAGTACTATAAGCTGCAGGGCAAGAACCTTGCCGATGCCATGCACGAGTTGTATGAGAAGTATGGTTACTATCACAACAAGACGATCTCGCTGAGCTATCCGGGTGCCGAGGGTGCTGCCAAGATGGCGGGCATCATGGCCGGTCTGCGCGAGAATCCGCCTGCGGAGCTCGCTGGGTCCAAGATCGAGGCTGTTGTGGACTACAACATCTGCGTGAACGGCCTGCCCAAGGCAAACGTCATCGAGTTTGATCTTGAGGGTGGCAACAAGGGTATTGTTCGTCCTTCCGGCACCGAGCCCAAGATTAAGCTGTATATCTTCGCTAAGGGCGCGGATGCCGCCGAGGCAGATGCGGCACTTGACGCGATTGAAGAGTCCGGTCGCAAGCTGCTGGCATAAGTCATTTAAGAGCCTATTACTAGAGATAGACGAAAGAGGGGATCTCGGAAACGAGGTCCCCTCTTATAATTTCCAGCCAGCCGAGAGCCCTTATATGTGTAGGAAATGTGTGCGCCCAGATTCCCGCCCCCGGGGCCCCTCCGGTCTGGC
>WGSI01000073.1:0-2156 GCA_014871745.1 Collinsella sp. | reverse complement strand
GCGCTGCTCGAGCAGCGCGACGGCTTGATGCTCGGCATCTGCAACGGCTTCCAGGCGCTCATCAAGCTTGGCCTCGTGCCCTACGGAAGGATCATGGATACCGACGAGTCCTTCCCGACACTTACCTACAATGTCATCGGCCGCCACCAGTCCAAGCTCGTGCGCACGCGCGTGTGCTCGACGCGATCTCCGTGGCTTGCGGGAACAGAGGTGGGAGATATTTACACCGTTCCCATTTCGCACGGCGAGGGGCGTTTTCTCGCCTCGCAGGAGCTGATCGAACAGCTTGCCGCAAACGGCCAGATCGCCACGCAGTATGCAGGCCTTGACGGATATGCTACAATGGATACTGCTTTCAATCCCAACGGCTCCGTCTGCGCCATCGAGGGCATCACCTCCCCCGACGGGCGGGTGTTTGGCAAAATGGGGCACAGCGAGCGCATCGGCCCCGCGCTTTACCGAAACGTGCCGGGGACTTACGATATGCACCTGTTCGCCTCGGCGGTGCGTTACTTCAAAAAATAGGAGGGCAAGTCATGGCCTATTACTATCCCGATCCGTCTCATACCTTCAGCGAGTACCTGCTCGTACCGGGCTACACCTCGGAGGAGTGCGTGCCCGACCGCGTTTCGCTCAAAACGCCGCTGGTCAAATACCACAAGGGGCAGGAGGACTGCCCCATCAGCCTGAATATCCCGATGGTCTCGGCGATCATGCAGTCGGTGTCGAACGACACGCTCGCCGTCGCGCTTGCCAAGGAGGGCGGGCTTTCGTTCATCTTCGGCTCGCAGTCCATCGAAAGCGAGGCGGAGATGGTGCGCCGCGTGAAGAGCAGCAAGGCGGGCTTCGTCGTCAGCGCCTCGAATCTCACGCCTGAGCACACGCTGGCCGATGTGCTCGCGCTCAAGGAGAAAAACGGCTTCTCCACCGTCGCCATCACTGAGGACGCCATGCCCAACGGGAAACTCCTCGGCATCGTCACGAGCCGTGACTACCGCGTCAGCCGCATGAGCACAGACCTCAAGGTGCGCGATTTTATGACGCCGCGCGAAAAGCTCATCACTGCTCCCTCCTCCACCACGCTCAAGGAGGCCAACGACATCATTTGGGAGCACAAGCTCAACGCCCTGCCCATTGTGGATGAGAACGACTGCCTGCGCTACTTCGTTTTCCGCAAGGACTACGCCGAGCACAAGGAGCACCCCCTCGCCCTCCAGGACGCGCAGAAGCGCTATCTGGTCGGCGCGGGCATCAACTCCCGCGACTACCACGAGCGCATCCCCGCGCTCGTTGAGGCGGGCGCGGATATTCTCTGCATTGACTCGTCCGAGGGCTACTCTGTCTGGCAGAAGAAGGTCATTGACTTCGTGCGTGAGAACTACGGCAATACCGTGAAGATCGGCGCGGGCAATGTGGTCGACCGCGACGGCTTCCGCTTCCTCGCCGAGTGCGGCGCAGACTTTGTCAAGGTCGGCATCGGCGGCGGTTCCATCTGCATCACGCGCGAGACCAAGGGCATCGGCCGCGGTCAGGCGACCTCTCTCATCGAGGTCTCCGCCGCGCGCGATGAATATTTCCGCGAAACGGGCGTCTATGTTCCCATCTGCTCCGACGGCGGCATCGTCCACGACTATCACATGACGCTCGCCCTCGCCATGGGCGCGGACTTTCTGATGCTCGGCCGCTACTTCGCCCGCTTTGACGAATCGCCCACGAATAAGCTCCTTGTCAACGGCGTGTATGTCAAGGAATACTGGGGCGAGGGCTCCAACCGCGCGCGCAACTGGCAGCGCTACGACATCGGCGGCAAGACGGGTCTTGCCTTTGAGGAGGGCGTGGATTCCTATGTCACCTACGCAGGCTCTTTGCAGGATAATGTCGCGCGTAGCCTTTATAAGGTCAAATCCACCATGTGCAACTGCGGCGTGACCACGATCCCCGATCTTCAGAAGAACGCGAAGCTCACGCTCGTCTCCGCCACCAGCATCGTCGAGGGCGGCTATCACGATGTGATGCTCCGCTCCACCGGCAAGGGGAATGACTGAGCAGGGACGCGCCAATTGACAACGCAAAGCGCATCCAGCTTATCGCTTATTGGGCGTAGATTTTCAGAAATTCGCGGATCTGCGCCGCGTTCAGTTTTTTTCGCAGGGTCG
>WGSI01000072.1:0-3014 GCA_014871745.1 Collinsella sp. | reverse complement strand
GCCAAACGATGCCCGGCAGGGCTTGCCCCTGTCTTGCGGCGCCGTCGCGCAATCTGTGTTCTCGATAACCATAGGCCCTCATGCGGACAATCCTCGCAGCCATTCAAGGGGCCCAAAGATCTATCCAAATGGGGCGAATAAGGTTCTCGTTCTCTGTCCGCCATCTATCATACGACAAAGAGGCATCTATATCCTGTATTCTTTTTTTAGGTCAAACACAACATATAGTGTTTCAGCAGGTCAAAGCAATTGGTCAATTTGCAGACGCATTATAAATGAAAGCCTCTTGGCAGACTGCTAAAACGTTATCAACCCAACTACCTGCACAGCAGTTTTGAAACCCCCTCAACCGTGCCGCCGCCAAATAGCACCAAAACCAAGCCGCTCACGCCAAAAGAATCCAAAAGATTATGCTTGACCAACATGTTGCGGTCATGATGGGCCAGGACACATGCAATCTGCCGGCACCCCTACGGGATGCGAAGACCATCGCGTAGGGACCTTGGATCAATATTTGATGACTTATTTGGCGGCGCGCTTGGTGGCAAAAAACAAAACAGCCCAGAGGACATAGCCTCTGAGCTGCGAACATTTGGTGGGCGTTAGAAGATTTGAACTTCTGACCTCTTCCGTGTCAGGGAAGCGCTCTCCCCCTGAGCTAAACGCCCAAATGGAGCGGACAACGGGGCTCGAACCCGCGACCCCAACCTTGGCAAGGTTGTGCTCTACCAACTGAGCCATGTCCGCTTACGAGGATTAATCTTACGTGATGCCCGCATCCTATGCAAGAACTTTTTTTGAAAAGTTTTGCGACGCCCTCGCGAACCTCGCAAAGACATCAGCCACCACGGAAGGCGCAGGCAAACGCAAACTCGCCGCAAGAGGCCCTTACATCTCACCGAGCATGATCCAGGCAGAGCTGTCCTGCGCGAGTCTGCCGTCTGCAAGCGCTGATGAGGTGAGCAGGACCCTGCCCGCCGGCAGCTCCACGGGTGCTGCACCGAAGTTCGTCACGCACGCCCAGCCGTTATCGCGGCGATAGGCGATGACGCCGCCCTCAGCGCCCTCGGCACCATCCGCAAGACCGGTGCGCCCGTCAAGATCGAGCCACGCAAGATCGTTGGCGCACCCGCGCAGCTTGCGCCGCAGCCAGAGGGCGTCACGATAGAGCGCAAGCATCGATGTCGGGTCCGTTTCTTCCCTATCGGCAGCATAATCGGAAAACCATGCAGGCTGCGGCAGATGGGGCGCCGCATCAGCGTCCGCCGGCGAAAACCCAAACGATCCGCCCTGCGCGGGATCGTCCGCCGCTACCCACGGCAGGGGCACACGACAGCCGTCGCGCCCCTTCTCGCGCTTCGGTCCGCGCGTATTGGTTGCACTGGGATCTTCGAGTGCAGTCCACGGGATATCAGCCACCTCAAAAAGACCGAGCTCCTCACCCTGATACACGTATGCCGAGCCCGGAAGCGCCAGTTCAAGCAAAAGGGCCGCCCGCGCGCGGCGCTCGCCGAGTTCACGGTCCTCGTCATAAGACGACCCGTCGCGTAAGAGCCAGTCGAGCGCAATCTGGTGGTAGCGCGTCGCCTTGATTTGCGGCAGGGCATAGCGCGTCGCCACGCGCGGCACGTCGTGGTTGGAGAGTACCCAGGTCGAGGCGGAATCGGATTCGATAGCTGCCTTCAAGCCCTCCTCGATTGCAGCGTGCATGTCATCATAGGTCCAAGTGGCCTTGGCAAACTCAAAGTTGAATGTCTGGCCAAGCTCGCTGGGACGCGCATAGAGATACTGGCGCTCAGGCAGCACCCACGCCTCGGCAACGGCGCTGCGCGGCGGATTATAGCGGTCGAACACGCGGCGCCACTCGCGATAGATCTCGTGGACCTCGTTGCGGTCCCACAGCGGATGGGTGCCGTCGTCAACCATGTCATCGCCCTCGGCGAGATGCCACCGGTCGAGGTCATCGCGGTCGAGATCCTTGGCGAGACCGTGCGCCACATCGATGCGAAAGCCATCGACGCCTCGATCGCTCCAAAACGCCAGGACGTCGCAAAAGAACGCGTGAACCTCGGGGCATGACCAGTCAAAGTCCGGCTGCTCGGGCGTAAACATGTGCAGATACCATTGACCGTCCGCAACACGCGTCCAGGCGGGGCCGCCAAAGTTGGCATTCCAATTGGTGGGAGGCAGCTCGCCATGCTCGCCGCGACCATCGCGGAAGATATAACGGGCGCGCTCGGGCGATCCGGGGCCGGCGGCAAGAGCGGCTTTGAACCAGGGGTGCTGGTTGGATGAATGGTTGGGCACGATATCGACGATGACCTTGATGCCGCGCGCGTGAGCCGCAGCGATCATGTCATCGAAGTCGTCAAGCGAGCCGAGACGTGGGTCGACATCGCAGTAGTCCGCCACATCATAGCCGCCATCGACAAGAGGCGAAGGGTAAAACGGGCTCAGCCAGATGGCCTCGATGCCCAGCCGCTCAAGATAGTCCATCTGCTGGGTAATGCCCGCGATATCGCCCAGACCCGAACCGGTCGAATCCTTAAACGAACGCGGGTAGATCTGATAGATCGCGGCATCGGACATCCATGAGCGCGAAGAGGACTTTTCTGCAGCCATGGGGTGAGCCTCCCTTGCAACGAGGTTTTGCGAGATGCCCACGATGATACGCCCAAAGCTGTCATTCGAGGCAAACAACGCCACAGCCACACCCCAAAACGCTCGCTCCCTCTCGGGCTCGAGCCTCCTGGGACGAATCGATCGATTAGTGAAAAGAACGGAAGACTCACTCCCCCGGCCACAACAGCGAGCGGGCTCCGGGTGCCCCAGGTTGCCGCGAAAGAGGAGGGAAGCGTACTTTATGTACGCGACCGACGATTGAGGGGGCAAGATGGGGTGCCCGGGGCTCGCGCAGCGTCAACAAAAAACGCGGTTCGTTAGAACCGCGTAAGATAGTTGGAGCGGACAACGGGGCTCGAACCCGCGACCCCAACCTTGGCAAGGTTGTGCTC
>WGSI01000071.1:0-3103 GCA_014871745.1 Collinsella sp. | reverse complement strand
ACCCCCTAACTATTGGGCGCCACCCACGAGCATATGTTCGAAAACACAATATGTTGTGTTTAACGCAAAGGCGGGATGCCACCTGTAGCACCCCGCCTTTCAACCTCAACCTTCAAGTTGACCTTGAGGCGATTTTTATGTCCCTTTACATGCCGTTCACATCGCCCCCAAACTCTCCCACGCGCGGCATGTGCACCCCGCCGCGCCATTGGCCGGTGGCGCAAAATGGGACGGACCCCCGATTGCCAAAACGTGCGCAACAGCACGTTCCAGCAATCGGGGGTCCGTCCTCGAATAGCATGTAATCGCAGCTCAGCAGCGTATTAGCGATGTGCCAGCGGGTGGGCCGCCAGGTAAACCTCAGTCAGCTGCGTACGATCGACATGCGTGTAGACCTGCGTCGTCGATATATCGGCGTGTCCCAAGATCTCCTGCAGCACGCGAAGGTCCGCGCCGCCCGCGAGCATATGGGTGGCAAAGGAGTGGCGCAACGTGTGCGGATGGAGTCCCACCAACCCCACCTGGCGTCCGTAGCGCTCGCATATGACGTGAACACCCTGACGCGACAGACGCCCGCCGTTCTTGTTTAAAAAGACCGCCGGCGTCTCTGTCCCACGAGCATGAGCCGCCAGAAGTCGGCGCCCATCACATATATAGTGCGTCAGGGCACGCGCCGCGCTTCCCACCAAAGGGGCCAGACGCTCCTTGGAGCCCTTGCCGCGAACCAGCACAAAGCCGTCATCGGCATGGATATCACTCACATCGAGCCCCACCAGCTCGCTCACGCGCAGGCCGCACCCATACAGCACTTCCAAGATAGCGCGATCGCGCAGACCCATCTCACCATCCGGAAAATCCTGGTCGAGCAATGCCGAAACATCCTCCACCGAAAGGCACTCCGGCAGGCGCTCGGCCTTTTTTGGCAAACGCAACGCCGCCGTAGGATTTTGGGTCACGGCCCCATCGCGCACCAAAAAGGCATGCAGGCCTTTGACGGCAGCGAGCGCGCGCTCCACCGAGGCATCGGAATAGCCCCCATCGCGCCGATCGGCGATAAAGTCCTCAATGACCCGCCGACTCACGTCCTCAAAGGACGCAATGCCCGTCCGCTCCAGATAGGCACAGTAGGTCGTCAGGTCTCGGCGATAGGCGGCAATCGTGTTACGCGCCAAGCCCCGCTCGACTGTAAGGTAATCAAGAAACTCCCCCGCCGCCACAGCGAGCGGCGAAGGAGCTTCTCCGATATGTTCCCGGTTCGCCGGCAACCTTAGTCCGTCGAACGATTCATGGGCGTCACCTGCAGGCGATCGACGCCCTCATGCTGGCCAATCGAGGCACGCACGAACTCTCGGAATAGCGGCTGAGGATTGGTGGGGCGGCTCTTAAACTCGGGGTGAGCCTGGGTGGCCACGAACCACGGGTGCACATCGCGCGGCAGCTCGACCATCTCGACCAGACGCTCATCAGGCGAAAGACCCGAGATGACAAGACCGGCGTCCTCGAGCTGATCGCGGAAGGCATTGTTGAACTCAAAACGGTGACGGTGGCGCTCGTAGACAAGCTCCTCGCCATACGCCTCACGCGCGAGGGTATCGGCAGCGAGCTTGCACGGATAGGCGCCCAGGCGCATGGTGCCGCCCTTCTCGGTCACGTCCTCCTGCGAGCTCATCAGGTCGATTACGCTAAACGGACCGTCCGGATCAAACTCGGAGGAGCTGGCACCGGCAAGGCCGACAACGTTGCGGGCGAACTCGCACACGGCAACCTGCATACCCAGGCAAATGCCCAGATACGGAATCTTGTGCTCGCGAGCAAACTCGGCAGCAAGGATCTTGCCCTCCAGGGCGCGCTTGCCAAAGCCGCCGGGAACCAGGATGCCCGATGCGTCGCCCAGAACCTCATTGACGTTTTCGGCATCGAGGCTCTCACCATCGACCAGCTGCACATCTACGTGACGATCGTAGAAAACGCCCGCGTGATGCAGGGCCTCGATAACCGACAGATATGCATCGGGAAGCTGGGTGTACTTTCCCACGACGGCAACCTTAACCTTATCGGCGTGATGGTTGGCATGGTTTTGCTTGCGCAGGAACTCATTCCATGCGCTCATATCGCGCTCGCGCGGATCGAGGCCAAGGCGCTCGCAAATGCGCAGGTCAAAGTCCTGCTCCGCGAGCAGCTGCGGCACGTCGTAAATGCTCGCGCAATCCTCGTTGGTAAAGACACAGTCGGTGTCGACGTCGCAGAAACTCGCGATCTTGCCGCGGATAGCGTCATCAATATGGTGATCGGAGCGCAGCACAATAATGTCGGGCTGGATACCAAAGCTGCGCAGCTCCTTGACGGAGTGCTGCGTGGGCTTGGTCTTAACCTCGTGGGCGGCGGCGATATAGGGAACGAGCGATACGTGGATGTAGCAGACGTTCTCGGGACCGGCCTCCTTGCGGTACTGGCGGATAGCCTCCACGAACGGCTGCGACTCGATGTCGCCGATCGTGCCACCCAGCTCGGTAATGACAACGTCGGAGCCAGTCTGCTCCTCAATGCGGCGGAATTTGTCCTTGATAGCATTGGTGACGTGCGGGATCACCTGGACGGTACCGCCCAAAAAGTCACCGCGACGCTCGCGGGCAATCAGGCTCTTGTAAATGGCGCCCGTCGTAAAGTTAGAATCGCGGGTCAGGTTCTCGTCAATAAAGCGCTCGTAGTGGCCCAGGTCCAGATCGGACTCGTAGCCGTCCTCGGTCACAAAGACCTCACCGTGCTGGAACGGGCTCATGGTACCAGGGTCGACGTTCAGATACGGGTCGGCCTTCTGCATCGTCACCTTGTAGCCGCGTGACTTGAGCAAACGGCCCAGCGATGCCGCGGTAATGCCCTTGCCCAAAGACGAAACCACGCCGCCGGTCACAAACACATGCTTAGTCATATTGAATTACCTGCGCTTCCCGTAGAAGTTGTCCATACACATCTTACGGGTCTTCATTGTAATACTCGAGAAAGAAGCAGTTCGCCATTTTTCACCAAAGTGCTTGCATTTCTCCATCTCCTTGATTATCAACTTCATCCGAACACTTCCCACATTCATCCGCACATGTGCGGA
>WGSI01000070.1:0-3323 GCA_014871745.1 Collinsella sp. | reverse complement strand
TCCCTCTGAATGCATTCCGCAGCACGAAGCCCCCTTATCCGCAGCTCCGAAGGAGCAGGATAAGGGGGCTTCAAGTGCGAGGACGCATTCAGAGGGAAACCCATCGGGCCCCGGTGAGAGCCACAGGGCTATCGATTACCCCGTGTTCTGCAATCCTGCCGAGACGCCGGTCACAGTCGAAAGAATCAGGCTCATGTACTCGGCCTTCTTCTCCTCGGCCATCTCGTCCTGGTTCATACGCACCTCGCGAAGGGCGCGGACCTGGGCGATGGACAGGGCGTCGACGTAGGGGTTGCGCACGCGGACGGCGCAACCGAGCACGCGGCGACGCTGCAGCGGCCACTCATCACCGACGATGGCAAGGACCCACTTACGCGTGAGCTGCATCTCGGTGAAGACCTTCTCGGACAGATCCTGGCGATCGCCCAGGTGCAGATACATCTTGGCGATGCGCTGGTCGGTCTTGGCGATCGACATCTCGATGTTGTCGATAAAGGTGCGGAAGAACGGCCACTCCTGGTAGGCAGCCTTGAGCTGGTCAAGATCGCCAAGCTGCTCGCAGGCGGTGCCCAGACCGTACCAAGCGGCCAGGTTAATGCGCGCCTGGCTCCAGCTGAAGATCCACGGGATGGTACGCAGGTCGTCGAGCGACTTGGCACCCAAGCCGCGCTTGGCGGGACGCGAGCCGATCGGCAGCAGACCGACCTCGGTCAGCGGCGTCACGGTCGAGAACCATGGCGTAAAGTCCTCGGTGTTCAGCAGGTCCAGATAGCGCTCGTGGCTTGCAGCGTTAAGCTTCTCGGCCATATCCCAGAACTTCTGCGTGGTCTCGGTGTTGGTCTTCTCGACACTCGGGGCCGACTGCAAAAGCGTTGCGGCAGCAACGGACTCAACATGGCGCTGAGCCAGCGTGCGGTTACCGTAACGGGCAAAGATGACCTCGCCCTGCTCGGTAAGCTTAAAGAAGCAGTTGACCGAACCCTTGGGCTGCGCCAGCACGGCCTTGTTGGCCGGGCCGCCGCCACGGCCCACGGCACCGCCGCGACCGTGCATGAGCACCAGGTCGATATCGTTCTTCTCTGCCCACTTGGCGATGCGCTCCTGCGCGGAGTGCAGCGCGAGCATGGCCGTGGTAGGACCGGCATCCTTGGAAGAGTCGGAATAGCCCAGCATGACCTCCATGCGGCGGTTGGTCTGGGCAAGGCGCTTTTGCACCACGGGCAGCGTAAGCATCTGATCGAGCACGTCGACGCAGCCCTCGAGGTCCTCGAGCTGCTCGAACAACGGGATCACGTCGAGCTCGGGGACATCCTCCTCGTGTGCAAAGGACAGGTGCGCCAGCTCAAAGACGTCGGCCACATGCTGAGCGCTCTTGGTAAACGAGATGATGTAGCGGTGCGCCATCTTCTTGCCGTAGCGCTTTTGGATGGAGCCGATAGCGCGGAAGGTATCGATGACCTCGCGCGTCATGGGCTGCAGGTCGCCATGGATACCGTTCTCGTGGATATCCTTAAGGGCGCGGGCATGCACCACGGAGTGCTGACGGAACTCCATCTCGACCATATGGAAGCCGAAGGACTCGACCTGCCAGATGATGGTCTGGACCGGGCCGTAGGCAGCACGGACGGCACCGCAGGCGGCCAGCGAGCGCTGGACGACGCGCAGGTCCTCCAGGAACTCATCGGCGCTGTGGTACATGGTGTCGGTGATACGACGGACGGTGGCGTTCAGGCGGTCGGCCATGACGAGCATGACGGCGCGATGCGGCTCGTGCTCGGAGATCAGCTCGGCGCGGGCCGTGTAACGAGGGCTCATCTCGACCTGATGGTTCCACAGGTTAATGAGCTCGGCCGACGGCTTGCTGTAGGTAGCCTCGAGCGTGAGGTTGCGGCCGATGTGGCGGCACTTGTCCTCGAGCTTGAGCACCATGTGCGTAAAGTACTTGGCGGCGACCTCACGGCTCACCTTGGCGGTGACGTTGGGGTTACCGTCGCGGTCGGAACCGATCCAGCTGCCGGGATGGAAGAACGCCGGGCACAGCGGCGGCACAGTACCGGCCTTGTCGCCCAGCACCCAATCGTCAAAACGACGATAGATAACGGGGATAACGTCGAACAGCGTGTTATCGAAGATGTCGATGATGGTATCGGCTTCCTCGACCGGCGTGGGCTTCTTGAGCGCGATGGGACTCGTACGCACCAGGGCGTCGATCTCCTGCAGCATATGGCGCTCGTTCTCCACCAGGTCGGAGCCGCCCAGACGCGGACGCTCCTCCAGCAGGTTGGAGATACGGCGGATCTTGCCCTCGACGGCCTTACGACGGGCCTCGGTGGGATGTGCGGTAAAGACAGGGTGGAACTCGAGCTTGTCGAGCAGCTCGTTGGCACCCTCGACACCCAGCTCATTCACCAGCTGGTGATAGGCAACGGTAAGCTCGTTGGCAGGATCGACCTCGGTATCGGTCGACGCACCGGCCTCGCGCTCGCGCAGCTGCGCCACACGGTAGTTCTCCTCCGACAGGTTTGCCAGATGGAAAAAGCTCGTAAAGGCGCGAACGATGACCTGCTGCTTATCGAGCGGCAGGCTGTCGATCAAATCGACGACCTCACGAAATGCCACGGCAGTGGGCTCGTCGGCGGTGGGCACGCCCTGCTCGTCGACGGACTCGTCGGCAGCGCAGGTACCGGGGTTGCCGGCATTGACCACAATCTCGGCTGTCAAAATCTTGTCGAACAGGTCCGCGATCTCGGGATCATACTCGCTAAGCACACGGCGCTCCAGGCGCAAGAACAGCGCCAGATTGTCGCGCAGCTCCTCGGGGATCTCGATCTCGGCGAGACGCTCCCTGGACTCGGCATTCGAGCCGATTCGGTTAACGAGGCGGTTGACCACGGCAGCGACGCGCGCCGCGGCTTCGGGTACAGACTGGTTGCTTAGGTTCTCAGCCACGTTTCCTCCCATTCCTCCTTCTATGCACGTAACATGCGGTATTCATTATAGGCGCTTGAGAAATACTTTCGACACTGATTGCGCTTTACCACACAAAAGTATTTTCTGCATTGCAAAGGTTTTTGCCCTAAATGGTCGTATTTCTCGGTGGGCGGCATACGTAAACGGGGGCATTCCGCATAAAAGCGAAACACCCCCGTAACAATCGCTCTCCATGAGCAGGGCACGTTAGCAGGCCCGAAGCTCAAAAAGATGCGCTACAGGCGCTCGCGAACCGCCTCGACGACGTTGTCCAGATCGGCGAGCACCTCGTCATGGCTCTGCATGTCGCGCACTTTGACCTTGCCGGCGGCAAGCTCGTCGCCACCCAGGAC
>WGSI01000007.1:0-68550 GCA_014871745.1 Collinsella sp. | reverse complement strand
TAAGGATGATGACGATGGTGATGAGCCGGTCGGCCCAGCGCGGCAGTCGCTTGCGACGGCGCTTAGGTTTTGGTTGAGGTTTGGGCTGAGGGCTTGAGCCACCGTTGGCCGCGGCGTTATTGCTCTTCATATGTTTGGCGCCCTGCACCATCGCCAGTCACTCCTCTACAACTCAGGCTGTCTAAACAAATAATAGCCGATTAGCAGGCTCCCCCGTCCGACAACACAGCTTGACTGCACCGTCCGGTCGAGGTTAGGCCAGCATTTGAGTTTTCAGAATGTCCCGAATCGGCGGGGCGATTCGGGATACAATAACTACAGGAAACGACGCACCCCGCGTAAGTACTTAGGAGCGCGGGCGACCAGTTTCCGACGTTGTTAAATGCCCGGGCCTCTAACCCCGGGCATTCTTATTTGCGCTTGTTGCGGCGCAAATGCCTTCTACCGTCCGCACCGCGCGTGCGCCTACGGACCTTAAACCGAACCTCATACGAGTCAAGAAACGCGATGACGAACGTGCCCACCGCCGCGAGGGCAGCGAGCGCGTTAAGGAATTTCAGCATTTGGGGACCTCCGATCGAGTCGTCGGCCGCCCGCGCACGGAATGCGTCGCAAAGCCATTTTACTGCGAGTTTATGCACCCACAGCTGGTAAACGCAATAATTGCAAACATCTGTTCGATAGTCATACGCTCGATCCATCGGGCAATGGAACCTGGCTGCGTTATCCAAAAAAACGGGGCAAACTCCAGTGCGGAGTCTGCCCCGAAAAGAGAATGGCAAAGCAAGAACGTAGATGGACGAGAAAAGTGTCCGCAAGTCTAATGGCCATCACATCCCACCTGCCAAAGAGATGGGTGAGTGAGCGTTACTCCTGCTCGGACTCCTCGGCACGCTTACGGCCGCGGATGAGGTGCGCCACGCCGATGCACAGCACCGCGCCACCAGCGATCCAAGTGAAGGTCACGCCGTTAAGACCGGTGAGGGGAAGGCCAGAGCCCTTCTTGTTCTTGATGGTGACTGGGATCTTGGTCGAATCGATGCTCGCGTTCGTCTTTTCCGAATCGACCGTATTGGAGGTATCGGAAACAGTGAGCCCCGTCAGATTGCCAGCAGTATCGTAGTCCGGCTTCACCGTAATCTGGAAGGGAGCGATGGTGTTGTAGCCCGAAGGAGTGGTCGTCTCGGTAATCTCATACGTACCGGCATCAAGACCGGGGATGAAGACCTTACCGGTATTGGCTTTCGTCATGAACTCATGAGCATGTTCACTATCGACAATTTCGCCGTTTGCGCCAAGCCACTTGTCTTTCAAAGTGTCCTCGTCGCCTTCAACAACTCGAACCTTAAAGCCCGCTTGGAGTTTCTCATCTCCCTTGAGCGGATCACCTGTGCCCTCGTCCACCTTGGTAACATCAAAACCGAAGACGTAGTCCGTCACGACCTTGGTCTCGGATTTGCCGGTGCCTCCGGCCATGGGGTTATTGGAGTACTCGAGATAGACCTCGTTTTTATTACCATTACCGGTAGCTTCATAGCTAGCCTTGCTATTGAGTTTGGCCTTGTAAAAGACAACGATCTTAGTCTCTGCGCCGATATTAAGCTTCTCGTCGGCATTAGCCGCAGTAGCCGACTTCAACCCCTTTTCCTTATCAAAATTCACCGTCAGAACATTATTGCTCTCAGTAGGCTCAACCAAGGTGTAGCTATTCGGGCTAATCTTGGTATAGCCCCCGTCATTCAGCGCATAAACCTCGAGCGAGTCATCAACATAAGTAAGGCCCTGCGAAAGGGTATCCGTAAACTTGTATGCATAGGAATCATACGTGGCATAGTTGTCAGCAATCGAGCCGGTGAGCTTATAGCTTACTTCCTGACCCACCTGGGAGTCAGCAACATTACTCCACCCCTTTTGAGCGGTGTAGCCGTCTTTGCTCTCCTTGACGTTAAGGACCTCCTTATTGATCGTCGGGATGCTGGTCTTCTCGGTAACGGTCACGGGGTTGCCGCCAACGATGGCAAAGATCGGGGAGGTGCCAGTGCTCGGCTTGGTCGCATCGAGATCGCTGGTCACAAACAGGTAGTAGCCGCTACCACTCTGGGCACTGAAAGTCCAGGCATCAACGGTATCGTCACCATCCACAGCCGTCGCATGGTCCTTTACAGCATTCGCGACTGCGTAGAGGACATTGTCGGTCGCGAGCCGAGTCCCCTCGCTCGACCCGTCAGCCGACCCAGCGGTAGTGGAGCCCGCGTGCGCCATGAGAAAGTCGGCGACCTCCTGAGCCGTGGGATTCCTGGACAACTGCTTATCTTCAGCCAAGCCGTTATAGCCAGTCCAATTATTCTTGATGGCGTTGACAACTGTCGCTCCGAGTTTGTCATTCGCCCACGTGATGTCCTGAGCGGTCTTGCCTTTTGCAGTGTCAGTAACCTTGGCCTTAAAGATCTGATACGCCTTGTACTTAACGTTCTTGTTGCCGGCAATCTTGTTGATGGTGATGCTATTGGTCGTAGTAGTCGCACCCTCAGCAAACGCCATCGTGACCGGGGCCATCACGCCACCGAAGCTCAGCGCTGCTGTGAGGCCGGCGGTTACCGCCAGGCGTGCGATGTTCTTGTTCATGCTCATCTTCTTTTCCTCCGTTTTCCGGTTGGTTCTCATTCGATCGGTCATCATCTGTCTGTGTCTTAGCATCTGCTTCGCTACGTCTCGCCCCGCTCTCTGTGGGGCTGCCAGCTACTCTTTATGGCTGCCACCTCCCCGCTTGATCAGGAGCGCGACCACGATGAGCGCGGCTCCGACGACCGCAACGACGGCCGCGGTGAACATTGCCATATCGCCAGTCAAGGGCATAAAGCCTCCAGTGAAGATGCTAGGGGGCGTGCCGGCGGGCGTGTTGATGAGCGACGCCTCCAGGCTGCCCGTCGACCCGTCCGCGCTGTCGGCGCGCAGGGGCGACTCGGCCGTGATGGTGAGCTTGGGCTTGGCGGCGGCCACCTGGTCGACGTCCAGGCCCTCGGCCTTGACCGTCACGGAACGCGTGCCCTCAAAGGCGGTGTAGCCCTTGGGCGCCTTGAGCTCGCGGACCTCCAGCTTGCCCGAGTCCACGCCCGAGACGGTCACGCGGCCGTCCTCGCCCGTGGTGACGGTGGCCTTGCCCTCCGCATCCCACATGCCGTCGGCCGCCAGCGTGCGACCACGGTCATCGGCGATGCTCAGGACCGCCCCGGCAAGCGGCTTGTCGCCGTCGCTGCCGCGCTTGGTGAGCGCGAGATCCCAGGTGTAGGCGCACGCATCGTCGCTCGGCGTGCGGGTAAAGCCGGCATCGCCGGACTGGTCGGCAAAGGGAGAGCGCGGGTAGCGCAGGTAGACCTCGTTGGGGTTGCCCTTCGCGATGCCGTGGCTGCATGCGCTGTTGAGCGGTGCGTTGTACACGGCGACCACGCGGGCGCCCGCGGCGAAGGCGTCGGCCCCGCCGAGCGCGGCAATCAGGTCGCCGGTGCGCACGGTGAAGGTCTTACCGTCGGCCGCTACCTTGGTGGCGCACTGGGCCGTGATATCGGTCCAGCCCTTCGCGGGGTCGGTGCCGGCGCGACCGTCCTTGCCGGCCGAGACGGCGTCAAAGCCGCCGTCCGCGCCCGCCGCCGCGTACACGCGCATGCTCGCGGCCACCTTGGAGGGCTCGAGCCCCGCGCTCATGGTGTCGACGAACTGCACCGTATAGGTGTCGTAGGCCGTGAGGCCCGCCGGGACCGTGGCCGAGAGGCGCCAGTACAGGTCGTCGGCGACCGTGGCGTCGGCGGCCTTCTGCCAGGCGGCGGTGCTGTCCTCCAGCACGTGCTTTTGGACCTTGGGCGTCGCCGCCTTGGGCTTGACGGTGACGGCGCTGCCGCCCACCAGCGCCATAATCGGCGCGGTGCCGGCCTCGCCCTGGGCGATGGCGTCGTCGTCGGCGACGATGAGCCAGTAGCCACAGGGCAGCTTGGCCTCCGTACCCGCGTTAAGGGCCACGGACACGGCGCCAGAGTTCTGGAGGGAACGAGCGAGCTGTGCGCTCAGCGCGCTCGTAAGGTGGGAATCGGTGGTGAGCCACTCGGCAGCTTCCTGCGCGGTGGCCTGGGAATTGGGCATGCCGGCGCTGTGCAGCACTGGCAGCGCGGCGTCGCGCGCGGCGTCGCTTGCCCAAGCGAGGTCGGTGGCGATCTTGGCGTCGCTGTCGCCGTCGACGACGTTGGCGCTAAAGATCTGGTAGGCGTCGTATCTGCTCGCCACGGTGCCACTCACCGTGATGGAACCGGTCGAGGTCGGCGCGGCCTGCGCGGAAGCGGGGAACACAACCGCGCAGGTGCCGATCAGGAGGGCAAGCAGCGCAAACAAGATCGGGAAAGAGCAAACTTTCTTATTCACGACGCTTACCTCCCTTCGCATTCGCCTTGCGACGAATGTGCATCCAGGCCGCAGCAGCGCAAAGCACCGCCGCGCCGGCAAGGTACGTCAGAGTGACGCCCGACATACCAGAAAGGGGCAAAGAGGTGGAGTAGGTGTTGGTGAAGGTGGGGGTGGAGTCGGTGAACGTATGCTCAGTGTCGTCGGTCACCAGATTACCATTACGATCTTGAATCTGCTTGTAGGTTGCAGAGATGTCTATCTTGCCTTTAGAGTTATCAGCCGCCTTGACCGTAATTTGATAGACCGACTGGTCATACTCGTAGTTCGTGAACGGCGTCGTCGGCCGCTGTTCACGGACGTAATAGGTGAAGGTCTTGCTTGCACCACGACCGGTAGGGTCAGATTCGAGCTTTTCGAGTTGATTGAGTTTGTACTCAATCTCGTCGAAGTCCAAGGTCTGGGACTTGGAGCCGTCAGCCTTGGTCGACTTATCGTTGACGATGCTCGTGAACTCCTTGTCGGTCGCGAGCTGAAGCGTAAACTTCTTCATCTCGCCACCCTTGACAACCTTCGTAGCCGCCGGAGTCCAGGAACCCTTGGAGTCGTACGGCGTGTATGTGTTGGTGAAAGTCTTTGAGCTTGTTAGCGCGACGTTTGCAACGTCACCTTCGGGTATTGGATAAACCGTAGCAACAGACGTAGTACCATTAGCGGCGATTGTGGTGATTGCCACACTACTGACCGTATAGTACGTGTACTCGATATCAAGCACCTTATGCGACTTTTTTTCATCCTTTACGACCTTAGGATCTATCTTGTAGATAGTCTCGTCGCAAGTCACGCCAGAAACGGGATTGTCACCGGGGTCCTCAACGAGGTAGTAGACGATCGAGTCATCGGAATAGACCTCGCCCAGATTAAAGGCAAAGTTGCCGCCGCCATCATTCGTGACCCCATTGCCAACTTTTGTGCAGCCATTGAGTCGCAGCTTGTGATCGGCAAACGAGGGATCCTGCTTGTTTGTACCCTGTTTGAGCAGCTGGAACTTGAACTCTCCGTCTTTAAGCGCACGACCCATTAGCGCCTTAGTGCCATTGAGCTTCATCTTGGGGTACACGCTCACCTGCATGGTGGAACCAGCGACAACGTCGCCGTTGGTCATGATGCCGCCGCCGTGGATGTTGGATTTGTTGCCCGTGATGAAGAGCGTGGCATTATCACGGGCAAGCCCTTGATCACCATCGGAAGGATCTGCATCGAGGCCAATCATGTACTTAGCCTGGGCGCCCTCGTACTTGCCGATGGTCGTAGGCGGCTGACCGTCGATCGTGCCCCTCCAGTTGGCAGCGCCGCCACCAAGCATCTGACCAGTTACGGCAGCGATGTAGTCGCTATTATCTGACTTGCGAATCAGGAATAGATCCTTATGGCCGTTTTGCTTGAAGGTATCAGTGATTTCGCCGCCCTTAACGGTTGTGGGCTGATCTTCATTCTTACCATTAGTACCACCCGATAGGTGGGCGCCGTTTTCATCGCGGTTTCCGAAAATCGCAATACCATTGGTATCGGTAATAGCCGTTTTGCCGGTCGGGCAGGCAGCGAAGCCACCGCCATAGCCCTCGGCCGAATTGTTAGTAATCAGCGCGTTGTAAATCTTAAGAGTCGCTGAATTAACGTTTTCATCACTGTTGCCGCCCTGGACGAACACGCCGCCACCGCCCCAGTCATTAGTGGTATTGGTCGTATTGTTGGTGATATAAGCGTGTGAACCATTCGCAACTTCAAACACACCAACGGTAGGCGCAGCAATGCGGATACCGCCACCCTCTGAGTTTTGCGCCACATTGCTGGCGATGGTTCCACCAGAGAACGTAAACGTGGAAAGAGCCTGCTTCCAAGCGCCAGCATAAATACCGCCACCGGCCTCGGCAGAATAGTTACCGGTGATGTAGCCACCGTTAATCTTCAGGCTACCGCCATTAAAAGCAGCAATACCACCACCACCGTGGCAACCGCCGCCCTTGTGCACCCAATTAGTCGAATCGGTATCTTGGTAGAACTGATACTTGTTATTGGTGATGTAGCCGCTCGTAACGTTAACGGTTGATTCGAACGCACAGATACCTGCGCCGTAGCCAGACTGGCTACCAAACGTACCGTTGCCGGAGATAATGCTGCCATCCACGTTGACCATTGAGCCCTTAGCGTACACGCCGCCGCCATTGGGAGCGTAGTTACCTGCGATAACGCCACCGGTTAGATTAAGGGTCGAAGCAGCACCCTTTTCATTAGACACCATAATGCCAGCGCCGGTGCCCGAGGTTCCCGTAGAGGCACCGCAAACGTAGCCACCGCTCATATTGACGGTAGAACCGTTCTCGGCGTAGACCAAGTTGGCAACTTTACAGCCCTGTCCTTGCGTCAGCACGCCACTTTCAAGATTGAACGTACCGCCCTTACCATTAGTGCCATAAAGATTGATGAGCTTCAATTTGTCGTTACTATTGCACGCCACGATGGCGCCGCCGATGGTAGCTTCATGTTTATAAAGAGCCTCGGTAGTGCTAATGCCATCTGGATTTACGGACGATCCGGTTACATAGTAGGTGAGATTTGTAGGAATATTAGAAGTCTCATCAGGGGCCACAGAGGCAAGGTTGCCATTTTTGCTAAATGTGTTGTCGGAGCATACATATTTGTCGCCCGTTGGATCATCCACTTCAGCTTGCTGACTATCCATGACGGTTAACGTCGCGCCCCCCGTAATGTTGAACAGGGGCTGGCTCGAGCTCTCGTGTTTAATTTTGTGACCGTTTAGATCCAGCGTGATCTTGCTGCCGTCCTTGCCAAGCTGGATTGTCCCGCCGGTATCGACATCATTCATAAGCTTGAAGCTAGCGACACCGCTTGCATTCTCCAACTTGTTTTTCAAATCGTCAGCGCTATTTATCTCGACGGGCGCCGCTTCGGTTTGCCCACCTTCCGCAGCTGCCATAACGGCGCCGTCATCCGACGACTCGCCGTCTTCGACCTGCAACTCGCCCTCAGGCTGATCCTCAGACTGACCCTGCTCAACACCATTTGAAGAGTCGGCCTCGCCGCCGTCGACCTCGTCGCTATTCTGGTTTTCGGTATCCCCGTTGGTAGTGTTGTCTACACCAGTAGACTCACTTGAGGAACCCCCCCCCATTACAGTTTCCTCGGTAGGAGCTGCCTGGGCATCGTTGGCAATGGCCTGCGAGATCGGAGGCATGACGAGCGACAGTACCAGGCTCAAAACGGATGCTCCGCACAAAACGCCTGCCAGTACGCGGCGCGTCGCTTTTTTACTCTGCTTAGTTTTTTCTGAATTCGCTTTCATCGATGTCTCCTCCCCAAGAGACCGCGATCTTGCTCTTTCACTATCAAACGTATCTGCGCAATCTGTAATTGCGCACGCTTAGTAATACTATTGTAACTATTGTTTAAACATCCGAGCAACAAAACCGACATTTTTGTAGCCAGTTCTCAATTCTCTTGACATTTACTCAGATTTGCTTTCGTTTATTCGCTCTGAAATATCTGTTTCTACTGGTAATTAAGTTAGTTATCAGTTTTTTAATAGCATTTTATTTATTTGCACAACATTTTGCTCAAGAGCAAGCATCCTGTGAACGGTCGAAAATCAACCGCGAATGGTAGGTCATTAACCGGGAGGAATAGACTACCAAATTGATGGGAATATTTTTATTTCATCGGTAATTAGAAGCGTAATGTTCAGACAACCATATCTGAATTTACGCGCAGATTTTAGGCATCAATTCGCCCAAATCGCCTGAGGCCACTGCAAAGGAGCCTGTCCCCTTTTGCGGTGCCCCCCCGGCGCTACAGCAGATGCTCCTCGATAAAGATCGCGATGCCGTCTTTGTCGTTGCTCGCGGTTACAAAATCGGCGGCGGCACGGGTGGCGTCGCTGCCATTTGCCATGGCCACGCCCACGCCGGCGTCGGCCACCATGCAGGTGTCGTTGTCCGCATCGCCAAACACGCAGATGTTCTGGAGCTCCATGTCGTTGAGCTCCGCCACGCGCACAAGGCCGCGCGTCTTGGACACGCGCGGATCCATGAATTCGTAGAGTCGCTGCGTGGTTTGCAGAGCCGCCGCCTTAACGGTGTTATCGGCAAACGTCGACGCCCGCTCGATCACCCGCGGCATTACCTCGGGCGCCATGGTAAACATCACCTTGGGCTGCGGCTCGCGCAAAAACTCGGCAAAATCAACCACCTGGTAGGGCACACCGTCGACGCGCGACAGGTGCTCGACGCACGCGTTGCTCTCGGGCACGTAGAACACGCCGTCTCGGGGGCAGACGGGCGTTGCCGGAAGGTCCGCCATGTGCTCGCAGATGCGCGCGATGGTCTCGCCCGGCAGCGGATAGCTCAGCTCGTTGATGTCGTGCGCGCGGTCGATGACCTCGGCGCCACCGCAGCCCACCATCACGTCTACCAGGCCTTCGATACCCCAGAGCTCGTACATGGCCTCGGTCGCGTGGGCGTCGCGCCCGGTGCACAGGCCAAAGAGTACGCCGCGCTCGCGCAGGGCGCGAATCGCCGCCACGGTGCGCGGGGACACCGTGTGCTGGCTCGTAAGCAGCGTGCCGTCGATATCGCAGAACACGGCTTTGATATGGCTGAAGGTGGTGTCCATGGGGGCCTTTCTGGGTTGTGCGGCGATGCGGGGTGTATTCGTGAACGGCGTACATGGTATACCAAGGCACAGGCCGTTGGGACCCGATCGCCACAAAGGAGCCTGCCCCCCCTTTGTGGTGGCCGAACCCGAAGGGCGGCCTGGCCCGAGGCGCAAAGCATCACAACATTCGACGTTTTTCGGCAAAATAGCGATTTTCATCAAATGTTGTGATGGTTTTTACTGCCTTGCGGCACGATCAAAATGCCGGCGTCCAAACAGCAGCAACGCCGCGGGAACCGCCGTCACGACCATGCCCGCCCCTACGAGCGTCTGCTGTACGCCAAATGTCGCCGCCAGCCATGGGGCAATTGCCAGCGGGGCCACGCCGGCGAACATGTTGCCAAAACCCATGACCGAGTTGACGCGACCGAGCTGCTCGAGCGGGGCCGTCGTTTGCACGATCGTGTTGTGGAGCGGGTTGACGACGCCCCACGCCACGCCCAGGACAATCTGGCCGACAAGGGCTACGCCCACGTACGGCGTTCCCACGTAGAGCAGGCTTCCCAAACCCACGGACATGAGCGCCATGAGCAGCGTTTTAAGGTTGACCAGGTGCGGCGGCAAGCGGAGCGCGACCACGGCGCCCAGCACCGCGCCCACACCGCTGGCCGACGAGAGCCAGCCCATCCACTCAACACCGACGTGCAGGACATCGCGATAGAAAAACGACTCGAGCGGATCGAAGGCGCCGTAGCCAAAGTTTGAAAGGAAAATAATGCAGAACAGCAGGGCGAGGACGCTGTTGGTGAAGACTGTCTTGATGCTGGTCGCGAAGGTGACGCGGGTGGATGCGCTGGGGCTGGGGCTTTGTCCCGCACGCTCCCCTTCCTCTGCCGAATCGGCATCCGCATCCCCGGCGACATGGCTGGCCTGCGGCCTAAAGCCCCAACCGGCAATGAGCGCCAACGCGGTAAAGAGCATCATGAGCACGAACACCGCGCGCGACGACGCAGTCGCCGCGACAAAGCCGCCCAGTGTGGGGCCAACGATGATACTCACGTTTGAAAACATGGCGATGGCAGAGTTGATGTCTTTGAGCTCGACAGGATCGTCGGTGAGGTAAGCCGGATAGGATGTGGCGATGGGCTGGGCGAACCCCATCACAAAGCCCAGGAGCACCGCGCCGAGCAGGACGATGCCGGTCGCGCTGCCAAAGGCAATGATCGCCGCGCCGGTTGTCACCGTGCCCACGATGCTCAGCAAGAAATGGTGGCGCGGGCCCCAGGCGTCGAGCGCCGCGCCACCCGCAAAGGATCCCAGGATTACAAAAACATTCATAAACAGGACGGCCAGCGATGTCGCAACGACCGAAGCGTCGTCCGCATAGGTGAGCGTTCCGATGACGCCGATAAAGTAGCTGGTCTGAAAACCGGTGTAGATGAGAAAGCGCATCGCCACCAGGCGCTTGGCCTGCACGGACAGCGATGATTGAGGCTTTGAGAAAAGAGGGGCGAGCATGGAGACTCCTTGTTTCATACGAATGCGGACGGCGGGCATTCGCCACCATCTGTCAAATCAATCTATCCGCATGAAACATTAAGTACGCATCAAGCCCCTTCTCTCCGTTTTTCGCCCGTCATGAACTACTTGGTAGATTGTAAGGCATGTCCCACACATCTAACAAAGCAAAAACCACCACAAAGGTGCCTGGCCCCTTTGTGGTGGAAATAACGTTTGCCCAGATAAAACCTGCCAAAATAAACCTGTCCCTATTTGGCAGGTTTTAGGCCAGATGGTCTTGGATGAGATCGCAGATGGCTCGGGCGTCGTTGATGTTGATGGCTCGGGTCGCAAAGCCGGCGTCGAAGGCCTGGCGTGCCAAGGCCTCGTTGCAGGCAAGGGCCAGCGTGTGGCCATCGACCAGGTCGAGCGAGCTCTTGCCGCGCAGACGGTCGACGCCGGAGCGCGCGACCACGATGTTGTCGAAGCCCTCGGTCTTGTAGCCCTCGATGATCACCACGTCGACATCGTTGTAGCGCGACAGCAGCTCGCGCGCGGGCATCTCGTCCTCCTCGCGCGTATCGGCGTACTCCGCCCAGCGCGTGGCGCAGATGAGACCCACGTGTTTGGAGCCGGCCTGGTGATGGCGCCAGGTGTCCTTAGCGGGCACGTCGATATCAAAGCCGTGGTGCCCGTGATGCTTGAGTGAACCCACGCGCAGGCCGCGGCGGGTGAGCTCGGCGACAACCTTCTCGACGAGCGTGGTCTTGCCCGAGTTTTGGTAGCCGATAAACGCGATCGCGGGGACGGCCGGCGTCGGGGCTGCGGGCGCGACGGCGACGGGCGCGCTCGCAGGCGCGGCACCGTCTGCGGCGGCAGCCTCAACGGCAGCAACCTGACGTTCGGCACGATCCCACACGCCCGAGCGGCCGCCTTCCTTGTGCAACAGGCGCACGTCGACGATCTCCATGCCGCGATCGACGGCCTTGCACATGTCATAGATGGTCAGACACGCGGCGCTCGTGCCGGTCAGGGCCTCCATCTCGATACCCGTCTTGCCCGTCACGCCGACCGTAACCAGTACGTGAAAGCCAACCTGCCCGTCCGCGCGCGCCGGCGCCCAGCCCTCGGGCACGTCCTCGGCAGGCGTCCCCGCCGGAGCGATGGGCGCAATGTCGCACTTACTCTTGGTAATGAGCAATGGATGGCACATGGGGATGATGTCACTCGTGCGTTTGATGGCCATAATGCCCGCCACGCGCGCGCAGGCAAGTACGTCGCCCTTTTTGGCGCGGTCCTGCAGCACCATGGCCTGTGTCTCGGGGTGCATGAGGATGGTGCCCTCGGCGATGGCAATGCGATGGGTCTCGGCCTTGTCGGACACGTCGACCATGCGCACCTCGCCCTTGGCGTCCACGTGCGTCAGCTCGTCTCGACGGGCGTCGCGGGCGGGCTCGGTAGCAGCGCTGGCAGTCGGCTGCGCGGACGCGTCGGCGTTGCCAGCATTCGTCGCGGCTGAGGCTTTGTGGGCAGACATCGCGGCCCTGCGAGCGGCCTTGGTAGCATCGGCGTACCTGCTCTTGGCCATATGATCATCCTCCGATTTGGGACATAAATCGTTGCGTGCCCTCAATTATCGCGTGTTCCTGCGGTTTGTGGGCCACGGCATCGCGCCAAATCGAAAGTACCTGCATATCATCACCACGGCGCAGCGCCTCACGCACCGAATACTCGGCATCGCTGAATAGGCACGGACGCACGTTGCCATCGGCCGTCAGGCGCAGACGGTTGCAGTTCGCGCAAAAATGGTTGGACATGGCACTGATGAAACCGACCGTTCCCGCCGCGCCCGGAAAGTGCCAATAGCGCGCAGGGCCCGCGCCGGCAGGGGCGTCGTTGATGTCGAGCGGCTCGAGCTCGCCCAGTCTCGCCGCGGCGGCCCCGGCATTGATGCGCTCCCGCAGCTCGTCGCTCGGCACGGTGTCACTCGCATCCCAAAGCTCGGGATTGAGCGCGGGCGCATGCGGGTCCACAGCACAATGCGAGCTCGTGTGTTCGTCGCCGATGGGCATGTATTCGATAAAGCGCAGGTGGATGGGGCGGTCGACGGTCAGCCGTGCGAGGGCCGCCACATCCTGGTTGAGCCGGCGCACAACAACGCAGTTGACCTTAACGGGCTCAAAGCCCCAAGCCAGCGCCGCATCGATGCCAGCCATGGTCTGCTCGAGCCGACCCAGGCGCGTGATCTTTCCAAAGAGCGTAGGGTCGAGCGTGTCGAGCGAAATGTTGACGCGGTCAAGCCCGACATCTTTGAGCTGCGGCGCCAGGTTGGGCAGCAGGGCGCCATTGGTGGTGAGCGAGATGTCCTCGATCTGCGGAATCGCACGGATGTCGCGAATGAGCGGGATGATACGGCGGCTTACCAGCGGCTCGCCACCCGTCAGGCGCACGCGGCGAATGCCCTCTCCCGCCACCAAGCGCACAAAGCGGGCGATTTCCTCGGCGCTGAGCAGCTCGTCGTGCGCACGGGGCGCCACGCCGTCGGCCGGCATGCAATAGATGCAGCGGAAATTGCACTTGTCGGTAACGGCAATGCGCAGGTAGTTGATATCGCGGCCAAAGCCGTCATGTTGCACGCGCCCGTCCACGCAGCCCTCCCCTCACGCGGCGTTTTATTCTTCAGAAAACATAATACCCCACGGGAGAATCATGCCGACACCCGTACGACAGGACAGGTCGCTTCGAGCAAGACGGACTTCCCAAGCCCATCCTCAGCATACAAACCATCACAACATTCGATGCTTTTCCCGTTTTTGGCGAAAAACGTCGAATGTTGTGATGGCCTGCCTGCCCACGGCACCCCGTAGAAGGACCGGAACGTCCCTAAAGGCCGCCGTCCCAGTGCCGAATCACGAATTCTCGTAGGTCGTTCTGACGTTTCTGGAACGCTTCGCTTCGGTCGCACTTAAGGCCCATAGCGAGCGCGATGGCATTCATCGCCCGATGCAATTGCAGTTGATGGGCAAACTGAGTCCCGGTGAGGACGATCATCCTAAAGCCCAGCGCGCTCAGCACGGTCATACGCTCCGCATCCGACGCGCTGCGCTGTTTATCAAAATGGTCCGAGCCGTTGTATTCAATCCCCGTACCGTTTGCAGGCGCAAATACGTCGATCTCGAAATACCCGGCCTTAGCGAGATATTTGAACTCGTTGGGAACATCGACCCGATGGTTGAGCTCAACCTTGGCGTATCCCAGACCGCCCTGGGAACGTTTTGCTACGACCATGATTGCGGCGGCCGTCTCCATGGGCGACCGCGCGCCATCGTGCACGCGCCTGAGCACGGCGGCCGCGCGTATGGCCCCCTGACGAGATCGGTTCTCATTGCAATAAGCAATCAAATCGGCAACGGTATACCTCTGCCCTATCTCGATATAATCGCCTGTCGACAGATGATTCAAATGGTATCGGGCGCAGATTTCATACCCATATTCCAGCTGCTCGGGCTCACTCATCCACGAACCCGCTTGGACAAAGCACATGGCCTCATCAACCACTAGAAGGCCCTCTGCCACCTCGATAAGATGGTCTGGAGGTACCGGCGCCCCAAACACATGGCACCTAAATCCAGCCGGCGTCGAGCGCTCAAAATCGAAGTTGACGAGCGTATCGATATGATCGAGCTCTTCTCGTGGAATACCAAGCGAGACCAGATAATCGGCAACGATCCCAACTGCCGTTGAAGCCCTCAGCCCTTTGGCATCGAGTCCCAATTTGGGCAGGCCCGCAGTCGGCTCCGCCTCATTAGCAAGCGAGTCCTCATCGTATAGGCTGCTTGCTCGCGAGAGCGGCTCGGACGGGCGCGCCACGTTGTGGTACAGCCAGGCAGTCTTATGGGACAGGACGATCGGCAGGTCCATGAGCCCTCCAATGGAGTCGGATAACCAACCTTATTCCCCTGCCCACGGGTCCGCACACCTTCGTGCGCAAGAAAGCGATTCCACCCGTTCGAGTAGCAGAAAAACCATCACAACATTCGATGCTTTTCCTGATTTTGGCAAAAACGTCGAATGTTGTGATGGTTTGAGGCGAGGTGAGGCGCACGGAGGGATCAAAGCATCGTGCTCGGAGCGTGACTTTTTTCACCCCACTGCCAACACAAACCTTGACTCTACAATCGTTATAGGGTTTTCACTACACTGGTAGCTAAATGAACCAATCCAGAAAGTACCCCGCCCATGGAACACGACCTCACACGCGGCAATGTCCTTAAGACCATCGCGGTCTTTGCCCTGCCCTATATGCTCTCGTACTTTTTGCAGATGCTCTACGGCATGGCCGACCTGTACATGATGGGGCAGTTTAGCGGCGCCGCCGGCATCACCGCCGTGGGCAATGGCGCTCAGACGCTCTATATCATTACCGTGACGCTCGTGGGCCTAGCCATGGGAACGACGGTCATCGTCGGCCACGCCGTGGGTTCGCGTCGCTTCGACCGCGCCGAGACCGCCATCGGCAACACCATTACGCTCTTTATGGGCGTCTCGGTGGTACTGGCCGTCATCTTGTTTGCACTATGCCCGCAAATCGTGGCGCTCATTGGTACGCCGCCCGAGGCGGTCGAAGGCACCGCCGCCTACCTGCGTATCTGCTTTGTCGGCATTCCCTTTATCGCCGCGTACAACATCCTCTCGGCCATCTTTCGCGGCCTGGGCGATTCGCGCTCGCCCATGTACGTGATCGGTGTGGCGTGCATCATCAACATCGCACTCGACTTTCTGTTTATCGGCCACATGGGGCTCGGCCCCGTGGGTGCGGCGCTCGGCACGGTGACAGCACAGACGGCCAGCGTTGCCCTCGCACTCGTGTGGCTCAAGAGCCGCCGCACGAACATCCACGTTAAGCGCAGCGACCTGCGCCCCCAGCCCGAGGTGCTCGGCAGCATCCTTAAGATCGGCGTGCCCGTGGCCGTCCAGGACGGCTGCATCCAGGTGGCGTTTATGTTTATCACCGTCATCGCCAACCACCGAGGGCTCGTCGACGCTGCCGCCGTGGGCCTGGTCGAGAAGATGATCAGCTTTTTGTTCATTGTGCCGAGTTCCATGGGTGCCACCGTCAGCGCGCTCACGGCGCAAAATGCCGGTGCGGGCAAGGGCAACCGCGCGCGTCAGGTACTCAAGAATGCCATGACGATCTCGGTGGTGTACGGCTGCCTGATCACGGTGCTGATGTGGCTGGTGGCACCGGCGTTTATTGGCTTTTTTGCCAAGGACCCTGCGGTGGTCGCGGCCGGTACCGGCTATATGCACAGTTATATTTTCGACGCAATCTTTGCCGGCATCCACATTTGCTTTAGCGGCTTTTTCGCTGCATACGGCAAGAGCTACATCGGCTTTGCGCACAACGTGCTGGCCGTGGCGCTCATTCGCGTGCCGGGCGCGTGGTTGCTGTCGAATGCCTATTCCGACACGCTGTTTCCCATGGGTATCGCCTCGCCGTGCGGGTCGATTCTGTCGGCGGTCATCTGTGTTATCGCGTTTACCGTACTCAACCGCCGCGGAGCTTTTGACAAACTGATGGTGTAGCGGGGCGACGCAGGCCTGGCACCTCTCCCCTGCTTTTTACCGAAAGGAGCGGTCCCATGACCGACTCGCCAACTGAACATACCGAGGGCCTGCTCCGCATTGGCGAGGTGGCGCGCTTGTTCAACCTGAGTGTGGGCACGTTGCGCCATTACGAGCAGATGGGCTTGCTGGACCCGGCGCACATCGATTCGGCGAGTGGATACCGCTACTACGGATCTCGGCAACTCTCCACCCTCAACACCATCAGCCACCTGCGTGTTCTCGACTTGCCGCTCGCACAAATCCGCGAGTTTGTGACCACGCGCGATGTGGACCTCATGCAGCGACAGCTGGCTCAGCAGCAGGAGCTCATCGAGCACAAGCGCCACGAGCTCGAACGTGTGTCGCGCAAGATCGATAACCGGCTTGCCCTGCTGCATGACGCCTTGAACACCGAGCTCGATACCATTTGCATAATCGATGCGCCCGAGCTTCGCTGCGCTGTGTTGCGCGAACGCGTCAACCCTACCGACGCCTATGCGCTGGAGTGGCAGATTCGTCAACTGCAGAAGGGCCAGCACGAGACCTTTGTCTTTCTGGGCAACTTGGGCGTTGGGATTAGCGCCGAGCGCCTCGCCGCCGGCGACTTTGATGGCTACGACGAGGTCTTTCTGCTGCTCGATGACACCGATGAGTACTTGGGCGACGTCGAGACGCGACCCGCCGCGCGCTGCCTGACCATAAGCTTCCGCGGCGCGCACGGGCAAGCGGGCCCGCGCTATAAGCAGCTGCTCGGCTATATACACGAACACAACCTGACACCCGCCGGTCCCTCGCGCGAGATCGCCCTGATCGACGACATCATCAGCGACGACCCCACAACCTACGTGACACAGATCACGGTGCCGATTGCCCCAGCAAAGTAAGAACCGCCCGGAAGACATCGTGCTTCCGGGCGGTTCTTCAATTTGACTATTGATGCACTAAGCCTGGGGCACCTGACCAGTAGCCAAGATCTGCTCGAGCGCGTCCTCGTCCAGCACGGGCACACCCAGCTGCTCGGCCTTGGTGAGCTTGGAGCCCGCTTTGGGGCCGGCGACCAGATAGCTCGTCTTCTTTGACACACTGCCCGAAACCTTGGCGCCGAGCACCTTGAGCGCCGCACCCGCCTCGTCGCGCGTGCGATTGACAAGCGTGCCAGTAAGCACGAAAGTCAGACCCGCGAGCGGCTGTGCGTCGGCGAGCTCGCCCGCCACGCCAGCGTTGGCTGCGGCCTGCGCATGAGCGGCGCCCAGGTCAACCTCGAGCGGCAGGCCCGCCTGGCGCAGGCGCTCCAGCACGGCAAGGTTCTCGGGCACGGCCAGGAACTGCTTGACGCTCGCCGCAATCTTGGGACCGATGCCCTCGCACTCGGCGATATCCTCTTCGCTCGCCAAGATGAGCTTGTCGATCGACAGGAATCGCTCGGAAATGACCTCGCCCACGCTCTTGCCCACGTGGCGGATGCCCAGGGCAAACAGCACGCGACCGAGCGGCTGGCTCTTGGACTTGTTGAGCTCGGCGATGATTTTCTCGGCCGTCTTGAGGCCTACCGGAATGGGGTCGCCCTTCTTGACGCCCTTTTTGCTGTTGGAGCTGGCATAAGTGCGCCCCGTGTCCAGGCCGGCGATGTCGTCGACTGTGAGCTGGTAGAAGTCCGCGACATCGTGGATCAGCCCGGCGGCGATCATCTTGTCGACGATCTCGTCGCCTAGGCCGTCGACGTCCATGCAGCCGCGGCTCACCCAGTGGAGCAGACGCTCCTTGAGCTGCGCGGGGCAGTCGATGGAGACGCAGCGGTAAGCGACCTCGCCATCCTCGTGGACCACAGGGCTGCCGCACACGGGGCAGACCTCGGGCATCTGCCAGTCAACGCTGTCGGCCGGGCGCTTATCGAGCACCGGGCCCACGACCTCGGGGATCACGTCGCCTGCCTTGTGCACGATGATAGTGTCACCCTCGCGCACGTTTTTGCGGCGAATCTCGTCGATGTTATGCAGCGTGGCGCGCGCGATGGTGGAGCCGGCGACCGTCACCGGGTCGAACTCGGCGACCGGCGTGAGCACACCAGTGCGACCCACCTGGATGCGTATCTCGCGCAGGACGGTCTGCTTTTCCTCGGGCGGGAACTTAAAGGCGATGGCCCAGCGCGGCGCGCGGGCGGTAAAGCCCAAGTCGAGCTGCTGTTGGAAGCTATCGACCTTTACAACCACGCCGTCGATGTCGTAGTCCAGGTCACCGCGATGTTCGAGCGCCTGGGCACAGAACTCGTGGACCTCGGCCGGCGTGGCGCAACGAGCCACGTTGGGGTTGACGCTAAAGCCGGCGCTACGCAGCCAGTCCAGAAACTCGCGCTGGCTGTGGACGTGCAGCGGATCGGTATCGGCGATGGCGTAGATAAAGGTGGCCAGGTCTCGGCGCGCCGTGACCTTGGGATCCTTCTGACGCAGGCTGCCGGCGGCGGCGTTGCGCGGGTTGGCGAAGGGGTCGCGACCCTCGGCATCGGCCTCGTCGTTCAGACGAACAAAGCTGCCCTTGGGCATATAGACCTCGCCGCGTACTTCGATGGTGCGCTCGCGGTCGGCGCCCATGTGGGCGAGCGCCGCTTCGGACAGGTGCATGGGCACATCCTTGATGGTGCGCACGTTGAGCGATACGTCCTCGCCCGTGGTGCCGTCGCCGCGCGTGGCGGCGCGCACAAAGGTGCCGTTTTGGTAGGTAAGCGCCACGCCCAGACCGTCGATCTTAAGCTCGCAGGTATAAGTGACGCTACCGGCACCAAGCGCATCCTCAGTGCGCTGGAGCCACGCGTCAAGCTCGTCCAGATCCATGGCATCATCCATGGAATACATGCGTGCCATATGCGTGACCGGCGTAAACTGCTCGCTCACGTAGCCGCCCACGCGCTGGGTATAGCTGTCGGGCGTCACCAGGTCGGGGTAGGTGGCCTCGATCTCCTGCAGCTCAACGAGCATTTTGTCAAAGGCGGCATCCGTGATCTCGGGCGCATCGAGCATGTAGTAGCGATAGGCGTGGTAATCGAGCTCGTGGCGCAGCTCGGCCGCACGCGCTGCCGCCTGGGCACGGGCGTCGGCCGGTGCGGCGACATCCGCGCTCGCGGGCGTTTCGGTATCGATGTCCACGCCGTCACCAAACAGGCTCGATTGCTCCATAGCGGCACTCCTTCGCTCGATTTCAAACGGATACTAGAGTACCACCGGTCGCAAAGGGGCCGAATAGCGGTCTCAAACCGCACCGAATCGGCAGCGGCCGAACCGGGGTGGATCGCGCGATCAAACCATGCCCTCGCCGTTTCTAAATGATCCGTTTCCTCCGTCCCCAACGGATCAATAAGAAAAGAGGGGCTGCCCCGCGTTGGCGGAACAGCCCCTCTGGCATTGGTATGTGCGAAACGGCTCGTTAGAAACCCTGACCCTGGCCCTGCTGGCCCAGCAGCTCCTCCAGATACTGGCGCAGCTGCTCATCGGTAATACCGCCGTTGCCGGTGTCGGTCGCGCTGTCGTCCTGCTGCTGGTTCTGCAGCTTCTCATCGGAGCCCAGCTCGACGGTGACCTTCTTCTCGTCCTTGCCGCGCATAAGCGTAATCTCGACCTTCTCGCCCACCTCGTGGCTGCGCAGCGCGATGATCAGGCCGTCGGCGCTCGTGATCTCGTCGTCGCCCAGCTTGGTAATGACATCGCCCTCTTGGATGCCAGCCTTGGCGGCGGGACCGTCCTCGACGACGCTCGCCACGTACGCGCCGCTGTCGGTGCTCAGCTTGTTGGTGCGGGCGTTAAGCGCATTGACGCTCGAAAGCGTAGCGCCCATGTACGGATGTACCGGCGTCTTGCCGTCGATAATCTGGTCGGCAATGTTCTTGGCGTAGTTAACGGGAATAGCAAAGCCCACGCCCGAGCTGGAGCCCGAATAGCTCTCGATAAGCGAGTTAATACCCACGAGCTCGCCGTTGTCGTTGACGAGTGCGCCACCGGAGTTGCCCGGGTTGATGGCGGCATCGGTCTGGATCATGTTGGCGTAGATGGTGTTGCCGCTGGTAGAGCTCATGGCCGTGGAGCGATAGAGCGCCGACACAATACCCGTGGAGACAGACTGCTCGTTGCCGAACGGCGAACCGATCGCCATGACCCACTCGCCCACGTTGAGCTTGGAGGAGTCACCGATCTCGATCGGCGTGAGCTTTGAGGCGTCAGCATCCTTGAGTTTGATGACGGCCAGGTCGCTCGAGGCATCGTTGCCCACGAACTCGGCCTCGTACGTGGTTCCGTCGTCCATGGTAACCACGTACTGGTCATAGCCATCGACCACGTGGTTGTTGGTGAGGATGTGGCCCTCGGTATCGAGCACAACGCCCGAGCCGACGCTGCCCGAGCCGTCCGACTCGTCGGCAGACTGCGAAAGCGAGCCATTCTGGCTGCCGCTCGAAGTGGCGGTAATGGAAACCACGGAGGGCAGGGCCTTGGCAGAAACGGCCTCGGCCAGCGTGGTATCCTCGGAGTCGATGGTGATCTTTTGCGCCGATGAACCCGAAGCACCCGCCGTCACGGCGTTCCTGCCGCCGCCGATATCGAGCGTGCCGCTCATAATGAGCGCGATGACCAGCAGAGCGCCGCACGCACAGCCGGCAAGCGCCGTAATAAAGATCGGCAGTTTTTTGGTCTTGGTCTTGACCACCGTGTGCTTGTTTACAACCTGCTGGCCGCCCAGCGGCTTGCCGGTCTGCGTGTCGTAGGCTTGCACGTAGGGAATGTTGCCGTCGGCAGGCGTCGACTCCACCTGTACGCGCGGCTGCTGCTGAGTATCGCCGGCATTGCCCGGATCCTGGGGGAGCTGGGAATCGTTCTCGCTCATAGCTGCAATCCTTTCGTCAAATAACCAAAGGCCCGCCAAACATGTGGCGGGCCATCATTGTTCACGTTGAGTTGTACCCCAATATGCGGGCGAACGTGTATGAGAACGCAATCTTTTAGGAAGGCTTAAGTTCTGCTGCAAACTCGAGAGGAATCCACGCATGCGGCAAAACCACCACAAAGGTGCCTGTCCCCTTTGCGGTGAAAAGCTAGTCCTTAAACAGATAGCCCACGCCGCGGACGGTGGTGATATGAGCCGCGATCTGCGGACCCACCTTGGAGCGGATGCGTCGGATGTGCACGTCGACGGTGCGCGTGCCGCCGCAGTACTCAAAGCCCCACACGCGGTGCAGCAGCACCTCGCGGCTGTAGGCGCGGTTGGGGTGCGTCGCCAAAAAGCTCAACAGCGAGTACTCCATCAGCGTCAGATCGATGGGCTCATCATCGAGCGTCACCTGGTAGGTGGCCAGGTTGATCTCGAGGTTGTCGATGTTGAGCACATCGTCGGCGGTGACGGTCTCTTCCTCGCCCATCAGGCGCTGCGCACGAGCCTTGAGCTCGTTGGGCGTCGCCGTGGGGCATACAAAGTCGGCATGCGCGTGATTCGGCAGGCGCAGGGTGCCGAGCGCCTCGTCGTCGACAATCACCAGCATGGGAACGCCGCCGCGATCGTCGAGCCACTTGGCAATCTGATCGATACGGTCGCTGCGGATGCCATCGGAATCGAGGATCAGCAGGTCAAAGTCGTGCGCTGCAGTCGGCGAATCGGGGGTTGCCAGGCTCACCTCGACACCCAGGGTGGTCGTCAGGCTGCGGGCAAACTCGTGGAAGCGCGTCGTGCGCGCCATGAACAGGGCACTCTTTTCGGACATATCGGCCTCCAAGGAAATGAGCTCAATCGTACTGGAACAAGCCAGCGTGATTAGGAGTTCGCCAGGTAGTGCTTGATCTCCCACTCGGTGATCGTGGACTCAAACTTATGCCATTCGTCGCGCTTCTTTTTGAGGAAGAAGCTGTGGATGTGCTCGCCGAGGGCATCCTTCATAAACTGCGAGTCCTCAAACACGTCGAGCGCCTCTTTGAGCGAGCGCGGCAGCGGCGTATAGCCGGCCTCGACCATCTGACGGTCGGTGAGCTTGAGCGTCTCGGCCGTGGCCTCGGGCGGGAGCTCCAGCTTGCGCTCGATGCCGTCCAGACCAGCCGCCAGCGTGACGGCGTTGACCAGGTACGGATTGGCCATGGGATCGGGACTGCGCAGCTCGATGCGCGTGGACAGCTGCTTGCCGGGCTTGTAGACCGGAATGCGGACCATACTCGCGCGGTTACGCAGGCCCCACGTGGCGTACTGCGGCACGGAGTCGCCGCCCGTGGTAATGCGCTTGTACGAGTTGACCGTGGGGTTGGTGATGGCGCTGATCTCGCGCGCGTGCGCCAGGATGCCGGCCATGTAGTGCTTGGCGATATCGGAGAGGTGGTACTTCTCGTCGTCCTCGCCCCAAAAGACGTTGTTGCCGTCGTGGTCGAATAGCGACTGGCACAGGAACATAGCGCTGCCGTCCTCGCCCGCCAACGGCTTGGGCATAAAGGAGGCGTGGCAACCGCTCTCGTAAGCCTGCTGCTTAATGATGAGCTTGGCCGTGGTGATGGCGTCGGACATGCTCAGGGCCTCGGCGTGGCGCAGGCTCATGCCATGCTGCGAGCGGCCGGCGGCGTGGAAGGTGTACTCCACGGGCACGGACATCTTCTCGAGCGTGAGGACCGTGTTGCGGCGCAGGTCGCGAGCGGCATCGCTCACCGAAAGATCGAAGTAGCCCACGTTGTCGAGCGGCTCGGGCGTGTGCTCGTCGGGAAAGTAATAATACTCCAGCTCGGCACCAACGTTGAGCAGATAGCCCGCCTTCTCGGCCTTGTAGAACATGCGGCGCAGAGCATCGCGCGGGTCGCCGGCAAACGGCTTGCGGTCGGGGGTGCACACATCGCAGAACACGCGGGCGACGCCGTTGTGACTCGGACGCCACGGCAGAATCTGGAAGGTCGAAGCATCGGGGAATGCGAGCATGTCGGCTTCCTCGGGCGTGGCAAAGCCCTCGATGGCGGAGCCGTCAAAGCCAATACCCTCCTCAAAAGCGACCTCGAGGTCCTCGGGGCTAATGGCAAAGTTCTTGAGGCGGCCGAGAATGTCGACAAACCACAGACGCACAAAGCGGATGTCACGCTGCTCTACGGAACGGAGTACGTAATCGATGTTCTGCTGGTTCATGTCGCTCCCCTTTCTTTCGGGCGGGTTTCGACTGGTCTATATCGCAGATACTATCGCAGAAAAATGTTTCCGCAGGGTTAAAGCGTATCAAGCGCTCAAAAAACGTGCGCGAACAGGCCGTTGCGAACGAGCGGCTAGCGCGAAGTCGAAGCGCGGTGTTCAATGTGACCAGGAACCTCGATGCGCTTGGGGGCGAGCTTTGCGGCATCGCCCACCGTAGTGGTAACGACGTCGATGCGCTCGGATAGACGCTCGACTACGCGCTCGGCAATGGTAAGGGTGTCCTGCGCGGCCGTGGTCACGCCGCCAAAGAGCACATGGTTCCAGGGGTAGTCGTCAAACTAATGGCAAAGTTCTTGAGGCGGCCGAGAATGTCGACAAACCACAGACGCACAAAGCGGATGTCACGCTGCTCTACGGAACGGAGTACGTAATCGATGTTCTGCTGGTTCATGTCGCTCCCCTTTCTTTCGGGCGGGTTTCGACTGGTCTATATCGCAGATACTATCGCAGAAAAATGTTTCCGCAGGGTTAAAGCGTATCAAGCGCTCAAAAAACGTGCGCGAACAGGCCGTTGCGAACGAGCGGCTAGCGCGAAGTCGAAGCGCGGTGTTCAATGTGACCAGGAACCTCGATGCGCTTGGGGGCGAGCTTTGCGGCATCGCCCACCGTAGTGGTAACGACGTCGATGCGCTCGGATAGACGCTCGACTACGCGCTCGGCAATGGTAAGGGTGTCCTGCGCGGCCGTGGTCACGCCGCCAAAGAGCACATGGTTCCAGGGGTAGTCGTCAAACGTCGCGATCTTGAGCCCCGCCGGCAGCGAGGGACCAAGCTGCGCCAGCGCCTCGGTCAGGCGCAGGAAGACCAGGCCGTTGACAGCGATAAGGCCGAGTCTTTTGCCCGCATAGCCGCGGATGGTCTCGTCCAAGCGGCCAACGCCAGTGGCACCGCCATCGGCCAAGGTGACAACCTCGCCGGCAAGGCCGCGTCGCGACAGCTCGTCGGTAAAGGCCTCGGCGCGCTCGCGACGCACGGGGCTGTCGTCGCTCGCCTCGGTGAGCAGGCACAGGCGCTCGCTGCCCGCAGCAGCCAAGGCGTCTACCAAGCCAGCGACCAACTCACGGTTGTTAGATGTCACCAAATCGATGCCGCCGTCGGCAACATCGCGGTCGAGCAGCACAACGGGCAGGCGCCCCGCTGCCGCGGCGATTGCCTCGTCGTTGCCTCCGCAGGTGTTGACGACCAGGCCGTCCGCGCCGGCATCGATAAGTCTGGTGAGCGACTCTGCTTCCTTAGCGGGATCGTTGCCGCTAATGGCCGTCATAAGCGAGCAGCCGCGCGCGGCGGCGCTAGCGGAAAGGCCCTCGAGCATGGCGCTGGAGAACGGGTTGGCGATGTCGGCCAAGATCACGCCGATGAGGTTGGTGCGTGAGCTGCGCAGATTGCGCGCGGCGGCACGTGGGCGATAGCCGGTGCGCTCGATAACCGCCGCAATGCGAGCACGGGTTTCCTCGGTCATCTGCCCGGGGCGGTTGTTGAGATAGCGCGAGACCGTGGCCGGACTCACGCCCGCCTCGGCGGCAATGTCCTTAATCCTCATCTGCGCCATAGCGCACCCCGTTTCCCAATTGTCAGCAGTCTGAGCCATTTTAGGCATTTTTTAAAAATGCCGGTTGCAAAACGCTGTAGGTGAGTATACTACAACTCGAAACGAAACCGATTTCGTAAACCGATTTCGGCAAGCGTTGGCACGGTGGTGCAAAGATGTACCCTACCGTCTTGGCACCTCCGTGCCAACGCCATATCAAAGGTGTACGCACGAGCAAGAAGGAGCTGCACGACCATGGATAAAACGGTTCTTACCTTCGGCGAGATCATGATGAGGCTCTCGCCCAAAGACCATCTGCGCATTGAGCAGGCGACCGAGTTTGATGTCCGCTACGGCGGCGCCGAGGCAAACACCGCGCTTTCCCTGGCTTACCAAGGCGACAAGGCCGCTTACGTCTCCGTTGTCCCGGCCAACCGTCTGGGCGAGTGCGCGCTGCGCTCGCTGAAGGCCTACGGCGTCGACACCACGCGCGTCGTGCGTCAGGGCGACCGTCTTGGCTCCTATGTGTTTGAGGTCGGCGCCTCGCAGCGCGGCAACGGCTGCGTCTACGACCGCAAGTATTCCGCCATCAACATGGCCAAGCGCGACGTCTTTGACTGGGACAAGATCCTCAAGGGCATCGATGTCTTCTATTTCTCCGGCGTGACCCCCGCCGTCTCCGATGAGATGGCCGCCGCCTGCAAGGAGGCGCTCGCCGTCTGCCGCGCCAAGGGCATAACCACCGTGTGCGACGTGAACTATCGCGGCAAGATGTGGTCGCCCGAGAAGTCGCAGGCCACCATGAAGGAGCTTCTGCCGCTCGTCGACATCTGCATCGCCAACGACGAGGATGCGCCTGCCGGCCTCGGCATGACCTGCGTCTCCGGCTCCCTTGCCCACGGCATCGAGGAGCGCGACACCTATGTCGAGATGGCCCGTCAGATCTGCGCCGAGTACGGCTGCAAAAAGGTCGCCTCGGTCGTTCGCAACATCTCCTGCGTCGAACGCTCCATCTGGATGGGCATGCTCTTTGACGCCGAGAGCGGCGAGCACTGGTTCTCCCCCGCTCACGATGTGCACGTGCTCGAGGGCGTTGCTGCCGGTGATGCTTTCAACGCAGGACTCGTCCATGCCCTCATCAACGACTTTGACCCGCAGGCTGCCGTCAACTACGCCATTGCGGCCTCGATCCTCAAGCTCACCATCAAGGGCGATTCCAACCTGGTGACTGCTGACGAGATTGCCGCCGTGGCAAACGCCGCCGACGGTGGCACCCGCGTCGCCCGTTAATTCGCTCCCCATTCCGCGAGCTGCAGTTTCCCATACCAATACCCCTGCAGCTCGCTCCCCGCTTTCCCCGGCCAGGCAGAACCACTTAGTCCCATTCCGGTTTTGTCTGGCATTCCTTCACGACTGGCCTCGTAGCCGGTTCCGAAATTGCTTGTGACCCAAGCAGTGCCTCCGATAACCAATCCGGAACCGGCTCATGGCCAATCTTCTTTGGCAATTACGCGCACCCGCGCGCCTCACATCGAAAGGAACATCATGTTCGATCAGTTCTACACCACGCTTGAGTCCCTGGGCATCGTGCCGGTCGTCGTGCTCGATGAGGTCGAGGACGCCGCACCGCTCGCCCACGCCCTTATGGCAGCCGGCATGAAGTCCGCCGAGGTCACCTTCCGCACCGCCTGCGCCGCCGAGTGCATCGCCGCCATGGCCGAGGCCGAGCCCGAGATGTGCGTTGGCGCCGGCACTGTCCTGACCGTCGAGCAGGTTGAGCAGGCCCGCGCCGCCGGTGCCAAGTTCATCGTCTCCCCGGGTTACAACGAGAACGTCGTGAAGCACTGCATCGACATCGACCTGCCCGTCCTTCCCGGCACCGTGACTCCCTCCGAGGTCACCGCAGCCGAGAACCTGGGCCTCAAGGTCACCAAGTTCTTCCCCGCGTCCCAGTATGGCGGCCTAAACACCATCAAGGCCCTCGCCGCTCCGTTTGTTGGTCACCGCTTTATGCCTACCGGCGGCGTGAGCACCGCCAACGTCGAGGAGTACCTGAGCTCCTCTGCCATCATCGCCTGCGGTGGCACCTGGATGGTCAAGCCGGCCCTGTTTGCCGACGGCGACTTCTCCAAGGTCGAGCAGATTGCCCGCGAGGCCATGGACGTCGTCAAGAAGGTCCGCGGCTAGGTTTAGCTCTCTATCGTGAAAGGGGGCGTGCCCTAGACCTCGCCCCCTTTCTTTTAAAGCGGCTCGGAAGCGCGCCGTTTCCGTCACGAACAAGAACCGAAACCGTCTTGTATGCTGATAGAACGTGACGGAAGCGACACGCCCCCGAACCGCTTTTCCTGCTCGGTTGGCGACCACGCCCAGCAGAGCCACTTCGACAAAAGCCAAGCCACCAAAACAGCTACGGCGCCGTCTGGAGGAATGGACCCTTGCTTCCGGTCTTTTCCTCCAAGCGGCGCCGCAGCTTTTTCGTGCCCCAATAGCGCCTCGCACTTGCGGTGAAATAGGGACTATTTACGCCATCAGGGCCGCAAAACAATCCCCATTTCACCGCAACTTTATATGGGGATTGATTAGATTGACGAGTCTTTGGACAGCTCAAAATAGTCGGGATGCACGGCGATAACCGGGCCCTGCTCCTCGGGCATCAGGTGCAAGTGCGTCTCTGCCAGATAGCTCGCCGCGTCGGTATCGCCTCTCTTAATGGCCTCAAGAATCCGGCGATGCTGCCGACGAATCGGCTCCCAATCCAGGTCCTGCGACACCATACGCAGCCAGTTATACCGCTCAAAATGCGTATTGACGCTCTTCATCCAATCCCACAGCATATGGCGGTCGGCAATCTCAAAACACGTCTCATGGAACAGGTTGTCCAGGTCAAAGAAACGACGCGTTTCGCTATGGTCGAGCGACTCGGACTCGGCGAGAATCTGCTCAAGCCGGCGCTTTTGCTCGGGCGTAGCAGCCGAGCAGCATTTGATCAGCACACTTCTCTCGAGCTTTTCGCGCAAAAAGCAAGCGTTCTCGGCACGCTCCATGCTAATTTTTGAGACATAGGTGCCGCTCTTGGGGCGCGTTTCCACCAGCTCTTGCTCGCGCAGGCGCACAAAGGACTCGCGGATGGGCGTGCGTCCGATCCCCGTCTCCTTTTCCAGACCAATCGCCGAAAGGCGTGTGCCGGGCTTAAGCTCGGCATAGATGATCTTGGAGCGCAATGCGTTGTATGCCTGATCTTGCAGGCTCTGATAATGCTGGTGCTGTTCCATAAAGCCCTCGGATAAGTCCTCGGTTAGTCAAATACCAACACGTAATACTATCGCAACGCCGTCCCCCTCATAAGTTGCGGTGAAATACGGACTATCTGAGCCAGCTAAGCCGCGAAACAGTCCGTATTCCACCGCAACTTATGAGGAGGCGAAGGAGTTTTACAGGTTGTCGATAATTGCCTGGGCGATTTCGTCGTACTGAGCCGGCTCGAGCGCAACGCGACCGGGGTTCATGGCGAATACGTCGCCAAACTCAAACGGGTCGTCCTTGTACTTGGGAACGATATGCACGTGCAGGTGATGCATGGTATCGCCGTAAGCGCCAAAATTGATCTTGTCAGGGTTGAACGCCTTGTGCAGCGCGGCTGCGACGTGACGGACATCAGCCATAAAGGCGGCGGCGTCCTCCTCGGACATGCAGGAGATGTCGTCAACATGCTGCTTGGAGGCCACGATTACGCGGCCCTTGTGGCTCTGCTCCTTAAACAGGATAAGCTTGCTGGCAGGCAGATCGAGCATGGGAATGCCAAAGGCATCGACGAGCGTGTTGTCGGTCCCGCACATGCAGTACGAGCAATCGGTATGCTGTTCCATGATGATCCTTTCGATCCGGGTGAAGGCGTTCGCCGCAATGCGACCAGCGGGCGCGACCAAACAGCCCGACAATCCACGACGAACATACAATGCACTCTCTAACCGTTGCGAAATCGGTTTCGAGTATGTCCTTGTCATAATACAGCCAACGAGTTGTTTCGATTAGGTGAACGTTCACCTTTTTATTATTTTTCTCTTTGCAAAAAGAATCCCGTGCGTATACTAAGGCTCAAGCGAAACCGATTTCGTCAAGCGTGGGCAATAGGATGCTAAGACGCACCCTACCATCTTGGCATCTTATTGCCCACGCGTTGTCATTTGCTTTCCTCCCGTCTCGTTGGCCCTTCAGTCCCATTCCGGCACAGCGAGACACTTCCTAGACGACTGACCGTGGGGCCGGCTTTTCTGCTTTTACAGCAGTGCCTCCGATAACCCTCTTTTGCCGGCCCAGGTCAGCCTTTTTCTTCACAACCGAAAGGACGGGCAGCAGCATGCGACCGCTCATCATCATGAATGGCGAGAAGATCGATTGGTGTCATACCGTCATCAGAATGCTGATGTATCTGGCAGGCGTCGCGACGCTCGCCCTCGGCATGAGTATCCAGACCGCATCGGGCCTGGGCGTTGCCGCACTTACCTGTTTTGCCACGACGCTGTCCATGTTGACCGGCAAGACGCTTGGCTTTTGGATCACCGCGACCTACGTCGCCTACATCGCCGCACAGGCAGCCATCTTACGCCGCGAGTTCCAGCCGCGCATTTTGCTCGAGCTCTTTTTCTCAACGCTGATCGGCGGCTTTACCGACTTCTTTATGACCGTTAACCCTCTGCACCCCACCGCGCTGCCGGCACAGGTCGTAACCATGCTACTCTCGCTTGCCATCACCGCGTTTGGCGTGAGCCTCGTCGTCAACATGGGCGTCGTTCCCAACGCGCCCGACGGCTTGGTGCAGGTCATTGCCGAAAAACTCAAGCGCCGCTTTGGCGATGTGAAGGTCGTATTCGATTGCTCGCACGTTGCCGCCTCGCTCGCGCTGTCGTTGGTCTTTATGCACAACCTGGGCGGCTTTGGCGTCACGACCGCCATCTCGGCACTGTTCCTGGGCCATGTCATCAACGTCGCCAACAAGCTGTTCGCCCAGCGTTTTATTCGCGCGGCATTCGGAAAATAACGCCACCGCAAGAACCCGCGAGCAGCGCTATACGTTGCCATATCTCACTATACTTTGCTATATCTTGCTATATATTGCCATAAATCGACCACTGCCAGCCGACATACAACAGGCCCCAAGCCAGCAAAGGCTTGGGGCCTGTCTTGCAATATGGCTATTTGGCCTATGCGCGCTCGTATTTCGTGGCGCGTCCTGTCCCCCGCCTTACGATCGAGTTTCGGTTGAGCAAAGATTCAAGCGCCGCCAACGTGCGCGTGCGGCTCAATCCCGTTTGTTGCTCAATCTCGCTCCGCGACAGTATTCGTCCACCTGACAAAGCCTTGAGAACCTGGATCTCTTCCTCAGACCCTTCAAAGGCATCGATAACGGGCAACGTGACGGCCACCATGCCGCCGCGAACATCAAATACCGGCTGGCTCAAAGAATCTCGATACGCCCGCCTGATTCGCGCGATTCCTGTGCCAAATTTCTCGATGTAATCCAGCTTTAAAAAGACCTCGGCGACAATTGGGTTTCTGAGCACGGATATCTGCCCATACAGATATTGTTCCGTCGTCAAACCGGCGGGCAACGGTCCGGGTGAAGTCACAACGACGCGATCATCGTACAGAGCAATCTGAACATTCGCTCGAACGTCCCATGTCCGATGCACCAAAGCGTTTGCGACAGCTTCGCGGAACGCCTCAAGAGGAATTCGATCGGTTTGGACGCGTTCCATCCCCTCGATACGCTCATAACGGTAGTAGCGTGCAAACATAGCAACCGCCTTGTCCACCTGCTCAATTGCAGATAGACCTGTCGCCGTCTCGCGATCCAAAATCACATCCTCGGTATCGCCAAAACGAACGCAGTCGATGCCCGGAAAATCATTCTTATCCGCCAAAATCGCCGCGGCATTGGTATAGCCATCCTTGCCGAGCAAGCGAAGCGTACGCATGATATCCGGTGTTAGCTCTGAAATGCCGAGATGTTCAACACACTTATGCTCAAGCGTGTGAAAACTCATGTCCTGGCAAGCCGACGTGAGCGCGTCGAACGTTATGTTGCTGCCTTCGAGCGTCAGTCTGCCATACTCAAACCGGTCGACCTCCACCGTCGCCGAATCGTTTCGTCTGTAAGCCTTTCCCTTGCTTCGATAGGGTTTGTCCTGGCCCTCATAAACCGTAAGGATTACGGTCCCGTGTTTCTCATCGGGCTCAAGCGAGTAACGAGGCGCGGGGTCCAAACTGTCATTAATCATATTTTCGATGCGCAGGCATTCAGCAATCGGATCTGCAAGACCGATAGCAATACCCTCGTCATTAACGCCAAACTCAATCTTGCCCGTCCCGTAGTTTGCATAGGCGCTCACCGTTTTAAGAAACGTCGGCGTAACGCTTTCCTTGTATTCGACCGTAGGGCTTTCTCTAACAACCATATGCATAACCCCTTCATTTCATACTATCTGTGACCGTATTATAAGACGAAAACCGTTTGCGTACTGATTTTTTCCAGACGCAAACGGTTTTCGTCTTGATTTGCGTCCGGAATTGAGACGTAAATTGCGCTTTCATACGGTTTTGAGCCAGACGCAACACGCTTTCGTCTGTCAATACGTCCGCAATCCAGACGAAAAGAGCCCCGAGCTCGTATGAACTCAAGGCTCTTTATGCCACGCATCTATGAGGGGAAAATTCGATGCGTACGGGCGCTACTCCATGTTGCCCCCCCTGAATGGCGGCAACCTCATCGTTCCCCGCCTGATGGGCGTGCTCAAGGCATCCGTTCCCCTCTTTATCGATGTTACGGACGAAAAGCGAGTAGCGGACATCGCAACAACCGATTTCAACCGTTCACCTTATAAAAGTGAACGTTCACCTATTTTTAGGAGAACAAGAGCGCTAATTCCTCCGCTTCTCCTATACTGAGCTTGTATTAGAAGCAAGACTTATATAGATGAACGTTTCTTTTGAAAGGATCGCTATGTCTGATCTTATGGACAGCTTCCGCCTTGATGGCAAGGTCGCGCTCGTGACCGGTGCCACTTATGGCATTGGCATGGCCATTGCCGAGGCGCTCGGCGAGGCCGGCGCCAAGATCGCCTTTAACGCACGTCACGCCGACAAGGTCGCCGAGGCCGAGAAGCACTACCGCGAGCTGGGCTTTGAGGCTCGCGGCTACGTGGCCGACGTCACCGATGAGGCCGTCGTCGCCGAGCTCGTCGCCAAGATCGAGGCCGACTTTGGCACCACGCCCGACATCTTGGTCAACAACGCCGGTGTTATCCAGCGCACCCCTATGCTCGACATGAGCGCCGAGGACTTCCGTCGCGTCGTCGACATCGACCTTAACGCCCCGTTCATCGTCTCCAAGGCCTGCCTGCCCGGCATGATCGCCAAGGGTCACGGCAAGATCATCAACATCTGCTCGATGATGAGCGAGCTTGGCCGCGAGACCATCGCCGGCTACGCCGCTGCCAAGGGCGGTCTGAAGATGCTCACCAAGAACATCTGCTCCGAGTTTGGCGAGGCCAACATCCAGTGCAACGGCATTGGGCCTGGCTACATCGCCACGCCGCAGACCGCGCCGCTGCGCGAGACGCAGCCCGACGGCAGCCGTCACCCGTTTGACCAGTTCATCATCGCCAAGACCCCGGCCGCCCGTTGGGGCACGCCCGAGGACTTGAAGGGCCCCGCCGTGTTCCTGGCCTCCGACGCCTCGAACTTCGTCAACGGCCACATCCTCTACGTCGACGGCGGCATCCTGGCATATATCGGCAAACAACCTGCTTAGGCGCTGCGCGGGCTTGAGGCGGGCATCTTGCCTTTCATTCGTCGGTCGCGTACCCAAGTACGCTTCCCTCCTCTTTCAAGGCAACCTGCTCCGCCTCAAGCCCGCTCGCTCACCGCGCTCCCACATTTAGGTTCATTTAGTAGTTGCGATGAAATAGTTCCTGAATAGGCCATCTATCTGGACAAATAGGAACTATTTCACCGCAAGTTAGAAATAGGAAGGTATTTCGCAATGAAGATTGCTCTCATCAACGAGAACTCCCAGAACTCCAAGAACTCCATGATCGAGGCTGCCCTTAAGAAGGTCGTCGAGCCCATGGGCCACACCGTTTTTAACTACGGTATGTATGCCGACGCCGACTCCAAGCCCCTCACCTATGTGCAGAACGGCATCCTTGCCGCCGTGCTGCTGAACTCCGGCGCTGCCGACTACGTCGTGACCGGCTGCGGCACCGGCGAGGGCGCTATGCTCGCCTGCAACTCCTTCCCCGGCGTGCTGTGCGGCCACGTTGCCGACCCGCTCGACGCCTACACCTTTGCCCAGGTCAACGATGGCAACGCCGTCGCCATGCCCTTCGCTCTTAAGAATGGCTGGGGCCAGGAGCTCAACCTCGAGTACACCTTCGAGAAGCTCTTTGGCTTTGGTTCGGGCAACGGCTACCCCGCCGAGCGTGTTGAGCCCGAGCAGCGCAACAAGAAGATTCTCGATGGCGTGCGCGCTGTGACCATGCGTCCGCTCGTCGACGTCCTGGGCGAGATCGATCAGGACCTGGTGAAGGGCGCACTTGCCGGCGAGCACTTCCAGGAGTACTTCTTTGCCAACGCCACCGACGAGGCCATCATCGCCAAGGTCAAGGAGATCTTGGGCCTGTAATAAGGCCCACGGGGCGCACCGACCCCCAACAAACCGCCAAGCAAAAGGCGCCGCGACAATCCATGTGTCGCGGCGCCTTTTTTGATTGGCTATCGCTTGAGCCACTGCAAGGCGGCCGCTCCCCTATTTGCCAAAAGCTTACATCTCGCAGGCGACCTTGTAGCCGTCGCCGATGGCATCGCGGATGTTACCGCACTTGTTGGCATCGCCCAGCACGTGAGCGGCAACGCCAGCAGCGGCGAGGTCATCAGCCAGCTTGGTATTGGGACGATAGCCCATGGCAAGCACCAGCGTATCGGCACCGGTGATGGTGTGGACCTCGCCGTCCTTCTCGTAACTGATGGTGTCCTCGGTGATCTCGGTCACCTTGGCCTCGGTCAGCACGTGGACGCCCTTGGAGAGCATGCGCGTGATGAGCACCGCGCGACCGGCACCGCCCTCGTTGGCGGCGAGCGTCTTGGTCATCTCGATGACGGTGACATCGCGGTTGGCCGGCGACAGGTCGTTGACCAGCGGAGCCAGATAATCGGCCGTCTCGCAGCCAACGGTGCCGCCGCCCACGATGACGATCTTCTTACCCGGGAAAGCCTTGCCACCCAGCAGGTCGTCGGCCGTCATAACCTGCTTAAAGCCCTGCATGAAGGCCGGGGCGATGGGCTCGGCGCCATAAGCCAGGACGACCTCGTAGCCCGCGTAGTCACGCTGAATGTCCTCGGCCGAAAGCTCGGTACCAAAGATGCACTTCACGCCCGCCTCAGCAAGACGGCGATACTGGTACTTGATCACGCGGGTGAGTTCCTGCTTTGCCGGCGGAACAGCCGCGATGCGCATCTCGCCGCCCGGCTCGTCCTGCTTATCCACGAGCACCACGTTGTGGCCGCGCTTGGCGGCAATGTAGGCTGCCTCCATGCCCGCAGGACCGGCACCCACAACCAGCACGTTCTTAGCCTCGGCGGCAGGCTCGTAGCCAGCCTCGTCGCGCTCCACGTCCGGGTTGACAGTGCAGGAGATGCGCTTGCCAAACATAATGCCGTTCAGGCAGCGCAGGCAGCCAATGCAGGGGCGGATGTCGTCGGCGTTGCCGGCAGCGGCCTTGTTGCAGAACTCGGCATCGCACAGATTGGCGCGGCCCATCATGCAGATGTCGGCGGCGCCGTCCTCGATCAGCTCCTCGGCAATCCAGGCCTCGTTGATGCGACCGACCGTGGCGACAGGAATGTTGACGTGCTTCTTAATCTCGCGCGAGCAGGCGGCGTGCGAGGCCTGCTGCGTACCGGCGGCGGGAATCGCGGAGCCGCGCTTGATGGTGGTACCGCCCGACACGTGAATCATGTCGACGCCGGCCTTCTCCAGGCGACGTGAAACGTAGACCATGTCGTTGAGGGTCAGGCCGCCATCGGTGTACTCATCGCCCGAGATGCGGACGTCGATGATAAAGTCCTTGCCGCAGCGCTCGCGAATCTCGGCAATGACCTCGAGCAGGAAGCGCATGCGAGCGTCGAGCGAGCCGCCGTACTCATCGGTACGCTTGTTGTAGAGCGGGGTCAAAAAGCCGCCGAGCATGCCGTGGGCGTGCGCCGCATGGACCTCGACGCCATCGACGCCAGCCTTCTGCATACGCACGGCTGCGTCGCCAAACTGATGCGTGAGCTCGTGAATCTCATCGACCGTGATAGGACGCGGTGCCTCGCGGGCATAGGACGGTCCCACGAAGGACGGAGCGATCAGGCGCGGCGTGCCCGGAATGTTAAAGGCCATGTAGGCGGGGTGGAAGAGCTGCGGCATGATCTTGCAGCCGTACTCGTGGACGGCCGCGGCGAGCTTTTCCCAACCGGGGATAAACGTGTCGTCGTAGCAGCACATGTCACCCGGCAGATAGGTATAGGTGGGCTCGACCGTCACGACCTCGGTAATGATGAGGCCAACGCCGCCCTTGGCACGGGCACGATAATGATCGACCAAGTCGTCGGTCACATAGCCATGATCGGCCAGGTTCGTGGATACCGGCGGCATAAAGACGCGGTTCTTGACCTCGGTCGTACCGACCTTGATCGGGCTAAAGAGCATCGGGTAGGCGGATGACTCCATACAGGCTTCCTTTCGTTTGAGCCGCTCGGCGGCAGTTGCTAACGTACCTATCGTATCAGTATCCGCCGCATTCGTACTCGCTCGCACTCCCCACCTTCAATCCCGACCCTCATAAAAAAGTTGTGGTGGAATACGGAGTAGATAAGGCCTTTGACAGCCAAAACAGTCCGTATTCCACCGCAACTGATGGATGGGATGGGTTAGAGGCCCAGGTAGTTAATCATGCCTTCGACGGCAAGCTTGGCGCCGGCTACTGCATGGACCACAGTGAGCGGGCCGTTGACCACGTCGCCGGCGGCAAAGACGCCAGGCACGGTGGTCATGCCGTGCTCATCGACCGACAGCAGGCCGCGATGGTCAGTCTCCAGACCACCCGTCGTAAGCACAAGCTTGTCCTTGGGCACCTGTGAGGCCGCGATGACCACTGTGTCGGCGGACGCATGGTCGAGCTCTTCCTCGTAGCCCACCACGCTGTCGTCCTCATCGAAGATAGCCGTCTCAAAGACCGGACCGTTATCGTCGATGGCGCAGATCGCCTTGCCGCGCACGATTTCGGCGCCATCGAGCTCGGTCAGCTCGACCTCGTCGTCGATAGCCGAGATATGGCGCGAGCGGGCATACACGGTAACCTTGCGCGCGCCCGAGCGCAGCGCCGTGCGGGCTACATCCATGGCCACATTGCCGGCGCCGATAACCGCCACGTTCTGCCCGATCGCCACACTCGTGGGATCGACCAGGTAATCGATGCCAAAAAGCACGTTGCCGCGCGACTCGCCGGGAATGCCCAGTTTGCGGGCACGCCAGGTACCGGTACCGACAAAGACCGCGTCGTAGCCGTCACGTAGCAGGTCATCGATGTGCAGTGCGCCGCCGATGGTGGTCGAGGGACGCACGCGCACGCCAAGCGAGCACATCACGTGACGGTACTTTTGCACGAGCGCACGGGGCAGGCGGAACTCGGGGATACCGTATTCCAGCACCCCGCCGATCTCGGGGCGCTGTTCAAATACCGTGACGGCACAGCCCAGCTGGGCCATCTTAATGGCCACGGTAATGCCGGCGGGACCGGAACCGACCACAGCAACCTGTTTGCCGCACGACGGCGCGGGCGTCCACTCCTTACGATCCAAATACGCTGTCGAGATATAGTTCTCGATGCTCGAGAAATGCACGGGTGTGCCCTTGCGGCCCTGGATGCAAGCACCCTCGCACTGGCCCGAATGGTTGCACACCATGGAGCAGACCGCGCTCATGGGATTGTTCTGGAACAGCAGCTCGCCCGCCTCTTCTAGACGACGCTGTTTGAACAGGTCGATGACCCGCGGAATAGGCGTCTGAACCGGGCAGCCCTTAATCTGGCAGAACGCCCTTTTACAACCTAGGCAACGATTCGCCTCTTCGACAATGTGGATAGCCACGCAACTCCCCTTTTTAATGCAATCCAATGGGGCGACGATAAAGACCCTTCACCGCCGCCCCCATACAGGTAATCTCAATCTGCCGACACGGCAAAAGCCAATGCTATAACTCGCGATGCGAAGCCCCGCAGCGAGCGGACATGTGCTCGAGTGTCGCCAGGCAGTCAGCCGCCGTCGCCGGCACACTGTTCTCGACCACGCAAGGAATCCCAGGGCAGGCGGCAGCCACCCAGGCCACCACGGGCTCAAAGTCATATCGTCCCGTCTCGCCCACGCCATGACACACCAGGCGTGAACCCGTACCGTCGCACCAACCGGCTTCGTCCTCGTTATCAACGACCTCAAAATCCTTGGCGTGCAGCACGCGGATCTTGCTGCCGCATAAGTAGAGCATGCGCGCGGTGATTTCCTGCGCTTCGTCAACGACGCTGGGGTGCAGCAGCGACACTGGGTCATAGATCACGCCGAGCGACGGGCTCGAGACGCGCTCCAGCACCTCACGGCAGCGATCTGGCGTGTTGACCGTCTCGTTCCAACCGGGCTCAATTAGAATCTGACCGCCCATGGCCTCGGCGCGCTCGCAGACATACGTAAGCCCGTCCATAAAAGCCTCGAGTGCCTCATCGGTCATACGGTCGTCAGCAACGCGGTTCCGCGCATTGGGGCGACCGGTCTCGGTGCCAACCGGGCATCCGCCGAGCATCTGGGCAAAATTCAAGCACGCCTCGTACTCGGCAATGTTATCCATGAGCTGTTGTCGATCGGGCGTCGCCAGATTCTTGTAGCAGCCGAGCACGGCAATCGAAATGCCCGCCTCGTCGAGCACCGCACGCAAATGGTTGGCAAGCTCGCTGGTCAGGCCGACTCGATCAATCCCCATCGATGCGTAGAGTACCTTGCTCGGCAGCTGAATGCACGAAAAGCCCAGCTCTCCTGCCATGCAAATGCGTTCCTCTACGGTCCCCTGCGGAAGGTCGTGTAAACGTACGCCCGGAGTAATGGCCTCCATGCTATTCACACCCCTTACGGGCATTGATGCCCGGAGTGTATCCGCCAAACGGGTCCTCGATGGAGCACACGCCCGAGGGAGCAAGCGGGTCGTGCCTGCCGGCCAGTTTGTCGTGATGCATGGTCTCGATATAGGCAAGCACCAGCGGCGCCACGCCCTTCGCATCGTTTTTGACGATAGGCTCGCTCATGTAGTAACCAAACGTGCCCTCGCGGTGCGCGGTGTTTCCCAAGCCCGCGACCAGGCAGATGTTGTCGAGCGCCAGCTGTCCATCATGCTCGGACAGGCAGGTCTCGCAGATGCCGTCGAAGGCGCGACGGCCGTACTGGTAGTAACGCTCGCCCAGCACGCCTAGACGCACGCCCTTCATGATGGCATTGGCAAAAATCGCGCTACCAGACTCCTCCAGGTAGTTGGGGGCGATATTGGGCAGGTTGATGACCTGATGCCACATGCCGGTCTTCTCGTCCTGATACGGCAGCATGGCATCGATCAGGTCGTGGAACATCTTGCGAATCTCGTCCTTCTCGGCTGACATCGAAGGCGGCATGAGCTCCCAGGTATCGATGAGTGCCATGGCAAACCAGCCCTCGGCGCGCAGCCAGAAGTTAGCCGAAAGGCCGGTGACCGGGTCGCACCAGAACTGTTTGCGGCTCGCGTCGTAAGCGTGATAGTACAGACCGTTGAGGGGGTTGCGCATCAGGTCATGCACGACCTGGAACATATGGAAGCTGTCCGAGCAGGCACGACGGTTGTGGAAGCTCAGCTCGTACTGCATGTAGAACGGCTGGGCCATATACATGCCATCGAGCCAGATCTGGTTGGGATAGACGGCCTTGTGCCAAAACACGCCTTCTTTGGTGCGCGGCTGGGTCTCGAGCTGGCGGTAGATGGTGTCCATGGCGGCACGGTACTTGGGCTTGCCCACCAGGTCATAGAGCTTGTAGAGGGTCTTGCCCGCATTGACGTTATCGAGGTTGTACTCCTCGGGGTTGTAATGCTTTATGGTACCGTCGTCCTGGACAAAGAAATCGATGTAGTCATCGGCAAAGGTCAGGTAGCGCTGCTCACCCGTGATCTCGTACAGCTCGATGAGCGCCTTGATCATGCAGCCGTCAATATAGTTCCAGGTGTTCTCCTTGCCGGCGCGAATCTTTTCGATATTCCAAGCCGGCGCCTGCGGCGTAGAGGTTTCGATCAACTGCTCGATATAACGGTCCAGGATTTGATTGCAACCCATTGCTGTCCCCTCTGACATAAACGATAGGTGAACGTTACCCCTAGTGTAACGCGAACGGGGAATATAGGGTGAACGTTAACCCTATATTCCCCGCAAACGGCAGACTTTTAGCGGCAAACGGCGGTGAGACCCGCGGCGATGCGATGCGCCAGGCGCTCATAGCCGGCAGGACTGTAATGCAGACCGTCCGGCATATAGAGCTCGCGGTGCTCCGGCAAAAACGGGCTGATGCCGCTTTGCGCATACAGGTCAATCACCGGAACGGAGTAACGGTCACAGACCTCCAGCATCGCTCGCACGTAGGCGTCTTGCGTCAGACCCAAATGGTTCGCCTCATCGCTTGCCGGGATATCCTTCTCGTGCTTACCACTCGTCTTGCATGGCGTCATAAACACGAGCTTTGCCTGAGGTGAGCGCGCCGTGATGGTTCGGATCAGATAGTCGACCGCACCATAGAACTCATGCGCATCGGTGCTGCCCAACTCGCCAAGCGGCACGTTGCGGCTAAAGTCGTTAACGCCGCCAAAGACAACATAGACATCGGCCGCATCGTCGATGCCGTCCAAGCGCTCGACAAATGAATCGGTACGGTCGGCCTTGATGGCGATACGCGAACCCTTGATGCCAAAGTTCTCGACGACCGCGCCTCCCAGCAACGCGCCCAGATGCGAAGTCCAGGAGATGTCGTTACCGCCTGCGCCGCATCCGTTATCGCCCCATGTGGTCGAATCGCCAAAGCAGCAAATGGTCGATTCACTCAAGCTCTTCGTTTCCATAATCTTCTCCTCATCCGCCCATCGGCGGTCATACAGGAACGTACCGTTTATTCGCAGCATGCCGAGGGGCTATGAACGGGCGCATTCCGCAACGTGCGAATCGAGCCATTCGATATCCTCGACAAGATGTGCCACGCCCAGATGGTGTTCACCCGGACACACCTCGTGCCGCAGGCCATCTCTGCGACCCAGCAACTTGTAGGCATCGCGCACGATCTCGAGCTGCTCGTCAACATTTTTCAGCCCGCGCGAACCGTTCAGATGATCCTCTTCGCAGCTTTGCACCAGCAGCGGATGCGGCGCGATGAGCGAGGCAATATCGCCCATGTCGAGTAAGCGCCAAAGTCCGGGCGTGTAGTTGCAGCTGCAATTGCCATTGAGATGCAGCAGCGAATCATCGACACCGTACAGATAGCCCGAGACAAACGCCTTGCGCACACGCGGGTCGAGTGCGGCCAGGTACAACGTCATGTAGCCGCCACCCGAAAAACCAAAGCAACCCAGGTCATCCATGGCAATGTCGCCGCGCGCCTCCAAGTAATCGATCAAGCGCATGTTGTCCCAGACGTTGAGGCCCGCAACCGTAAGACCCAGCGGCTCGGCCATACGTGCTTGATTCAGACACGTACCGCGCAGGTAGCTGTTCTCGTCATCGCCCTGACCCTTCCAGTCACGACGGTATCCCCAACCGCGCGCATCAGGGCAGACGGTCACGTATCCCATGCGTGCCAAACGCAGACCGTAGTCGTAATTGAACTTACGCACGGCATCATCGACAGCCGGCACGCCCGCAACACCGGCTACGCTTGCAGCACCCGCTCCCTGATGGCCATGCGGGCAGATATAACAGCGTTTGAGTCCCCGCTCATCAAGCTTAGGATGAGACGGTTCCAACAGGTAGAACGGCATCCAAACATCGCACTCGACCTGCAACATCGCATGGGTGCGCACGATGCCGCCGGCAACCCGCACGCGGCTGAGCTCACGAATCTCAATCGGGACGCGGTCCATAAGCGAAAGGCCCAAAACATCGTACAGACGAGTCCTGGTCGCAATCTTCCATGCCTCAAAATCTGCAGGAGTCTTGCCCGTAAAAGCAGCCGAACGCCCCTCGCGCTTCAGCCGGGCACGCAGCGCAGGTTCGTCTTCGCAGTACGTCTCGATGTGCACGGTGCGGCCGTTGGCAGACAGTTCAGCCGTCTCAACCGCATCACCGTCGCCGCCCTCGGGATCCCAGCCATCCCCACCGGCAAGCACCTGCTCGCGAGCGTACCCGGCGGCAACCATCACATCGAGTTCATTCGCCCACGGCACCCAGCCGGTAGTATCACCCGCCGGCCCATGCAGAATCGCGCCAGCATACTGCACGCAGTTGTGTGCCGCCGGCTTATTCCAATCCCACCAGCCTTCGCGCTTGACATGTCGCCCCAGCCAGCAATCGATCAGCACAGTTTGCGCCCATTCGCGCCAAGGACGACCCAGGTAGACCGAATCCGGCGCCACGCCATCCGGAGCTGTAAACGAACAGCCGTGGAACACAAAGCCGTGCGGCTCGCCTTCGGGCGTCGACGCCGCCGTCACGTAGCCGTTCACGTCCATATCGCGGTTGAGCGAGCGAATCTCGCACCCCTCAAAGTAGGCACGCGCGCCGCCAAAGATAAAGTCGACATCGCCCTCGATCCGGCAACGTCGAAAATACTGGCGCCCCACCCGGCGCGGCGCATACTGTTTGGGTCCTATAAACCCGCCCGGTTTGGCCTCATACGGCGGCAGCGGACCCAAAAACAGCGTGTCCTGGTGCCCCTTAATGCAGCAGGCATCGACAACCAGACGGTCGCCATCAGCATACAGGGCAATCGCCTGACCGACCTCGCGCCCATCGCCCGCATCGTTTTCGATCGTGATGTTCTCGAGCCGTACGTCGTCGGCATCGACCAAAACGGTATAGGTCCTAAACGTGCCGAGCGTGCCGTCGACGCCCGAGCCGTCCTCCGAAGGCATCTTGGCACCCAGGCTGCCCACGATACGCACGCTGTCGGCCGTCTCTCCCTCAATCGTCACATGCGAGCGACGAATCTCGACCCGTTCGCGGTACTCACCCGGCTCGATATGGATTGTCACCGGCCGTCCGTCATTCGGACAGGATTCGTCAATTGCCTCCAAGGCCTTAGAGATACTGTGATATGTCCCCGCACGCTCGAGCGAAACCTCAAAAAATCGTCTCTCACTCATCATCAGTCACCGCGTCCTTTCGTCGTAGACCGTCTACGTTGCAGTTTCGGCATATAAAAAGTTCGCGCAATGGGTCGGGAAGGCCCTGCCCATCGCGCGCCGCGACATACCGAATGTAATTGTTTAGGAGCAAACGCCTACGCACGGATAACCTTGTCGACGTTCTGGAGCTGCAGTTCCTCGCCGTCCTGGCCCTCGATCACCACATTTTGCAGGTCGAGTACCTTGACGTTTTGCGCGATGATGCCCTGACGCACCATGGGCTCAACGTCACAGGCCATGGCCGGAACAAAGGGCTCGGCATCCGGCGCGAAGGTCACGTGGACATCCTGGAACGTCAGACGCGTTACTTTGCTCTCGGGCAGACCCGTGATATAGGCCGCGGCAGCATGGCAGTTGGTGGCCTCGATATCGCAAAACGTCGTGGCACCAAAGCCGGGCGTGCGGTCGTCGACAGGCAGCGCCTCGCGAGACTGCACGTAATCGGTCTTGCCGTCCTTGTCACAGAAGTAGAAGGAGTTGACCACGAAGGGCGTGAGCACCTCGTCCATGCGAATGTGCTCAAAGGTAATGCCCTCGTTGACGGCATCCTTGCCGCGCCCGCGGCGGGTCTTGACGCGCAGGCCGCGGTCGGTGCGCTCAAAGAGGCACTTGCTCACGGTAAGGTCCTTGATGCCGCCGGCGGCCTCTGAACCCAGGACCACGGCGCCGTGACCATCGTGCATGTAGCAGTGAGAGATCAGCACGTCGTGCGTAGCGGGACGAAGCTCGGGCTCAATGCCCAGCTTGCCGCTCTTGATGGCGATGCAGTCATCGCCCACCGAGAACTGACAGCCAAGGATGCGGACAAAGCCGCAGCTCTCGGGATCGAAACCGTCGGTGTTGTGGGAGTTCTTGGGACCCTCGATCGACAGGCAAAGCGCGTCGACATGCTCGCACAGGACGGGATGGATATTCCACGCCGGGCTGTTGCGCACGGTAAAGCCGGCAAGGCTCACGTTTTGGCACTCGGACAGGAAGATCATGCGCGGACGGGCGACCTCGCGGCCCTCCTCGGGACGGAAGATGTTCTTAAAGTCCTTGTTCCACCAGTTGTCCTCGGCAAAATCGGTCTGACCGTCAATCGCGCCGCGACCATAGATGCACACGTCGTGCACGCCCAGACCCGTAAAGGTAGAACAGTAGGTCGAGAAGCTCTCCCCCTCCCAGCGGCCCAGGGGCAGCATATCGGTACCGGCATAACCGGCGCCCTCGTTGCCCGTGACCGTGCCCGGAATGTAGGCAAGCGCGGCACGATCGTGGCGGGCCAGCAGCACTGCCCCGTCGGCGAGCTCGATGTTGATATTGCTCTTAAGGAAGAGGGACTTGATACGATAGCTACCGGCGGGAATCAGCACGCGCCCGTCCTTGGGACAGGTCATGATGGCAGCCTGGATGTTGGTGGTGTCATCATGCTCGGCATCGCCCTTGGCGCCACAGTCGCGAACGTTGATGGTAAAGGGCTCAGCCGGCGTGGTGACACCTACGCTCAGCTCACGCTCGCCACAAACAAAACGAACCAGGTTGCGCTTGCCGGGGGTCAGGCCGTCGACATAGGTCTCGACCGTATTCGTGGTACCGGCGGGCTCGTCGTTGACAAAGATCTCCCACGTATCGGCGCAGGTAAAGTAACCGCCGTCGTCAAGCTCGATCACGGCCGCGCGGGCGTTGCGCCAGATAACGTTCGTCTCCATGGGTTTCTCCCTCAAAAAGATGCTCTAAAGGCAAATTGTACGCTGTTGAAAAAGGGCCGTGCCTGCCGGCGGAATTCCGGTGGCACGGCCCTGTGATTTGGACGATATGTCGGCCTTACTCGGCGGGAATTACGCTGCCGTCCTGGAAGCCAACGTTGTTGTGAGCGAAGCAGTCCTCGTACTTGAAGCCGGAGAGCTCCTCGCAAAGAGCCTTGACCTCGGGCTGGACGTCGGCCATCTTGCCGCCCTCCTTGACGCGCTTGATCTCGTCGCAGAGGATGTCGCACTGCTCCTTGTCGATCTTGATGCCGCGGGCAAGGACAGCCGCGAGCAGGAAGAAGCCGGCGCAGCCGATGAGCATGTAGCCGCAGATGTACAGAGGCACGGTGGCGGGCTGGGTTACGGCGTCGCTGTTGCCGGCGGTCTGAATGAAGCCGGAGGCAGCAAGGACAATAGCCCATGCGTTGACGGCGATAGCCTGGGCGATCTGCTGGCAGAGCTGCTGAGCGGAGCTGTAGATGCCCTCGCGACGACGCAGGGTGATGAGTTCATCGACATCGGGGATGTAGTTGAGCAGAACGTCGGGCAGGTACTGGAAACCAACGTAGAAGAACTTCCAGATGGCGAAGATAATGGGGTAGGCAATCATGGCGATGGCGACCGTGGAGGTGCCGTTAATCTGACCAAAGGCGAAGTAGTTGTAGGCGATGATGCACGCAGCGCAACCGACGTTGGCCAGGTACCAAGACTTGTGGAAGCCCTTCTTGGCCATGAGGGCAACCCAGATGGCGGTGCAGACGATAGCGACGACCTTGCCGGGCATCTCCATCACGGACTCATAGGACTTAGGAATCTGCAGGCAGTAGACGATGAAGAAGGACAGGCAGGCAGACCAGCAGGCAGCAGCGAGCTTCGTGGAGACCTGTGCATACAGGACCTTGCGGAAGGACTTGTTGCGGAAGGTAGAGACAACGTCGATGAAGAACTTCTTGATACCCTCGCCGACGCTCTCGATCTTCTCCTGAGCCACCTCCTCGGGGGTGTGCTCCCACGTGGACAGGTACACGCACAGCAGCGAGATTGCCATGACCGAAGCGTTGACCGTAGCGATGATGAAGTAGCTGAACGGGTTGGTCTCGCCGAAGGTGCCAAAGCCAAAGCCGACGAGTGCTGCCATCAGGAAGCCGGCGGCGTTACCAAAGAGGTGCTTGTAGCCGGTGAGGTACGTACGCTCCTTGAAGTCGTCGGTCATCTCGATGGTAAGCGGCGACAGGTTGGCGGTGCAGAACGTATACGCGACGTTGTAGATCAGGTACAGCACAAAGTAGTACGGGAAACCGAACGGCGTAGCCACAAAGATGAGCGGCTCGGCGACCATCATCGGGATTGCCAGCAAGATCCAGAAACGGCGGCGGCCAAAGATACGGCCGATCTTGGTAGCGTAGAAGTTATCGGCCACAAAGCCCATAAGCGGGCACAGAATGGCGTTGAGATAGATGGCGAACGAGCTGATCAGCGCAGCCTCGCCTGCGGACAGGCCGCACTCCGTGGACAGGAACAGCACCATGTAGCTGTGCGTAAAGGTCAGGGCACCGGAGTTGAGCATGCCGCCCATACCAAAGCCCAAGCGCGTCCAGAATGTGATCTTGCGCTTTTTACCGATCTTGTTAGTCATCGAGCTCCCTCTCTTTTCTCGATTGTCTTGGAACAAGACATTGGAGTCCATACCGACGTCTGTCTGCATGCCGTTCAGGGTGAACGTTTAGCTAGATTATGCGCGATTGCTTATGATAGGTGAACGTTCACTTGTATATTATCCTTGAACGGTCGTTTTTTGCCGTTGAACGGGCCTGAAAATGAAAAAATCCCTGCATTTTTGATTATCAAGTCGATTCAGCACCACGCAACAACTAGGTGAACGTTCATTGTTCTCTGGAGATGAGGGAGGTGCCGGGCACCCTTCCCAAAAAAGCCGTGCACGACAACGCAACGAGAAACGAAAAACGACCCCGCCGAGATTGTCCTCGGCGGGGTCGCTCAGTCTTTGCAGCAGCTTATTCAATCACGCGCTCAACGTGTCATCGCTACAGGCAGACTCCGTCCTTCCAGATGCTGATCTCGTGACAGCCGCGACGCTCGGCGCTGGTAAGCTTGCCGCTCGCCGTGTCCAGCACCAGCTGATACAGATCGCCGGCAGCCTCATCGAGCGTACGCTCGCCCGTAGCCACCACACCGGCGTTAAAGTCCATCCAGTTGGCCTTGTGGTCGCACAGGCGCTGGTTGGTGAACACCTTGAGCGTAGGCGCCGGCGCACCAAACGGCGTGCCGCGGCCGGTCGAGAACAGGATCACGTGGCAGCCGGCAGCCGTCAGGGCCGTGGTGGATACCATGTCGTTGCCCGGACCGCACAACATGTTCAGACCATGCTTGGTAGCCTGACCGGCGTACGGCAGCACGTCGACGATGGGGGCAGATCCGCCCTTTTGCACGCAGCCGCAGCTCTTGTCCTCGAGTGTGGTGATGCCGCCATCCTTGTTGCCGGGGCTCGGGTTCTCGTAGACGACCTCGCCATGGCTAATAAAGTAATCCTTAAAGCCGTTGAGCATGTCGGAGGCGGCGTTAAACACCTGCTCGTCCTCGCAGCGATCGAGCAGAATGCTCTCGGCGCCAAACATCTCGGGGACCTCGGTGAGCACCGACGTGCCACCGCGGGCGACGAGCATATCGCTCACGCGACCGATCGTGGGGTTGGCGGTAATGCCCGAAAGACCGTCAGAGCCACCGCACTTAAGGCCAATGACCAGCTCGGAGGCCGGAATGGGCTCACGCTTGGCCTGCTTGGCCAGGTCGGCCAGCTCAGACAGAATCTTGTGGCCTTCGACCTGCTCGTCGGCAACATCTTGGCAGGTAAGGAAGCGAACGCGCTCGTGATCGTACTCGCCCAGCTCGTCGAGCACCTGCTGATGCGTGCAGTTCTCGCAGCCGAGCGACAGGAACAGCACGCCCGCAGCGTTTGCGTGACGCGAGAGCGCTACCAGCAGGCGACGGGTCTGGGCATGGTCGGCGCCGGTCTGCGAGCAGCCAAACGGATGCGGAAAGTAATAGACGCCCTCCAGCGAACCCTCGACCAGATCCTGAGCCTGCTCGCACATGGCACGTGCGACCTCGTTGACGCAGCCGACCGTGGGGATGATCCACAGCTCGTTGCGCGTGGCGGCGCGGCCGTCGGCGCGACGGAAGCCCATAAAGGTCTCGGGCTCAACCGGCTCAACGACCGGATGCGTCGGATTGTAAACGTACTCGACCTCGCCCGAAAGGTTGGTCTTGACGTTATGCGTATGAAGCCACTGACCGGGCTGGATGTCGCCCGTCACGTGGCCGATAGGAAGACCGTACTTGACGACGTCCTCCCCCGCCGCAATGGCACGCACGGCCATCTTGTGGCCCTGCGGAATATCCTCCGCGGCAACGACCTCGCCCACCCCGGGAACCGCGACGGCGGCGCCCTTGGCAAGCGGCGACAGCGCGACGATCACGTTATCGGCCGGATTGATCTGGATAGTGTTCATTACAAATGGTCCTAACCCTACAGGTTGAGCAGAAGTCGAGGCGCGGGCAAGCCGTCTGGCGCCCGCATCGGGAATTTACGCCTGGGCGTTGGCGAAGGCCTGCTTGACGCCCTCGGCGCGCACGACGGTGAGCGCGTTGACGACAAATTCCTCAAGGCCGGCGATCTGCGTAAGGTCCTCGCCCCACATCTGCTCATTGGTGAGCACGTCGTGCACCAGCTCGGCATCGTCTGCACCAGCGTGGGCGGCGTAGAAGTCGAGCACGAAGGCGTCGTCCTGAGCGGTGTACTCGGTGCCGTCGGCACGGCGCAGGTGCAGGCCATCGCCCTCGCGGGACACAAGCTCCTGCGTGTAGAAGGCGATGAGCGTAGCTAGGCTCGTGGCCAGGCACTTGGGCAGGCTGCCGGTCTCGGCAACATAGTCCTTGAGCGTGGGCAGGTCGCGAGCGCGCCACTTGGCCGTGGAGTTGAGGCAAATGGAGAGCAGCGCGTGGTCGATAAACGGGTTGTCGAAGCGGTTCTCGACGGCGGCGGCAAAGGCCTTGCAGTCTTCGACATCCAAATCGGCGGCAAGCGTCGGGATGACCTCGTGGTAGAGCATGGTGTTCATGAAGCCGCGGACGGTCTCGTCGTGCATGCAATCGCGCACGATGTCAAAGCCGGCAACCCAGGAGCCCGGAACAAAGGCAGTGTGGGCGCCGTTGAGGATGCGGACCTTGCGCTTCTTGTACGGGGTGACATCGGGGGTCACAAAGACGCCCGGCAGGCCGGCCTTCACGAAGGGGAGCTTCTCGGCAAGCGACTCATCGCCCTGGATGCCCCACATCTGGAAGGGCTCGCGCACGGCCAGGAAGGGATCCTCGTAGCCCAGGCGCTCGGCCACGGCAGCGGCCTCCTTGGGGTCGCGGATACGACCCGGGACGATGGTGTCGACGAGCGTGGTGCAGACGGTGCAGTCGTTGGCCATCCACTGCGAAAACTCGTCCTCCCAGCCCCAGTCGCTCACGTACTGGTTCATGATGCGCAGCAGCTCCTCGCCGTTGTGATCGATGAGCTCGCAGGCGAGCACGATGACGCCCGGCTTGCCGGCGGCCCAGCGGGTGTGGAGCACCTGGGCAAGCTTGGCGGGGAAGCTCGCGGGCGGCATGTCGTCGGCCTTGCAGGACGGGTCGTAGGCGATACCGGCCTCGGTGGTGTTGGAGACGATAATCTCCAAATCGTCGGAGACGGCGACCTCCATCATGGCGCGGTAGTCGTCCTCGCGGTACGGGTTGATGCAGCGGCTGCAGGCGCTGATCACGCGGGACTCGTCAACCGTGTTGCCGTTCTCCTTGCCGCGCACCAACACGGTGTACAGGTCGTCCTGGGCGTTGATACCATCGGCAAAGCCAAAGGCGCCGCTGATGGGCTGCACCATGACGACCTTGCCGTTCCAGCCGGTGGCCTCGTTGCCCATGTCAAAGAAACGGTCGACGAAGGCGCGCAGGAAATTGCCCTCGCCAAACTGCAGAACCTTCTCGGGAGCATCCTTGGGCAGCAAATAGCCCTTGTAGCCGATCTTCTCGAGCGCATCGTAGCTGATGTTCTCCATCTGTGTCTCTCCTTAGATAGCTGTTAGCGTGCAAGCAAAACAGGGGCGCCGCGTGTGGCAACGGCGCTCCCGAGTTCGATGTGATTCGATGCAGGCTTATGCCTCGACGGTGTCCAAATCAAAGCCAAAGTAGCGGACCGCGTTGTTGTAGCTGATGTCGCGCACGATACTGCCCAGCAGCTCCATGTCGGCCGGGTACTTGCCCTGCTCGACCCACTCGCCGATCACGCTGCACAGCACGCGACGGAAGTACTCGTGGCGCGGATAGGACAGGAAGGAGCGGGAATCGGTAAGCATGCCCACAAAGTTGCCCAGCACGCCCTCGTTAGCCAGAGCCGTGAGTTGCTCGCGCATGCCGACCTCGTTGTCGTTGAACCACCAGGCGGAGCCGTTCTGGATCTTACCGGCGGTCGGAGCCTCCTGGAAGCAGCCCATGACGGTATCGATCATGGTGTTATCGATGGGGTTCAGGCTGTACAGGATGGTCTTGGGCAGGCCGCAGGTCTCCTGGATGGAGTTGAGGAAATCGGCGAGCTGGTCGGACGGCGTGTAGTTGGAGATGCAGTCATAGCCGGTGTCGGGACCGAGCTTGGCGAACATGGCGCGGTTGTTGTCGCGCTTGCAGCCAAAGTGCAGCTGCATGGCCCAGCCCAGACGGACATACTCACCGGCAACGAACTGCATAAAGGCAGTCTTGTACTTGAGGACTTCTTCCTCGGTGAGCGGCTCAGCAGCCAGGCCCTTGGCAAAGATGGCCTCGATCTCGTCGGCAGTAGCCGGGACGTACATAACGTAATCGAGTGCGTGGTCGGAGGCGCGGCAGCCCAGCTCGTGAGCAACGTCGTAGCGCTTGGAAATGGCGGACTTCATGCCCTCAAAGTCGCCGACCTCAACGCCGGCAACCTCGGAGAGGTGCCTGCAGTAGTCGGCAAACTCCTGGCCACGCTCGATGCGCAGGGCGGCGTCGGGGCGCATGGCGGGAACGACCTGAACGTCAAAGCTGTCGTCGGCTGCAATCTTCTTGTGCCACTCAAAGCTGTCGGCGGGGTCGTCAGTAGTGCAGATCATGCGAACGTTGGACTGCTTGATCAGGTTGCGGCAGGTGAAGCTGTTCTCGGCGAGCTTGGCGTTGGCAAGGTCCCAAACCTCCTGGGCAGTTTTGCCGTTGAGGACGCCCTCGTAGCCAAAGTAGCGCTTAAGCTCCAGGTGGCTCCACTCAAAGACGGGGTTGCCGACGCAGCGACCCAGGGTCTCGGCCCACTTTTGGAACTTCTCGCGAGCAGGGGCGTCGCCAGTGATAAAACGCTCGTCGACGCCGTTGGCACGCATCAGGCGCCACTTGTAGTGGTCGCCGCCCAGCCAAACCTCGGTGATGTTCTCGAAACGCTTGTCCTCCCAAATCTCCTTGGGAGAAATGTGGCAGTGATAGTCGACGATGGGCATGCCCTCGGCAAAGTTGTGGAACAGCTCCTCGCCGGTCTTAGTGCTCAGCAGGAAATCCTGATCGTCCATAAAGTTTTTCATCAAACAGCCCCTTTGCTGGCAACGCGGGCGCACGGCGCGCTCGTTATCCTTTAGGTGAACGTTCACTATACTAATCCATTGCAACTCAAAAGGTGAACGTTCACCTAACCACCATGGGGTGAACGGTAGGTTTTGCCCGTTCAACGGTTGCCGGAGCCGTGACTTGCATGTATTGCGGACTGGTTGGCGTCCCCGAACACCGAACTTGAGCGCTTTTGCTCAGGTGGGTCATGTCCCGACGTACATTTTTGGGAGTATTCAGCATTGGAGCGCGCCGTGCGCCATCCTCAGCGTCCTATTTGGAACGCAGATAGCGCCCGATCGGCATAAAAAGTGCCCCCGATGGCAAATTACGCCATCGGGGGCACTTAAAACAGTCGTTCTGCACCTCATTCAGGGCATGCCAATGCTGAATACTCCCAAAAATGCACGTCGCAAGAGGGGGTACCTGCTCAATCGGCTAAATACCCGCAAGTTCGCAGTAGCGGTCGACATTGCTGGCAAATACCATCTCGACGGCGCCCTTCTGGACGGGCTCCGTCGGGGTCCTTCCCCACAGCAAATAATCGCCCAGTGTCTTGGCGCCGCGATACGCCAGGCTCGTCGGGTCCTTATAGACAATATTGGTAAAGATACCGCGGCGCAAGGCCAGGGCGCTTTCGGGAAACAGGTCGTTGCCGATCACCATGACCCGACCGGCCTTGCCGGTCGAGACGAGCGCGTCGGCAACCACTTCGGAACCAACGGCAAAAACGCTACAGATAAGTTCGGGGGCGTCCGGCGCACTCAAGCGCTTTTCGAGCTCATGCTCGAGTTGTTTGACTTGCGCATGGGCACCTGCAAGATCCTCAACCTGCCATGGAATATCACGTTCGCGCAGGTAATTGTGGAAGGCGCGGGCGGTTAGATAGTGCGAATCGGTATATGGGTCGCCTGTCAAAAGGAGCACGCGGGCGTCGGCCCCAGAAGCATGGACCAGGTTTGCCGCCTGCTCGGCCATAAGGCTGCCTGCCGTCGAATAATCGGCCAAGCTCGCACCCAAACGATTCAAATGCGGACGGTCGCCGTCGACAAGCTCAATCGTCACGCCCGCCTCGGCGATCTGCCCCAAAAGCTCAGTCGCACGATCGTCGCCCGGCGCATAGGCGAGCAAGCCATCAATCTTCTCGCCCACCTGCAGACGCTCGTCGATTTGCTCGAGTGCATCAGCGTAGCCGCCCACGCCAAATTCAACGCGCTCAACCGTAATGCCCCGGTCGATGACCTCCTGTTCAAAGCGATTGCAGCCTTCCCACAGGTAACGGAAAAAGTACGCTCCCTCGCGCGATGCGCGGGGCAGGCAAAACACCAGATTGATATCCTTGCGGCGCAGGCTTGAGGCACTTGTGTTGCGGTGATAGCCCATGGCCTCGGCCTTAGCGTTCACCTTGGCGCGCACGGATTCGCTCACGCCGGCCTTTCCCGTCAGAGCCTTGTGCACGGTATTGATGGAAACGCCAAGCTCGGCGGCTATGTCCTTCATGGTTACGCGAGCGCTCATGCGGTTACTCCGTTATAGATAAGTTGCCAATTAATAGTCCAGTTAACGATACCCCAAAAATACTCTTCGACTCGCCGTGCTCTCCCTCAAATGCACAAAGCGCCCCGCGAACGGATGCCCGCGGAGCGCTTGGATGTCCGGACCTTATTTGATACCGCGACCCAAGTCTTCGGCGATTTTGTCTACGCCCTTAAGTGCAGCGCACGTCTTTTTGTTGGAGCAATGTCCCGTGCAAGCGCCGCCCTGGGCGCAGTCGGCGCAAGTGCCCTTACGGTAGATGCGCACGCACACAGCAACAAACGCGACGCCAATAGCGGCCAGAACAACAATATCGATAGGTGCCATAGCAAGCCTCCTCTAGTTAACCATAACTTACTTTACCCCATTCTCCACCTACCAAATAGGGACGGTTTATTTTGGTCGGTTTTATCTGCGGAAACGCCATATCTCCCCCACCAAAAAGCCCGAGTGTCGCTGGGACACCCGGGCTCGTGGAAAGGGGTTAATCCTTATTCGGACTTAAGCGGAAACTGCGGCGGAAGCAGTGTTGGTCTCGTCCTCGTCGGTCCATGCATGCTTGGGCATGGGTCGGAAAATCTGGAAGAGCATCGCAACCAGCAGCACAATGGCCACAACCGTCCAGATACCAAACTGCCCAAGGACAAGCAGGTTGTAGAACTGGTTGATGAACAGGCCGATCACCCAAGCGAAGGCGCACTCGTAGCCGATGGCAATCGCGGTCCACTTGCCAGAGTCCATCTGGTTGCGGATGGTGCCAATGGCGGCAAAGCACGGAGCGCACAGCAGGTTGAAGGCGCCGAAGGCCACGCAAGCGCCCATGGTGGGGAACATGCCGGCAAACGCGGTCCACAGGCTCGGGTCGGTCTCGCCCGCGTCGGCGACGGACAGCAGCGAGCCGGCGGTGGCGACGACGTTCTCCTTGGCGACGAGGCCAGAGACGGTCAGTGCGGTTGCCTGCCAGGTGCTAAAGCCGAGCGGGGCGAAGATCCAAGCGACCAGGTTGCCCAGCATGGCGAGCACGGAGTAGTCCATGAACTCCTCGGGGATGCCGTCCATCGCAGGCAGGAAGCCAAAGGAACCGTTGTAGCTACCAAAGTTGGACAGGAACCAAACCACGACAGTGGACGCGAAGATGACCGTGCCGGCCTTCTTGATAAAGGCCCAGCAGCGCTCCCACACGTGCAGCGCCCAAGAGCGGATCGCCGGGAAGTGGTAGGCGGGAAGCTCCATAACGAACGGCGTCGGGCGACCGGCGAAGAGCTTGGTCTTCTTGAGCATCAGACCCGAGCCGATGACGGCAAAGACGCCCAGGAAGTAGAAGAGCGGGCTGATCCACGCGGCAGTAGTGGAAGAATCGCCGATGATGGAACCCATGAGCAGGGCGATGATCGGCAGCTTAGCGCCACAGGGAATAAACGTGGTGGTCATGACCGTCATGCGGCGGTCCTTCTCGTTCTCGATGGTCTTGGTGGCCATGACGCCGGGGACGCCGCAGCCCGAGGACACGAGCATGGGGATGAACGACTTACCGGACAGGCCAAAGCGGCGGAACACGCGGTCCATGATGAAGGCGACGCGGGCCATATAGCCGCAGTCCTCCAGGAAGGACAGCATCACAAAGAGCAGGAACATCTGCGGCACAAAGCCGAAGATGGCGCCCAGGCCGCCAACGATACCGTCGCAGACCAGCGAATCGACCAGGCCGCCGTCCTCGGTGCCACCCGCCACGAGGGCATCGTGCACCATGGTGGTGATACCCGGGACATAGGGACCGTACTGTGCCGGGTCGACCGAGTCGGCGTCGTCACCCGCGGCCTCGACAGCCGCGTCGTAAGCGTCGCGGCCCTGACCGAGCACGTACCAGCCGTCGGTGCCGAAGAGCTGGTCGTTGGTGAAGTCCGTCACCGTGCCACCCAAGGTGGAAACGGCGATGTAGTACACGCAGAACATGATGACGACAAAAATCGGCAGGCCCAGGATACGGTTGGTAACCACGCGGTCGATCTTCTCGGAGGTGCTCATCTTTGCCGGAGCCTTGGTGAGGCACTCGTCAATGATGTGGGCAATCACGCCGTAACGCTCGCCGGTGATGATGGACTCGGCGTCGTCGTCGCAGTCCTGCTCGCACTGGGCGACCAGCTGCTCCACGCGAGCGGCCTTCTCCTTGGTGAGGTTGATGAGCTTGCAGGCGTCCGCGTCGCGCTCAAACAGCTTGACAGCGTAGTAGCGGCGCTTGTTGGCGGGAACGCTCGCCGGCAGGTTGTTCTCGATGTGGTCCAGAACGTCCTCGATGGAGGAGTCGAACTTGTGCTCCGGCACCTGGCCCTTGGAAGCAGCGGACTTCTTAACCTGCTCGAAGAGCTCCGTGATGCCCTTGTTCTTAAGAGCGGAGATCATCATAACCGGGCAGCCGAGCTTCTTGGAAAGCTTGTCGGTGTCGATCTTGTCGCCGTTCTTCTCGACCAAGTCGGCCATGTTGAGGGCAACGACCACGGGCAGGCCGGTCTCGATGACCTGAAGCGCCAGGTACAGGTTGCGCTCGAGGTTGGTGGCATCGACAACTTGGACGACAACATCGGGCTCGCCGCTCATGAGGTAATCGCGCGAGCATTGCTCCTCGGGGCTGTAGGGGGAAAGCGAGTAGATGCCAGGGAGGTCCGTGATGGTAACGTTCTTGTCGCTTAGGAGCTTGGCTTCCTTTTTCTCAACCGTGACGCCGGGCCAGTTGCCAACGTAGCCGTTGGCACCGGTGATCAGGTTGAAAAGCGTGGTCTTGCCGCAGTTGGGGTTACCCGCCAGCGCGACATGGATCTGAGAATCCGCCATTCAATCCTTCTTCCTTGTGTGCCTGCGCTGCTTTCTCCGCGCAGGCTGGATAATGTGCTTCAAAGATGCTGCATTAAGTTAGAAAAACCTAACTTTATCTGCAGAAATATACGTCGCAAGCCCTTACTGGACCTCGACGACGGCCGCCTCCTCCTTGCGGATGGAAAGCTCGTAGCCGCGCACGTTGATCTCGACCGGATCACCGAGCGGCGCGACCTTCACGACCTTGAACGAAGTGCCCTTGATGAGCCCCAAGTCCATAAGGTGGCGGCGAAGCGCACCCTCACCGTGAAGCTTGACGATGGTAGAGCTCTCGCCCACCTTAACGTCACCCAACGTCTTCATCCTCTTGTCCCCCTTTCGGTTTTTATGAAATGCTGCTGACTAACCGACGGTCATGATGTGCATGGCAACCTTGGAATCGATGCCAAAGCGTGCGCCCAGCACCGTGACGATGATATTGGCACCACTCGAGCTCACCACGTGGATTTCGTTGCCCTCGACAAAGCCGAGGTCCTTGAGGTGGTGTTTCATGTCCTCATTGCCCTTTACACGAGACACGCGCACGGTTTCGCCCGCTTTTACCATCGAAAGCGGCATGGCCGGCATCTGCGGTCCGCAAGACATGAGTTGCTCCTAACGTCAGTTCGTCCTCAACATCGACGCGTAAAAAGTTAACCACGTCTATGTTCGCTATAGTAAACTAGCACGTGGTTAACTTTTTGGAAAGGGTCCCCATTCAGATTTCGAAAAAGTTTCCTATACGAAACAAAAAGGCGCGGCAAAGGACCATCCTTTACCGCGCCCTATCATGCTTAGAGCGAGAGATTTCTGATCGATGTGACACAGGAGGCCTCATCCACGCCCGAAACGCGGAACACGATGTCCTCGCCACATTCGCCACAGAGTGCCATGAGCCCTATAACGTCGCGGCCATCGACATGACGATTGCCAATCGAAACCGACACGTCACTACGATGCTTGGCGATAATGTCATAGAGCAGCGCAACCGGGCGGGCATGTAGTCCCAACGGATCTTTAATCGTCTTCGTAAATTCGACCATGTCCCCTCCCATGACATCGCACATTCGGCCGGCAAACCCAGCCACGTGGTAGTTATTGTAGCGTTAGATGCTTGTCGAGAGCTTCTCTGAACACCTCGTGGGCAAAAAGTGGCAAATATGAGTACTGTCACCAATTTAGTAGCAGCAAAATCGAGAGCAAATTGCCTACTTTGAGCGATTCGGAGAGGTTGAAAGCCGTCAAACGCCCTTTAAAGGGGGTTAGATAAATTGATTTTGAGCCCATTTTTGCTCAGAACAGGCCGAAAAATATGACACCTCTTTTGCAGCAGTACTCATATTTGGCATTTTTTGAACACGGGGGCCAAAACCATGCCCCAAAACACAAAAGGAGGGGCCTCGTAAGGCCCCTCCTTAGGAAAGGGAATCGATTTATTCCACAGCCGTAGATTAATCCTAGCCGCTACTCCATCATGTCGAGGACGGAGGGGCGAAGCTCGTTCTCGGCGGCCTCGGGATCGGTCTCGCGCAGGCGGTTAATGTAGCGGTTGTACCACATCACGGCAAGGCCCAGGAAGACAACCACGCCGCCAACGTTGTAGACCAGCGTCAGCCACAGCGGCTGATCGAGCGGAATGGTGCCGCAGATAAGCACGAAGCAGAAGACCACAAGCAGGAATGCGGCAACGACCAGGCCAAAGCTGCGCGAGCCCATGCGGAAGCCACGGGGAGCAGCATCGAAGTTCTTGCGCAGCATAAAGTAGGCAAGCAGAATCAGCAGCGGCGGGAGCAGAGCGGTGGCAGCCGTCATGTTGGTGACGATCATGAGCAGGTCGTCGAGGTTACCAGAGCCCAGGGCCGGGATGATCAGGATGGGGACGACGATGGCGAACTGCAGCCAGGCAGCGCGGGCAGGAATGCCGTGCTCGTTGAGCTCGACGATCTTGCTACCAAAGACGCCCTTGGGGATCTCGGTGAAGAAGACCTTGATGGGAGCGGAGGTCCACATCATGAGGGAACCCAGCGTAGCGGCGAGAAGGATCAAGCCGATGACGCGCGTGGACACTTCCATAGGAATGCCAAAGTGGGCAAAGACAGCGCCGAACACGTCGAAGATGCCGGTGGAGATGGCAACGCCGCCCTCGGGGATGAACAGGTTAACCAGCAGCGAAGCGCCTGCATACAGAAGGCCGATGGTCAGGCCGGCGATAACGACGGTGCGCACGAAGGCCTTGACGCCACCCTTAAGGTCGTTAAGGAACACGCCGACAGACTCAGCGCCGCCAACGCCCTGGATGATCCAGGCAAGCGTACCGAAGAAGCCCCACGCAGTTGCGAAGTTGCTCATGTCGGGAGCCATGTTGGCGGGAGTAGGAGCCGTAGCGAACTCAACGCCGCCAAAGGCAGCAGCCAGGGACAGCAGGATGAACACGGCGGTCAGGCCGAGAGCCGCGGTCGAACCGAAGGAGGAAATGGAGCCGATCCACTTAGCGCCCTTGGTCGAAACCCACGTGGCGATAGCAAAGACGACGATCTCGATAATGGTGATCCACAGCTGCGAAAGCTCGGCGTTGGCACCAAAGAACACGTAGCTCGCGTAGATGATGACGTTGGGCAGGACGGACGCAAAGAAGAACAGGTTAACGAACCAGTAGCTAAATGCCGTCAGGAACGCCCAGCGACCACCCATCGAGGTCTTAACCCATGCGTACACGCCAGACTCGGAGTCCTTGTTGAGGCCGACGAACTCGGCGGTAACCAAGGTATAGGGGACAAAGTACAAAAGCGTGGCGAAGAAGAACGACGGCGCAGCTGCCAAGCCGATGGCCGCGTTGTTGTTGATGATGTTCTTGATACCGAACACGGCGGCGACCGTCATGCCCAGCAGAGCGAACGAACCAATCGTTCCTCGTTTTTCAGAGCTCATAAGCCCTCCCAATCATCTATTAAATGTCATCTAAACCCGTCCGAGCTGCAAGTGCAAACACGGACGGTGCACCTGCTAAGGGGAATGGGGAAAAGGGAGTCAACAAAGCCATCCCCCTTAACGGCGCGAAGCAAACGTCCAGGCGGACGAATACTACTTGTTGGGGAAGGAATATCCTTCAACCGTCACGTGCAGTACCACGACGCGGGGATCCGCGGCATCAGCCACGACACGGTAGGCCTCGTCGATCTCGACGACAGCAACGCCGCCGGCGGGAATCGTCACAGTCTCCCCCGTACCCTCAAAGCGCTCGCGATCATCGATATCGCTGTAGGCGCGGGTGCAGGTGAGGCCTGCCTTGGGGGCAACCTCGACAGTCAGGTCGCCGTCGAGCGGGGCGAGCACGGCATGATAGCGACGGTGACCGACCAGATCGGCGGTAGCGGCCTCGCGGGCATAGACCCACCAGTACACCAACGAGTCGCCGATGGAGTAAGCCACGTCGTGCTGCAGGTCAGCAACACCATCGAGCGCCTGGCCGGTGCGCATCCACTTCTTGACGGACTTCATCTGAGCGTCGAAATCGGCGCGCGAGTTAAAGACATGCATGGCTTATGCCTCCTTAATGGGTGCCAGCGCCTGAGCCAGATCGGCAGACGTCAGCGGTCGCAGGGACACCTCAAAGCTGAAGCTCTCAAAACGGGTGCGATAGGAATCGAGCACCTCGGAACCCCAAGAGTTCGAGCCAAGGCCGAGCAACTGGTCGTTGATGTTGACCGTGACCGTATCGCCCTTGACAAGGTCGTAGACGTGCTTGGCGTTATCGATGGCCTCGCAGCTATAGGGCCATGCCGAGAACGAGAACGGGTTGGAAGCGGCGTCGCTCGGACGTGTCACGACCAGACCGTCACCGTGGCTGGAGCGCAGGGCAACCCAGCGGGTACCCTCGCGGTTGGCGCAGTCCTGAGGCATAACGTAGGGCGTGAACATATCGTCGACCGTGGTGCGGTAATGACCGACCGGGTTGGCGCGCAGCGAGTCCGGATAGTTCTCGCCCGGGCCGTGGCCATACCACTCGACGGCGCGATCGCAACCGGGGACCTCGAAGGAGATACCGATGCGCGGGATGATGTCCGAATAGTCACCGTAGGGCTCGCCGGAAACCTTGAGGTCGACACGACCGCTCGGAAGCACGGTGTAGACGAGCTCGACGCGCATGCCGAACGCGCGGACGGGAGGAGCGATACGCTGGCTCACGGTCACGACGACCGCATTGCCATCCTGCTTCCAAGAAACCTTGCGGGTAGACGTCTGCATCACATCGATGAAGTTGTCCTTCCACAGTGAGTCATACTCCTGCGCATGGTTATCGACGAGCGGATGCCAAAAACCAACCTGGGGACCAGAGGCCATGACGTCGCGGCCGGATGCCTTCCACTCGCTCACGGTACCGTTGACCTTGCTGAAGGTCAGCTCACCGTTGAGGGAGTGAATGCGGATTTCCCGCTCGGTCTCCTCGACCGTAAGCTCAGGACGAGTGGGAGCCGCGATGGCTGGCGCCGGATGGTTGGCGATGGCAAACTGGCTTGCACCCAGTTGGAACATCGGCTCGCACCAGACGTGAGCGGCCATGGTGTAGGCGTGCACGGTCAGCAGGGTCTCCCCCACTGCGGCCTCGCGAATCACCAGCGGCAGCTGGACGGACTCGCCGGGGGCAACCGCACCGGGCATGAGCGTCTTGCGGCACACAACGTCGCCGTCCACCAGGGTCTCGGCCGACAGGCAGACATCCTCGAGGGTGGTAAACCAACGCTTGTTGGTGACGGTCAGCTCGCCTGCCTCGGCGTCATAAGCCATGCGAACCGGGCAGATGACCTGGCCATACTCAGTGAGGCCCGGACTCGGCTGCTGCCAGGGGAACACCATGCCATCGATGCAGAAGTTGCTGTTGTTGGGGTAATCGCCGTTGTCGCCACCATACGTATCGTAGGCAACGCCGTCCTCGGTCACAGCAGCCAAACCGTGGTCGCACCATTCCCAGATAAACTGGCCTTGGATGCAATCCCAGCGATCGAAGACCTCCTGGTACTCGGACAGGCCTCCGGGGCCATTGCCCATGGAGTGACCGTACTCGCAGTTGATGCGCGGCTTGGGGAACGGATGCTCGCCAAAGTCGTTCATCTGCGACACACGGGAGTACATGGTGGAAATGACGTCGACGGTATCGGCGTTGCGGTCCTCCTCGTAATGGACCGGACGACCATCGAGCTCGTGAGCCTTGGCGTACATCGCGCGGATGTTGCAGCCATAGCCGCTCTCGTTGCCCATCGACCACATAATGATGCAGGCGTGATTGCGCTCCTGCATCACCAGGCGCTCAATGCGGTCGACGTAGGCCGGCTCCCATGCCGGGTCGTCGGTGACCAGGGCGATATTGCCGATATTCTCGAAGCCGTGGCTCTCCATATCGGTCTCGGCGACCAGCATGATGCCATACTCGTCGCACAGCTCGTAAAAGCGCGGGTCGTTGGCGTAGTGGGACGTGCGCACCGCGTTGATGTTGTGCTGCTTCATGAGCTCCAGGTCGCGGCGCATGCGATCGAGGCCCACGGCGCGGCCCTTGTGATCGTCGTGATCGTGGCGGTTGACGCCATGCATCTTAAAGTAGGTGCCGTTGAGGTAGATACGATTGCCCTCGACCGTCACCTCGGCAAGGCCCTGGCGATGCGGGACGTACTCGCTGACCTGGTCGCCGTCGTAGACCTCAAACGTAAGGTCATAGAGGAAGGGGTCCTCGGGATTCCAGAAGTGGGCATCGGCAACGCTGCACTCGGCATGGCCGTCGACGCACTCGCCCGTAGCCACCACGTTCTCGCCATCGCTGAGCGTAAACACAACGCGGGAAGCGCCCTCGGCAACCGTATCGAGCGTGATCAAAGCGGTATCGCCCTCGCGGTGCGTGCGGAACCTAAAGTCGACCAGATGAGCGGCGGGACGCTGCATAAGGTAGACATCGCGGAAGATGCCCGAGGCCCACCACATGTCCTGGTCCTCGATATAGCTGCCGTCGCTGTACTGCAGGACCTTGACCGCAAACAGGTTGTCGCCCTCGACGAGCGCGTCGGTAACGTCGAACTCGGCGGACAGGCGCGAGCCCTTGGTCATGCCGATAAACCGACCGTTAACATACAGCTCGCCATAGCTCTCGATGCCGTCAAAGCGAATGATCTCGCGAGCGCCGGCAGGAACGGCGGGAAGGTTGACGATACGCTGGTACACGCCCGTGGGATCGTCAGAGGGAACGAACGGCTGATCCACCGGGAACGGGAAACCCTCGTCGGTGTAGGCAAGGTTGCCATAACCATCCACCTGCCACAGGTGCGGAACCTCCACGTGATCCCACTCGGGCTCGTACGTGGAAAGCTCCTCGTTAGAGACGGCAGCAGGCCCCTCAAAGAGGCGGAACTGCCACGAGCCGGACAGCTGGACAAACCCGCGCGACAGCTCGCGGCTGTACGTTGCAGCGAGATCGGCGGTCTCATAACCCATAAAGTACGCATGGGGTGCCAGGCGGTTCCTATGGGTGAGCGCTTGGTTTTCCCAATCGTTAATGGTGTCCATGGTGATGCTCCTTCGTCATCGTAGTGATTCTTGTGCAACCGGTTGTCCTTATCTTACGGGCGATGCAAAAAACTGTGCAACCGGTTGTCCGCTGAACGGTCGATTTGGTCGGGTTAACGGTGCAACCGGTTGTACAACCGCGACACTTATGTCACCCTGAGTATCGAAACTCAGCGCAAGACATCGTTCTTAAGCTCGTAGGCAACCGCCACGCCCGCTGATATCTCACCCATACGAGACGTATTCGATTGCGGCTTGGTTGCAAAACGACACCGGTCACCGGATATCATGAACGCTGTTCAGGCGCACTATAGTAAGCTGTATCCGCACCAGCCCGTATCAGCGACAACATCGACCGCATTCTCCAGGAGACGCCATGACCCAACCAGTTCGCACCGCACCTACGCTTGCCGAGGTTGCCGCAGCTGCCGGCGTGTCGCGCTCCACAGCATCGCGCGCTCTCAACGATTCGCCCCGCATTAGCGAGGAAACCAAAAGGCGCGTCCGCGCGGCGGCCAAGGAAGTCAATTTTGTCCCCAACGCTCGTGGCCGAGCGCTCGCTGTCGGGCGCACGGAAATCATCGCCGTGCTCGTGACCGAGCCCCTGAGTGAGCTCTTCAGCGACCCCACCTATAGCGAGTTTTTGAGCGGCATTACCGAGGAACTGTCGGAGTCGTCCTATCTGCCCGTTATCTTGCAGGCGTCTTCTACGCATGAGCGCAACCGCGCACGCGAGCACTTTGAGCGCCGCTCGTTCGACGCCGTGATCGACGTCTCCCCCTACAAGGGCAGCGAGCTGCTCGAGGTGCTGCGCGAGCTGGGCGTACCTACCGTGTTGTGCGGCCAGCTCGAGGGCCACCCCTATCGCGATGTGTTCTCGACGGTCTACTCTGACGACGAAGAGGGCGGACGCTTTGCAGCGCTCGCTATGAAGGAGCGAGGGCGCAAAGATATCGTCGCCGTGTTGGGACCGCAAGACAACCCCGCTGTTGTCGACCGCCTGCGCGGCTACCGTGCCGTCTTGGGCGAAGACCTCCCAGACGCAAACGTTATCTATACCGGCTGGAACAACGGAGACGGCTATCAGGCCATGCACCAGATCCTCGCGCGCGAGATTGCTTTCGATGGCGTGCTCTGCGGATCGGACCGTATCGCGGCTGGCGTCATCACCGCACTCAACGAGGCAGGCCTATCCGTTCCGGCGGACGTTTCTGTCGTCGGCTTCGACGATCACGAGATTGCGACGCGCTGCGTCCCCGCGCTCACGACCGTCCGCCAGCCCCTGCGCGAAGAAGGCCACATGGCCGCCAACATTGCGCTCGACATGATCAAGGGTGCCGAGCCCACCACCTCCGTGATGCACATGCAGCTGATCCAGAGAGACTCGCTATAAGAAACTGGGGCAGGCTTTCCGCCAGACAGTTGTTGCGGAAAGCCTGCCCCGTTTTGAGCGCTCATTCTGGGGCACAGTTTCCGTTAGACGGCTCAACCGGAAACTGTGCCCCATTATTTTGCCGAATTCTGGGTCGCGCTTTCCCAGAGGACCCCCTTTGGGAAAGCGTGACCCGTTCTGGACACAGATTCCGGGACGCACTTTCCGCGACGCCCGGTCATCCCAAGCCCTCACAATCTCGGCGCATAAAAAACGAGGAAAGGCACACGTCCTTCCCTCGTTGCAAGCAATATGTAGCCGCTCGCCTACATCAGGCGCAGGCTGACGTCCTTGAGCTGGGCGCCGGAAACGGCACTCGGGGCGCCCGACATGAGGTCGGAGCCACTGGCCGTCTTGGGGAACGCCATGACGTCGCGGATGGAATCGGAGCCGGTGAGCAGCATGCACACGCGGTCCAGACCCAGAGCGAAACCGCCCATCGGGGGTGCACCAAACTTGAGGGCCTCCATGAGGAAGCCAAACTGAGACTCGGCACGCTCCTCGGTAAAGCCCAGGAGCTTGAGCATGGACATCTGCATCTCGGCGTTGTGGATACGCATACCGCCGCCGCCGGCCTCAAAGCCGTCCATGACAAAGTCGTAGGTGCACGAACCGGCTGCCAGCGGATCGGCCTCGATCTTGGCGATGTCGGTCTCGGTCGGCAGGGTAAAGGGCTGATGCTCGGCAGCATAGGCCTTGCGATCCTCGTCCCAATGGAACAGCGGGAAGTTGACGACCCACAGGAAGTCGTGACCCTCGCGCTTGATCTCGAGCGCATTGGCCATGTGCGAACGCATACCGCCCAGGATCTCATCAGAAAGCAGGCGCGGGCCGGCGGCGAACATCACAAGGTCGCCGGGCTCGACGTCCATGCGCTCGCGCAGAGCCGCCATCTCCTCGTCCGAGAAGAACTTGACGATGGGGCTGTTGATGGAACCGTCCTCGCGGAAGGCGATCCAGGCCAGGCCCTTGGCGCCAAACGTGGAGGCCACGCCGGCGAGCTTATCGATCTTGGCACGCGCCCAGGCACCGGCGCCCTTGGCGTTGATGGCCTTGACGACAGAGCCCTCCTCGTTCGCAGCGGTCGCGAAGACCTTGAACTTGGAGTTGGCAAAGATGTCGGTCAGGTCGACCAGGTGCATGCCGTAGCGGGTATCGGGCTTGTCGGAGCCATAGGTGTCCATGGCCTCCCAGTAGTTCATGCGACGCAGCGGCGTGGGCATCTCGACACCCATGCGACCGAAGGCATCGGCAAGAACCTCTTCGAGCGCGCTCATGACATCGTTCTGGTCCACGAAGGACATCTCGATATCGACCTGGGTGAACTCGGGCTGACGGTCGGCACGCAGGTCCTCGTCGCGGAAGCACTTGGCAACCTGGTAGTAGCGCTCAACGCCACCGACCATGAGCAGCTGCTTCAGAAGCTGCGGGGACTGCGGCAGGGCGTAGAAGTTGCCCGGCTGGATGCGGCTGGGAACGATGAAGTCGCGGGCGCCCTCGGGCGTGGACTTGAACAGGGAGGGCGTCTCGACCTCCATGAACTCACGGTTGTGCAGTGCCTCGCGAATGGCAAAGGTAAAGTCGGAGCGCAGCTTGAGGTTGGCCATCATCTCGGGACGGCGGAGGTCCAGATAGCGATAGCGCAGGCGGGTGTCCTCGCTGGTCTCGATGCCGTCCTCGATCTGGAACGGCGGGGTGACGGACGTGTTGAGCACCTCGGCGTGGTCGGTCAGGACCTCGATCTCGCCGGTCGCGAGCTTGGTGTTGGTGGTCTCCTCGCCACGGGAGCGCACGACGCCGTGGATCTTGATGGGCCACTCGGGACGCATGGTCTCGGCGATCTTAAAGGCGTCGCCGTCGGAGTGCTCGGGGTCGAAGGTGAGCTGCGTGATGCCCTCGCGGTCGCGAAGATCGCAGAAGATAAGGCCGCCGTGGTCGCGGCGACGGCTCACCCAACCGGTGAGGGTGACCTCTTCGCCCACGTTCTCGCGGCGAAGCTCGCCGCAGGTACGGGTGTGCATGGAATGCTCGTCGATGGGACGGGTCTGGCTCATACCAGTGATCCTCCTTTATGGATCTGTGCCGCCCCGTGTCGTTCCGGGCGGCGTCGTACAGATTTGCCCAGCCTGCGTAAACCGCGCAGCCAGACATGGCGTTCTATCTTATCGCACCTGTGTCGATGTGCCGCGGAAAAGTAGCTCCTGCCCAAAGACTTGACGGAGACGAAACAATTGACGCACCGCGGCACCCGCCCGCGCTCGTCACGTGCGACAATATGCCCCAATAAAACAGCACTTGGAAAGGCCCGTCATGACTGCACGCCTCATTGTTATGGATATCGACTCCACCCTCATCAACCAGGAGGTCATCGACCTGTTGGGCGAGGAGGCCGGCGTGGGCGAGCAGGTAGCGCAGATCACCGAGCGCGCCATGCGCGGCGAGCTCGACTTTAAGCAGGCGCTCGAGGAACGCGTGGGGCTGCTTGCCGGCTTGGATGAGAGCGTATTCGAGCGCACCTTTGAGCGCGTGACGTTTACCCCCGGCGCGCTGGAGCTTGTGCGCTCGGCACACAGCAAGGGCTGGAAGGTCGGCGTGGTAAGCGGCGGCTTTCACGAGGTCGCCGACAAGATCGTGGCCGCCGCGGGCATCGACTTTTGCCTCGCTAACCGCCTGGAGGTCGTGGACGGCAAGCTCACCGGTAAGCTGGCGGCAGACATCGTGACCAAGGAGTCCAAGCTCATCCAGCTGCTGGATTGGGCGGTTGAGTGCGGTGTCGACATGGCCCACACCGTCGCGATCGGCGACGGCGCCAACGACATCCCCATGATTCAGGCCGCGGGCACGGGCATCGCGTTTTGCGCCAAGCCCAAGACGCGCGAGGCCGCCCCGTTTGCCATCGACGAGCGCAACCTGATGCTCGCCATGGACATCATCCTGCGCGACTAGCCGATCCGTCTAACAATTGAATCAGTCTGTCCTATAGTTTCCGAACAATTTTGTCTTAGTGTTCGGAAACATACCCTTTGAGTGCTAGACTTTGCGCCGTCGAAGGGAACATATATGGATAAGCGAGATCTTGAGCAGTTGCTGAGCGATGTTGCCGGCGGAGCAGTCGCCCCAGCAGACGCCCTCACGCGCATCCAGACGGCGCCAACCGCCGATCTGGGTTTTGCGCAGCTCGATCTTTCGCGCGGGGTGCGCCAGGGAGCCGGCGAGGTTGTCTACGGTGCCGGTAAAACCGCCGAGCAGATTGCCGCCATTATCGAAGCGCTGCACGATGCCGGCCAGGAGCGCATCCTGGTCACGCGCCTGGACGCCGAAAAGGCAGACCGCACCTCGGAGCTCCTCGACAACGGCATCGACCTGGGATATGTCCCGGACGCACAGCTCGCCCTCGTGGGAGGCAAGCCCTCCCCTACCGGCAACGGACGCATCGTCGTCGCCTGCGCCGGCACGAGCGACCTGCCCGTCGCCGAGGAAGCCGCATTGACGGCCGAGTTCTATGGCAACGAGGTCGACCGCCTCTACGACGTGGGTGTCGCCGGCCTACACCGTCTGCTCGCGCATGCCGAGGAGCTTGCCCAGGCACAGGTGGTCATCGCCATTGCCGGCATGGAGGGCGCACTGGCGAGCGTTGTCGGCGGCCTGGTGAGCTGTCCGGTCATCGCCGTTCCCACCAGCGTGGGTTACGGCGCGAGCTTTGGTGGCGTAGCCGCGCTGCTCGCCATGCTCAACTCCTGCGCCAGCGGCGTTTCGGTCGTCAATATCGACAACGGCTTTGGCGCCGCCTACCAGGCAAGTCTTATCAATCATCTGAGCGCCGGCACATCCTGCGCCCGTTAAGGAGCATTCCATGTCCAACCATCAGCACACGCTTATCATCGACGGCACTTCGGGCATCAGCGGCGATATGACCGTCGCGGCCCTGCTCGACCTGGGCGCCAGCGAGGAGCATCTGCGCGAACAGCTCGCCACGCTGCCGGTCGACGGCTTTTCGATCGCTGTAACGCGCGTAAACAAGCATGGCATCGACGCCTGCGACTTTGACGTTCAGCTGGCAGAGGAGCTCGAGAACCACGACCACGACATGGCCTGGCTCTACGGCAACGAAGCAGCTGCCGAGCACACGCACGAGCATGAGCACCACCATCATGATCATGGCGAACACGAACACGAGCACTGCCACGAGCATGACCATGAGGGCCACGCCCATGAGCACGAGGATCATCACCACACCCACCACCATCATCACCGCTCGCTAGCCGACGTCACCGCCATCATCGATGGCTCGCAGCTATGCGATGGCGCCAAGCGTCGTGCCCTCGCCATTTTTTCCGTACTCGCTGCTGCCGAGGCCAAGGCTCACGGCAAAACGCCCGAGACCGTCATGTTCCACGAGGTAGGCGCCATCGATTCCATCGTCGACGTCTGCTCGGTCGCCATCTGCCTCGATGACCTGGGTATCGAGGATATTGTTGTCGAGTCGCTCTCCGAGGGTCACGGCACCATCCACTGTGCCCACGGCCTTATGCCCATCCCGGTGCCCGCCGTCGTCAACCTATGCCAAGCAGGCAATATCGCCCTCACGCCTGCACCGGTCGCCGGCGAGCTCGTGACGCCCACGGGCGCCGCCATCGTCGCCGCACTGCGTACGACCGAGCACCTGCCAGCCCGCTACCACATCGAAGCCGTCGGCTACGGCGCCGGCAAGCGCCCCTACGAGGGCTGCTCCGGCACGCTCCGTTGTCTGCTCGTTCACGTGGATGCATAGCCATGGATGCCCGCAAAGAAAAAAGCCGCGCTGCCATCGTCGCGGCGTTCTCCGAGCTGCTACGCGAAGAGGACTACGGCAAGATTACCGTCGGCGACATCATCGCGCGCGCTCACGTAGGCCGCGCGACATTCTACGGCCTCTTTAAGAGCAAAGACGACCTACTGTCCGAGCTCGTGAGCGACATCTGCACCCACGCCCTCGACGACGATGGCACACCGCTCGACGACCCACTCGTGCAGGTCGAGCATATCCTCAACAACCTCTGGGAACGCCGTCAGGGCGTTCGAGCCCTCGTAGCCGGCGCCGGCTCCCGCGTCTTCGCCGACTGTCTCCGCAAGACCATCATGTCACGCGCAGCCGAAACCGTCCCCGCCGACCCCGCAGGCCCCGCCGGCACCATGGACCGCAGCTTCCTACTACACCACATAGCCTCAAGCTTCGTAGCCACCATCCAATGGTGGGCCTGGCACAACTTTCAAGTAGACAAAGCCGACGTAGCCAAAGACTACTTATCGGCCATAAAACCCCTCTTCAACTAAGTAAGAACATCATCCCAAAGCATCGCCCCAACCCAGGGCGCCACGCATCCCAAAGTGTCACTCGCGCTTCAATGCCCCCCACCAGCGACCAGCCCCGCCCATCC
>WGSI01000069.1:0-5577 GCA_014871745.1 Collinsella sp. | reverse complement strand
AGAAGAAGCCGCTGACGCCGATTCACGGCAACCCGCCTTCGCTCATGAACCTGCCTGAGGGCTGCGTCTTCTCTCCTCGTTGCCCCTACGCGACGGACAAGTGCCGCAAGCAGCGCCCTGAGCGCGTTGTCACCGAGTCCGGTCACTATTCTGCGTGCCACTATTCCGGTGACCCCGAGTTCCTCAAGAACGCTCCTGAGACGTCCCGTACGCGCAAGGATTCCAAGAAGGGAGGCGAGGCGTAAATGGCAGACAATAACGAGCGCACTCCACTGCTGAAGGTCGAGCACCTCTCCAAGGAGTTTCCCGCAGAGTCCGGCATGTTCGCCAAGCGTTTTTCCAAGCGCGTCGTCTCTGCTGTAAACGACATCTCTTTTGAGATTTATCCTGGCGAGACCTTTGGTCTGGTTGGCGAGTCTGGTTGCGGTAAATCCACCACGGGCCGCACTATCATGCGTCTGACCAAGCCGACCGCCGGCAAGGTGTTCTTCCAGGGCAAAGATGTTGCCGAGATGAGCAAGCATGAGATCAAGGACATGCGTCGTGAGATGCAGTTTATCTTCCAGGATCCTTATGCTTCGCTCAACCCTCGTATGACCATCGGTGAGATTGTCTCCGAGCCCATGACCATTCATGGTGTGGGTACCAAGGAGGAGCGCATTGAGCGCGTCCGTGAGCTTCTCGACGTCGTTGGACTGAACCCCGAGCACATCAACCGCTATCCGCATGAGTTCTCGGGCGGCCAGCGTCAGCGTGTCGGTATTGCCCGCGCTTTTGCGCTGAAGCCCAAGCTGATTATCTGTGACGAGCCGGTATCCGCTCTGGATGTGTCCATTCAGGCCCAGGTTCTGAACCTGCTCAAGGAACTGCAGGACAAGTTCGGTACCGCGTATCTGTTTATCGCACACGACTTGTCCGTCGTACAGCACATCTCCGATCGCGTTGCCGTTATGTATCTGGGTAAGATGGTCGAGGTTTCGGACTGGAAGACGCTCTATAGCGAGCCTCACCATCCGTACACGCAGTCGCTGCTGTCTGCCGTGCCGGTTCCCGATCCGGATATCCAGAAGACCCGTAAGCGCATCATCCTCGCTGGCGATCCGCCGTCGCCGCTGGATCCGCCGACCGGCTGCCGTTTCCACACGCGCTGCCCGATCGCTCAGGGTATCTGCTCCGAGAAGCTGCCCGAGTTTAAGGAAGTTGCACCGGGTCACTGCTGCGCCTGCCACTTCGCGGAGCCGTTCCCGATCAAGGAATCGCACATCGACCTGTAGTCGGTTGTTCTCGTCCGGGCCCGCCCTGGTGTTACTTTTCAGAACGTCCTCGGACATGCAAGAAACCCCCGCTGCGCACTTCGTGCGGCGGGGGTTTCTTGCGTCCTGCGGAGTGTTCTGAAAAGTAACACCAGGGCGGGTCCTACGTTAACTCGGCAGGGGGAGTGCGATTCCCTGATCGCTCGCTTAATCTGATAGGGAATTGTGTGAGGCCGGAGCTTTAGCTCCGGCCTCCTCATATTAAGGGCTCGGCAAGGCCGAGCCACTAAATTTATATCAGTCCCCAGAACATGTTTGAGAACCGTGCCTGGAGTACGTGCCCCTAGGGCAGGAATGAGGCTGCTTTCCAACGCATTCCGCAGGGGGCGGCATTATTTTGTAGCGCGAAGCGCGGATCAAAATAATGCCGCATGCCCGAGGACGCGTTGGAAAGCAACCTCATTCCTGCCCGAACAGGTCAGTTTACCTGCGCATTTACAAATTCGTAAACTTTTTTCAAAAAAGTGCTTGCACAGTTCTCGAATCATAGGTTATTATCTTCCTCGTTGAACGCGCGGGTTCAACAAAACGAACCGCGAATCAACAACATAGCATGTCGGAGTGGCGGAATTGGCAGACGCGCTAGCTTGAGGTGCTAGTGACCGCTTTTTGGTCATGCGGGTTCAAGTCCCGCCTCCGACACCATCGCATTTGAGAAGCCTCTTCGGAGGCTTTTTTGTTACCGATAGACGGTGAGGTTCACGATGGAAACGCTTGAGCGCAATGAGTGGGCGGATGTTGCCCAATTGGTCGAGATCACGAGCGATGCTGTCATTATCTGCGAGCTCGACGGAACCATTTTGCATGTAAATAATCGCTTGCTCGACTTGATATGCGAGGAGCGTTCCGATGTGATCAACGGGGACGTTAAAGACCTCTTGTACTCATCGGCTTTTGAACGCGCGACAGAGCATCGGCTTCCTTTTGAGACCAATGGAACAAAGAGCGAGTTGATGCTCAAGTTAAGTGACGGATCGTTTATTCCCGTCCTGGTTTGTGCCGGCTCGGTTACGCCGCCTCGAATCTTTGGCCGCCGTGCGCCGCGCGTTCTGGTGGCACTCCATAGCATCGAAGAACAGTATTCGCACGACCGTCAGCTCAAGCGTGCGCTTTCGGAGCTTAGAGTGGCGAATAAGCGTCTCTCGGGTACATTGTCGGTCATTATGAGCACGGTGGGCTCCGATGAGCTGCCCAGTTTGTTAGATATCGTTTTGAACCAGCTTGTAGGAACGCTCGATGCTTCGGGTGCCGCTATCTATTTTTCTGAGAGCGGCGGTTTTAAGCTTCGCGGTGTCTCCAAGGAGCTGCACGACAGCTACCTGCCCGAGTTTTTGCCGTATGGCGCTGGCATTCCGACGTATGTTCTTCGCGAGTCGCGTGCCTGTCGCTTGTCGATTCAACAGGACCTTGAGGGTGATAGGGCTGCCTCCGGTATGTTCATGGACCTGGACAATCGTTCTAAGCACCTGTTGCGCGTGCAGGATATGCCTCCGTACCGTAGCGAGATCTGTCTTCCCGTTTTTTACGGTACGCAGATCCTTGGCGTGCTGGAAGTTGGTTGGAAGCGCCCTCAGGCACCGCTCGCCTATGACGTTAATGTACTCGAGGTCATTTGCGATTACCTGTCTATCCAGCTGGTCGGCATGGCATCGAGCCTTCGCTCTCGTCGCACGGCCGAGCTCGGCCGCTCGCTCAATGTCTTACGTGATGAGTTGTTTACCTTTCTAGACGATTCCGCCGCGGCTACCCAGGCTATATCGTCCGAGATTTGCAATACGCTCAACTGTCATTTTTGCCCTGTTGAGTATGACGCCAGTCTGGGCTCCTATGTCATAGATTTTGAAGGCGGCAGTCGCGTTGCTTTGCCGGACGATCCCGAGAAGCTTTTCTTTTCCACGACGGCGCCAGCGGCACGTTTGGGGGTTGGCTCTGATGGCTTTGAGACATCTGTTTTGGGCGGCACGAGTGCCGAGGATCTTAAACACGTCCGTATAACTCGCGTTGACGAATCGATGCCTATGGGAGGCTGGCTTAGGGCGCATGGTCTGCCTTGCCAGGGTCTCTACGTCGACACCGGCATTGAGGCGGGGCGCCCGCGCTCTGAGGGTGATGGCAAGCACAGCAACGACGCGATCGTTCCTGCTTCTGTTGCGAAAGGCCCGACGACGCGCGCGCTGCTGCTTCGTGACGGTAGTCAAGAGCCGATTGATGACCTTGAATATGACTACTTGGTGCACTTGGCGCATGACTTTGAACTAATCTACGAGGGCGAATCTCAAAAGCGCGAGGAGCGCCATATCGCTCAGACCCTCCAGATTGGCATGAGAAATTCGCTTGGTGACGTTCCGGGTATCGCGACCGATTCGGTATACCTTTCGGCAACGAATTCGGCGTTGGTCGGCGGCGACTTCTATACTCTTGTCCGTCTTCCCGACGATTGCGCCGTTATGATTTTGGGCGATGTATCCGGCAAAGGAATCGAGGCGGCGTCGATGTCAGCGCTCGTCAAGACGGCGCTGACGGCCTATGCCTGGGAGGGTGCTGGGCCCGCCCGTATGGCCCGCTCGCTCAATAGCATGCTCATGGGCTTTTCGAGGGTCGAGACGTTCGTGACGGCGTTTATCGCCAAGATTGATCTTAAAGCGGGTCGCGCTACCTACTGCTCTGCGGGACATCCTCCCACTATGGTCATTAGACCGTCGTCGACGCCGCTTGGCGGCGGAGAAACCCGAGGGGGAGAAGTGGAGCTCCTTGGGTGCCAATCGGGCGTGATCGGTGCCTTTGAGAGCATGGTGTACGAGACAGGCGTGTTTACGTTCGCTCCTGGTGACATACTATTCATGTATACCGACGGAACAATCGAAGCACGTGATCGCTCGGGTGCTTTCTTTGGCGAGCAGCGCCTTCGTGACCTTTTGCTCTCTGTCTCGGGTGAGGGCGTATCGGGAATCTGCGGTAAGGTCTTGGGAGAGCTTGACCGCTTTACCGAGTCGGCGCTGGACGATGACATCGCGCTGGTTTCCCTTGAGTTTTTACGGGGTCGCTCGTAGACCGCGATGCTTGACGGGCAAAATCTGCGCGGTTGCAGATACGTATGCATCGAGCGAGCTCTTTTGGGGAACCATGGTCGTATGAATGAGTGGAATGACATAGCGGTTCTGACGCCACCGGGTGATGTCGACATCGCCTCGGTGTCCGTGCTGCGCCGACGGTTGGATAATTTGATCGACCGGGGCGTGCGTCGCGTTGTCATCAATTGCCAGGCTGTGGGCTTTATCGACTCGACGGGTTTGGCGTTTTTGCTTACACGTGCCAGAGAGCTCATGAGGCGAGAGGGCCTGCTTTCGCTCGTTAACGCCTCCGATGAGGTCATTCGCTTTTTGGAGATTGCCCGACTTGTCGACATCCTTCATGTTGCGGGTCCGGCGCGTGAGTCGATTCCCGCTATTCCGGTGGGAGAGTTGCCACGATGGAGCAAGAGCGTCGAGGTCCGACAGGGTATCGAGAATCTTCCATACTATCGACATCGCATCGCCGAACTCCTTGAATCGCTTCCGTTGCGCCGCGACGAGCGCTACGATGTCGCGTTGGCGTCGGGGGAGGCGCTGGGTAATGCCTATGACCATGCGGGCGGTATCGGGTGCGTCCTGACGGTTCAGGCCTATGGCGATCGCGTCGTGGTTGAGGTGCTTGATCGGGGTGCCGGCTATTCTATCGATGGAGCGAGCGAACCGGTCGCATCTGAGGAACGCGGCCGTGGTATCAAGCTTATGCGTATGCTCGTCGATAACGTGGAGGTTGCTCGTCGCACAGACGGCACCGGCACGCGCGTGCAGATGGTGAAGCTATTTAGCGGAGCACTGGAATCGCGTGCCTAGCCAATCGCTTTAGCGCGTTTAGCCACCAAGAACACGCGGCCGGCAACTTTTTTGAAAAAAGTACTTGCGTCTTTTGGATAACTCGCGTAAATTAATAACCCGCAAGCGGACATGGCTCAGTTGGTAGAGCACAACCTTGCCAAGGTTGGGGTCGCGGGTTCGAGCCCCGTTGTCCGCTCCATTGCATTTCCGGACCGTTTAGGCGGTCCTTTTTCGGCGAAGTGGCCAAGTGGTAAGGCAGAGGCCTGCAAAGCCTTTACCCCCGGTTCGAATCCGGGCTTCGCCTCCAGGCAACATCCGGGCGCTCCGGCGCCCGTTTTGTTTTACATATGCGGACATGGCTCAGTTGGTAGAGCACAACCTTGCCAAGGTTGGGGTCGCGGGTT
>WGSI01000068.1:0-5737 GCA_014871745.1 Collinsella sp. | reverse complement strand
CACTTCGTGCGGGGGAGGTTCTTTCGGCCTGCGGCGTGCGCCGGAAAGGTAGGTTGCCCTCGGGCCTGCGTTACCTCGGTGCTGCCGTTACGGGCAATATAGATCTGAAGTAAAGATGGTGCGCGGCCTATTGGCCGCGCGTTGTGCGTGGGCGCGTTGTGCGTGGATAAGAAAAGGGCCCAAGGTTTGTGCCTTGGACCCCAAAGGGTTGATGAACTGGCTTAAGACTCGGCCGTGATTGTTAGAACTTGACGGTCGGTGCCTGGCGGGCTGCCTCGGCGGCCTCGAAGCCCTGGCGCTCCTTAAACTGGAAGATGCCGGCAAAGATAACGGCCGGGAACGTCTGGATGGCGTTGTTGTAGCTGAGCACGCAGTCGTTGTAGCTCTGGCGCGCGTAGCTCACCTTGTTCTCGGTGTCCTCGAGCGTAGCCTGGAGCTGCGTAAAGTTGGTGTTTGCCTTAAGGTCGGGGTAGGCCTCGGCCACGGCAAAGAGCTGACGCAGCGCACCGGTCAGCACATTGTCGGCTTCCATCTTGGCCTCAGGGGTGGTGGCGCTCACGGCGGCGTTGCGCGCGTTGACCACGGCGGCGAGCGTGTCCTGTTCGTGCTTGGCGTAGCCCTTGACGGTCTCCACCAAGTTGGGAATCAGGTCGTTGCGGCGCTGCAGCTGCGTGTCGATGTTCTGCCAGGCGTTATCGATGCGATTGCGCTTGGTGACCATGTTGTTGTAGATGCCGGCGATGGCGCAGACGATCACAACGACAACAACGATACCGATGATGACGTAAGGCATGATGTCTCCGTTTCGAATGGCAGCGGCGTTTTGCGCCGGCCGTTGTTGGTATAGCGTATCCAGTATACCCGCAACCTTTGGTGGTGCCGAACTTTCCGGTAAGCGTTATGTTTCAACCAGGGAGGGGGCGCCAATAACGAACGGGTGGTACAGGTGTAAGATATGCGACACATTAAGGAATGCTGTCTACGCCTTGAGGATGGCGATACGGATGGACCTTCGCATCAAGAAAACCTATCGTGCCCTGTTCGATGCCTTTACCGAGCTTTTGGAAGAGCATCGGTTTGAGGATTTGACGGTTGCTATGCTTTGCGACCGTGCCATGATTCGCCGCACGACGTTCTATAAGCACTTTCGCGATAAAAACGATTACTTCGCCTTTTATATCGATGAGCTCATGTCGGGCTTGCCACAAAAACAGCCCGATGAGGCCGGCGCAGTATCTGCCGAGGACGTGCGCGCGCTTCGACACACGATTTTGGACGATGCCATGGATTTGATTCTGGCGCACGAGCAGCTCATGGATAACATTTTGGCAAGCAGCATGTCGGGCATGTTGACCAACGTTATTTGTGACCGCATTGCCCGCTCCATCCGCGAGCGTGTGATGAACGTGCTTGCCGAGGATGCCCTGGCCCCCGTGTCACTAGAGACGACGTCTGAGTTTGTCGCCGGCGGTATTATTCGACTTTTCACGATATGGTGGGAGTCGGGTCACGACCTCGAGCGTCGACCCGAGATGGCCGACGTGGTCGATGCGCTGTTCGAGCGAACCATGACGCCGGTGCTTCACTAGAAGTGGCGGAGAGAGGGGGATTCGAACCCCCGGAACGCTCTCGCGCTCAACGGTTTTCAAGACCGCCGCATTCAACCGCTCTGCCATCTCTCCGTGAGTCGTAATGATAGCATCGTTTTGAATTTGCAACAGGGAAGGCGAACGATGACGATCACCGAAATCGATGAGAAGTTCATGCGCGAGGCACTGGCCGAGGCGCGCGCCGCCGCGGCAGTGGGCGAAGTGCCCATTGGCGCTGTGGTGGTGCGCGCTGGTGAGATTGTCGCGCGGGCGCATAATCGTCGCGAGCTCGACCAGGACCCTTCGGCGCATGCAGAGTTCGCGGCCCTGTGCGCTGCCGCTCGGTCGCTCGGTCGCTGGCGCCTTTCCGATTGCACGGTCTATGTAACGCTCGAGCCTTGCTGCATGTGTGCGGGTCTCATGGTCAACGCGCGCGTGGGGCGCTGCGTGTATGGCGCGACCGATGCCAAGGCGGGCGCCTTGGGCTCGCTGTATGACCTCAATGCCGATTCGCGCTTGAACCATCGGTTTAATGTGACCGCCGGCGTGCTGGCAGGCGAGTGCCGCGAGGTACTGAGCAGCTATTTTGCTGGCCTGCGCGGTGTCGACGGCTTCGGTTGCGGTTGCGGTCTGAACCTTGAGGCGCATGCGGCTCACGCTGAGGCGCTTGCGAGTGTTGGAGATCTCGCCGACGAGACGCTCAACTATGGCCTCGCGCGTCGCCGGCCTCGCCGTGTGCTGTTGGCGATTGATTCCTTTAAGGGCAGCGTTTCGAGCGCGCAGACGGAGGAGGCCGTTGCCGAAGGCATGCGCCGCGTGTGGCCCGATGCCGAGGTGCGCGCATTGCCGTTGGCAGACGGTGGCGAGGGAACGCTCGACGCCATCGCCGCGCGCGGTGGCGGGCTCTCAACCTGCGAGGTTGCAGGCCCCTTGGGCGACCGCGTGTCTGCCCGGATGCTTGTGGATGCCGAGCGCGAGTCGGCTGTAATTGAGATGGCCGAGGCGGCGGGTATTGGGTATTCGCCCTGCACGGAATCGGCGGCGTTGGCGGCCACAACCTATGGCGTGGGCGAACTGATGCTTCGTGCGGTTCGCGCGGGTGCAAAGACTATCTATATTGGCTTGGGCGGCAGTGCCACCAACGACGGTGGCGCCGGCATGCTGCAGGCGCTGGGCGCGCGTGTGGTCGATGATCAGGGCTGCGATATCGCCCCCGGTCTTGCGGGCCTCGAGCAAGTGGCGAGTATCGATCTGACGCCGGCGCTTCGGGCGCTGAATGGCGCGCGCATCGTCGTGCTTTCCGATGTCGAGAACCCACTCGTGGGGCGCCGCGGTGCGCTGGCAGTGTTCGGTGGACAGAAGGGTCTGCCGACGGATGACGCTGAGGCGCTGCGCAGGTACGACAGCTGGATGGTCGGCTACGGCCGCCTGCTCGATGCGGCGATTGCTGGGGCGCGGGCTCAGGGGTTGCTGCGCGTACCCGAGGGTGCACGGGCATTTGGCTCGGTGCTCGGCGTGCCTGGCGCGGGCGCGGCAGGTGGCTTGGGTGCCGCGCTGCTTGCGCTCGGCGCCGAGTTGCGCTCGGGCGTGGAGACAGTGCTCGATCTGATTGGATTTGACGAGCGCGTGCGCGATGTCGACCTGGTCATTACAGGCGAGGGCAATATGGATGAGCAGTCCGCCGCCGGTAAGGCGCCGGTGGGTGTGGCGCGCCGTGCGAAGCGATATGGCAAGCCGGTGGTCGCCGTCGTGGGCGGTCGTGCCGACAACCTGGATGCGGTGTATGGGCAGGGTGTCGATCTGGTTCTGCCGATATGCCGCAAGCCCATGAGCCTTGAGGATGCGCTTGGCATGCAGGAGACTGTAGCCAATTTGGCGTGCGCAGGCGAGGGGGCTGCCCGAGCATACGATCTTGGTCGCATATAGATATAAATATCCAATCTGATTTGCCTGTCCAGCTCGTTATTTGTAAATATATGTTAATTTCGTTGGCATTTTACGGTCTATACTATTGCCGTATCACTGGTGTCGTATCTACCTGGCTGTAAACGGGAATTAAATGAAAGGAGCTAGGATGCACAGATTGGGAAGTGCGCTTAAGCGCGCGGTTACGGTTGGTGCGGTGTTGGCGCTGACGTTAGGCATGGCCACCCCGGCGACCATGTCATTCGCAGACGATGCTGCAGGAGACGCCGGACAATCGTCCACGTTGGAGCAGAATCAGAAGATGGCGACCGAGCTTGACGAGAACCTGGAGACCAAGGTCACGCTTTCGTTCCCGGGCAAGCGCGAGGCCGAGCCGTCCGACGTTGTGTTTGTGCTCGATAAGTCGGGCGCTTCCGCGCAGAAAGACATTTACAACCAAGCCAAGGAGTTCCTGGGCCAGATTAGCCAGAAGGCCAAGGATGATGGTCTGGACATCAAGGTCGGCGTAGTCCTCTTCAACAAGGTCGGTAACATCCAGCAGCCGCTGACGGACGTCGTCACGGGCTATGATGACATCCTGAACGCAATGAACTCGAGCCTGCATTCGGGCACCAACATGGACGCCGGCCTTCTTGCCGCAAAGAGCATCCTCGACGCGGATACTGCCGTTAAGGCCGAGAACAAGCACGTCATCCTGATTAGCGACGGCGCAACCTACCTTTACTGCAAGGGCGGCGACTTCACCAAACCGTACACCAGGTCGTTCGGCAGCGTTGAGGGCGGCAGAAACATGATGGGTGGCATCTGGGAGTGGCAGTCCCGCGAGTACCATACCAATAACGCCTGGAAGAAGTTCTCTGACGGCTCGAACTTCATTTTCTCGCAGGCCATGAAGAGCCCCGAGAAGCTCGGTGAGTATCTCGCCTACTATCGCGACCAGTACCAGAATTCCGACAAAAACTGGGCTCAGTACGACTACGAGTACACCGCTGAGGCAGCCGATGCCGGAACCACGAATCCTATTCCCATCGATGTTACCGCTCCCTGCAACATCGATGTTGCCTTCTGGAGCACGGATGATACCTTCCAGTCGATGGCAAATGCCGGCTACGACATGAACGTTTACTACAAGAACGCCGCCGACTTTGATGGCCAGGTATTCCTGCAGTACCTCACCAGGAATTCCAACAACGGCAAGCTCGACACCGACTTTGCCGATATCAAGGCTAAACTTGTTGACAAGATTGCCGCCGGCTCGACGGTCGAGGACTTTATTGGCGCTGATTTTGACTTCATCAACGACCCTGCCAAGATCAGCCTGACCGCCAACGGCGAGAAGCTTGCCCCCGAGAAAATCGACGACGGTGCCTACGGCTTTGGCAAGCTTGCGAACGGCTCCTATAGGTTCACCTTGGACTACGTGAATGGCGACCAGGAGATGCTCAAGCTTACGCTGAACGAGGCTGCATCTCCGAGCAAGCCCGTCGTGCTCGAGTACAGCGAGCGCCTGGTCAACGTGCCCACCGAGTCTGGCACCCACACTCTGAAGGTCAACGAGAGCGCGACCCTGCATCCCGTGGACGGCAACGGCATGCGCGGCGATGCGTATGAGTTCCCGGTTCCGACGGTTACCTACACGGTTGCTGCTCCCGAGCCTAAGCCCGAGCCCGAGGTTAAACCCACTAAGCCGAGCGATAAGAAGCCCGTCAAGACGACGAAGGTCAAGAAGGGCACCATGCCGATGACGGGTGATACCTTCTCAATTCTGCCCGTCATTGGGCTGGTCGTAGCCGGTGCAGCCGTTTGCGTTGTCGGCATTATCCTCAAGCGCCGTAATCGCTAACGGCGTTGACGTTGAACGACGTTTCGCTTCCCAGCGCTTACGCAATGTTTGAATGCTCTCTGCGAAGCAACTGATGGGGCGCGGTCGCATACTTGCGACCGCGCCTTTTTGCTACCGTGCACTCATGTGGTTTTCCCTTTGACCGCGGGGCAGCTTGCTCCGTTGGACGGGAGCGGGTAATATATATCGAGCGCCTAGCGCGTTCGATGGGTTCGGATGACGACATGTTCCGAATCTGGTCAGGTCCGGAAGGAAGCAGCCATAAGGAGCCTCTGCCGGGCATCCGAATCCATCGAGCGCACGGGCGCTTTTTGGTGCCGCGATGTGGTCCCGGTGCCGGCGGGCTGTTTGGTAGTCGAGCGATCCCGCAGGCAAAGCC
>WGSI01000067.1:0-5783 GCA_014871745.1 Collinsella sp. | reverse complement strand
TCCGGGTTCAAAGCGCGATACACCGGACTGGTTGTCTGATATAAAGATGGCGAAGGCCCCTTTCGGGGCCTTCTTTTTAAATATAATTATCGACTCCGTGGACTTCGGTTTTGGAATTTGGAGCCGACGGCTCATCAAAGTGGAAAATGAAATATAACCTAGCTGCAATAATCGCCTTGTTGCGAACTCGAACTGATCATGTAGATCTAAAATAGTCGCAATATACAATTGTCGTGTGGTGCGTTGGGTCGGAGCTGCTGCGGGTCCTAGATGGATTGCGGTCTTGCGCCCCGATGTTCAAACAGGTTTCTCTCTAGACGGGAAGTTGCTCATGGACACCATATATGACGGAGACGACTGGGTCGATCATTATAGTTGGCGCCTGGTCGGCTCGGATGACAATGGGGATGTGGTGTTTGACGGACTATGTCCAAAGCATCTCCATCCTTTTGTCTCGTCGTTAATTGAGAGTTCCGCTCGTGTTGCCCCCTACAGCTCGGCGTCGCTTCATGATACGGACGTTTTGAAGACCATAAAGGAATCAATTGACGAGGGCACGATGAGTAGCTTGCTGTTTTCTCGCCTTGTGGGGCTAGATGAGATTGGCTCGAAACGACTGCTTGCGGGCGAAAAGGTGGAACTCACTTATCGGTCGATGATTTCAATCCTGCGGATGGCCGATGTTCTTCGCAAATAAATGAAAACGGGACAAGTGAGCTACATCACTTGTCCCGTTATTAATTAAAGTGGACCGCGGCGAGCGGGCTATAAAAATTCGCCTACTCGGTGGACTTCGGGTTCTAGGTCTACGTCGAATTGGTCTTTGACTTTGGCTTGGATGTCGCGGATGAGTTCGTCGACATCGGCGGCGGTGGCGTGGTCGGCGTTGACGATAAAGCCGCAGTGCTTCTCACTTACCTGCGCGCCGCCGACAGCATGGCCGCGCAGACCGGCGTCCATGATGAGCTTGCCGGCAAAGTGGCCCTCGGGGCGCTTGAAGGTGGAGCCGGCGCTCGGCATGTCGAGTGGCTGCTTGTCCTCGCGGCGCTGGCGGTAGTCGTCCATGTCGGCCTTGATCATCGCGGCGTTGCCCGGGGCGAGATTGAAAGTGGCCGAAAGCACGATGAAGCCGTCGTCGGCAATGCGGCTCTTGCGATAGCCCAGATTGAGCTCGTCGACATCGAACTCGATGATGCTGCCGCTGCCGCGGGTGCCGTCGTCGAGCATGCGGGCGGGCTTGTAGACGCGCACAGACCCCAGCACATCGGCCATGCAGGCACCGTAGGCACCGGCGTTCATGTAGCAGGCGCCGCCGACCGATCCGGGGATGCCCGAGATGGGCTCCATGCCGGTGAGACCGGCCTCGGCTGCTGCCGCGGCGACATCGGAAAGCAAGGCGCCGGCTGCTGCCGTGACGTGCGTGCCGTTGACCGTAATGTCGGAGAGGCCCTCGCCCAGTGCCACGACGACGCCGCGGATGCCCTTGTCACCGACGAGCAAGTCGGAGCCGTTGCCCACGATGGTGAGGGGCAGATCGCAGCGATAGCAGGTATCGAGCGTGGCGACGAGGCCCTGCTCGGTATCGGGCGTGACAAAGACGTCGGCCGGGCCGCCGATTTTAAACGTGGTGTGCTCGCGCATGGGCTCGCTCATCAGCACGTTGTCCTCGCCGGCAACGCCAGCAAGCGCGCACAGCAGGTCCTCGTTAAAAAAGTCGTTCTCGTGCATACGAATATCCGCCTTTTGGTGGTCGTTGTCATCAATCGATTGCAATATACCCCACCCGGACGGATTTGGTGCGCTGGCGGCGATAAAACAGCCGTCTACCGGATTGGTAAAGTGTTTATCATCGAGGTAGAGGGACGGTCGCTATACTTTCAAGAGATTGCGCGAATACTCGGAAGGAGCGAGATGGGTAACAAAGTTACTCTCAAGCAGATTGCCCAGGAGGTGGGGCTTTCCCCCTCGTCGGTCTCGCTTGTTCTCAATAATCGGCCCTGCCGCATCTCGGAAGAAAACCGCAAGCTCATCAAGGAGGTCGCGGCGCGCAACCACTATGTCCCTAACCAGATCGCGCGCAGCCTGGTCATGCGCGAGTCACGCACGCTGGGCCTTATCGTTCCCAATATCGAGAGCCGCTTTTTTGCCTCGCTCGCCGGCAGCTTGGAAAAGCGCTGCCGCGAGGACGGTTACGCGCTCTTTATTACCAGCTCGGGTGGAAGTGCCGACGACGATCTTGAGCTGCTGCGCCAGCTGGTGACGCGCGGCGTCGACGGCGTCTTTCTGGTGGTGGGTGACGAGTTCTCCGACGACCGCGCCCTGCGCGAAGAAGTCAGCCATCTGCCCATACCGGCGGTAATGGTCGACCGTGCCATTGAGGGGCTCGAGTGCGACAAGGTGATGTTCGACCACGAGATGGGTGGCTACATGGCTACCCGCTATCTGATCGAGCAGGGTCATCGTCGCATTGCCTGCTTGGTTAACGCGCGCCGTTCCAATACGGGGCGTAAGCGACTTGCCGGCTATGAGCGTGCGCTGCGCGAGGTTGGCCTGCCTATCGACGCACGTTTGGAGTTTGAGAGCGAGTACTACATTCCGAGTGCATACGAGGCTTCGGAGGCGGTACTCGCAACCGACGCCACTGCCGTGTTCGCAAGCTCGGACAACATTGCCCTCGGTTTGCTCAAGCGCCTGCACGAGATGGGGAAGAGCATCCCGGGCGATATTTCGGTCGTGAGCTATGACAACTCGGCTGCCGACGTTCTCTTTGAACCGGCACTGACTGCGATTGAGCAGGATCCTGGTGTCCTTGCGGAGCATGCTTTTGGCTGCATGTCCAAGCGTCTTGCCGGTAGGGGCGGTAGGCGTGCCGAAGAGGTCGTTCTGGAGCCGGCGCTTATCGTTAAGGGCAGCGTGCTCAAGGTTACAAAACACAACTAAACGCGTTTATCGATTTGTATATCAGGAATATGAAGAACTTGTGACAAATAATGTCGCAGGTCAATGTCTGGTTTTGTCAGGCTAATGGCGAACCGGAATGATAAAACGTTTTTTCATACTGATAAAACGTTTTAGCAAATATACTTATCCCAACGAAAGGTTGCCATATCGGAGGGTGACCATGCAGCGAAGGGACATAAACAATGGCTAAAACTCTGGGAACGCCATGGCAAAAGCTGGACCACGAGGTACCGGCTTCCGAGCTCGAGGGCGTCGACCTGTATTGGCGCGCATCGAACTATCTGTCCGTCGGTCAGATCTACCTTCGCTCTAACCCGTTGATGCGCACCGACTTTGTCGATGAGAAAACCGGTGAGGTGCGCGACTTTGGTCGCCCGGACGTTAAGCACCGCCTGGTCGGTCACTGGGGCACCACGCCTGGCATCAACTTCCTGTTCGGCCACGTTAACCGCCTTATTGCCGACCACAACCAGAATGCCATTTTCTTGATGGGCCCGGGCCACGGTGGTCCTGCCGGCACCGCCCAGTCGCTGCTCGATGGCACCTACCGTGAGATCCGCCCCGACATCACCAATGACGAGGCCGGCCTGCAGAAGTTCTTCCGCCAGTTCTCCTACCCCGGTGGCATCCCGAGCCACTTTGCGCCCGAGACGCCTGGCTCTATCCACGAGGGCGGCGAGCTCGGCTACACGCTCAGCCACGCCTACGGTGCCGTCATGGACAACCCGAGCCTGCTGGCCGTGGCTGTGGTGGGCGACGGCGAGTCCGAGACCGGTCCGCTTGCGACCTCTTGGCAGTCCAACAAACTCGTGAACCCGGCAACCGATGGTATCGTCCTGCCGATCCTGCACCTCAACGGCTATAAGATTGCCAACCCCACCATCCTCGCCCGCGTGTCCGACGAAGAGCTCACCAAGTTCTTTGAGGGCATGGGCTATAAGCCGCACTTCTTTGTCGCGGGCTTTGACGACGAGAGCCACGCAAGCATTCACGCGCGTTTTGCCGCGCTGTTTGAGCAGGTCTTCGATGAGATCTGCGACATCAAGGCCACCGCTATGGCCCAGGCCGCGGCGGGCGAGACCGTGGTCCGTCCGGCCTACCCCATGATCGTGTTCCGTACGCCCAAGGGTTGGACCTGCCCCAAGCAGATTGATGGCAAGAAGACCGAGGACTCCTGGCGCGCCCATCAGGTGCCGCTGGCGAGTGCCAAGGACACCCACGAGCACTTCCGTGTGCTGCGCGAGTGGCTGCGCTCCTACAAGCCCGAGGAGCTCTTTACGCCCGAGGGCCAGGTGCGTCCCGAGGTGACGGCCTTTATGCCGACCGGCGAGCTGCGCATCGGCGCCAACCCCAATGCAAACGGCGGCAAGGTGCGCCGCGAGCTTGAACTCCCCGATATTCATGCCCACGAGATCCCCGTCGCAAGCAAGGGCCACGGCTGGGGGTCCACCGAGGCCGCCCGCGTCTTTGGCGAGTACACTGCCGACGTTCTGGCCAAGAACATGGACGATTTCCGCATCTTCGGTCCCGACGAGACCGCATCCAACCGCCTGCAGGCTGCCTACAAGGTGACCAAGAAGCAGTGGGATGCCGGCTTCTACGAGGACGATGCCAACGACGAGCTGCTGGCCGGTTCCGGTAAGGTTGTCGAGCAGCTGTCCGAGCACCAGTGCGAGGGCTTCCTCGAGGCCTACGTGCTTACCGGTCGCTCGGGTGTGTGGAGCTCCTACGAGAGCTTTGTCCACGTGGTCGATTCCATGGTCAACCAGCACTGCAAGTGGCTCGAGGCCACCAAGCGCGAGATTCCGTGGCGTGCTCCCATTAGCGGTCTCAACATTTTGCTGTCGAGCCATGTCTGGCGTCAGGACCACAACGGCTTCTCGCACCAGGACCCCGGCTTTATCGACCTGCTGCTCAACAAGGCCAACGACACGCATATCGTGAATGCCTACTATCCGGCCGACGCCAACATGGCCCTTGCCGTTGCCGAGCGCGTCTACCAGTCCACCGACTGCGTCAACGCCATCTTCTGTGGCAAGCAGCCCGCCCCCACTTTCCAGACGGTCGACGAGGCCAAGTCCGAGCTCGCCGAGGGCGTCGCGACTTGGGAGTGGGCATCGACTGCCGACTCGCTCGCCGAGGCCGACGTCGTGGTCGCCACCTGTGGTGACGTACCGACGCTCGAGGCTTTGGCTGCAACCGACATGCTGCGCGAGCTGGGCATTAAGGTGTGGTTCGTCAACGTGGTCGACCTGCTCAAGATTCAGAACGTCTGCGAGAACGACCAAGCCATCAGCGATGAGCGCTGGGCTGAGCTGTTTGGCCGCGGCGAGAAGCCCGTGCTCTTTGCATTTCACGCCTATGCCGGCACGATCCGCCGTCTGATCTGGAATCGCCCCGGCCACGATGCCTTCCGCGTCCACGGCTACGAGGAGAAGGGCTCCACGACCACGCCGTTCGACATGCTGCGCCTGAACAACATGGACCGCTGGGCCCTGGCCGCCGATGTGCTGCGCATGGTCGACGCTGATAAGTTTGCCGAGCAGATTGATGAGTGGGAGGCTTTCCGCACTGAGGCCTTTGAGTTCGCGTGCGACGAGGGCTTCGATCACCCGGCCTTCACCGACTGGGTCTGGCCCGACGCCGCAGCCGCAACTGCTGCCGATGGCGCGCTCTCCGCAACGCAGATGACCGCTGGCGACAACGAGTAGGTAGGCATCCGGGACGGTCTCGCGCTGGGGCCGCCTCCGGGCGGGTGCCTCCCTCTGAGAAGTTCGCGAAGCCCACTTCCCGGAGCAAGGCAACCCGCCCGGAGCAGGCCC
>WGSI01000066.1:0-6381 GCA_014871745.1 Collinsella sp. | reverse complement strand
CGGAGCACGCGCGGCCCTCCTCACGTGCCTCGATGCAGAGCTTCTGCACCACGGTGTCGGCAGAGACGCCCGTCGGCGAAAACTCGATGCGCACGCCGCGGGCCGGCAGGTTGGGACGCTCGCTGGAGATATTGCCCGCACCGTCAAACACAATCACAGCCTCGTAGCGGCCCTGGGCAAACGCGGCGACATCGTTGATGAGGGCGGTGCGCGCCATATCGTGAACGTCGCTGGAATACGGATCGTCGGAATGGTCGTATACGAGCTTTTCGTAGCGCGGCGTGCAGTGGATCACGTTGTAACCGTCGACCACCAGCAGTTCGGGCTTGTTGGAGTGCACCGTCGAGACTGGGTCGGCGATAGCCTGTGCAAACGCATTGCCGCCCACGCCGTAGGTCGCGGCCGAGACAATCGGCTTGGCCGAGCCCTCGCCAAAGCGCTTGGCTTTGGACTTGGCACGGTTCTTTTTGGACATGCGCTACTCCTCCCCCATGAGCTCGCCGGCGTTGCGGCGCAGCCACTCAAAGCACAGCGCCGTGGTCGCCTGGGCAACATTGAGGCTCTCGGTCATGCCGCGCTGGGGAAGCTTGGTCAAAAAGTCGCATTTCTCGAGCACCAGGCGCGAGATGCCGTCGCCCTCGGACCCCATGACGAGCGCCACGCGACCCTCGAAGGGAGCATCCCAGCAACTGCCTTCGGCGTGCTCGGAGGCACCGCCCACCCAAAAGCCAGCGGCCTTGAGGTCATCGAGCGCACGGGCGATATTGGGAACCTGCGCGATGGGCAGGTGCATGACGGCACCGGCTGAGGTTTTGTAGCTGCCCACGGTCACGCCGGCGGCACGCTTGTTGGCGATGACGACGCCCGCGGCGCCCACGACCTCGGCGGAGCGCACGATGGCGCCAAAGTTGCCGTCGTCAGTCACATGGTCGAGCACCACGACAAGTGCCGGACCCTCGCCTGCGCGGTCGAGGATATCGGCGACATCGGCATAGGGGAAGTTGCCAACCTCGAGCGCGATGCCCTGGTGAGCGCCATGGCTCGACAGCACATCGAGCTGTGCACGCGGCACATACTTAATGCGGACGCCCGCGGCGTTGAGGTCATCGACCAGACGCGACAGGGCGGCATCGCGCTCCCCGCCCTCGGCAATGAGCGCGCACTTGATGGGAAAACCAGTGCGCAGCGCCTCGGCGGCAGCACGACGGCCTTCGATAAACTCGCCCTTGGGAGCCTGGACAGCGTCGCGGTTGCGATCGCGCTGCGGACGTGCGGCCTGTGTACGATCGCGCTGACCCTTGGGGGCGGCAGCGCGGTCATTACGGCGAATCGGACGCGAGCCAGAAGCAGCCTGCTTGCCGCCACGAGACGCGCGCTTGCGATTGTCGGCCATAAAGCGACCTCCTAAATACAACTATCAAACGAAACAAATAGACCGACCGCCCGAGGTGCGTCAGATTGCCTTGAAAGAGGAGGGCATAGACCTTGAGGTCATGCCCGACGATTGAAAGGCAAGGTGCCGTGGCTCGGGCGGTCGGTACGGGTTTTCCAAGTGCCCGAGATTACCGTGAAAGAGGAGCGACGCGTACTTGAGTACGCGAGCGACGGTTTGAACGGCAAGGTCGGGTGTCTGGGAAACCCGCAGGGATTAGAGAGATTTGATACGGGTGCCGGCGGCCGTATCCTCGATCGTCAGCCCGAGGTCCTTAAGCTGGTCGCGGATGGCGTCTGCTAGGTCCCAGTTCTTGGCAGCACGGGCCTCGGCGCGAGCCTCGAGAATCTTGGCAGCAGCCTCGTCCACATCGTCACCAGTGTAGGCAACCAGACCGGCGGCAACGCCCAGCAGGCCCAGCGGCAACTCGACCTTGGGCTCGGGAAGCTCAACGCCAAACGTATCGAGCAACTCGGTCAGCGTATCGGCGGCAGCCAGGGCTGCGGCCTTGTCGGCAGCATCGCCCGCATGCTCCAAATACTGGTTGCACTCGGTCACAAAGCCAAAGACGGCACCCATGGCACCGGCGGTGTTAAAGTCGTCGTCCATGCACTCCTTAAAGGCGGCACGGGTCTCGGCGGCCTTGGCGGCAAACTCCTCGGCGGCAGCCTCATCGGCGTCGGCGGTCGCGTGGCTTGCAGCCCAGCGCAGGTTCTCGACCGTGCCGGCGATACGCGTGAGCGAGTTCTCGGCACCCTCCAAGCGCTCCCAAGAGAAGTCGAGCGGTGAGCGATAGCTCGTCTGCAGCATCAGTAAGCGCAGGGCCGCGGCAGAGTGCTGCTCGAGGACCTCGGCCAGTGTAAAGAAGTTACCGAGCGACTTGGACATCTTCTCGCCGTCGACCAGTAGCATGCCCGTGTGCATCCAGGTGTTGGAGAAGCCCTGGTGCCAGGCGCAGGTAGCCTGAGCGCACTCGTTCTCGTGATGCGGGAAGGCAAGGTCGGAGCCACCGCCGTGGATGTCGATCGGGGTGCCCAGGTAGCGGTGCACCATGGCGGCGCACTCGGTGTGCCAGCCGGGACGGCCCTCGCCCCAGGGGCTCGGCCAGCTGGGCTCGCCGGGCTTGGCGGCCTTCCACAGGGCAAAGTCGAGCGGGTCGTTCTTGTCCTCGTTCTCCTCGATGCGCGCACCCACCATAAGGTCATCGATGTTGCGGCCCGAGACCTGGCCGTAGTTGGGATCGCTGCGCACGGCAAAGTACACATCGCCGTTATCGGCTGCGTAAGCGTGGCCCTGCTCGATAAGCGTCTTGATCATGGCGATCATGGGGCCAATCTCCTTGGTGGCGCGGGGACGCACATCGGGATCGAGCACGTTGGCAGCGCGCATGACGCCGATGAACTTGTCGGAGAACTCCGTCGCGACCTCGGCAGCCGTACGGCCTTGCTCGTTGGCGCGCTTGATGATCTTGTCGTCGACATCGGTGAGGTTCTGGGCGAACGTGACCTCGTAGCCACTCGCGATGAGCCAGCGACGAATCACATCAAAGCTGATGAACGTGCGGGCATTGCCGATGTGGATGTTGTCATAGACCGTGGGGCCGCACACGTACATGCGGACCTTGCCGGACTCGATGGGCTGGAACTCTTCCTTTTTATGGGTAGCGCTGTTGTAGATACGCATTCGTTACTCCTTAACGGTTTTCTGTAGCAGGCAGACGGCCCAGGCGCCAATTCCCTCGCCTTGGCCTTCCCAGCCAAGCTTTTCGGTCGTAGTGGCGGCAACGCCCACGTTTTCGACGTCAACGCCCAGGGCATGGGCAAGGTTGGCGCGCATGGCATCGCGGTGCGGGGTGATCTTAGGCTGCTGGCAGGCAATGGTGCAGTCGGCATCGACAAACTCAAAGCCCAGATCGCGCGCATAGTCCATCACACGGGCAAGCAGCACCATCGAGTCGGCGCCCTCATAGGCAGGATCGGTGTCGGGGAACAGTTTTCCAATGTCTCCCCCGCGGCAGGCGCCCAGAATGGCGTCGGCCAGCGCATGCGCGAGCACATCGGCATCCGAGTGGCCCAGCAGGCCGCGCTCGTAGGGAATGTCAACCCCGCCGATGATACATCGACGCCCCTCCACCAGACGGTGAACGTCGTAGCCGTGGCCAATGCGCAGGTTACTGAACATGGGGAAGGTCCTCTCCCTCGGCCATACGGCCGAGCAGAATCGCGGTTACGGGACGCAGGTCCTCGGGCACCGTCACCTTAAGATTATCGCGCGGGCTCTGGACGCAGCGGACACGCCCACCCATGCGCTCGACCAGCGACGAATCGTCCGTGCCGATAAAGCCCTCAGCAATCGCCGCGGCATGGGCGCGCTTCATAGCGTCAACGCTAAAGATTTGCGGCGTCTGTGCGGCCCAATAGAGTTCGCGCGGCGGCGTCTCAACGATGTTATCGCCATCGACGATCTTGAGCGTGTCAATCGCGGGCTGACCGCACACGACACCGTCGAGCGAGCGGTCACCCATGAGCACGTCGATAGCGTGGTCGATGGCCTCGGTCGTAATGAGCGGACGAGCGCCATCGTGGATGGCGACATATTCGAAACCCGCCGGAACCGCATGCACGCCGGCACGGGTGGAATCCTGACGGGTATCGCCGGCATCGGCAAAGCTGATGGGCGTGTCATAGTCAAACGGGTCGATGGCAAGTCGGCGCATCTCGGCACGGCGCTCGGCAGGACACACCACCACGATGTGGCCGACCTTGTCGCTTCGATCGAACGCGCGGATGGACCAGCTCATGAGCGGACGGCCCGCTACATTGACGAGCTGCTTGCCACCGGGGTTACCAAAGCGCTGGCCGCTGCCACCGGCAACGACCACGGCGCATACGGGCGCCATTATGCGTTCCCCTGTTTGGTGCCCTTCATGCGGTACAGCGAGTCCGCAAGAATGGCAGGGTTGTTGACGCCAAAGTCGCCCAGGCGCTCCGGATCCTCGCTGATGTCGTCCATGAGCTCCTGCAGCGAGCCGTACTCGTCGACAATCTTCTCGGCCACGCCGTCGCGCACGACGGACACGCGCGAAAGCGTGCGCAGGCCCAGCGGCGTCATGACAGAGTCCTCATCCAGGTCGTCGTAGCCCAGAACCGCCGCCACATGCTGCGGGTCGGACAAGTCCTTGGGCGTCATACGGGCAAGCTCAGCGCGAATTTTCTCGGCGTTTGCCTCGGAGGAGTCACTCGCGTAGTCGCGGATCATCAGGTCATACTCGGTATCCATACTGGAGCCGGCGAGCTGCTCGAGCTGCATCTGCACGAGCTTGCCCTGGTTGCCCAGCTTGACAATGCAATCCTTAAGCTCGGTCTTTGCCTGCTGCATGATCTCGAAACTCGAGAAAATGCCGGTGATGTCAGCGAGCGTAACGTAGTCATCGAGCTCGAGGGCCGTCAGACGCAGCAGGGAGCGATCGAGCGACTGACGGGTGGTCTGGAGCGTGGCGACGAGTTGGTTGACCGAGCTCATGATGGTGGTAACGGGCTGGATCTCGTAGCTCTTGCCGTGAACGTACACGTTGACAACGGCACGACGGGCCGAGACCGAGATCACGATGGCATCCGTGAGCACCGACATGCGAGCGGCGGTGCGGTGACGCATACCCGTCTCGCTCGTGGCAAGCGAGGGATCGGGATTGAGGTGGAAGTTGGCGCGCAGGATCTGGGTGAGGTCACCGTCGATGACGATGGCACCGTCCATCTTGGAGAGCTCGAACAGACGGTTCGAGGTAAACGAAATGTTGAGCGGGAAGCCGTCGTTACCGGCGGCGAGCACGTTTTCGGTGTCGCCGACGCAGATAAGGGCGCCCAGGTGACCGGCAATGATCATGTCGAGGGCGGTGCGGATCGGCTGGCCAGGTGCCGTCAGACGAATGGCCTGTTCCATACGCTTTTGCAGCTCGTTCTTATCCAAGGCATCGCTCCCATCGTATACGCTCCATAAACGCTAAATAGTTTCTCACGGTTTGTCCCCGCGGCACTCGCGAAATCCGATGCTTACAGAATGAGCGAACACAGCTGAGAGCCCAACCCAAATGGGCTGCTTATGTGGTAGCATCGGGTTCACATGAATGAGGGAGTAGTCGCGTGGCCGGGTTCGCCTCCGGTGGCGCGGCAAGTCAACATACTGGCCGAAACGGCCTGGCTTGCCTTAATGAACGAGACTCGTGGTTGTGCGCGCAGCGCGTACGCCACGGGTCTTTTTTGTTATTCCCCCAAGAGGTACACGCGGGCCCGCCCGCAGAGAGGGAGCCAGACTATGGGACTCGCAGAGCTCGTGTTGCTCGCCGTTGGCCTTTCGATGGACGCCTTTGCCGTTTCCATCTGCAAGGGCCTTGGCATGAAAAAGATCAACCTTAAGGTCGCCGTAGTGCTCGGCCTGTTCTTTGGCGGCTTTCAGGCCGGCATGCCCGTAATCGGATGGGCGCTCGGCAGTCAATTCATGGGCATCATCGGACCCATCGACCACTGGATTGCCTTTATCCTTTTGGCCTTTATTGGCGGCAAGATGCTGTGGGAAGCCTTTACCGAAGACGAGGATGAGGACGAAGGCGACGGCAAGGATGCCGAGAAGATTGACCTGGTAGAATACCTGATTCTCGCCATTGCCACCTCAATTGACGCCCTGGCCGTAGGCATCTCGTTTGCGGCGCTCTCGGTCGATATCGTTCCCGCTGTATCGCTTATCGGCGTCACAACGTTTATCTTCTCCGTCGCCGGCGTAGCGATCGGCCACACCTTTGGCGCGCGCTACGAAAAACCCGCCACCATCGTCGGCGGCGTTGTGCTCATCCTCATCGGGCTAAAGATCTTGCTTGATCATCTGGGGATCCTCGCACTGTAATCAAAACCACCCCTAAAAGGGGTGGTTTGCTCTTAGGGTATAACCCTTGGATT
>WGSI01000065.1:0-7080 GCA_014871745.1 Collinsella sp. | reverse complement strand
ACGCAAAGAAGGCCACTTAATGTGGCCTTCGTCTTGCGCAGGACTGTAGAGCAGGAAACCTTATATCCGGCCCCTCCGGCCGGGGACCGCGCCTTTGCGACTACAGCGTCATGTTCGGATCGGCGTCGACGTCGAACGGCGAGATTTCTCCTCGATCGAATTTACGGCGGGCGACCTCCGCGATCATGGCGGCGTTATCGGTGCAGGCAGACAAGGGCGGCACCGTTACGCGGATTCCCTGACGCCCGAGTTTCTTGATCATCATCTCGCGCAGATGCGGGTTGGCCGAGACGCCGCCGCCGATGCAATACTCCTTGCACCCGGTAGCATGCAGGGCGTTTTTGGCCTTCTTGTACTGCACGTCAAAGACCGCCGCCTCAAACGAGGCCGCCAGATCGGGCAGGTGAATCGTGCGCCCGGCCTTGGTCTCCTGCTCGATGTAGAGCGTCACCGCCGTCTTGAGGCCCGAAAGCGAGAAGCGGTAGTCGCCCCTGCTGTTCAGCGCGCGGGGGAAATCAATCGCCTTAGGGTTGCCCGTCTCGGCAAGCTTGGAGATGATGGGGCCTCCGGGATAGCCAAGGCCCAGTGCCTTTGCCACCTTGTCGAAGGCTTCGCCCACGGCGTCGTCAAGCGTCTCGCCAAGCACCTCGTAGTCGCCCCATGCCCTTACGTGCACGAGCATGGTGTGCCCGCCCGAAACAAGCGTAAAGATAAACGGCGGCTTGAGGTCGGGCTGCGCCAACAGGTTGGCAAACAGGTGACCCTCCAGATGATTGACGCACACCAGCGGTTTGCCGGCAGCATACGCAAAGCCCTTGGCAAAGGCGACACCCACCACCAAGGCACCCACCAGGCCCGGACCTTGCGTCACGCCCACGGCGGCAAGCTCACTTGGTGCAATGGCTCCGCCCGTAAGGCCCAGCGACGCTGCGGCGTCCTCGAGTGCCGCGTCCACGACGCTCACGATGACCTCAACGTGCTTGCGCGAGGCAATCTCGGGTACCACGCCGCCAAAGCGGGCATGAAAATCAATCTGCGTCGACACCTGGTTGGCCAGCATCTTGCCGTCCGCATCGATAATTGCCACGGCTGTCTCGTCGCAGGAGCTCTCGATGGCAAGCACCAGGCGGCGGCGCTCGATTTCGGCACGCTCCTCAGCGGTGCGTTCGGGCGCGGGCAGCGGCCATACACGCTGTTCGGCAGCCGTCGGCTCGGGCGAGGCATTGTCGAGAGGAAGCACCAGGGGCAGCGGCGCCGTCATGACGATGGCATCCTTGCCGGCACCGTAATAGCCACGGCGACGACCCGCCTCGGTAAAGCCCAGAGCGGCATAGAGCGCAATTGCGGCCTCGTTGCCGTCCTCAACCTCGAGCGAAGCCGTAGTGCAGCCGAGCATCTGCGCGTCATAGCTCACGTGCGACAGCAGCTTGCGAGCAATGCCCTCGCGGCGATGAGTCGGATCGACGGCAACGTCCATAATCTGCACGTCCCCGTCGACGACCATGCCGCCGGCAAGACCCAGCAGCTGACCGTCGTCGTGCGCCACCCACCAGCTACGCGGAGCGGCAACGTCCTCGCCCAGCTCGGACAGGAACATGCCCGGCGTCCATGCCTCGTGTCCGGCGCCTTCAAAGCAGGCGGTCTCCAGTGCGCTCGCGCCCTCGGCATCTGCCGCGCCCATGGGGCGGAATTGCAGATGACGTCCGGCGAGCTCGTCGGCAACACCTGTCACCTCACTCTGCGCGCTCTCGGCAAGACCCAGGCGCTTGCGCTCGTTTTCCTCGGCATCCGAAAGGCGCGTATAGATCGGCAAGACGCGAGCCGGATCGCCGTCACCTGCGGCGTGCGCCATCAGCAGGCCCTCGCCCGAGGGCCACCACAGGTCTCGCCCCACGCAGCGTGCTGTCTCATCCTCGCCCAGCAGTTTGCCATAACGCACGAGACCGTCACCAGTTAACTGAACCTGATCCCAGTCCGCGGTCTGGCGCCACTCATCAAGCGCCACGGCGGCCTTGACCACGCGCTCGCGCTCAAACAGACGCTCGGGGCCCTCATCCCCCAGCACATAGAGCGCCGGGTACACCTCGCCGCGCATGGCATCGGCAAGAACACCAAGCTTGCCGCGTACGCCGGCCTTCCATGCTGTCCAGGCGCAAGCGTCAAGTGTCGACACGCCCAGCAACGGCACGTTGGCACCGCGTGCCAGACCCTTTGCGGTGGAGATGCCGATACGCACGCCCGTAAACGAACCCGGGCCGCGGCCGACCACATAACAGCCGACATCGCTGCGATCCAGGCCGGTCTGCTTCAGTAGGCCATCAACAGTATTCACGAGCTCAACGTTGGCATGACGGCGACACAGATGGTCCCCACTCACCAACTTTGCCTCGCCTGTCTGCACGTCAATCCAGCTTGCCGCGCAGGCAAGCATGTCGGTCGATGTGTCGAGCGCCACCACCAGCGCGTTGTCGTTATGCAAGCTCATCTTGTACAGCCTTATCTATCAAATGGGAAAGCTCATCCGCGCGCTCGCCGTGTGCCTCGAGCGTTATCGTTCGCACGTCGCTGTCGTCCTCATCGCGCTTAAGCGTCACCGAAAGATACTCATCTGTCAGTTCATCCTGAAACTGCTCGCCCCATTCCAGCAGGCAAACACCCTCATAGCCCAGCACGTCAAAAATGCCCGTATCCTCAAGCTCGTAGGCATGCTCCAGGCGGTACAGATCAAAATGGAACAGCGGAATACGCCCTTGGTCATGAACGGCCATGAGTGCGAACGTAGGGCTTGTGACCATATGCTCATCGCCCAGAGCGCGCGAAACGCCCTTGGTAAAGTGGGTTTTGCCCACCCCGAGGCCGCCGGTCAAGATCAGCACATCGCCATCTTCTAGACACGGTGCGACCAGCTCGCCAAAATGCTCCGTATCGGCAGTACGGGCCGTTCTATAGGTACCTACCCCCAGGCGCTCCAGGGACATATACGCTCCTTATTATTCCGAGGCGGTCTCCGGCGCGGGGTGCCGCTCCAGATAGTCGCCCAGCATCTTAAAGTCTTCCTCCAGCAACTCCTGCCACGCCGGATTGCGCAGCGCCGCCGCAGGATGAAACGTCGGCATCACCACAAAGTGGCCCATCTGATGGAACCTGCCGCGCAGCTTGGTAATGCCGATCTCGGTCTTGAGCACAAAGTGCGTTGCGGGGTTACCGAGCGTCACGATGATATCGGGCCAGATGCTTCGAATCTGCTCGCGCAAAAACGGTGAGCAAGCCAGCACTTCCTCGGGACGCGGATTGCGGTTTCCCGGCGGGCGACACTTAAGCACGTTGGCGATATAGACGTCCTCGCGCTTAAGACCTGCCAGGGACAAAATGCCGTTGAGGTCTTCACCCGCCGCCCCCACAAAGGGTTCGCCCTGCAAATCCTCGTTGCGACCCGGTGCTTCACCAATAAACATGACGCGAGCGTGGGGGTTTCCCACGCCAAACACGATGTTATGGCGCGACTGATAGAGCTGGCAGAGATGGCAGTCGCCTAAAACAGCCTCAATCTCCTCGAGTGCGACCTCACGTGGCGCCTGATGGGTATGGCCGGGGATGTGCATGACGCCCATAGCGGCTCCTACACGTAGACCTTGTCGAGACGCATGCCAAAGCCGCAGGCGACCTCGTAGTTAATCGTTCCGCGCAGTCGGGCCATCTCGTCCATAGTGATCTCGGCATCGCCATCGCGGCCGACAATAATCATCTCGTCACCATACTCGGCCTCGGGAATCTCGTGTGCCGGGTTGGACTGAATGGCGACCATAAACTGATCCATGCAGATATTGCCAACCTGACGCACGCGCTCGCCGCGATACAGCACATCCATACGATTGGAAAGCGTACGCGATAGGCCGTCGGCATAACCGATCGGCAGCGTGCAGATCTGAACGCGCGTACGCGGTACGCGGTAGGTAAAACCGTAGCCCACGCCCTCGCCCATCGCAGGGTGCGCCACGCGCGTCACGCGCGCATGAACGCTCATAACGGGATCGAGCTGCATCACACGGCTACTCAGCTCGCACGGCTGCATGCCATACAAGCCAACGCCGGCGCGAATCATATCAAAATGCATCGAGGGGTCGAGCATCGAGGACGGCGTGTTGGCGCAGTGCACGATACCGCACTCAAAACCCGCATCCTTAATGGCTTGAACGGCCTCGGTAAAGCGCTGACACTGCAGCTTGTAGTCCCAGCCCGAAGGTTCATCGGCCGTGGCGAAGTGCGTAAATACGCCGTCACACTGAATGCCGCGATGGAAATTAATGCCGCGGACAAAGTCGAGCACCTGCGTGTAATGTACGCCGATGCGGTTCATGCCCGTCTCGATGGCGAGATGATACTTGCCCACCTTGCCCGCCGCGACGGCACATTCGCCATACGCAAGAGCAAAGTCGGACGTATAGACCGAGGGCATGATATCGAACTCGAGCAACGTCGGAATGGCCTCGATAGGCGGCTCGCTAAGGATGAGGATGGGTTTCGTAATCCCGCCCTGTCGGAGCTCAACGCCCTCGTTAACCGTCGCCACGGCAAACATGTCGGCACCGGCCGAATACATGATCTTGGCGCACTCAACGGCTCCATGACCATAAGCGTCGGCTTTGACCACGCAGCACAGGCGCTGGCGTGAATTCAGCAAATTCTTATAGGCCCTCGTGTTGCGGCGGAGCGCCCCGCGGTCGATCTCGACCCAGGACCAACGCGTCAAATCGGCTTTATTCATAATTAGTCATCCGACCCTTCGTCTGTGATTCCCAGATCATCGAGCGCATCCTTTGCCGCCAACTCCATGGCGGGGCCGATCAAGTCGATAAGATCGGTCGCGATAACGCTCTTCTCGCCAAACTCCGTCGCCGCGGCAAAACCGGCATAGCTATGAAGTGCAACGGCATACGAGTACAGCAGCTCCCAGCGGTCCATCTCGTCGCGCATGGTGGCCAGTGTGCCGGCCAGAATGCCCGCAAGGACGTCACCCGAGCCAGCGGTCGCCAACGACGCCGGGCCCGAGAGCGGCAACAGCACGCGCTCAACACCGCAAATGGCCGTCGTCGGGCCCTTAGCGATAACAACGAGGTTATCGGAACCGGCTGCCCAGACAACCTTTTGCGCAGCAGCAATCGCGGTACCAAGGTCATTGACCTCATCGCCGGCAACAAGACGCGAAAGCTCGCGATAATGTGGCGTCATGACGAGCGGCTGCTCGCGACGATACATCTCGGGATTGCTGTCGATGCCGTCGATTGCAATCTTGGCAAGGCAGTTGAGAGCATCGGCATCCAAGATAAGCGGTACGTCGAGCTCAAGCAGACCCGAAACCACCTGCATGGCACCGGCAGACGTCGTCATGCCGGGACCACACAGCACGCAGCTGTATTTCTTGGCAATCTCACATACCGTCATACGCGCAGCGGCACCAAAAGAGCCACGGGAATCAGATGGAATGGCAAAGACCGGAATTGAGGGGAGCGCCATGCGGATAAGGTTGGCGCACGCATCCGGCGTCGCGACCGCTACATAGCCGGCGCCTGCGCGGGCAGCGGACTTGGCAGCCATAATGGCGGCGCCAGGATACTGTGCCGATCCGGCAACAATGAGCACCGAGCCGCGCGAGTACTTATCGATATTCGTGGGCAGCGGAGCAAAGTAGTCCACAAGGTCGCCGGGCTCCACGATCTCGGCAGCATGGTCGACATCATCAATAACCTCATCAAGGCGATCATACAGACCACCGCAGACCAGATCGCCTGCATATTCGGGACCGTCAGCGCTGTATAAGCCAATCTTGGGAGCAATCATCGTCACCGTACGCTCAGCACGAATGCAGTCATCATCAACCACACCCGTCTCGGCATTCAGGCCCGAGGGAACATCGATGGAAACAACGCAATCGGCATTTTCATTGACCGTGGGAATCCAGATTGAAAAAGGCGCACGGAGATCACCGTGAAAACCAGTACCAAAAATGGCATCGACTACAACATCAGCCTTATCGATCAGCACCTCCAGCTCATCACGAGAGGGGCCGACACACACGTGCACGTCGCGGCCAGCAGTGCGGCGAGCAACATGGCGAGCGAGAGCGGCAGGGATCTCATCCGGCTCAACCGGAGAGACGATATCAACATCAACGCCCTTATGCGTCAAAATGTCAGCGGCAACCCAGCCATCTCCGCCATTATTGCCAAAACCGACCAATACGAGAACGCGATCGGGGTTGAGCTTTAAAATCTCGTTGGCAGCAAATTCGCCCGCCAACTCCATGAGTTCGGCCTTCGAGGTGCCCTCACGCTCGATAATATCTTCGAGGCGAACGACTTCCTCGGTACTCAAAACCGGTTTCATCTATGCTCCTAGCGCATCTTGCGGATCATCATCCAGATGTTCCGACAAAGCAGATTGTTGCAGCTGTTCGAGCTCGTCCAAGACAGAGCGAGCCTCTTTAAATGTCTGAGCAACGCGCTCCTTCGTGGTCACTTTTTCTTCCTTGGGTTTAGGTCGAGCATCCTCGGTGATCGCAATGGCATTAGCGACAGCCAAGTCACCCGTCAGAGTAATAGAAAGAGCGACCTCGACAACACCCAATTCCTGGGCGATTTCGAGAGCACGGCCCGAAAGCAGCGCTTTTGGCTTGCCGAGCTTATCGCGCGTTACGGAAACGTCTTTACGGCCAACACCCTGGCTAAATCCCGTTCCCAGCGCCTTAAGCACCGCCTCGCGAGAAGCGAAACGACTAGCATAGTGCGCGGCGGGACGAGACGAGGCATCGCAATACGAACGCTCTTCATCGGTAAACACGCGCCGAGCAAACGCGGGCGTCTTCTCAAGGATTGATTTCATTCGGGAAATCTCGACGATATCAACGCCGATTCCGGCTTCGGCCATAATCACCTCCATGCTGCACAGACTATGACATTGTAGCCCGTTCGCAGAAGATGCAACAAACGAGGGTCAAAAACACAGCGACAGTGGAGTGATAGCCCTATAAACGCAAAAAAGGGGGAGGCCGCGAGGCCTCCCCCTTCTTCAAGTCGATGACGG
>WGSI01000064.1:0-7704 GCA_014871745.1 Collinsella sp. | reverse complement strand
CAAAGGCGCGACCAGAAGGTCAGCGCCTTTTCATTTCACGGCACCTTGGCTCAAACGGCAGGCTCTCGCTGACTTTTGCTCAACCTGTGGGGTCTTCAAATTGTTAGAGCGTTGCTAAGTAATTCTTTGCGTCTTCTACGCTCATTGCTGCGACAGGCGCGTGTGAACAAAGTTTGACATCGTTGGTGACCAGTAAATCTGCTTGGGCGCGCATCGCTGCCGCAATGATTAAATCGTCTTCGTAATCGCTATGGAGATTACGCTGCTTGCTCGCCATCCATATGTCACTCAGGTCGCAGGGTACCGGCGTGGCAAGTTGCGACAACACGTCGAGGCAATCCCATGCAAGTGATGTCGCCGCCACGGCGGCATCTTGGGATAGTGAGCCATGCTCGCGCCGATACCATGCCTTATGTTCGCTTGAAATCAAATAGAACAGATCTTTGGACGATGTCGCCGCATACAGCAAATCCACCTGCGCCGTGCATGCATCGCGTAAAAACTCAATCGCCACCGAACGACCACGTCGTGAGGGAATGAAGTAATCGAGCCACACGTTGGTGTCAACCAAGATACGCCTTGGAGCCTCACTCATAGAGCCAGCTCATCTCCTCGCCATAGCGATCCGCATAGGCATTCCGTTTGAGCTCTTCGTCGTCCGATGGCTGAGCCCTGACCATATCGATTCCCGACTCACGGCAAGCGGCAGCGAACAGCTTCGACCCCTGATCCATGAGCTCGAGCTTACGTTTGGCGGCCTTTTCGCGCTCGCGCTGTTCCGCCCGGGCACGACTGGGCAGCAGGATATCCTCGAGCGCGCCGGGCCGATCAGCCAGAGATGCCGCAAGTTGCCAGAGCGCACGCACCGCTTGGCTCGGCGTCATACCGGCCCTGGAGAGAGCGGCGTCCCCACTCCTTTTAAGATCGGCATCGAGACGCACGTTGATCTGAGCGGCTGTTGTGGTCATGACCCCTCCTTAATACTTCAAAACTATCATAAAACTCTATGGTAAATACGTAAAGCATGTATAGCATTTATAAGCATTAGCCGTACTCTGTACACAAAAAGCCGCCGAGGCACACTGCACCTCGGCGGCCACGTATCACAGATCTAACTCGGTTTCACCCTTTGCATTTGCCCAGATAAAACCTGCCGAAATCAACATCCCTCTTTGGCAGGTTTTAGAGCTCCGCGCTTTCGGCTCCGTTGATATGGAGGTCGCGCTCGTAGAAGGCGGTGAGGGCGCGGATGGCGTACATCACGTCGCGTACGCCGCCGGTCTCGTAGCTTGAGTGCATGGCCAGCTGCGGCAGGCCCACGTCCACGGCATGCATGCTCGCCTGCATATTGGACAGGTTGCCGAGTGTGGAGCCTCCGGCCATATCGCTCTTGTTGGCGAAGGCCTGTGTGGGTACGTCGGCGTCATCGCAGATGGCCTGGAACACCGCGCGGCTAAAGGCATCGGTGCAGTAGTGCTGGTTGGCGGCTTCCTTAATGACGATGCCGCCGTTGAGCACAACCTGGTTGCGGGCATCGCACTTCTCGGCGTGGTTGGGATGCACGGCATGCGCGTTGTCGCAGCTCACAAGCATCGAGGCGGCAAGTGCGCGATGGTACGACTCGTCGTCAAAGCCCAGCGATCCGTTGATGCGGCGCAGCGCGTCGGCCAAGAACGTCGACATGGCGCCCTGCTTGGTCTCGGAGCCAACCTCCTCGTTATCAAAGCAGCAGAAGACCGAGATGTCATGCACATTCTCGGCACCCAAAAATGCCTGCAGCGAGGTATAGGCGCAGGCCAGGTCGTCAAGCTTGGGCGTCGAGATAAACTCGTCGGCCCAGCCCCAAATGCGCGCATCCTGACGATTGACCAGGAACAGGTCGCGACCCAGAATCTGCTCGGGCTCAACGTCCAGTTCGTCAGCGATCAGTGCGTCAAAATCTCCCTGTTTAAGCTCGCCGGCGCTGATGAGCGGGCACAGGTCGACGGCTCGGTTGGGAGCAAAGCCCTCGTTAACGCCGCGGTTCATGTGGATGGCAAGGCTCGGAATGATAGCGACCTCGCGCTCGGTAGCAAGCAGGCGGCTCTCGATACTGTCGCCCTCGCGCACCAGTACGCGGCCCGCGAGCGCCAGCGGGCGATCGAACCAAGTGTAGTCGATCATGCCGCCGTAGGCCTCGATGTTCAGACGCAGCGTCTCGCCCGCACCGTCAAGTTCGGGCACGGCCTTGACCTTAAACGTCGGAGAATCGCTGTGCGACGCCGTGAGCTGAAAATGATAGTCACCGGCAACACCGTCCTCGCCCCACGTCGCGGCCAGGTCCTCGCCCACCTTAAAGGCAACAACGCTCGAGGTGTTGCGCTGCGTGTAATAACGCCCGCCCGGCTCGATGTCCCACGCCGCATTCTCGGGCAGGTAGGTAAAGCCCGCCTCGTCGAGCTCGGCCATAATGGTCGCCGCCGTATGGAACATGCTGGGGCATGCCTCGATAAAGTCGATAAGGTCGTTGGCGGCCTCGATATCATCGGCCGTCACATGCGCGCGCTCGGGCGTTTCCTGATCCGTCATGCTCTCCCCTTTCGCTGGGTTGATGGTCCCCTCCAGCATACCCCGCCACGCCAGCGCCGCACTCTTCATTCCGTGCTTAATTCCGCGCCACTCACCAAGTTGAGCCATCATGCCCGCGCTCCTTTTGCGACAATTGCGCTAACAGGACGAGAGGAGCCGTCATGAAGCCACGTAACATTGCCATCACCTGCGGTGTCGCGGGAGTCGCCGTCGGCCTTGCCGCTGCCACCGGTATCGTTTATCACAAGCAAATCAAGTCCGCCGCGTCGCTCAAACGCTTGACCGGCTACGCGGATGGCTATGACCTGTACGCAATCGACATCGCCTACGACTACGATCTCGATCGCATCATCGCCGCTGGCGCGCGCGACGATCAGGCCTACATCGATGCCGTGGTGGCGCAGGTGCTGCCCGGTGTGCCGGCACATGTCCAGGCGCCCCAGTTTGCCTGCAGTGCTTTTGTCGCCGTAGACGCCGAAGGCCGCGTGCGCACCGGTCGCAATTACGACTTTAAGGACGACACCTCGGCGCTGCTGGTGCGCAATCACCCACGCGGCGGCTATGCTTCCATCGGGCTTGCCGCCCTTAACAACCTGGGCGATAACACTCCGCTTGACTCCGTCGCCGGACGCGCCGCGGCACTCATGGGCCCGTTTGCCCAGCTCGACGGTGTTAACGAATGCGGCGTGTCCATTGCCGTACTCACCCTGGATTCCAAGCCCTGTGACCAGGACACGCAACGCCCCGTCATCAATACCTCGCTCGCCATCCGTCTGGTGCTCGACCGTGCCGCCACCACGCAAGAAGCTGTCGACCTGCTTTCCGCCTACGACATGCACGCCATGGCAGGACGCGATTACCACTTCTTTATCAACGACGCCGCCGGTGACGCGCACGTAGTAGAGTGGGATCCGCGCGATCCGGACCGTGCTTTCAAAGCGACTCCCGTACGCCAGGTTACGAATTTCTACGCCTGCTATGGCGACGAAGTGCTGCCCAACCAAAAGAATGGCGAGCTGGGCCATGGCAAAGAGCGCGCCGTCGCAATCGCCGATGTCCTTGACGCCCATGTCGGTGCCCAGGACGAAACGATTGTCTGGGAAGCCTTGCGCGCTGCAGCGCAAGAGCCCAATCCGGAAGACATCACCAGCAATACGCAATGGTCGGTCGTCTTTGACAATACCGAACCCGCCGCCGCTATTACGCTGCGCCGCCACTGGGGCGACGTCGACGCCTTCGCACTGTAAGGAGCCAGGCCCGTCGGCCTTACGCTCGCCTGACGTTGTTTACATTTCCATACGCTTGAGCTAACACGTTTTACCCCGTATCAACAGTGTGCGGGGGTAAACTTATGCGCATGTTATAACTTGCCCGGAAGGATTCATCATGCTTAGGATCGGTCTTCTTACCAGTGGCGGCGACTGCCAGGCACTCAACGCCACCATGCGCGGCATTGTCAAAACGCTTATGACCAACAGCGAAGAGCCTATCGAGATCTATGGTTTTGAGGACGGCTACCAGGGCCTTATCTACAGCAGATTCCGTGTCATGACTCCCGCCGATTTTAGCGGCATCCTCACCCGCGGCGGCACCATCCTGGGCACGAGCCGTACGCCGTTCAAGCGCCTGGACACTCCCGAGGCCGACGGCGTCGAGAAGGTGCCGGCGATGGTCCACACCTATCATAAGCTGCAGCTCGACTGCCTGTTTATGCTGGGCGGCAACGGCTCCACCAAGACCGCCAACCGCCTGCGCGAAGAGGGCCTCAACGTTATCGCCCTGCCCAAGACCATCGATAACGACACCTGGGGCACCGAGTTGACGTTTGGCTTTACGAGCGCCATCGACGTCGCTACCAAGTGCATCGACGACATTCACACCACCGCCTCAAGTCACGGCCGCGTGTTCGTTATCGAGATCATGGGTCACAAGGTTGGCTGGATTCCGCTGTATGCCGGCGTCGCGGGCGGCGCAGATGTCATCTTGATTCCCGAGATCCCCTACGACATGGATAACGTCATCAAGACCATCGAGCATCGCATGGAGACCGGCAGCCGCTTTACCATCGTAGCCGTCGCCGAGGGTGCTATCTCCAAGGAGGACGCGGCGCTGTCCAAGAAGGAGTACAAGAAGAAGCTCGCCGAGCGCACGAGCCCGTCAATCGTGTACGACATCGCCAAGGAGATCGAGACCAAGACCGGTCGCGAGACCCGCGTCGCCATCCCCGGCCACACGCAGCGCGGCGGTCAGCCCGACGCCCAGGACCGCATCTTTGCGACTCAGTGCGGCGTCGAGGCAGCGCTCGGCTGCCTGCGCGGCGAGTTTGGCTACATGATTGCCCTGCGCGACGGCAAAATGTGCCACATGCCGCTCGAGGATGTCGCCGGCAAGCTCAAGTTTGTCGACCCCCAGAGTGATCTGGTGCGCGAGGCCAAGGCGCTGGGCATCAGCTTCGGCGACGAATAGCCTCGGCTGGAACCGCCCCCATCGGAGCCCCCAGGGCTTACCTCCCAAATCGTCCTCGGACATGTCAGGACCCCGCCGTGCGCTTCGCGCGGCGGGGTCCTTCCGTCCTGCGGAAAGATTTGGGAGGTAAGCCCTGGGGCCTCCTGCGGTAACTGGGGAGGCCGAGGCTATTCGCCTTCTTGCTGCGGGTGCCTAGGGTGGGGTGCAGCGTGCATTTTTTGGGAGTTTTCAGCAGCCGTGGGTGCCTGCATACTGGATTTTGGGCGAAAAGCAGGCGCCATGAGCCGCATACTGTAAAAATGAGCGATCCTTGAGGTGCCGAGGGCTCATAATCAAGGCTTTCAACGCGGTTTTGTGCACCCATTCCCGCGCCCGCGGACTCCGGGATGCTGAATACTCCGGGATTTGCACGCCGCCCCCTGGGGTACCCGTGGGCAAAAAGCAACCACCCAGCCGAAATATGCATCCGGCGGGGCGGTTTATGCAGTACAGCGGCTGTGGATGCGCATGTCGCTCAGCGTTCTTGCCGACCGATGCAACGTCGTGCGTAGCCCTTAATGTCTTCGGTGAAACCGTCAAGGTCGTCGAGCGTGATAACGTTATCGGAAAGCAAGTTGGCTATCTCATAACGCATGGTGCTGCGGCGAATATCGTTCACAAGCACTCCTGAGGACAGCTTGTCCCTATTGATACGCTCTTCTAACGCCCAAAATCTACTGGACGCTTCACTGCCACCGTTCAGTATCTCGATGTACTGGCCGATGAGCATTTCCATATAGCTTTCTTGCCATTTTGGGAGCAGCTCTTTAAACAGCTTCCAGTCGCTTTCAGTTACCTCGCCCATATTGCCTCCGTTCACCAAACAGACTTAGCCATTCGATTTTTATTCTATTTGGTATTTTCGCTCACAGCCGTGGATGAGGGGACCATCGGTCTTCGAGTTCGAGCTTGAATGAACCGTTTGCTACAAAATGCGCCTAATTACTACGATGATTCGAATGCCTTCGACCATGCCGAAAAGGGTGAAAGTAAAACCGCAGGTAGAAAGCTTGCCGATTTTTGAAAAAGATGGGTGTGGTCGGCCTCATCGAGTTCATCGTAGTAAATCGGCCTTTTTCTTGGCATGCGGCGAGTTAAATGCCAGTTCCCGTGTTGGAATTGCCCTGTCCATTCGTGAGTTGCGGTGAAATCGGGACTGTTAGACGCTCCAAGGTCCTCAACGGTCCGTATTTCACCGCAACTTGGAAGGGGCGAGCGGCGTTGGCCAAGCATTGTTGACGGGTTGGAACGGCTTAGGCTTGTTTGCGGCGCTTCCATTGCTTTCGGCACCAGCACATGAGTGCCTCTATGAAGGGAATCGTGATGAGGATGACCCATGCGGGATGGGGCTGTGCCAAACAAAGCCACATATAGAGGAACCAGGCAATGGCGGCTGTTGCACAGACGACGCCGATCAGCTTGGAGAGATGATGTCGGTCGATAAAGTCGCCCATCGCCTCGTAGACGGGAATCAGAAAGACCAGAAAGAGCCCCATACCCCACGTGCCGCAGATGATGCCGAGCGCGAGATAGGCGAGGACGACAAGTGCAGGAAAGGGAAACTCGTTCCATGCGCGACCGATCTTGGTGTGGAAATGCTTGCCATGATGGTCGAGCTTGTCGTGTGCCTCTTTCCAGCTGGAAAACGTCTCGCCGTCGATGGTGACGGTGCCGTCGCCATTGGTACGCACGCTATGTCCATCGTCCTCTAGCGTATCGATATGCAATCCGCCCGGCCCCACATGGACCTCTTCACCCTTGCGCTCGTTAGCCACGTGGATACCGCTCCAACCAACATGAACCTCTTCACCTTTGTTGGGGTCGACGACGTGAATGCCGCGTGCAAGGGAAATGTCGACAAGTGGCTTGCCGTCAGGATCCACGTGCTCGGTAGAAGACTCGGTGCCTTCAGTCTCGTCGTAATTATTTGCGTCAACGTCATCGTCGGCCGAGGTGTCGACATCGCTAGCCGCTTCCCCATATAGCAACTCATCCAGTGACACGCCATACAGCGCGGCGAGTGCAATAAGGTTATCGGTATCGGGCGAGGATTCGCTGCGTTCCCATTTGCTGACAGCTTGGCGGCTTACGCCCAACTGGGCAGCAAGAGCCTCCTGGGAAAGACCGGCAGCTTTGCGGCGATCGACGAGGCGCTGTGCCATCGCAAGATCCATAGTGGTTCCTTTCATGTGGCGACCGTAATCGAATGAGCCGAGTATGCCGAGAATAACCGGTAGCGACCACCATTTCTAGTTAGAATCTGCCCCAACCCTACCGCAACTACGAGTAGCAACCCCCTAATGGCCTGCCATTTCATGACAAATGTTAGTACGCATAACAGCCAAGAGCCCTCTCAATACGTTGCGGTGGAATAGTTCCTGTTTCATGGCTCTGCTATGCCAAACAGGAACTATTCCACCGCAACATACTATCAGGCCACGCACCCGCAGAGTAGCTACGGGTGCCTAGGGTAGGATGCGGCGTGCATTTTTGGGAGTATTCAGCAGCCGAGGGTGCCTGCATACTGGATTTTGGGCGAAAGGCAGGCACCATGGGCCGCATCCTGTAAAAAAACGAGCGGCTCTAGAGGCGTTGGGGCTCAGAATCGGGGCTTTCAGCGCAGTTTTGCAC
>WGSI01000063.1:0-8445 GCA_014871745.1 Collinsella sp. | reverse complement strand
CGATGCTTTCCTCGCCAAACAGATGATGCGTAATGAGCGCGGGCATAATAATCCTTTCGATTTCATTCGATGTCACCCATTATGCCCACCGCACGGTCATGCCAAACCTGCGGCGGTAAACGATGGCATGCAGACCGCCTACGCAAGCCCCAGGTGCGCCTTGACCTCGGCAGCACGACGACGGGACACGGGCACCGTCGAGGTTACGCGATCGAGCCTGAGCTCCATAAGACCCGTGGAACCGATCTCGACATTATGCACGTCTTCCAAATTGACCAGATAGCTGCGATGGACACGAATAAAGCCCTCGGAGGCCAAGCGCCGCTCGAGCGAGGAAATCGACTCATTGATCAGGTATGTTCCCTCGGCGCAGATGACGTTGCAAAAATCGGCGCGTGCCTCAAAGTAGCAGACATCCGCCACAGGAATGAACACCTTTTTGCCCCCGCGATCCACTGTCAGGCGCAAAGGCTGGCGCGGAGCATGGACGACACGGCGAGTGCCCAAGGCGACCTCGATCTTGTCGAGCGCCTTTGACAAGCGGGCATCCTCGACCGGTTTGACGATGTAATCGACAGCATCGAGGTTATAGGCATCGGCCGCATACTCGGCAAATGCCGTCACAAACACCACGACCGGCGGCGTCTTTAGGTTCTGCAGCGTCTCGGCAAGCTCAATTCCCGAGCGACCGGGCATGGTAATGTCTAAAAACAGCACGTCGGGCTTGTTCGACAGAATCGACTCCACGGCTTCGGTGACATTGCCCGCCTCGGCAATCTGACCAACGCGCGTATCCTTTTCCAACAGATAGCGTAGCTCAGCTCTAATGGGAGGCTCGTCATCAACCACCAAGATGTTCCAGCCTTCGGACATATGCGCTTCCCCTCTTTTTCTCTCAATCCAACCGCGTGCTACACCGTTAGCGGCGCCGGCTCATGCGGCTCGCCGTTCAACTCAACGATGACCTGTGTTCCCACGCCCTCCTGGGACTTCACGCGCATGCCAGAATCTTCTCCGTAAAAGAAATGGATGCGCTGAAGCACGTTGAAGAGCGCCAGGCCGCAACCTCGCTTGATGGAGCCGTCGGCGGTAATGCTCTCGGGCTCCTCTCGGCGATGCTGCTCAAACAGATGCGCGCAAACTTCTTCGCTCATCCCGATGCCGTCGTCTTCGACGATGATCTCCAAGCCGTCATCGGTCTCAAAAGCCCTAACACGAATAGAAAGCGGCTCGGTCTCGCGCTGCGCATGCTTGATGCAGTTTTCGAGCAGCGGCTGCAAGATAAATGGCGGCACCAGGCTGTCGCGCACCTCAAAGTCGATGTCGACCGAAACGCGCAGACGGCCGTCGCCATACCGGGCCTGCATAAGATTGATATAACGAGTACCCTGTTCCACCTCGTGCTCGAGCGTGGTGAGCGTATCGGAATCAGAAAGCGTCTGACGATAATAGTTGGAAAAGTCGATCAGCAGCGATCGCGCCTTGTCGGGCTCGGTTCGAACGAGCGACACGATCGTGCTAATGGTATTGAATAGAAAATGCGGGTCGACCTGCGACTGCAGGGCGCGAAGCTCAACGCGGGCCGTGAGCTCGTCCTGGCGCTCGAGCTCAAAGCTGGCGAGCTGCGTGGAAATTAGATCGGCAAAACCCGAGGCAAGGGCCGTCTGGCGCATATCGATGCTGCTCAGGCGGGGGTAATACAGCTCGAGCGTGCCCACGCAATGCCCGCGCACGGTAAGCGGCGCGACAATGCCGGCGCGCAGGCGGGGAAAATAGCCGCCCGTCTCATTGGAGGCGTCACGCGAAAACACGCTCTGCTCGCCCGTCTCAATCACGTTGAGCGTGGTCTTGAGCACCACCGGGGTGCCGGCAGGGCACTTTGCCGAGTCCTCGCCCCAGCTTGCCAGCACCTGCTTGCCGTCGGTAAAGCAAATGGCAGAGGCGATGGTCTCGGACAGGATGATTTTAGAGGCGCCCAGGGCCGCTTCGGGCGTAAGGCCGCGCGACGTGTAGGCGAATATTTTTGATGCGATGGCGAGCGTACGGTCGGTTGCGCTCGATGTGAGGTCGTCGGGAACCACAAAGACATACGAGAAGAAGAAGCACAGCATGACCATGCCGGCGATGACGACGACGCCCGGAACGGGATTGGGGTTATCGGTTAAATCCCAGATAAGCAGCAGGATAAGCGCCGGAACGACAACACCGAGCAGGATGGCCTGGACCACATGCTGGGCCGTACGAAAGACCTTGGTAGAGTTGTAGCTCTTGCCCAGAATCAGCCTGTTTAAATCCACCGTCATCCCCTTTTATCTACCGCACCGATAGCAATAAAGAGGGCCGCAAGCGACCCTCTCCATTGCATTATGCAATCAAAAACTGTGTTTTACATCCAGCCATCGACAAACGGTATCTTAGGCGCTGTATTTGTTGGCCTCGCCAAAGGTGCCAGCCTCGACGATCCAGCCATCCTTCATGATGACGTCCATGTTGTCGGTGTTGAGCACGTGGATGTCGGCGGCGACGTCACCGTTGACGACCAGCAGGTCGGCGCACTTGCCGGCCTCGATGGAACCGGTCTCGTCCTCGATGTGGCACATCTTGGCACCGTTGAGGGTGGCGCAGGTGATGGTCTCGACCGGGGTGAAGCCGATCTTGTCGACGAACTCGTACATCTCCTCGATGGAGCAGGTGCCGTACGGGGTGACGAAGGAGAAGGAGTCGGAGCCGATCGTCATGACGACGCCGCGCTTCTTGGCCTCGCGCAGGCAGTCGTAGTTGCGCTGCAGCTCCTTCTCGACCAGGGTGCCCTCGTACTTGTCGTGCAGCTCGGGGACGTAGACGGGCGGATAGGTGGCGTACCAGGTGGGCAGGAAGGCGATTGTCGGGGTGAAGAAGGTGCCCTGCTCGGCCATGAGGTCCATGGTGCGCTCATCGATATCGAAACCGTGAATCAGCTGCTCGCAGCCAAAGCGGACGGAATCGTAGGCAGCGGCGTGGTTGTTGTAGCAGTGGCTCCACACGGGGATACCGACCATCTTTGCCTCTTCGACCACGGCCTGGATCTCCTCGGAGCAATAGTGCTGGTCGCGACCGGAATCCCAGCGCCAGATGCCGCCACCGGTAGCCCAGATCTTGATGGCATCGGGGTTCTCGCGCAGGCGACGACGGACGGCCTTGCGCAGATCCCAAGGACCATCGACCTGGTCGCCCCAGGGGTGGGATTCCTTGTTGAGCTCCTGGGTGCAGTGGTGGGAGTCACCGTGGCCGGCAACGCGGCAGAAGCCGAGGCCGGTGGCCAGAACGCGCGGGCCCTTAAAGACGCCCTTGTCGATGCAGTCACGGATCTGGATACCAAAGCGGCCGATCTCGCAGACGGTGGTGAGGCCGTGGGTGAGGCAGTCGTAGGCCTGCTTGACGGCGACGGCCTGCTTCTCGAGGAGCGGCTGCATGACCCAATCGGTGTCATCGTCGGTCAGGTTGCCCGAGAAGTGCAGGTGGGTGTCGATCAGGCCGGGAAGGACGGTCTTGCCGGCGGCGTCGATAACCTCAACGCCCTCGGGAAGGTCCTGCATAACACCGGCGTACTCGATCTTGCCGTTGTCGTCGACGAGAACGAGGGAGTTCTCGACCGGCTCGGCGCCGGTACCGTCGATGAGCTTGCCGCCAACGATTGCATACTTAGTGGACATGGTTCCTCCTTATGGATCCATATATGTGGGCGAGGCCGTGTTGGGTCGCGGCCTCACAAAGCTACCCAAGTGATGCCGGGTTCGGTGCGCGGGAGAGAGGGCACCGCGCACCCGATCCGCCCCGGCTAGGCGTTACTTTTTGCGAGAATTGGTGAAAGCCATGAGGGCCAGGCCAATAGCCAACCAGCCGATCACGATGCTCCACTCCACCATGTTGAGAGAGGCGGGAGAGAACGGAATCACGAGCAGGCCGATGATGATGGCGCAGGCAGCGATAGCGAGGCCGATGCCAAACTTGCCGCCGGGCACCTCGTAGGGACGAGGCAGGTCGGGCTCGGTGAAGCGCATGCGCAGGCAGGCGAGGGCGACCATACCGCAGGAGAAGATGAAGGCGAGAGCCGACACGTTGGTCAGAGGGATGAGCATGTTCTTGCCCAGGAACGGACCGATGACGGTGATAACGCCCAGAACGACGCAGGCGAGCTTGGGAGCGCCGGACTTGGGGTCGACCTCGGCGAACTTCTCGGGCAGTTGGCCCTTGCGGCCCATGGCGAGCATGATGCGGCTCGTGGCGCCGTAGAAGGAGTTCATCGGGCCCATGGGTCCAAGCGTGGCGATGACGAGCATGGCCAGGTACAGGAGCATGTTGATACCCTTGAGGCAGGCAAGCGCGGGAACCGGGCTCTTAACAAACTCATGCCAGTCGAGGATGGTGCCGAACGAGTAGATGCAGACCATGTAGAAGCCGCCGGCGGCCAGCAGGGCCAGAGAGATGATCTTGCCGAACTTGTTCCAGTTGAGGCCCTCGGCTGCTTCCTCAGCCTGCTGAGGAATGGTGTCGAAACCGGCGTAGAAGAACGGAGTCAGAACCAGGACCGACACGATGCCGGCGAACAGGCTGGTGCTCTCGGTAGCGGCCTTGCCGCCGCCAGCGCCGGCAACCTGGGAGAACACAGGCATGGCATTGTCCGGCGAGCCGGTGAACAGCGAGACGCCCATGGCGAGCAGCATGCCGCAGAGCAGGGCCTTGGTCAGGAAGGCCTGGAGCTTGGCGGCCGAGCTGGCACCGCGGAAGTTGAGGAAGATGACGTAGACTGCAAAGCCGAGCGCAATCAGCGTCGGGAACAGGTAAACATCGGCGCCCAGGATGGTGTAGAGCTTGACGGCGCGCAGCCACTCAAGGCCGGGCAGGCTGCCGAACATCTCGGACACGAGGGTCGAAATGGCGATGGCCTCCCACGGGCACAGGATGCCGTTGCCCAGGGCCAGGAGCCAACCGGTGATGTAGCTCAGCGTACGGCCAAAGCTACGATCGACATACTCGACAATGCCACCCGAGATGGGGATAGCAGCCGTGAGCTCACCGAAAACAGCTCCGACGGGCACGAGGAAGATTGCACCCAAGAGGAATGCGATCATAGCGGGAACGGGACCGCCGCCCACGACCATCCAGTCGCCGACCTGCAGAACCCAACCGGTACCGATGATGGCACCGAAACCGATGGTGAAGAAGTTCCAGAGCGAAAGCGTTTTCTTCATGCCGCCGTTATCCTCGACTGCAACTTCTGCGTTCTTGTCCGCCATTGTTCCCCTCCTTTCCTTTTTGACGCCCTTGGCGTCACCCCTTGCGCGGTCCGTTTTGCCGCGCGCTTTTATTCCGTGGCTTTAAGATACGGCCTTGGCACAGCAGCTCCGCTTGTAGCTCGACCGATGGCAGAACTGCAAAACGAGCGGCGCCATTTTTGGGACGAACGGCACAGTTTGCAGCCCATTGTTGCCGCCCGCCCGACGGGCGTACGCTCATCGGACGCATATAGAGATGTTTTTGAGGCCGTGTGTTTTGCGCCTTTCGTACCGTTTACCGAGCTTTTGACGCGCAGACCCCTTTGTTGCACATCTTTTTTGTAGGATAGACAGGTTATACATGAGACAAGGCGGTACGAATGGCATACGGATACAACGACGGTGATCAACGGCGACAAAGTGTTCGCCTTGCTGGCCGTACCACGCCGACGCCCAGAAGGGCCACGAGCAGCAATCCGCAACGCCCTCAAGAGCAACCCAGACCTTCGTCTCGGCAGCAGACAAGCAGAGCACGGCAGAGCGGCCGTCCGAGTACGGCCACAAGCGCGCAGCAAGATAGCCGCTTGGGCGCGCGCACTCGACAGCGTCAGGCCGAGGTTCCGCAACTGCGCCGCAACGGCGCACGTCAGCCCGGCATCCATATCAACCGCTTCTTTTCGCATCCCCAAGGCGGACGCGACGGCAAGCCTTACCGCTCGACATCGTACGTGAATGCCCCCGCCCTGTCAGCTCGTCGACTTCGCCTCGCACTGTGCTCTATCCTCACCTGTCTGGTCTTTGTGCTTATGAGCTCCTGTATCTCCCACGGCTCGGCCGGTCTCGAGCCCACCGCCGAGGACAAGCTGCTCAAGGCCCCCGTCGCACCCGGTTATTCTTTCGCCTTTTCGACCCCACGCTCGCAATGGCAAGCCGGCACGATGCCCCATATCTATCAGATCGACCCTGCGTGGTCGGAGCTGCCTTACGCCGGCGGCACCATCCGCCAAAATGCCTGCGGGCCTACGTGCCTCACCATGGTCTACATCTTTAAGACGGGACGCACCGATATGACCCCCGTCGATATGTGCGCGCTTTCCGAGGCGGGCAATTACGCCCCCACCGGTGCAACCGAATGGTCGTTTATGACGAGCGGCGCGTGGCAGTTGGGACTTAACGGAACTGAGCTCCATATCGATCGCAGCTCCATCACCCAGGCGCTGCGCTCGGGCGCGCCCATCATCGCATCGGTTCGTCCCGGCACCTTTACCAGCGTTGGACACTATATCGTGCTCTGGGGCATCGACGATGCCGATCAAGTGGGAGTCTACGACCCCAACTCGCAAAGCCGCAGCGCCCGCCGCTGGGGCGTCGTAGAAGTCCTCAATGAAATCGAAGCCATGTGGGCCTACTACTAATCATTGGGGACAGACTTAAATGAGTGGTCGTTGGGGACAGCCTTTAAGGACTGTCCCATGCTGCCGGCAGGAAAGGAACGTCCCTAAGTGCCGGGTTGAAACAAAAGCCCCGCAGTCGGAGCGGACTGCGGGGCTCATGAAGAGAGGCTAGTTTGTGGGCGCTTTGCCTGGCGCCCACGAGAGATGCAACAGAGTAGAGACTACTCGTGGATGCGGGTACCGGAGAGGCCGGCCATGGTCTCGGCGGCCTTGTCCAGAGCACCGATGATGCAGGTGCGGCCCTTGCGGGAACGGGCGAACTTGATGGCAGCGCGGACCTTGGGCTCCATGGAACCCTTGCCGAACTGACCCTCGTCGGCCAGGCGCTCGGCCTCGTCGGCGGTGAGCTCCTCGAGTTCCTCCTGGTTGGGCTTGCCAAAGTTGATGGCGACATGCTCAACGGCGGTCAGCAGGAACAGAACGTCAGCATCGCAGTCCTCGGCCAGCAGCTCGCCGCCCAGGTCCTTGTCGATGACGGCGGGAACGCCCTTGTAGCAGCCCTTGTTCTCGTAGTCGCGGACGACGGGGATGCCGCCGCCACCGCAGGCGATGACGATGAACTCGTTGTCGAGCAGGTTGAGGATGGAGTCAGCCTCGACGATCTTCTTGGGATCGGGGGAAGCGACGACGCGACGCCAGCCGCGGCCGGAATCCTCGACGAAGACCTTGGAGGGATCCTCGGCCATGAACTCCTTGGCCTGCTCCTCGGTATAGAAGGGGCCGATCGGCTTAGTCGGGTTCTTGAACGCGGGATCATCCGGGTCGCACTCGATCTGGGTGACGACAGTGGCGGCGTGCCAACGCTTATAGCGCTTGTGCATCTCGCGGCCGATGCCCTGCTGCAGGTGATAACCAATGTAGCCCTGGGACATGGCGCCGCACTCGGGCAGCGGCATCTCGGGGGTGCCGATGGCGTCGTGGGCAGCGGCGAAGGCGTTCTGGATCATGCCGACCTGCGGGCCGTTGCCGTGGGTGATGATGATCTCGTTACCCTGCTCGATCAGGCCGAGAAGAGCGTGAGCGGTGTTGCTCACGGCCTCGATCTGCTCAACGGGGTTGTTGCCGAGGGCGTTGCCGCCAAGGGCGACGACAATACGATCGGGCTTGCCAAGAGGCTTAGACATTGCTGGAATCCTTTCTGTAAAAGGCCTACAACCCATTAATAACCCGTGTCCGTGCGATACACGAGTTTATTAAGGTTTATATTCTCTTTATCGCTCATTTTATTCATTTTGAAAATAGTTGAACGGTGAACGGTCGTTTTTATCCGCTCAGCGTACAGAACCCCAGCTCAGATATGTTTACGCCATTTACGTGCGACTTTATTTTAATGGAGCAAGAATTAGACTGGATTATGCAAACTATATCTTTGCTAAACACCAAACAGAAAGCGCTAAATCTTACTCGCTCTATACGAGATTCTATGCACTTATAGGACGAGTATGCATCCCTGCAAAAACAAGGGGCTTTTCATCCAGCAATAGGAATATAGAGGGGCTCCGAAAGGGCACCCAGCCCGCAAAGCACGGGGATAGAAGGCGACAACAGCCAAATCCTCCATCCATCCCCAAAGTGGCGCGAGGTTTCGCGGCAAAGCCGCGAAACAGCGAAGGGGACGGAATACCCGACCAACTACGTCCTTCATCCGCCCCCACAATCCGAGGACGTAGTCGTAGCAGGATCTGAGGGCTAACCTTCGCGGACACTCCGCAGGACGAAAGAACCCCCGCCGCACG
>WGSI01000062.1:0-8520 GCA_014871745.1 Collinsella sp. | reverse complement strand
CACCAGGCACCTCGCGTCGCTGGGGATGCCCGTGCGCGAGGCGCTCTCCCCGGCGAGGACGCAGAGGAGGCGCCCGGGGCAGGGAAAGTGCGACGAGTCGGACGCGGAGAGGGCGGCCCGCGCGGCGATGTCCGACTCAAAGCTCGGGACCCCCAAGAGCCAGGACGGGTGGGTCGACGGGGTGCGCTGCATGCTCGCGGCGCGCTCCGGGGCGGTGAAGGCGCGGACCTCGGCGATCAACACCGCGAGGTCGCTGCTCACCACCGCCCCGGAGGGGCTCAGGTCGAGGTTCCGCGGCAGGGGCGGGCCGAGGCTGATGGAGGAGCTCCCCTCCGGGCGCGCCGAGGGCGCGCTGGGCGCCGCGCTCGGCGCGCTGGCGGACCTGTGGGCGGCGGCGCGCGACGCGGCGCTCGACATGGAGCGCGCGATCGAGGCGTCCCTGGAGGAGAACTGCCCCGCGCTGCTGGCGATGTACGGGTGCGGGCCCGTGAGCGCGGCCAAGCTCGCGGTCGCGGCCGGGGACAACCCGGGCAGGCTGCGCTCCGAGGCGTCGTTCGCGGCGATATGCGGGGCCTGCCCCATCCCCGCCTCGAGCGGCAAGACCGTGAGGCACAGGCTCAACAGGGGCGGCGACCGGCAGGCGAACAGCGCGCTGCACGAGATCGCGAGGCAGAGGGTCATGCGCGACCCCGAGACCGCCGAGTACGCCGAGAGGGCCAGGGGGCGGGGAAAGAGCGACAGGGAGGTCATGAGGTGCCTCAAGCGCTACGTGGCCAGGGAGGCGTACCGGGCGCTGATGCACCCGCACGAGATCAGGAGGCCCGAGGACGCCTCGGAGCTCGTGGCGGCCAGGCGCGCGGCGAAGGTCAGCCAGGTGAGGGCGGCGTCCATATTGGGAACCAGCGAGAAGTACATCTCGATGCTGGAGAGGGGACAAAGGGAGCTCAAGCCCATAAGGAGGGCCTACGAGGCATGGGTCGAGGCCGGACTTCCGCTCGATTGGGACAGGCAGGCCTTCGAGGCCGAGCGCAAAAAGGATTCTAAAAAACACCTTGCCAAATAGGAGCGTCAGGACGCAAAGAGGCTCCGCAGCGCGAAGCGCGATGCGGAGCCTCTTTGCATGTCCGAGGACGTTCCGGAGAGAAACCCCGTCACGCCCCCGGATTCCCGGTGGGAGTTCTAGACCTTGTCGGCCTTAGTACATACCGCCGCCCTGCTGACCAGCGGTAGCAGCAGCGATAGCGTCCTCAAGCTGAGTGTTCTTGGGCACATCGGAGACGGTAGCCTCGGTGATGAGGATCAGGCTGGCGACAGAAGCAGCGTTCTGAAGGGTGACGCGGCTGACCTTGACGGGGTCGAGGACGCCCATCTCGATCATGTCGCCCCACTCGCCGTTGGCAGAGTTGAGACCCTGGCCGGCGGGCAGCTCGGCAACCTTGTCGACCACGACAGCGCCCTCAAAGCCAGCGTTCTTGGCGATGGTAGCGACCGGAGCGGTCAGAGCCTTCTTGACGATGTCGACGCCGATCTTCTCCTCGGGGTCGTCGATCTCGACAGCGTCGAGCGCAGGAGCAGCGTCCATGAAGGCGACGCCACCGCCGGCGACGATGCCCTCCTCGACAGCAGCGCGGGTAGCCTGCAGGGCATCCTCGACGCGGTGCTTGATCTCCTTGAGCTCGGACTCGGTAGCAGCGCCGACCTTGATGACGGCAACGCCGCCGGAGAGCTTGGCCAGGCGCTCCTGGAGCTTCTCGCGGTCGAAGTCAGAGGTGGTGTTCTCCATCTCGCCCTTGATCTGAGCGATACGAGCGTCGATGGCCTCCTTGGAACCAGCGCCACCGACGACGACGGTGTTGTCCTTGGAGATGGTGACGGACTTAGCGGTACCGAGCATATCGGCGGTGATGTCAGCGACCTTCACGCCCAGCTCGTCCAGGGCAGCCTGGCCACCGGTGAGGACGGCGATGTCCTCGAGGATGCGCTTGCGGCGATCGCCGTAGCCCGGGGCCTTAACGGCGCAGACGTTGAGGGCGCCACGGATCTTGTTGAGGACCAGGGTAGGCAGAGCCTCGCCGTCGATGTCCTCAGCGATGATGAGCAGGCCACGGCCAGCGCGCTGGACAGCCTCGAGAACGGGCATGATGTCCTGAACGCTGGAGATCTTCTGGTCGGTGATGAGGATGTACGGATCCTTCATCACGGCCTCCATGCGGTCGTTGTCCGTGACGAAGTAAGCGGAGACATAGCCCTTGTCGAACTGCATGCCCTCGACGGTGTCGATGGTGATGTCGAACGTCTGGGAATCCTCGACGGTGATGACGCCGTCCTTGCCCACGACCTCCATGGCCTCGGCAATCTTCTCGCCGACCTCGGGGTCACCGGCGGAGATGGTACCGACGGAAGCAATCTGCTCCTTGGTCTCGACCGGCTTGGCCTGCTTCTTCATCTCGGCGACGGCGGCGTTGACGGCCTTGTCGATGCCGCGACGGATGGCCAGCGGGTTGGCGCCAGCGGCGACGTTGCGCAGACCGTCGTTGACGATGGCCTGAGCGAGCAGGGTTGCGGTGGTGGTGCCGTCACCCACGGTGTCGTTGGTCTTGGTGGCGACCTCCTTCACCAGCTGGGCGCCCATGTTCTCGATGTTGTCCTCGAGCTCGATCTCCTTAGCGACGGAAACGCCGTCGTTGGTGATGGTCGGGGCACCGAACGTGCGCTGCAGCGCAACGTAGCGGCCCTTGGGGCCCATGGTGACGGTAACGGCGTCGGCCAGGGTGTTGACGCCCTTGGCGAGCTTAGCGCGGGCATCGGTGTTGAACGTAATGTTCTTTGCCATAGTGGGTAATCCTCCAAAAGAAATGTGACTCGCGTCGCCGCTTCCGAGTCCTATGCGACGAGCGCGTTCAAAGACGAATCAGAGATTCTGACGAGACTAGGCCTCGACGACAGCGTAGATGTCATCGGCGCGCATGAGCAGATACTTCTCGCCGTCGACCTTAACCTCGTTGCCACCGAACTTACCGTAGATGACAACGTCACCGACCTTGACGTCCATGGGAATGCGCTCACCCTTGTCGTTGACCTTGCCGGCGCCAACGGCAACAATGGTGCCGCGCTGCGGCTTCTCCTGAGCGTTGCTGGCGATATACAGACCAGAAGCGGTCTTCTGCTCGGCCTCGTCGGGCTTGACCAGAACACGATCTGCAAGCGGCTTCAAAGACGACATGCTTGTCTCCTCCTTTTTGGGCCGCGCGGTTATACCACGCGAATTAACCCTTTTTGTTTGCGTACGCGTTGAATGGTACCCACGAATGGCGGGTTATACAACACGGAGTCAAAAAATCTTATTTTTTGGCACTTAGATTTTCTGAATGCCGGGGGATAACTTAGCGGTGGCTCCCGGGGCGGACCGGAGGGCATGAAGTTTGCTGCTCTACAGTCCTGCGCAAGACGGAAAGCACATTAAGTGCTTTCCTTTGCGTGCGGAACTCGCGACAAACTTCATGCCCTCCGGTCCGCCCTGGGAGCCAGGTTGACTAACTAGGGCCCGGCATTCAGAAAAGTCAGTGCAGCAAAATGGCGATGCGGATGGAATGCACAAGATAGGGGGCACGTTGTTGGGACGCGCTCTTTTTAGTTGCGGTGGAATAGTTCCTGTTTTTGGGCTTGAAGGCCGATTTTAGGGACTATTTCACCGCAACTGAGGGGTGGGATGTGGGGTTAGCGCTCGTAAATCAAGTTGCCTGCCAGGTAGGTGGCTTGGACTTTGGTGGCTTGAAGTTCTTGGGGATCAACGGTGAGCGGGTTTTGGTCCAGGACTACCAGGTCGGCGTACTTGCCGGGCTCCAAGCTGCCGAGGTTTTGCTCGTCGCCCGCTGCATAGGCGCTGCCCAGGGTGTAGTTGCGCAGAGCCGTTGCTGCATCGATGCGCTCGCTCGGCAACCAGCCGCCCTCGGGCCAGTGGCTTTTGGGGTCCTGGCGCGTAATAGCCGTGTAGAGCACGTTCATGCTGGTAACGGGCGTGATAGGGCTGTCGGTACCGAAGGCTTGGCGAATGCCGCGCTGCTTATAGGTTGCGAACGGCCACATGATGCGGCTGCGCTCCAGGCCCAGATCGCGCTCCGGACCACCCGGGTCGAGCGTGATATGGCAGGGCTGGCTCGAAGCAACCACGTTGAGCTTGCGCAGGCGGTCGATGTCCTCGGGCAGAAGGTTCTCCAGGTGCTCGAGCGTGTTATGGCCGTGCTGGGGCAGGCCGTACAGATCGGCCGCCTCCTCGAAGATATCCAGCGCGGCATGAATCGCACCGTCACCAATGACGTGGATGCGCACGGTGTGACCGCGCTCCGCGGCCGCCAGAACCAGTTTGCGCATGCGCTCAACCGGGACCGTCAGACGGCCCTGGTCGCCCGGGAAGCGCGGATTGGTATAGGGCTCAGTGAGATATGCCGTGTGTTCACTCGACACGCCGTCGAAGAACTGCTTAAAACCCGGCGCCGAAAGCAGCGCGTTGTTCGCGTAACGTACCTGCAGCTCTTCCAGACGCGACTGGTCATCCAGCAGCGTGGGAAACAGATGGGCACGAATGCCCAGCCTACCGGCCGTCTGCAATTTGTCGTAGACATCGTCGCGGATAAAATCGCAGCCCGGCATGGGCATGAGCGATATATCGCAGATCGAAGTAATACCCTGCTCGGCCATGCGCCTCATTTGATCGGCGTAAGCGCTTGCGATGCGACCTTCGCCCAGCCACTCAAGGCAGCGCGGCAGCAGCTGCATGGCAGCCGCTTCGTGCGCAATGCCCGTGAGCTCGCCGCTTGCGTCCTTGTCGTAACTGCCGCCCGCTGGCGGCTCGCTGTCGCGCGTGACGCCGAGCGCCTCGAGTGCGCGGCTGTTGAGCCAAAGCGTGTGCCCGTCGCCCGAATACATAACGCAGGGACGATCGGGGAATGCTGCATCGAGCGACGCCTTGGTAGGATGCTCGGGCGGGTCCCAACGGTAGTCGCGCCATCCCTGCGTCACAACCCAGGCGTCGTCGGGCAGATCCTGGGAAAACTCGAGCGCGTGTTGCACCAGTGCCGCCTCGGACGTACCCATATCCATGAGCATGTACGGCGAGGAACCGACCGAGGTATGGAAGAAGTGCAGATGAGCGTCATGGAAACCGGGGCAGACAAACTGCTCGCCGCAGTCGATAACCGGCGTGGCGGCAGGCGCGGCGGCAATCACGTCATCGGGCGCACCGACTGCGACGATACGGTCGCCTGCGATGGCAATCGCCAGCTCGCGGGCGGTATCGATGCCGTCTTGCGCGGTAAAGACGTTCTTGGAGCGGATAATCCGATCGATATGTTGCATGGGCATCCCCATCTCTGGCAGGAAATTCAACACCCCCGAGTGTACTCCCCCGCCCTTGTAACAAAACCCCAAGCGGCAAACGGCAACTTTACCAGCCCTAGCGGCAGGTGGCATACTGGAGAGAGCCTGTACGATTTTGCGATCAACCCAGCAAGGAGCAAATCGACCATGACGAAGACCAAGGCACAGCAGATTATGGCGGCGACCGAGGCTCGCGCGGCTGACGACGTCACCGCAGCCATCAAAGATATCGCTACCGAATTTGAACCATATATCATCAAGCAGCGCCGGCACTTCCATAAGCACCCGGAGCTGAGCCTTGCCGAGGAGCGCACGACCTCCGACATCGCCAACCAGCTCGACGCCATGAATATCCCCTACGAGCGTCCGCTCAAGACCGGCTTGGTGGCAACGCTTCGCGGTACCGCGCCGGATGCCTACCGCGAGGACGGCACGCCACGCCGCCGCATCCTGCTGCGCGCCGACATCGACGCCCTGCCCGTCACCGAGCAGACCGGCGAGGAGTTCGCCAGCGTCAACGAGGGCTGCATGCACGCCTGCGGTCACGACTGCCATATCGCCATGATGCTCGGCACGCTGCAAATCCTGCGCCATATGACCGACGACATCCACGGCGAGGTCCGCATCGTCTTCCAGCCCAGCGAGGAAAACGGCCAGGGCGCCAAGCTCATGATCGGCACGGGCGTGCTCGACGGCGTCGATGGCGCCTACGCCGCGCACATCTGGAGTGAGGTCGACGCCGGCACCGTGAGCTGCGAGCCCGGTCCGCGCATGGCCAATACCGACTGGTTCCGCATCGACGTCCGCGGCACCTCGTGCCATGGCGCCATGCCCCAGCGAGGTCACGACGCCGTCATGGTTGCCGCCGAGATTGTCAACGCCCTGCAGACCATCGTCTCGCGCGAAATCAGCCCCTACGAGCCGGCCGTCATCACCGTCGGCGAGCTGCACGGCGGCACCGCGCGCAACGTTATCGCCGGCACGGCCTACCTCGCCGGCACGGTGCGCACCTACGGAGATTCGACCCACGAGGAAATGCCGGAGCTTATGCGCCGCATCGTGGAGCATACCGCGGCCGCCTTGGGCGCCGAGGCAGAGCTCACCGACTACACCATCGCCAACTACAAGGTCGAAAACGACGCCGCCTCGAGCGAGCGCTGCCGTCAGGCCGTGGTCAAGTGCTTGGGCCCCGCGGGCGAAGGCCATTATCGCGGCACGCTTTCGGGCGAGGACTTCTCGGAGTACCTGCGCCGCGTGCCGGGCGTGCTCGCCTTTGTTGGCACGCGCAACCCCCAGATTGGCGCCACGTACGCCCAACATTCTTGCTTCTACAAGATTGACGAGACCGTGCTGGCAAAGGGCTCCATGGTGGCCGCCCAGTATGCTATCGACTTTTTGGCCGAGCCCACGCAAGAGGAGCTCGACGGCCCCACGATCGCCGCGGTTGCCGAGACCAACCCCGACTTGGCCGCCAAGCTGCGCTCTGCCAAGGCCACGGCCGCTGAGGCGCGCGACGCCATGCACGATGCTCGCACCGCCCGCCATGCTGCAATCAAGGGCATCCACGATGCGCGGGCTGCCGCTCGCCACGAGGAAAAGCGCGACGAGTAGCCGTCACGCCCATCCATAACAGCCTGGCTAAAGCAAAGCGGGGGCGGACGTTATCTCAACGTTCGCCCCCGCTTATGTGTCGACCGTTTTTCTAGCGCGTCCTCCGTCACGCCAGGTAAGAGCGAAGGATGGTGAGCCAGCGTGGGGGTTCGAGGTGGATGATATCGTCGGGAACTCCGGCGGGCGCATAGCCGCCAAAGAGCAGACCGGCATCTGCCGGATTGATGAGGCGCACGATCCATACGACGACGACCAGCACGCACAACACGGTGACCGCAATGTCGATACCACGCTTTAGCTTGCTCGATGCCACCTCCTCGCGCACGAACGCGAGCACAAACGCAATCGGCACCACCCAAAACAGCGGATGGTAGGCAAAGGCAGCCGCATAATCGAGGCGCAGCGCCGCCAGCCACGCCCTCGTCATGCCGCATCCCGGACAAGGAATGCCCGTCATCAATCGAAAAATGCAGCCAATGTCGAGCAGGTAGAGCGCGAGCCAGGCGACAAAGAGCGCGCCGGTGCAAAAAAGGGCGCGGCGAAGGAGCTCTGCCGTGCCCCTATGTCCCTGGAAGCTGTTCACGCCGCCCTTATTGTTAGGCACGAGCGCCAAGGCGAGTGTTGTAAGCCGTTGCCATGGCATTGGTATTATTGATGACGATGTTCATAGCGAAGATGGGACCAAGGCCGCACAGGAGCGCGCCGAAGATCTGCCACAGAAGAACGGTGGTGCCGTTTTCCTGGAACACCAGGCCGTAGCGAGGAGCGTTGGCCTGCAGGCGGTTGCCAATCTTGTAATACCAGTAGTACGCGTAGAAGCCGCAGGTCACAAACGATAGAAGGATGAATTCCGCCAGACCCGGCGTGTAATCGCCGTCATCCTGACACAACGTGTTGACGTCGCGTGCCAAGCAATACAGGAAGTAGAACGAATAGATACCGCAGGTCACAAGAGAGAGCAGCAGCCAGCCGATCAGGCTGCGGTCAGCCTTAATGGGGTCATAGCCCATCGGAGCGGATGCGGACTGTTGGGCGTATTGACCGGTGTACTGCTGCTGAGGCTGGGGCGCGGGCTGAATAGCCTGGGCCGGAGCGGGCTGGGGCTGCGGGGCCGCAGCGGCAGAAGCGGCACCAACGGCGGATCCGCAAACAGGGCAGAATTTGGCATCATCCGAAATGGGAGAACCACAAGTGGGACAGAACATGAGCCTCTCCTTTTCCTAAGGCGTCGCACGCCTTCAAACCTTACACGTCTACGTTCTCAACAATAGCCGCGACGTTGTTGCGCAACATTGACCAATTTCCGAGAAATTTTGCTGCAACCGTTTTCCCAGGCATTTTCTTGCTTTCGCAGTAGAAAAAGGCACCCCGGGCTCAGTTGCCCAGGGCGCCTCGACCGGCTATTCGGTTTGATTGTTTTCGGCAGCAGGATTATCGCCCGGCTCATCCGCCGGCGTGGCAACGGCATCCCAATCGGGCTCCGCAGGCGTCGCCTCGGACGCCGGTGCGGGGACAGGAGCAGGTGCCGGGGCA
>WGSI01000061.1:0-8613 GCA_014871745.1 Collinsella sp. | reverse complement strand
CATCCCGTGCTCAAACATTCTCGCTTCGCTGCGAAACTGCGCGCGGGACGATATATAGGGGCCTCCAAGGGGCGAGCTATGCCTACGTGCTCGCAACCAACCATGGTTCCCAATCAAAACCGTTTGCTGTATCTAAAAGCTGTATCCAACTAGTAACCCGATGCGACAAAGAGACAACCCCTTTGTCGCATCGGGTTACTTGGATTACTTGTATTTGAGTTCACCTTCGCTGCTTTACTTGAGTAACCGATATATCTGCTGGAATGTACTTGTAGCTGTGGCGCAGGCCGCCCACACATATCGTTCCACGCGCAGTTTCGCAGCGAGCGAAGCGAAGCGAGAATGTTTGAGCATGGAATGATATGTGTGGGCGGCCTGCGCCACAGCGGACTTTAAGACGCTAGCGGATATGCGCTGGTTTTTCGCCCCAGTAGAAGCGGCAGAAGGCTCGTTTGCGCTTTTGGGGTTTGCCTGCAAGCTCCATGGTTGCGATGGCGATGTCCTCGGCTGCGCATGGACGGCGCAGGACTTCGCCATTGATGAGCAGCGCCTTGAGCGACTCGGGATGATCGTGGAGATGGCGCAACGTCACGATGAGCTCGCGTGCGGTGGTGACATGCATGCTGGCGCCCATGCCGGTGAGCATGGTGGTGTTGGCCTTTTCCTGGCCATAGGACTTGCCCAGCAGAATCATTGGTAGGTGTGCGCACAGGCATTCGGTAACAGTGAGTCCGCCCGATTTGAGAATTGCCAGGTCACAGCCGTGCATAAGCGCTGCCATGTCATCGACGTAGTCAAGAACCGTGATGTTCTCGAGTTTCATGGCATCGAAGAGCGTTTTGAGGCGAGTGGCATATTCGGCATCCTTGCCCGGCAAAAAGACAAAGTGCATGTCCTCGAAGCTGCGCAGGAAGGGGAGGGTGCGGTCCATCTCCGCGCGAAAGCGAACGTACGGTTGAGGCAAACTGGCGCCGGCCATCACCAGCACAACGAGCTTGTCTGTGGGGAGATTGAACTTCTCGAGTTCTTCCTCGCGGTTGTAGTCCGTATCAAACCCGGCGCGAATGGGGATGCCCGTAATGCGGATCTTTGCCTCGGGAACCTTACGGGGTCGGAGTGTTTCGGCCATAAACTCGTTTGCCACGCAGAATAGGTCGGTGTCCTTATGGGGCCACCAACCCTCGACCTCGTAATCGGTCGGTACGCAAATGACGGGATAGTCGATGCCCATAATGACGCGCGCGCCGACGGCGACGTTGGCTGCCGTGATATGTGTGGCTACCACGGCAATGGGCCTGCGAGTTCGAACGTATTCGTTAAATGCGGGGAACATGATGCGCGACCATGCCGTGCCACCGCCCCAAAGCAGGTGTCCGGTAAGGGTATAACGCCAGGTCAAGTCATAAATTGGGCGCGTGGCGCCGGTAAACGAGGCGGCCGTTTTGTTGCCGTCGAATTTTATGCGTCCAAAATCGAGGATATCCAGGACCTCAATCTCGACATCCTGTGGTATTCCCTTGGTGCCGCGGATGAGGTCGAATGCTTGTGCAATTGCGTTGGCTGCTGCTTTGTGTCCCGAACCGACTGATGCGTGAACAATGGTTACTAAAGGTTTCTGTTCAGATGACAACACCAATTGTTCCGATTGGGGAGTGCTTTGCGCGGGCAGGGGAGCGTCGTCGCTCGTCTGCGTCTGATCCATCGATATCTCCCCTTCATCTTTGTTTCACAGAGAATCATTGTAGTGCATGAGTGTCACGTTCGCATAAATTTGGGTATGAGCGCAAAGAACGCCAATCTTTCGACAGGAGGTCTCTTCATGACTACTCATCAGCCGATCGATGTTGCGATTATCGGCGGCGGGCCTGCGGGCTATGCTGCAGCCATTTACGCGGCGCGCGCCAACCTAACGACGACCGTGATAGAGCAAGGCATGTCGGGAGGACAGATCGCCACAACCAATGAGGTCGAGAACTATCCGGGCATTCCGCTCTTGAGTGGCGCCGAACTCGGCGAGCGGTTTCAGCAACATGCAGAGGGCCTGGGAGCAAAGGTTACATGGAGCATGGTTACGGGTATCGATTACGATGCGGATGCGGTGCTGTTTACGGTGCATCACGATATGGGCGATACGCTGGCCTCGAGCGTTATCGCTTGCATGGGTGCCACGCCGCGATCTGCTGGTTTTGTTGGCGAGGATACGTATCGCGGTCGTGGCGTTTCTTATTGCGCGACGTGCGATGGCATGTTCTTTCGCGGTAAACAGGTCTTTGTCATCGGTGGCGGTAATGCTGCCTGCGAGGAAGCCCTGTTCTTGTCAGAAATCGCCAGTAGCGTGACCATCGTCTTGCGCCGCGATCAGTTCCGTGCCCCCGATGGCGTGGTTCAAAAGGTGCTCGCAAAAGATAATATTTCAGTTAGGTACCAAACTAGTATTGTTGAGCTTTCTGGTGAGGCGATGCCCACGACAATCACGTTTAAGGACAATGCGACTAGTGAAATGCACGCTGAGTCCTTTGATCCTGGTTCGTTTGGCATTTTTGTCTTTGCTGGCACGCAGCCCCATACCGAGCTTGTAGAGCATCTGGTAGATCTGGCGCCCGACGGCGGTATTGTGACCGCCGAATCGATGGCCACCCGCACACCTGGCTTATTTGCCGCCGGCGATATTCGCTCCAAGCGTTTACGCCAAGTTGTGACCGCCGTTTCGGACGGAGCTATAGCGGCTACCAGCGCATACGCTTTCTTACGCGGATAAGTACGATAATATATCTTATGTAAGGTTGTTATCTTCAAACAAAGTGGTTGGGCAGTGCATCAATGTGCTGTCCAACCACTTTTACTTAGCGGCTATGTGATATGCAAAACTAGATAACCTAGAATACAATATAGGTAACGAACGGAGGATCCTTATGAACCACGTCAAACATGTTATCCCGATGTCCGATACATCGGTCAGCATTAAGCCGGAGGATATTCAGCCGACGGTGCTGCCGGATGCATTTATTCAGTCCGATATGGTGGGTAAGCTCAACGCTTTGAGCCTGCCACGCTATGACCAGCTGCCCAACGTAACGCTCTATCGCGATCAGGTTATTGAATATGTTGCGCTGTGGATGGAGCCGCTTTCGATTTGCGTAGAGCAGCCCGTTATCACACCATCGATGATCAATAACTACGTGAAGGTCGGTCTCGTTCCTGCTCCGGTTAAAAAGCAGTATGGCCGTGAGCAGATTGCGCGTCTCATCGCCATTTGTATCTTTAAGCAGGTGCTGCCCATCGCTGCGGTTCAGGCACTCTTTAATATTCAGCGCTTGAGTTACGACGCTCCGACTGCTTTCGATTATGTAGTCGATCAACTTGAGGCATCGATTCGTGCGGCGTTTTCCGTCGAGCAGACTCCCGTGCCCGATACCGCCCATCAGGTCACGCGCGAGTCGCTGCTCGTGCGCAGTGCGGTATCGTCCTTCGTTTCGAAGGCATACCTGATGAGCTACCTTAAGTTTAATGGGTTTAATAGCTAATCGAGGCATAAGACGGGCGGGATAAAGAGCCATTGGCCCCTTATCCCGCCCGTGCGTTTGTCTAGTTGGAAATTATCGGCCCGAAGCCACGCCCATGCCGTAGCCGATGATGAGGCCGTGCATCTCGGCATAGTATGAATCTAGCCCGTTACAGGGCATGATGATAGTCTTGGAGCCTGGCCAGCGCCCCATAATGCGGTTGGCAAGCGCCTGGGCGCCCGCCTCATTCTCGACGTGGTCGATAACGACCTCGCCGCCAGTAAAGCCCTCGGCCTCCATGGTGTCGACAATCTTGGTGAGCATCTTCTTTTCGCCACGCGTGTGCCCAACGAGTTCAATTTTGCCCGCTTCGCTCGCCGTGCCCAAAATGCGGATATTGAGCTTGTTGGCAATGACGCCGGCCGCCTTGGGGATACGTCCGGCCTTCGCAAGGTTTTCGTAATTGCATAAACTAAAGAGGATCTTGCTGTTTTGCTCGAGACTATCGAAGTAAGCGCAGGCGTCTTCAAAGGAAACGTCCGGGTTGTTCGCAAGATAGCGGTCGAACAGCAAGAAGATCAGATCCATTTTGCCACCTGCGGCTCGCGAGTTAACCAAATGAATCTGGCGGTTGGGCTCCTCAGCAAGCACCATGTCACGTGCGGTGGCCGCGGCATTGTAGCTTCCCGATACGCCCTCCGAGATGGGCATGCAGATCGTCTTGTCGGCAAGTTTAAAAAGTTCAGCCCACTCCCCTACGCTTGGACAGGCGCTCGAAGAAGCGCTCGACTCCTCCTGCACAGCGCAATTGAGCTCGTGAACGTCGAGTGTGAGGTCATCGATAAACTCGCGCTCCCCTACTCGGATCTTAAGGGGTGCAAATGCAAAGGTGGTATGAGGTGCGGTTGGCTGCCAATCGCGAAGATTGCAGCTCGAATCGGAGATAAGTGCCCAGCTCATAGAGGGTCCTTTCTAGATGTTTCTCATTTATTATAGCCATCTTGCTTACCTTTGAAACGTGCATCTAGTATTGAAAACTAGCTCATTGGGGTCATGTATGGAGCACGGTCACAAATAAATGAACCTCGCAGCCCAAAGGCCACGAGGTTCACATTCGTTTGCTATACAGAGTGACTTAGTAGCGCACGAAAATGTAGTTGTTGTTCATGCCGGCTGCGACGGAGCTGATGATGACGCCCGTCTTGTAGTCGGAAGCATGGATCATCTGACCATTACCGATATAGATGCCAGTATGGTAGGAGTTAACCACGACATCGCCCGGTTGCGGGTCGGACACGCGGGTCCAACCCATGAAGGTGCCGGTGGTGCCCAGACGGCAGTAGCGACCCGTGAGACAGTAGCTTACAAAACCGGAGCAGTCAAAGCTGTCCGGTCCAATGCCGCCCCAGGAATAAGCGCAACCAAGCTTGCTGTAGGCGCGCGAAACAACGGAACCACCGTCAACAGACTGGCTCGGCGCAGAAGGGGCCGGAGCCGGAGCCGGAGCCGGGGCGGGCTGCGGCGTAGGGGCCGGAGCGGGCGTAGGAGTGGGCGCGGGCGTAGGAGTGGGCGCGGGCGTATTGCCGCCATCGTTGGTGTTCTCAGTCGTACCGGCGGTGTCGTTGCTCACCGTAGCCTTCTCGGCGGTGCTGGCGTTAATGCCGGCCTGAAGTGCTGCGTTGGCTTCAGCCTCGGCGGCAAGCTCGGCCTGCAGCTGGGAGTCCAGGGAGCTCACGACACTCTGGGCCTCAGCCTGCTGGGCGTTGAGCTCGTCGACCTTCTTCTGCGTCGCGGCGACGTTCTTCTCCTGCTCGGCCTGCTTATCAGTGAGCTGCTGCTTAAGGTCCTTGACATCCTGAATGGTCTGGGCCTGCTTGTCGGAAACCTTGCCGTAATAGAACAGACGGTTGAGCATGTCGCCCAGATCGTCGACGCCCGTCAGAACCTGAAGGAGACTCAGACCGCCGGTCTTGTACTCACCGGCAACGTAGCTCGAAAGCTTTGCCTGGCCCTCGGCAATCTCTTGCTGCTTTTGCGTGATCTCGCCTGCAGTCTGATCAAGCTCCTGCGTCTGTGCGGAGAGTTCTTCATGAATTTGCTGGGTCTGCGTGCCGATCTGCTCGAGTTTGGTACGAGCAGCGGCAAGGTCGGATGCGGTATCAGCATAGGCCGGAGCCGCGAGGCCCAGGCCCAAAACACAAGCGAGGGTTGCCGTAGCAGCGCAGCGTGCCATGTTTTTGTGCGTATTTGCTGTGCGCATGGAGCTTCCTTTCCGGTATCTAAGGGTAGCGGCTAGTCCACCGTTACCAGGCTAAAGAGCTCGACGTCCTCGTTGGAAGGCGTGAGCTTCTTGCGCGGGTTGAGAAACGCAAGCTCGAGGATACAACCGTAACCCACAAGCTTTGCGCCCATATCTCGCACCAGTTTACCTGTTGCCTCGACGGTTCCGCCCGTCGCGACCAAGTCGTCCAGAATCAACACGGTATCTTTAAAGGTAATGGCATCGGCGTGGATCTCGATAGAGTCGGTGCCATATTCGAGCTCGTAGCTCTCGCTCACCGTCTTGCGAGGCAGCTTGCCCGGCTTGCGTGCGGGCACAAAGCCAGCGCCCAGGGCGACGGCCACGGGCACGCCGACCATAAAGCCGCGAGCCTCGGGACCCACGACCTTGGTGATGCCCATGCCGGCAAAATGCTCGGCCAGGGCATCTACCATGGCCTTCAGGGCCTCGGGATTACCAAAGAGCGGCGTGATGTCCTTAAAGACGACTCCGGGCTCGGGATAGTCGGGGATGTCGACGATGTGAGATTCGAAGTCGTACATGGCATGACCTTTCAGGGGAGGCTGGTTTGTAGCAGCGTCTATTTGGCCGCGCTGGCGGTGCCGGCGCGTGAGGGGGCGACAACCTTGAGCGGCTGCACGAGGGATTCCTCACGCACGGGGACCGCGGAGGTAGATGTCTCTTCGCTTTTGGCCTTGGTTGACTCGGAGCGTGCGATCTCCTCGTCGAGGGCATCGATATCGGCATCCTCCACCACGGCGTTGAGTGACTCGAATACACGGTTCTTGAGCAGAGCGGTATGGACGCCCTCGGTGAGGTCATGCAGCTTCTTAAATGCACGCTCGAGCTTGGCATCGCGCTCGTCGTCGGAAGTATCCATACCGAGCATGCTTACGAGCACCTGCTCAAACATCGAGGATTCGCGGTTTGCGGACGATACGTACTGGCGCAGGTTGCGCGGCTCGATATGGAAGCGCGAAAGCTCGGAGCAATAGCGGATGATCGGGAAATCGCGGCCATCGACAAGCTCGCGATTCTGCGGGCTCTTGATGATGCGAATGAGGTCGTTTTCGGCCAGGGAGCGGATAAACGAGATCTCGACGCCGAGCATATCGGGGATGGTCTCGATGGGATGCAGTTTTTGCTTAGTCTCCTTGGGTTCCGTCTTGAGCGGAACATCGGACAACAGGCCCACCTCGTAGGCGAGCGTAGACAGGTCCGTGGCGTTTTCCAGGCGCTGCTTGATCACGTTGAGCGGCATGTAGCGAGTCTTCTGCAGGTGCAGAATGACCTCCAGGCGGTCAACGTCCTCCTTGGAGTACTGACGATAGCCCTTAGGCGTGCGATGAGGGGTGATGAGCCCCTCATCTTCGAGAAATCTAATTTTTGAGTTCGAAAGATCGGGGTATGCGCCTCGAAGTAGATTGACGACCTGGCCGATACTCAGATAATTGCGTTCGGCCATGCCCTACTCACCGGTTTCGATGCGCTCCGGCGTGCTCTCGTGGTAGATGAGCGTAAACGTACCGATCTGGACGGAAGAGCCATCGTGCAGCGGTGCGCCGTTGACGATGGCGCCGTCAACCCACGTACCATTGAGCGAGCCCAGGTCTTCGATGCGGGCACCCAGACCCTCGCGAATAATGCGCGCATGGCTACGCGACACGGTCATGTCGTTGAGGAAGATGCCGTTAGCGGGATCGCGACCGATGGTGGTCACATTATCCTCGAGCTCAAAGGCTGCACCGGTTTGAGGGCCTTTGACGATAGATAGGACGGGTGCGGTGATGTGCACGTTGGCCATGAGGTCGGGAACGGTGACATCGCTCGAAGGAACGCGGAAAACGCAGGTGGCGTCTGAGGCCTTATCGTTCTGAGGCATATTGTTAACCATGTTGTCCATGACAACCCCTAACTTAACGCGGACATGCCGCAAAGAATGAACTGTACGTAATCATACCCCAACGACTTAGTCTTCGATTTCGGGGTTAAGAAAGTCGATGTCTTCGTCCTCGGGATGCGCCACGGCTTGTTTAATGGCCGCTCCACCCTTAATGGAATAGATGACGGCGGTGAGCATGGAGAAGATGACGCCGCCGTACACAAAGAAGATGCCAAGCGGTACCGGGCTGCCGTTGAGGCCCGGGAAGGCCGTGAACGTGGCGGGCAGCAGATGCCAGCCATCCACAGTGGGAAAGCCCAGAAGCATAAGCGAGAAGCCGGTCATGAGCAGCGCCGTCGCAATCTTGCCGGGAAAGACGACGTCGATGGGGCGGCGGTGATAGTGGCGCACGATGAGCGTGCCGATACCAAGGTAGATATCGCGACCAATGATGAGCACGCAGACCCAGATGGGAAGCTCGCCGCGGACCACCAGGCCCAGTACGCCGGTAAATAGCAGCGCACGGTCGCAGATGGGATCCATAACCTTGCCGAGCCACGAGACCGTTTTGGTCATGCGGGCAATCTGGCCGTCCATCCAGTCGGTGGAGGCCGCGATGGCATAGATGACGATGGCGACGACACGGTTGTTGTCCGTCACAAACAGGTACAGGAAGACCAGCGTGAGGATCAGGCGCGTGAAGGTAATGAAATTGGAGATCGTGAAGATCTTATTCGACGGGTAATCGGAAGTGCCGATAAGCTCCTTTTTGATCTTCTTTTTGATGCCCACAGGACTCCCCCGCTGGTAAACGACAAAACTTTCGATACTATACCCGTTCTGGCGATGTCTATCCAGCGCGAGCATAGAGAGTCCAGACATATATAAGACTCCAACGGCCGTTACGGCTTCGTTAGAAACGCGCCCCACCATGGATGGTGAACCCG
>WGSI01000060.1:0-9458 GCA_014871745.1 Collinsella sp. | reverse complement strand
CGGAGATTCGGGCGCCCGGTCGTTGGAGAGCCCCGACAGCCCGCGCTCGCGCGCCATGTCCTGCAGGTCTCGGTTGAGGTCCTCGGGGTGCTGGGTCTGCATGCGGTAGCCGGTGCGGAGGTTGGCGTTGTTCACGACGATGTGCGCGTGCGGTATGCCGCGGGCGTTGTCGTCGTGGTAGACGATGGCGATCTCGTGGTCGTCGAAGTGCCTGAGCGCCCACGAGCACGCGAGCTCGCGCAGCGTCGCCAGGTCGATGTCGTCGCCGGGGTCCGGCGAGAGCACGAAGTGCTTGAACGTGCGCGCGGGCTTGCCCCTCCAGGGTGCGTCCGTGCCGAACGCGGCGCGCGTGGCGTCCATCTCGGCGTCCCAGGCGCAGGCCTCCTTGGCGTCTTCCCCCAGCGCGCCGGCGTCGCGCTCGTCGTAGCTCAGGTTGAACAGGTCGCGCGCCAGGGCGCGGCCTCCCTTCTCGAGGTAGCGGCGGATGCCGCCCGTCGAGCCGTGGCCGCTTATCGGCTTCAGGATCGGCATGGCGAGCCCTCCACGAGCGAGTCGGCGCCGATGCGACCGAGCTCCGCCGCCATCTCTCGGGCCGCGGCGTTCACGTCGGCGAGCTCGCGCTCGATCGTCGGGATGCTATCCGCGACGAGGTCCCGGTCGACGTGCCCGTGGCGGGCGTGGAAGTTGATGAGGTTCATCGCGTGCACGGCCTGGTTGTAGTGGTAGCCCCACTTCGTGAGCTCTCGCGACATCGCCCACAGGGCCCTGCGGTCCACGAGTATGCGGTGCTCGTCTCCCGCGTTGGCCTCCGTCGACAGCGGTATGCGCACGAGGTAGCGCAGGTACTCCGACTTGCTGAGGCCGGCGCGCTCGCACCGCTCGCAGAGCGCGTCGTAGTCGCCTTCCTCCATGCGGAACGTGACGCGGCGCTCCTTGCCTTTGGCGGTGCCGGCTTCCTCTTCCATGGCGGATTCCTTTCCTCGCGCCCGCCGTGCGGCGGGCGCGTCTCTCTAGGGGCGCGGGGGATCCCCCGCAGGCGGCGGCCCGGCTCGGGCGCCGCCTCTGGGACCGGGCCTCGCGAAAGCGGGCTCCCGAACGGCCCGCGGCATGACGGGTCCGAGGCCGCCCGGTCCCCAAGTGCTATGGACGCCCGACCGAAGTGTCGGACGCCATAGGCTACTTGCTGGATTTCGAGTGTGAGGCCCTTCTTCGAACCTTCTGGGCTCCTGCGCCCGCCTCCGCGTAGGGCGCGGTCATGAGCGCCATCTCCCGCAGCAGCGAGAGGTCGGCCGGGCTCGGGCTCTCGGGCGGGCTCTCCAGGAAGTCGGCGACGAGCCTCGCTGCCTTGGAGATGCGCCCGTCGGGGCCTGCCTGCGCCTTCCCCTCGCTCCTCACGTAGTCGGAGAGCTCGCGCTTGGTGCGCCGCCAGGGCTCCATCGCGGCGTGCATCTCCGCCTGGCGCTCCTTCGGCATGCCCGCGAGCGAGCGCACCGCCTCGGCGCTGAGGTTGCCGCGGTCGGCCTCGGCGGCCCACTCGGGCGAGAGGTCCTCGGCGATGCGGCGGGCCAGCCTCTCCTCGCGCGCGATGGTCTTGCCGGAGACCTTGCGGCCCGTCTGCCGCTCGATGATGGCGGCCTTCACGTCGTCGACGCGCATGCCGGAGAGCGACGGGTCCTCGGAGCGCAGGCGCACGGCGTCGCCCCTGAGCGCCTCGGTCGCGGCGGCGCGCTCGGTCACGGTGAGCGCGCGGGTGAAGTAGTTCGCGGCGTGGAGCAGCGTCACCGCCCGCTCGTCGTCGATGCCCTCTATCACGCGGCAGGGCATCTTCTCGTAGGCGGGGTCGTCCTTGGCGAGCAGCGCGTAGGCGGCCTTGCGCCGGTGCCCGGAGACCATCTGCCACGAGCCGTCGCCGACCTTGCGCACCAGCGGCAGGTCGGTGAGGCCGTCCTCGCGTATGGACTCGGCGAGCTCGGCTATCCCCGTTGGGTCCATGGAGTAGGCGGCGTTCGCCGGGTGGTCGGCGATGTCGGCCACCGCTATCTCGGACACCGGGTAGCGCCCGCGGGTGCGCGACGCGCCGTCGAGAAGCCCCGTGATGGTGAAGCCCGCGGCCACCTGGCTAGGCGAGCTCACGGGACACCTCGTCGGCGAGAGCCTCGTAGTCGCGTGCGGGGCGGCTCCCTGGCTCGAAGGCCGCCACCGGCTTCCATTGCCAGCTGCCCTCGCAGACCTTGCTGCTCGCGTGGATGACCGTCTCGAACTGCTCGTCTGGGAAGAACCCGTCGAGCACGGCCGCGCCCGTGGCCTCGGCGTTGGTCATGCGGCCGGGCACGCAGGTGCGCAGTATCTTCCAGCGGGGCGTGGGCATGCGCAGGGCGTCCGCGATTGACCGCGTCGCCTCCACGGTGAGCGCCGTGCCGCGCATCACGGTGGAGTCGAGCTTCACGGGGATGACGACCATGCCGCCCTCCGCGGCGGCGAGGTAGGCGTTGAAGGCGAGCCTGCGCATCACGGGGCTGCAGTCGATGAGGCAGGCGTCGTAGGAGCCCGAGGCGTCGTCGAGCGCGAACTTGAGGCGCTGCTCGCGCAGGAGCATCTCGTTCTGGTCGACGAGGTCGATGGTCGAGGCCACCACGTCGAGGTTCTCCCCGGCGGCGTAGGCGATCTCCTCCACGGGCGCGCCGCCGTAGAGCAGCTCGACCGATGTGCGCCGCTCGGAGGCGGCCCGGTCGTAGAGGCCGAAGAAGTCGGTGGCCGACGCCTGCGGGTCGAGGTCGACGAGCAGGGTCCGAAGGCCCCGGGCGGCGAAGATGGCCGCCAGGTTCACGGCGGTCGTCGTCTTGCCGACGCCGCCCTTGTAGTTGGAAATGGCTATCGTGCGCATGGGTCGCGTCCTCTCTAGCGTGGGGCGCGCCTCGCCGCATCCGGTCCGGCGCGCCCCGAGTCTCGGAGCGTCGGGACAAAATCGTACGGATTTGTCCGACAAGCGGAGTGTACCACGAAAACGTACGGATATGTACGCTTTCGTGGTACAGGGGCCGAGTTTCGGGGAAACCCGGCCCCGGGAGCCCGGGGCCGGGCGCGCCGCCTAGGAGAGCGGCTCCATCTCGCCGAAGCAGTTGATGTGGTGGCGCAGGAGCGCTCGGTTCTCCTTGACGACCATCATCGCCACCTCGTCGAAGCGGACCGGGGTGTCGGCGTAGTCGTCGCCGTTGCCGGCGAGCCACGCCGCCGCCAGCGCCTCGCGCAGCCCGCGCGCCCTGTGGGCCTCGGGGAAGCCGTCCGTCCCGATCCGGACCGTGGCGTCGACGAACACCAGGGCCCCGTCCTCGTCCACCGCCACGAGGTCGATCCCGCCGATGCCCTCGGGGCCCTGCCAGGCCTCGTCGACGATCTCGTAGCCCTTGCGCTCGAGGAAGGCCTTGACCGCGCCCATCGCCTTTTCCTTCATGTCGTTCATGTCTTGCTCCTTAGACTCTGAGGCCCGTCCCTGTGGCGTGCCTTGCGCCGCGTGAGTCGCATGCAGCGCGGGCGTGCCTGCAAGGGAGGAAGAGAAGTCGGGCGTGGATATAGAAATCTCCCGACGGCAGTTTTTCGCGTTGTTCGCGCGCGGAGCGCATGGGGCGAAGAACTCGAAAAAGTGTCGCGACCCTTGCTGGCCGCCCGCCGGCGTGCGACCCTGCGCGTCCAAGGAGCGCCAGGGCGGGTTTCGGATCAAAGGGGCGGAGGCGTGCGGCATGGAATCCGGCGTGGGCGCCGAGACCCTCCGGGCAAGGGATGCGACCCGTCGGCGGTTGCTGGGCTCCGGCGGGGATTGGCGACGACGTTGCGGCGGGGACGGAGGCGGGTTCCCGAGCCGCGGCGCCGCGGCATGAGTCGGCACGGACGGCTTTCCCGTGCCGCTTGCGGCCGATGTGCGCACGAGATCGCTGGCGGTGAGGCTTTTCGTTGCGCGGAACGGCTACGGTGCTGCGCGACACGTCCGTTGAGAGAAGGAGGCAAGCAGATGTTGGGCTACGAAGAGAAGGTGGAGCGCCTCGAACTGCTCGACGCGGTGGCGGAAGCCGGGAGGCTGGCGAGGGGCCTGGACCAGCTGCTCGAGTCCCTGGCGCACGCCGACCAGCTGGACCTGCTCGACGTCGAGAGGATTCTGGCCCTGAGGTCGATAAGCAAGAGGTGCGCCGAGCGCATCGGTGACGCTGCGCGAATCTTGGAGGCTCAGAACGAGGTTCTCTAAGCCGAGGAGCGGGCAAACGCCGAACCTCGCGATAACGAGAGATGAGGACCCAAACGAAAGCGGCCATCCAAGCCCAATCAGGGCGTCCTTCGCCGTCCGCGCTCATATAAAGCCTGGGCATCGGCTGTCCTCGCATTCCCAGTGCCGCCGCGTGCCGTCGCGTTATAATGTTGCAAACGCATTTGTATTGCATTTCGAGCGATGGGAGCGCAGATGCCTGACAGCTACAAGGAGCTCATCAAGAGCAATCCCGACGAGACCGAGATCAGAAGCTTCCTGGTGGACGGCGACCAGGTCTCCGTGACCCTGCGCATCCCCGACACCCTGCGCGACGCGGCGAAAGAGGAGGCGGCCCTGCGGGGCATGAGCTTCTCTGCTTTCGTGCGCACCTGCATGATCGAAGAGCTCGCGAAGAAGGGGGCGTGAGCATGATCCGGGTCAAGACTCTCACCGTCCAGCTCATAGACGCGAAGCCGGACCGCATCCGCATCTGCCGCATCGACGGCGAGTCGCTTGTGACCGTCGTCGTTCCGAGGGAAGACCTCGCCGAGGCGAAGTCGCTGCCGAACATCCCGCAGCGCGGCGTCTACTACCTGCTCGACGAGGACCACGGCAACGTGAGCCGCGTCTACGCTGGGCAGACGACTCAGGGCATCGCCCGGCTCGACGCACACAAGGCGAAGAAGGAGTTCTGGAACAAGGCCGTTATGTTCCTCGATGACGACCAGAACATCAGCAAGGACGCACTGGACGTCCTAGAGGCGAAGGCCATCGACTACGTGCGTACCCACGGCTCGTACGAGACCGACAACTCGGCGACGCCCAAACCCTACGTCGACCCGTACAAGGAAGAGGCCGTCGAGCGCCTGCACGATAGGATCCTCTTCAGGATGGCAGCTCTGGGGTACGACCTCGACAGAGTCGACCAGGGTCCGGCGGGTGCGCCGGCGGTCTTCCACACGAAGAAGAACGGCATACGCGGGGCGGGGCGCTACGACAAGGCCACCGGGCACTTCACCGTGCTCGCTGGCTCGAAAGTGAACCTCTCGAGACCTGTGCTGAAAAACGCGGCCGTCGCGGCCGCGCGCAGGGAGATCTTCGGCGATTCGGGCAGTATCGCAGAGCTCGACGAAGATCTCGAGTTCCCGACGCCCAGCGCCGCGGCGGTGTTCGTGCTCGGCGGCAGCCAGAACGGCTGGACCGAATGGGCAAGCGACGACGGAGAAACGCTCAACCAAGTCTATAGAAGCGAGGAAAACTAGATGAACAAGCAGCAGCTGGCCTCCAAGATATGGGAGTCCGCCAACAAGATGCGATCCAAGATCGAGGCTAACGAGTACAAGGACTACATTCTGGGATTCATCTTCTACAAGTTCCTCTCCGAGACTGAAGTCGCTCGCCTGAAGGCACGTGATTTCGCCGAGGAGGATTTGCCGAGCCTCGTGGAAGACGATGAGGAAACGGTCGAGTTCGTCAAGGGCGAGTGCGGCTACTTTATCGCCTACGAGAACCTCTTCTCCACCTGGGTCGCCAAGGGCGGCGACTTCGAGATTTCGAACGTTCGCGACGCTCTCTCTGCTTTTAGCCGCAACATCGACCCTGCCCGCAAGCGCGTCTTCGACGGCATCTTCGACACGCTGCAGACCGGTCTCTCCAAGCTCGGCACCGACGCACGGAGCCAGTCCAAGGCCGCTCGCGACCTCATCTACCTCATCAAGGACATCCCGATGGACGGTCGCCAGGACTACGACGTGCTTGGCTTCATCTACGAGTACTTGATCAGCAACTTCGCCGCCAACGCCGGTAAGAAAGCAGGCGAGTTCTATACGCCGCACGAAGTCTCCATGCTCATGAGCGAGATAGTCTCGTGGCACCTGGCCGGACGCGAGAACATCACCATCTACGATCCCACGAGCGGATCGGGCTCGCTGCTTATCAATATCGGCAAAGCCGTGGCACGACGCAACGGCGACCCGGACTCCATCAAGTATTATGCGCAGGAGCTTAAGGAGAACACGTACAACCTCACGCGTATGAATCTGGTCATGCGTGGAATTCTTCCCGACAACATAGTGGCGCGCAATGGCGATACGCTCGAAGACGACTGGCCCTGGTTCGACACCGTCGAGAACAAGGATGAGACCTATGATCCGCTCTTCGTCGATGCCGTGGTGTCGAACCCGCCGTACTCCCAGAACTGGGATTCGGAAGATAAGGAGCTCGACCCTCGCTTCAAATTCGGCGTTGCTCCTAAATCCAAAGCTGATTACGCCTTCCTTTTGCATGATTTGTACCACTTGCGCCCCGACGGCATCATGTGCATCGTTCTGCCCCACGGCGTGTTGTTCCGCGGCGGCGAGGAGGGCGCCATTCGCAAGAACCTGGTGGAGAACCGCCATATTCAGGCAATCATCGGGCTTCCTGCCAATATCTTCTTCGGCACGGGCATCCCCACCATCATCATGGTGCTGCGCAAGCAGCGCGAGACGAGCGACGTATTGGTGGTGGACGCCTCCAAGCATTTCGTGAAAGAGGGCAAGAACAACAAGCTGCGGGCAAGTGACATCAAGCGCATAGTTGACGCCGTGACAACGAACGCGACCGTCGACAAGTTCAGCCGCCTGGTTCCCATCGACGAGATCCGTGCCAACGACTATAACCTCAACATCCCGCGCTACGTGGACTCGAGCGCGGCCGCCGAAAGCTGGGACGTGTACGCCACCATGTTCGGCGGCGTGCCGAAGGCCGAGGTCGACGCGCTCGAACGCTACTGGAAAGTATGGCCGAGCCTCAAAGGGCAACTCTACCGCAACGCCGACGGTTCGTGTCTTGCGCCCGCGACCGACGACGTTGCGCAAGTAGCGAAGGAAAATGCCGACGTCCGCGCCTTCTTGGGCGGCTATCGTGATGCGACAAGCCATTTACCGGCCACGCTGCGAAGCCGTTTGGTGGACGCTGCCGATGAAGTCGATACCGTGGCGGAGGAAGAGGCCATCGCGGCGCTTTTGAAAGATGCGCTGGCGGGTTCAGCCCTGATCGACGGCTACGACGCCTACCAGGCGCTCGACGATGCCTGGGTGGGAATTTCCGGCGACCTGGAGGTCATCCAGACCGAGGGGAAAGGCGCTGTGCGCAAGGTGGACCCGAATATGGTTGTCAAGAAGAAGAACGGTAAAGACGTCGAGGTGCAGGACGGCTGGGCTGGCCGCATCCTGCCGTTTGAGCTTGTTCAAGAGCACCTGCTTGCCGACGACGTCAAGAAGATTGCTTCCCGTGATGCCCGCCTTGGCGAGATATCACAGGAAGTAGATGGGATTCTCGAGAGCTTCGACGAGGAGGACAAGGGATCCTCTGCTGCTGTCAGCGACGAAGGTTCGTTTGTGGCAGCTGAGCTCAAGAAGGCTGTGAAGGCTATCGGAAAGCACCCTGAAAACGATTTCGAGCAAGGTCTGGTTCGTGCGCAGGCGCTGCTCGATGAGGAGAAAAGCCTCAAGAAGGCGAATAAGGAAGCGAGAGTAGCCCTTGAGGAGACGACCAAGGAGGTCATCGAGGGCCTGACCAACGACCAGTGCGACGATCTGCTGGCCGCCAAGTGGATAGAGCCGTTGCAGGCCGAGCTTCTGGCCCTTCCCGAAACCGTTGTGAGCGACTTCATCGCGAAGGTAGCTGCGCTCAACGCCAAATACGCGACAACTTACTCGGACGTGTGCAACCAGATAGATGATGCAGAAAGCCAGCTGGCAGACATGTTGGGGCAGCTTACGGGCAACGAGTACGACATGGCGGGCATTGCCGAGCTGCGAAAGCTGTTGGGCGGTGAGTAGCATGGCAGAGAAACAAAATACCCCGGAAATCCGCTTCGAGGGATTCACTGACCCTTGGGAACAGCGTAAGCTGAGCGAAGTAGCTACGTTTGGCGGCGGGCATACTCCGTCAATGGCAGATTCCGATAACTACGAAGATGGATGCGTACTGTGGGTTACGTCCCAGGACGTGAAATCTAGCTACCTTGATAGAACTACGACTCAGATAACTGAGAAGGGCGCAAAAAAGCTAACTCTTTATCCCGCCGGATCTTTAGTAATGGTAACGAGGAGCGGGATTCTTCGCCATACTCTTCCGGTGGCTGAGCTGCGGAAACCTTCAACCGTTAACCAGGATATTCGCGTCATTCTGCCCCAAGACACGTGCTGTGGAGGGTGGCTACTTCAGTTCTTTATTTCGCGCAACAAGGAATTGCTGCTTGAGTTTGGCAAGACTGGAACAACCGTAGAAAGTGTAGACTTTGGCAAGATCAAGGACATGCTTTTGCGCATGCCAAGTAGCGTCGAGCAACAGCAAATCGGACGTTACTTCGCACAGCTTGACTCCCTCATCACCCTTCATCAGCGTAAGCACGACAAGCTGTGCACGTTGAAGAAATCGATGCTCGACAAGATGTTTCCGAAACCCGGTGAGACCGAACCCGAAATCCGCTTCGAGGGTTTCACTGACCCTTGGGAACAGCGTAAGTTCTCGGATATGTATGTGGTCAACAATGAGCGAAACGTCAATTGTGAGCTTGGATACGATAGGACACTTTCCATTGCGACGATGACTTTCAATGGCGGAAACGGCGCAGCCGACGATTCGCTAAGCAACTACAAAGTCATTCGAGTTGGAGATATCGCTTTTGAGGGCCATACCAACAAAGTGCACGCCTATGGACGCTTCGTTCTCAACGATGCAGGTGACGGGCTTATGTCGCCGCGATTTTCATGTTTGAGGCCCATCGTCGAGCAGCGTTATAGCTTCTGGAAATACTATATTCCGCGCGAAGAGTCTATGAGACCCATCCTCGTCAACGCTACAAAAAACGGAACCATGATGAACGAATTGGTTCCTGACGATCTCATGCACGAATCTATTTTGGTTCCGTGTCTAGCTGAGCAAGAGGTTATCGGGAACAGCTTCTCGCAGTTAGATCACGTCATCACCCTTCATCAGCGTAAGCTTGAGCTGTTAAGGAATATCAAGAAATCGCTGTTGGATAGGATGTTCGTTTAATAACTTGCGTGAGTTGCCTCTAGTTTCGAGCCCCAGAACCGCCGATTTCGCTATGTCGAGTTGGCGGTTTTTCGTTTTAGTGAGGATAATAATGTTGTGCGCCTTGCCATTAGACTGTCACTGATGAAGGGTGATGAGGGAATCGATTGGCTTCAAGATCGACCCTACGAGTCGT
>WGSI01000006.1:0-70819 GCA_014871745.1 Collinsella sp. | reverse complement strand
GCGCGGCAAGGAGATATATTGCCAGACCGGAGGGGCCCCGGGGGCGGGAATCTGGGCGCACACATTTCCTACACAACTGTGCCTCTGACCGACGTTTGCCGGTCGTTAACTACCGCTCGCCGAGCATATCTTTATATAGAGTGGCCCCTTGGCTAAAGCCGATATGCACCCCTGGCCAAATCGCAGCCGGCATCGAGCAGCTCATCGCGCTCCTCCACCGAAAAGCCCTCGGCGTACACGCGCACCACCGGTTCGGTCCCGCTGGGACGAACCAGTAGCCAGGTGTCATCCTCAAATGCCAGACGTAAGCCATCCATATGGCTTACGCTCTGCGGCGTCTTGCCGCATATCGACTTGGGATTCACGCCGGGAAGCAGCGTGCGCAACGTCTCGGCATCCTCGGCCTCAAGACGCAAATCTCGACGTCCGTAGCTTGTCTTGCCAAAGCTCGCCTCGAGCTGATCGATAAGCACGCCCAAGGGTGCGCCGGTCTTGGCCATGAGCTCGCACAAAATCAGGCAGGCAAGGATGCCGTCGCGCTCGGGCATGTGCGCGGCGATACCGATACCACCGGCCTCTTCGCCACCCACGAGAACGCCGCCCTTCTTCATCTCGGCAGCTATATATTTAAAACCGACGGGCTTGATGACCACGCGGCAGCCGAGCGCCTCGGCAATTCGACGCACAAGCGTGGAGCATGAAAGGTTGACGACGACGCGTCCCTTCAGATTGCGATACTGGACCAAATCGCCCAAAACGAGCGCCATGATCTGATGTGGATGTATATATCTGCCGCGCTCATCAACCGCGCCGATACGATCGGCGTCGCCATCAGTCACCAGGCCGGCGCACGCCCCGTCCTCGACAACAGCGCGCTCACAAGCATCCACCCACGGCTCGACCGGGTCGGGGCAGATATCTCCCCTATCGGTCGTCTCGTCGGCGTGAATCTCGTGGACTTCGACGCCAAGCTCTCGAAGCAAGTCGGCAAGATATCCCTGCGCAGCTCCGCCCATGGGGTCAACCACCACACGCATATGCGCGGCGCGAATGGCATCCGCGTCGACAAACGATGCCACCGCTCGCATATAGTCGGGAATGATATCTGCCGTGCGGTATTGCCCCTCAAGCCCCAGCGGCTCGGCGGCCATCGTCTCCTCGAGTTCTTCGATGACATCCTGGTTGGCCGTCGAGCCATCACCCATCCGCAGCTTGAGGCATAGATAGCCCTGCGGATGATGTGAGCCCGTCACCATAAGCGCGCCGCATGCCTCGCCGTCATACGCAGCCGCCCACGTAAGAGCAGGAGTCGGCACCGGTCGAGACACGAGCACGGCATCGAGCCCGTAGGCGGCAATCACGCCCGCCGCGAACTCGGCGAACTCGCGCGCTTGCGGCCGAGTGTCAAATCCTACATATACCGTTTTACCGGGATTCGTCTTTTGCCATAGCCTGCCGATAGCATCGGTGACACGAGCGACGTTGTTGATAGTAAAGTCTCCGTCGACGCGAGCTCGCCAACCGTCAGTTCCAAAGTGAATTATCGCGCACACGCGCAGACACCTCGCAGTGTTCGGATCATGGTACGCATGAGGTATACCCGCAACGGGCATCCGGCAAGCCGCCGGCACGCTCGTTCACCGTTTAGGCAAAAGCTGTCGAGGTACGCACCGGCAAGAAAAACCGCCCCGGCGGGGGCGGTAATTCGATACTCCTATTTTCGGGTTCTATATATTGAGCGCATCCGCCATAGCGGCCGTCGTAACCGCTGTGGTTCCGCAGCAGCTGCCTACCATTGCGGCGCCTGCCCTCTTCCACTCGACACATGCGCGAGCGAAGGCTTCGGGGTCCTCGTGCCACACGGGCCCATCCTGTGTCTGAACCGGATTTCCCGCGTTGGGCCGAACCGTAACGGGCGTGGTGGCCGCGGCGACCATCCTTGGCACCGCGGCAGTAGCCGCTTTCAAGGAGCAGCAATTGACCCCGACCGAGTTCGCACCGTGCTTCTCGGCATACAAGATGGCACCTTCGATGTTTAGGCCATCGCCTAGCAGGTCGCCCTTGTCGTCAATAGCAAAACTCACCAAGATGGGCATACCGTCGGCGGCGTCGCATACGCCGGCGAGCACGGGCTGCAGATTGCGAATCGACGTGACTGTCTCGATCAGGAGGCCGTCTACGCCGGCGTTGAGCAAGGCGGACGCCTGCTCACGAGCGTTTGCGCGAATCTCTCGATACTCGGGGGAACCCTCGACAAACCACTCAATGGCAATAGGGCCCATAGACCCCAACAGGAGCTGCGGATTTGCCTGGCGGGCATCGTCGACCGCCCCGCGATTGACCTCCGCCATGGATGGGGCGATTTCGTCTTGATCGAGAGCGTGACCCGACGCCTGAAACGTGTTTGTGATGAGCACCTGCGCGCCAGCGGCGGCGTACAGTCGATGGATACGGGAAACCGTCTGCGGTTCGGCGAGATTCCAAAATGCCGGCGGAATATCGGCGGCGCCGCATTCGCTCAGCAGCACACTGCCCATGGGGCCCTGCGCCAGCAATGTCTCACTGGCAAGTCGGCGCATAAACTCCTCGCCGCCAAAACGATTGTAATAACTCGTGTCCATATATGTATTTCGCTATTCCTCGACGCTGATTCCCTGCTTTTCGAGATAGGCGAGCCAGCGGTTCATCGTGTCCTCGGAAAGCGCGTGCTCCATCATGCAGGCCTCGGTATCGGCACACTCAAAGTCGACGCCGAGCTCCTGGACCAAAAACGTGCGGATCAGGCGATGGCGATACCAGATAGCCGAGCCGACCTCGCGTCCACGGTCAGTCAGGATAACTTTGCCGTAGTGAGACTGCTCGACAAGCTCGGATGCCTTGAGAGCCGAAACCGCCTTGTTGACCGATGCCTTCGAGACGCCAAGGCGCTGTGCGATATCGACCGATCGCACGCCGCCGGTCTCCCCATCTTCGCTTTCGATGCGAACCATGCACTCCAAGTAGTCTTCGTTCGCCACCGTTAGGCGTAGCTCGCGCGAGCTATTTGTCGTATCCATGAACATCCGTCCCTTCTGCATTCAATGGCTGATTCTACCCCATCCAAGCGTCGCGGTATGCCGCGGCATACCGTGCTAGAGTTCTTGTTGCACACGACGACCAAGATTGGAGCGGTCTTTATGGAAAACACCACCACGAACCCCGACGTCCTCGAGCGTTTTTTGCGCTATGTCCAGATCAACACGCAGTCCGAGGATGCCAACTGCGACCAGGTGCCGTCGAGCACCGTCCAGTTTGACCTTGCCAACGTGCTTGCCGAGGAGCTGCGCGAGCTGGGTGCGACCGATGCCCATGTAACCGAAAACGCCTATGTCTGCGCGCACATTCCCGCTAGCGCCGGTTCCGAGAATAAGCCCGCCCTGGGCCTGATCGCGCACCTCGATACCACCGAGGTCGCGCCGGGCGCCGGCGTAGCGCCGCACATCGTGCACTACGAGGGCGGCGACCTGGTTTGTGGCATCGTTGACGGCAAGCCCGTGTCCATGAGCACCGCCAAGCTTCCCGCCCTCAACGATCTGGTGGGTGAGGACCTTGTCTGCTCCGACGGAACTACGCTGCTGGGAGCCGACGACAAGGCGGGTGTCGCCGAAATCATGGCACTCGTCGCTCGCATCGCGCAGGATCCCTCCCTGCCCCACCCCGCGCTCGGCATTTGCTTCTGCCCGGACGAGGAAATCGGTCACGGCGCTGAGCTGTTGGATATCGAGGCCTTCGGCTGCAAGTACGCCTACACGGTAGACGGCGGTCCGGTTGGCGAGCTTGAGTGGGAGTGCTTCAATGCCGCCGAGGCAACCGTTCGCTTTGAGGGCCAGTCCATTCACCCCGGCGACGCCAAGGGCCGCATGGTCAACGCGAGCAACCTGTTCTGCGACTTCAATGCTCTGCTCCCCTACGAGCAGCGTCCGGAATACACCGAGGGCTACGAGGGCTTCTATCACCTTGAGGGCGTCTCGGCAACGGTCGACCATGCCACGGCGCGCTATATCGTCCGTGATCATGATGCCGCCAAGTTCCAGCAGAAGCTCGAGCTGATGGATGCCGCCGCCGCACTGCTCAACCAGCGACTGGGCGAGGAGCGCGTAACGGTCGAGATTAAGCACCAGTACCGCAACATGGCCGAGATCGTCCGCGACTACCCGGAGCTGATCGATGTCGCCAAGGACGCCTTCCTTGCCTGCGACGTCGAGCCCCAGGTGTTGCCGATTCGCGGCGGCACCGACGGCGCCCAGCTGTCGTTCCGTGGCCTGCCCTGCCCCAACCTCTCGACAGGCGGTTACTGCTACCACGGCGTCAACGAGTTTGTCCCGGTCAGCTCACTCGTCAAGATGACCGACGTCCTGCAGGAGCTTGTCGCCCGTTTCGCATAAGACTGGCCGCATAAGCCCAAAAGACGAATCGCCCCGTCCTCAATCGAGAACGGGGCGATTTTTTGCTGCAATGAGACCAGGTTGACGCGCGCCAGCCTCTTGACGCAAGGAGTGTCCCCAAGTGCCTAGAACGTCCCCAATGACTAACGTCACAGGTTGAGGACGGGCAGCGAGCGGGCCGCATTTGAGACAAGGTGACGTGAAACGAAAGGGCGCTGACCTTCTGGTCGCGCCCTTGAAGTTGAACGTCAGATTGTCCAAATGCGGCCCGCGCAGCGTCGGCCGGTCCGCCGTTCGGCAGAACGGCGGAACCTTCCTGATCATGCCGCCGAAGTTGAAAGGCAGATTGCCGCTCTGGCGGGTTTGCAGCGTCAACTGGTTACGCGGGCTGGTAAGCCCGCGTAACCCTAGTAGTTGGCTTCGTAGCCGTTGCCGTCACCGGTGGGCTCTTCATAGTAATCGGAGCCGTCGCCCGAATCGTCGGAATCGACCGAACCACCCGACGAGGTCGCGGTGCCATATGCGTAGTCCTCGGACGTATTGTTATTGAGGTCACCGATCGTGGAGCTGGAGCCGTCAGAAAGGCCCATGGTGTTGGGGCCCTTGGGATCCTCGCCGGCGTCGACGCGGGCCATCATTTCCTTAAGCTCGTCTTCGTAGACAAAGACATAGCTCACGCCGTCGATCATAGTGCTGTCGTCGGCATACGAAGGCAGGTTGGCCGAGTAGATGCCCTCGACATCCATGCCACGCATGGCATTGACCGTAGAGACGATATCCTGAACGCTCATATCGGTTACGAGCATGTCGGACAGCGAGTTGACCAGATCAAAGACCTTGGTGGCGTCAAAGTTGTTGAGAATCTGGTTGGCGAGGGCGCCAAGCACCTGACGCTGGTGGCGCATGCGCGTATAGTCGCCGTCGGCATAGATGTAACGGCAACGGGCGTAGGTAAGGGCAGTGACGCCATCCATATGCTGCTGGCCGGCAGTAATCTTAATATCCAGATGCTCGGGATCGTCGACGTCGTCGGTCGCGTTGATGTCGATACCGCCAACCGAATCAATAAGCGACTGCATGCCGTCAAAGCTGACCTCGGCATAGTGAGAAATCTGCACGCCGCACAGCTCGTTGACCGCCTGGACCATGGCCTCGGCGCCGCCATACGTATGACAGGCGTTAATCTTCATGGTCGAGCCGTTATAGACAACCTTGGTATCGCGCGGAATGGAGATAAGCGTTGCCTGCTTTTTCGTAGGGTCAATGCGAGCCAGGATAATTGAGTCGGCACGATACGTATCCTCGCCCGGACGACCGTCGGTACCAAGAAGCAGCACGTAGAACGGATCTTTTGCCTCATCGGTATCGACCAGAATCTGGCGCAGGTTGTTGGTAATGACATTGGAGTCGCCAAGCTTGCCCATGATAGTGGCAAACCACAGACCTGCAGCGGTCGTGACGCTCAACAACACGCCGAGCACGGCGATGAGCGCGACACGGCGAACCGTGTGGCCGCGACGTCGCTGACGGGCGCGCTCGGAATAGCGTGCGACATTGTCGCGACTGTAGATCTTGGCCTGCGCACCAGTCGAGGGTCTTCGGGTGTTATCCGCTAGGGGCTTCTTGTTAAACATAGGCAACCTGCATTAGTAGATGACGGGATCGGGAACGGTGGCATGTTCGACATGCGCGCCAAGCGCCTGCAGCTTTTCGACAAACTGCTCGTAGCCACGTTTGATGTGATGGATGGCCGAGACCTCGGTAACGCCATCGGCGATAAGACCGGCAACCACAAGAGCCGCGCCGCCACGCAGGTCGGGTGAGGTGACCTGTGCGCCCGAGAAGCCCTTGACGCCGTGAATCATGGCGTGATGGCTCTCGATACGAATATCGGCACCCATACGCACGAGCTCGGAAGCGAACATGAAGCGGTTCTCGAAGATATTCTCGGTAATTACGGAGCTTCCGTCGGCAAGGGCCGAGAGCACCATGATCTGCGCCTGCATGTCGGTCGGGAAACCCGGGAACGGAAGCGTCTGGATATCGACCGGCTTGATGCGCTCGGCGCGATTGACGTGGACACCGTTCTCGATACGCTCGCACTCGATGCCCATAAGCTCCATCTTTTTGAGCACCATGCCCAGGTGGATGGGGCAGAACCCCGTAACATCGACGCCGCGTTCATCGGCCATGAGGGCGCCGGCGACGATAAAGGTGCCGGCCTCGATACGGTCGCCCACCACGCAATGGGTAACGGGGTGCAGCTCCTCCACGCCCTCGATGGTCACGACGGGCGTGCCCGCGCCGACGATCTTGGCACCCATCTCGTTGAGCATGTTGGCAAGGTCAACGATCTCGGGCTCGCGGGCAGCGTTGTCGATAACCGTGGTGCCCTGTGCGCGCACGGCAGCCATGATGAGGTTCTCGGTAGCGCCCACGCTCGCGAACTCGAGCGTGACGGTGGTGCCGTGCAGACCCTGGGGAGCACTGGCGTTGATGTAGCCGTGGGCGGTGTCGAACTCGACGCCCAGAGCCTCGAGACCCAAGATATGCATATCGATCTTGCGAGCACCCAGGTTGCAGCCGCCCGGCATGGCGATCTTGGCGCGATGGAAACGACCCAGCAGGGGGCCCATCACAGCCGTGGAGGCGCGCATCTTGGCGACAAGCTCGTAGGGAGCCTCCCAGGAATCAACCTGGGAGGTATCGATTTCGAGCGTGTGCTCATCGAGAACTTCAATCGTCGCGCCCATGCCCTTGAGCACCTTGCCCATAACGTGGACATCGGAAATATCGGGCACGTTCTGAAGCGTTGTCTTGCCCGGCGCCAGAAGCGTTGCGGCCATGAGTTTGAGTGCGGAATTCTTTGCACCCGAGACGGGCACGGAGCCTCCGATGGCGTGGCCACCCTCAACGCGGATAATATCCAAGGTCTACCCTTTCAAAAAGCATGCCCGGGGTGGCTGGGCCATCCCGGGCATGATGTGTTCGCAAATGGTCGAACGCTAAAACGTTTGACTATTGGGCAAGCTTGAGCTTACACCATGCGATTTCATTATAGAGGTAGGCGCGGCGTGCATCATCCTCCGACAAATTACCCAGCTTCTCTTCAAAACCTTGAATATCAGCTTTAACCTTGTCGGCGTCGACGGTCGCCAAATCGCAAGCGCGCTCGGCGAGGACGGTCACGACATCGTCCGCAACCTGGGCATAGCCGCCGGCCACGGCAAACGTGTGGTCGACAGTGCCCATGGCCTTATCGGAAACGCGAACGTAACCGCGGTCGATCGTGCAGATTTCGCTGGAGTGAGCAGGTAAAACGCCAAACTCGCCATCCGTAGACGGAATCGACACAAACGCAGCGTCACCCTCATAGGCGAGGCTCACGGGGCACACGATGCGGATACGCATAACCTACTTCTCCTCCATCTTGCGGGCGCGCTCACGCACGTCCTCAATCGTGGAGGCATAGCGGAATGCCTGCTCGGGCAGGTCATCGGCCTTGCCGTCGACAATCTCGGCGAAAGAGCGGACGGTATCCTCGACGCGGACGTAGACACCGGGGTTGCCGGTGAACTTCTCGGCGACATGGAAGGACTGCGAGAGGAACTGCTGAATCTTACGAGCGCGGTTGACCGTAAGGCGCTGCTCCTCGGACAGCTCGTCCATACCCAGAATGGCGATGATGTCCTGAAGGTCGGAGTACTCCTGCAGGAGCTCCTGGACCTTGACGGCGACACGGTAGTGCTCCTCGCCGACGATCGAGGGATCGAGAGCGTCGGAGGAAGACGCGAGCGGGTCGATAGCCGGGAACAGGCCAAGCGACGAAATGCTACGCGAAAGAACCGTGGTGGCGTCGAGGTGCGTAAACGTCGTGGCAGGCGCCGGGTCGGTTAGGTCGTCTGCGGGGACGTAAACAGCCTGGACGGAGGTAATGGAGCCCGTCTTGGTCGAGGTAATGCGCTCCTGGAGGTCGCCCATCTCGGTTGCCAGCGTGGGCTGGTAACCAACGGCGGACGGCATACGGCCCAGCAGTGCGGAAACCTCGGAACCTGCCTGGGAGAAGCGGAAGATGTTGTCAATGAACAGCAGAACGTCCTGGCCACGATCGCGGAAATACTCAGCGGTGGTAAGGCCGGCCAGACCGATGCGTAGACGCGCTCCGGGCGGCTCGTTCATCTGACCATAGACCAAGCAGGTCTTGTCGATAACGCCAGACTCGCTCATCTCAAGGAACAGGTCGGTGCCCTCGCGGGTACGCTCGCCGACACCGGTGAACACCGAGGTGCCACCGTGCTCCTGAGCGAGGTTGTTGATGAGCTCCTGAATCAAAACGGTCTTGCCGACGCCGGCGCCGCCGAACAGGCCTGTCTTGCCGCCACGGATGTAGGGCTCAAGAAGGTCGACGGCCTTGATGCCGGTCTCGAAGATCTCGGTCTTGGTAGTGAGCTCGTCGAAACGGGGCGCTGCATGGTGGATGGGGTAGAACTCCTCCACCTCGGGCATGGGCTTGCCGTCGACGGGCTTGCCCATGACGTTCCAAATGCGGCCGAGCGTCTTGGGACCAACGGGCATCTTCATGGGCTCACCGGTATCGGTGGCGATGAGGCCGCGCTGCAGGCCGTCGGTCGAGGACATGGCGACCGTGCGGACGACGCCGCCCGGAAGCTGGCTCTCGACCTCGAGGATCGTGCTCAGATGACCGATCGGGGTCTCGGCCTCGACCGTGAGCGCGTTGTAGATCGGGGGCACCGCGCCGTCAAACTTGACGTCGACGACAGGGCCGATGATTCGCACGATACGACCATCACCGGCAGTCGTCTTCTTGGTGGCTTCCTCGACCGCAAGCTTTACGGTGTTATTAGCCATTACTGTTCCTCCAATGCTGAGGCTCCGCCGACGATCTCGTTAATCTCGGTCGTGATCGAAGCCTGGCGCACGCGACTATACGTGCGGGTAAGGGTCGAGATGATCGCGGTGGCGTTTTCCGTCGCGGAGTGCATGGCCTTGCGGCGTGCACCCTGCTCGGCAGCCGCCGAATCGATCAGGGCCTGGTAGATGACCGTCAGGATATAAGACGGCACAAGCTTGCCGAGAACATGCTCGGGAGAGGGCACGAACTCGAACGTGGACGAGATGCGCTTAGGGGCGTCGGTCTCGTTCTTACGCGGACCGTGGGCCATAGCGATCATCTCGGGGTCGAGCGGCAACAAATGCTCGACGCGAAGTTCCTGATCCACGCGGTTCTTGGCGTGGTGGTAGACAAGCTCGACACGGTCAAGCTCACCGGCACGATACGCATCGCAGATATGAGAGGAGATCATGCGGGCCTGATTAAAATCGGGCTCGGAGGAATTGCCCTCAAAGTGCATGACGACGTTTGCGCGGTCGCGGAAATACGTGGCCGGCTTGCGTCCACACGCAATGATCTCGCACTCGATGCCATCGTTCGCCCAAGAAGCGGCGAGCTTTTCGGCCGTACGCTCCACCGTCGTATTGAAACCGCCGGCAAGGCCGCGGTCCGAGGCAATAACGACAATCAGGCCATGCTTGACGCTCTCATGCTTCTGCAGCATGGGATCGGTGCCCGAACAGGAGGCGTCACCGGCGACCGTCAACATGACGTCGGTCAGCGCCTCCTTATAGGGCTCGGCCTGCTTGGAGCGATCGAGGGCACGACGGATCTTGGCCGTAGAGACCATCTCCATCGTGCGCGTGATCTGCTTGGTCGTGGTAACCGAGGAGATTCGCTTCTTAATGTCGCGAAGGTTGGCCATGGGGCTTAGTTCTCCTCTGATCCAGAAACATCCGAATGGTGCTTGGCCATGAACTGCTGCTTGAAGTCACCGATGACGCGCAAGAGCTCAGCCTTGGTGTCATCATCGATCTTCTTGGCGCGAACCTTGTCGAGCAGCAAGCCAAAGCCATTGTCCATGTACTCGATGAGCTCGGCACGGAAGGGCAGCACGTCGGCAATCTCCAGGTCATCCAGGAAGCCCTCGTTGCCAGCGAACAGCGTAACGATCTGCTCGGAAACCTCGAACGGCTTGTAGCGCGGCTGCTTAAGGAGCTCAGTCATGCGGGCGCCGTGGGTAAGCTGCTTTTGCGTGGCCTCGTCGAGGTCGGAGCCGAACTGCGTAAAGCCGGCGAGCTCCTGATACGAAGCGAGGTCCAGACGGAGGTTGCCGGCGACCTGCTTCATAGCCTTGGTCTGTGCGTCGCCACCGACGCGGGACACGGAGATGCCCACGTCGACTGCCGGGCGCTGGCCCTGGAAGAAAAGCTCGGACTGCAGGTAAATCTGACCATCGGTAATGGAAATGACGTTGGTCGGAATGTAGGCCGAGACGTCACCGTCCTGGGTCTCGATGATCGGCAGAGCCGTCATGGAGCCGTAACCATTCTTCTTGGACATCTTGACGGCACGCTCGAGCAGACGAGAGTGCAGGTAGAAGATGTCGCCAGGATAGGCCTCGCGTCCGGGCGGACGATGCAGCGTCAGCGACATCTGACGGTAAGCCACAGCCTGCTTGGACAGATCGTCGTAGATGACGAGCACGTGACCGCCAGGGTTGGTCTCGCTGGCGGGCTTACCGTCCTCACCGTTGTACATAAAGAACTCGCCGATAGCGGCACCGGCCATAGGCGCGATGTACTGCATAGGGGCGGAATCGGCAGCGGTTGCCGAAACGATGATGGTGTATTCGAGCGCACCGTGCTGGGCGAGGGTCTCACGGATGTTGGCAACCGTGGAGGCCTTCTGGCCGATGGCAACATAGATGCAGACCATGCCCTTGCCACGCTGGTTGAGGATAGCGTCGATGGCGATAGCGGTCTTACCGGTCTTACGGTCGCCGATGATAAGTTCGCGCTGGCCGCGACCGATGGGCACCATGGAGTCGATAGCCAACAGACCAGTCTGAACCGGCTCGCACACCGGGGTACGGTCGATAACGCCGGGAGCCTTAAACTCAATGGGACGACGGTGCGTGGCGACAATGTCACCCAGGCCGTCGATAGGCTGGCCGAGCGGATTGACGACGCGGCCGAGCATGGCACGGCTCACGGGGATATCCATAATGCGACCAGTGGTGCGGCACTCGTCGCCTTCCTTGATGGAGTCGACGGCACCGAACAGAACGGCGCCGACCTCGTCACGGTCAAGGTTCTGGGCAAGGCCGAAGACGGTCTCACCGGTATCGGAGCTCTTGAACTCCAGAAGCTCGCCTGCCATGGCGCTCTTGAGGCCGGAGACGCGCGCGATGCCGTCGCCTACCTCGTCGACCGTTGAAACCTCATGCGTATCGACCGTCGCGGAGAGGCTCGTGAGCTGCTCCTGCAGTTTCTTGGCGATATCCTGGGCATTGAGGGTTTCGGACATTAGGCTTCACCTCCGTACGAATTAGCAGAGTTTGCGAGGGTCTCCTGCGCGATGCGCAGCTGCGTCTTGACGGAAATGTCACGACGCTCGCCGCGAGCCTCGAGCACCAGGCCGCCCACGATAGACGGGTCGACCTGCTCGATAAGGAATACCTTGCGGCCGAAGTCCTGCTCGCATTTCTTAGTGATGGTTTGACGCAGCTCGTCGTCGAGCGGGATCGCCGTGGTGACGGTCACGCCCACTACATCCTCGTCTTCCTCGGCAACATACTTAAAGGCAGCTGCCACCTTGGGAAGAAGGTCGAGCTGGTCGCGCTTGGACATGGTGTCGAGCACAGCGATGATCTCGGGGCTGGCAGAAGCCAGGCGCTCGATCATCTCGAGGTCCTCGAACACATGGTTCTCGGCCTTAGCGGCTTCCAGAATGGAGCGCGCGTAGGTCTCGAGCACCTTGTCCTGATAGCGGCTAGTCGGCATTCAGGCTACCTGCTTCCTGGATGTAGCGCTCGATGAGCTTCTTCTGCTCGGCCTCGTCCTCGAGTGCCTCGCCCACGATCTTGGTGGCGACGGCAACGGACAGGTCGGCAATGGAGCTCGCGGCACCGGCGTAGATGGACTTGCGCTCGTCCTCGACGGTCGTATGGGCCTTGGCGATGATCTCCTCGGCCTCCTTGTGAGCAGCCTCGATGATACGGGCGCGCTCGGACTCGGCGTCCTTACGGGCCTCGAGAACAATGTCGGCAGCCTGACGACGGGCGTCGGTGACGATCGAGTCGGACTCAGTGCGCTTGGCGATAGCCTCCTGCTTGGTCTTCTCGGCCTCGTCGAGGCTCTCCTCGATCTTCTTGCCGCGCTCCTCCATGGTTTTCATGATGCCCGGTAGGGCGACCTTGGCCAGCACGATCCAGATAATCAGGAAGGCGATAAGCGCCGGGATGAACTCCGCCATCTTAGGGATGAGGATGTCCGCACCGGCAGCGCCGTCCTCGGCGAACGCGGAAACCGGCATGAGCAGCGCGGCCGCGGACGCGGAGAGTGCGATCGCGCTCTTCTGGGATGAAAGATTCATACTTGACGCTCCGTGCTATTTAACGATCAGCGCGACAACGAAGCCGATCAGAGCCAGAGCCTCGCCGAAGGCGGAGCCCATGATGAAGACGGTGAACACGCGGCCCTGGACCTCAGGCTGACGGGCCATAGCACCCGTAGCACCCAGAGCAGACAGGCCGATAGCAAGACCAGCGCCGATAACACCGAGACCGTAACCGATAACTCCCACGATTCCTCCTTTGTCGTGCGTGTCTTATTTCACGCAGGATAACCTTTTTATAACTGCCGGGCTCCATGGGTACGGGCACCGGCGGTTTAACGAATTGCCTTACCTTTAAGGCGCGAACGGAAGACTACTCCTCCTCCGCGACCTCCTCTGCCTCGGAGACATACACGGCGGTAAGGACCGTGAAGACGTAAGCCTGGATGGCGCCGACCACAAGCTCGATCGCATAGATCAGGATGAGGATGGCAAGCCAGGCCAGCGAAGGCAGGGCGCCGACGGCGTGGGCCGCGGAAACCTGCTGAAGCAGCGGCTGCATGAACATGCTCGCCATGATGGCGAACGAGCCCATGACCACGTGTCCTGCAAACATGTTGCAGAACAGACGGACGGCGAGCGTGATGAGGCGCAGGAAGGTCGAGAAAAGCTCGACGACCCACACGAGCACGTTCATTGGGAAACTCACGCCCTGCGGGGCGAGGCTCTTGATGTAGCCGATTACGCCGTGAGCCTTGCATCCGTAGTAGATGAAGTACACGAAGGCGAAGATGGCGAGCGCGGCGGTGGAGCCGATTGCACCGGTGCCGGGCTTCATTCCCGGGATCAGGCCGATCATGTTGTTGATCAGGATGAACAGGAAAAGCGAGCACAGGAACGGGAAGTGCTTCTTCCAGTTCTCACCCACAACGCCCTTGCCGATATCGTTCTCGACGTACTCGATGATGTACTCGAAACCGTTGACGAAGAAGCCCTTGGGAACCAGGGTCTGCTTCTTCTTGAACACGGCCAGGACGATCAGGAGCACGATCGTGGAGACGATCAGCCAAAACGAGTACTGCGTGATGCCGCAGCTCAGATCGCCCACGACAGGGGTGGAGCTGAACTCGCTGACCAGATGATTAATCTCATCAGGCAGCTTTTCAAAAATTTCCACGACTTACCTTTCGACCTCATGAGGATCTCGCAGCGCCTTGGCGACGCGAACCGTGCAGGCGGCCATAAAGACCACGAAGCCGATCGCCTCGCCCAGGAGGAACATGCGAAATGCCTCTCCGAACAACGCAAACACAACCAAGGTAAAGACGAGCAGGGCGACTGCCGAGACCGCCAGACTCACCATGCCCTTGAGCATGTCCGCATTCTGCTTATCGTCAAGAACCGGCTTGAGCGTAAAAACAAAGGGAAGGAAGGCAATTGCGCCCGCGATGGCGCCTGCAACGATAGCGAGCAGATCGACTATCTGAAACACTGGCTTCCTCGCTTTCCTTTTTAACGCCTCACAGCACAGTCCCAGCCAAACATTGGTGACTATTGTACGAGCCAATCGCTAAAGTACAACCGTAAAACAAACGGTTAATACGCACCTGTACGTTTTCTTAAGGCCTTCTTTATGCCGCAGGTACGGTAATACGTTTTTTCGAACCCCTCAGCGCAAAACGTCCGTTAACAGAAGTGCGCGTGGACGACTTTTGCTCGCCCGCGCGCACCATTTCTTCGTATTTGTGACCGTAGCCGACAAGGCCCAACGACTAGAGCGTACCGTAGATGCGGTCGCCGGCGTCGCCCAGGCCGGGAACGATGTAGGCGGCCTCGTTGAGATGGTCATCGATGGCGCAGGTATAAATATGTACGTCGGGGTCCTTTTCGGTCAGTGACTTGAGGCCCTCGGGCGCGGCGACGATACACAGCATGCGAATATCCTTAACACCGCGCTCGCGCAGGTAGCTGATGGCCATCTCGGCCGAACCGCCCGTGGCGAGCATGGGGTCGACAACCAGGCAGATGCGCTGATCGATATCCTTGGGCATCTTGCAGTAATACTCATGCGGCTCGTGGGTGACCTCGTCGCGCTCCATACCGATATGGCCCACGCGGGCAGAGGGTACCAAGTCGAGGATGCCATCGACCATGCCGAGGCCCGCGCGCAGGATAGGAACGATGGCGAGCTTCTTGCCGGCAAGCTGCTTAAACGTGGCAGTGGTGATGGGGGTCTCGACCTCGACGTCTTCCATGGGCAGGTCGCGCATGGCCTCGTAGCCGTCAAAGAGCGCAAGCTCGCGCACGAGCTGGCGGAACTGGTTGGTGCCGGTGCTCTTGTCGCGCAGGATCGACAGCTTGTGCTGGACGAGCGGATGGTCGACAAGCGTCACGCGGGACGTATCGTAGGTGACGGTCATGGGTTGATTGCCCCTTTCGTTGCGGCCGGAAGATGGCCTTGCTGACAAGACGCATGGCGACATTGTTGCCTCGCGCCGTGCATAAGTTTAACGGTTTGTTGTATCGAGCAGCTCGTCGCAACCCTACTGAGCGGTGTTGAGCGAACGCTTGACGGCATCACGCCAACCAGCGAGGTTGCTCTCACGGCGCTCGGCGGACATGTGAGGATGGAAGACTTTGACGATCTGAGCGTTTTGCTCCAGCTCCTCCAAATCCTCCCAATAGCCGACAGCAAGGCCCGCCAAGTACGCGGCGCCGATCGCCGTGGTCTCCACCGTCTCGCACTGCAGCACGGGGATATCCAGCAGATCAGCCTGGAATTGCATGATGAACTCGTTGCGCGAGGCGCCGCCATCGACGGACAGGCGCTCAATCGAAAGTCCCACGTCCTGCTCCATGGCGCGTAGCACGTCATAACTCTGGTAGGCCATGGACTCGCAGGCCGCACGCACAATGGTCGCGCGACTCGAGGCGCCGGTCAGGCCGCACACGATACCGCGAGCATGCGGGTCCCACCAGGGAGCGCCCAGGCCTGCGAAGGCGGGGACGAAGTAGCAGCCCTCGTTGTCGTTGATCGAAACGGCGAGTTGCGCGGACTCGCTCACGCTCGAGATGATGCCCATGTTGTTGCGCAGCCAATTCATGGTTGAGCCGGCGGCAAAGATAGAGCCCTCGAGCGCATAGCTGATCTTGCCGTCCGCGGCGATACCGATCGTGGAGACCAGACCGTTCTTGGATTCGACGATCTCGTCGCCGGTGTTCATGAGCATAAAGCAACCCGTGCCATAGGTGTTTTTGGTCTGGCCGGGATGGAAGCAGCAGTGGCCGAACAGCGACGCCTGCTGGTCGCCCGCCACGCCCATGATGGGTGGCATGTTGGTCATGATGTCGCTCGCGACGCGGCCGTAGTCGCCCGAGCTCCAACGAACCTCGGGCATCATGGAGCGCGGGACGTCGAAAAGCGCCAGCAGATCGTCGTCCCAATCGAGCACATGGATATTAAAGAGCGCGGTGCGGCTGGCATTGGTGTAGTCGGTGGCAAAGACCTGACCGCCGGTGAGGTTGTAGATGAGCCAGGTGTCGATGGTGCCGAACATGAGGTCGCCCGCCGCCGCGCTCTCACGCGCACCATCGACGTTGTCGAGGATCCACTGCACCTTGGAGGCCGAGAAATACGGATCGAGCGTGAGTCCCGTGCGGGAGCGCACCAGTTTTTCTGCGCCCTGCTCGACCAGCTCGTCGATCAGAGGTGCGGTGCGACGGCATTGCCACACGATGGCGTTATAGATGGGTTGGCCGCTTATGCGGTCCCACACCACCGTGGTCTCGCGCTGGTTGGAGATACCGATGGCGGCGATGCGGTCAGAATGGATGCCGCTCTTAAACTGAACCTCCATCATCACGCCGATCTGGCTCGCAAGCACCTCCGTGGGATCCTGCTCCACCCAGCCGGGGCGCGGGAAGCTGGTTTTGACGCTACGACGCGCCTGGGCGACGATGCAGCCGTACTCGTCGACGATGGTCGCGAGTACCGAGGTAGTGCCGCAGTCGAGTGCCATGATGTAGGAACCGCCAAAGTTAAACGAGGCATCTTCCATGCCCAGGATGCCCAGATTCAACGACATCGCTTACACCTTTCTATTGCATCGGGTCGGACAGGACCCGTTCGATCTCTGATGCGGGAAGCGCGCCTTGGCGCAGGATCTGGAGCTCGCCGTGCTGAAACGACACGATGGTTGAGGCGTCGCGACACGGGGTCTCACCGGCGTCGACGGCCACATCGACCCCCTCCAGGATGCGCTCCTCCACCGTGGCAAAACTTGCCGGCGCGGGCGCGCCGTGCGTGTTTGCGCTGGTGCAGGCAAGAGGGCTGCCGCAGGCGCGGATGAGCGCTTGCACCACGGGCGAGGCCGAAGCGCGAAGTGCCACCGTGTTGTCGGCGGCGCGCATAAAGGTCGGCACGCAGGGGGCCGCCTTGACCACGATAGTCAGGGCGCCTGGCCAGCATCGTCGGGCAAGCACGCGGGCCTTATTAGGGATATCCACGCCATAGCGATCGAGTGCCTCGGCATCATCGACCAGCCAGGCAACCGTTTGGGTGAGCTCGCGCTGCTTGAGGGTAAAGATGCGACGATAGCCGGTACCGAGTGCGGGGACCGCGGCGCCGTTGACGGTGGCCTGCGGATCGCGCGGCCACGGCAGAGGTTCACTTGTATCTTGTGGAACGGCATCCGAGAAGGCGTTGACCGCCACGGCGACACCGTAGACCGTCTCGGTTGGAATAAGCGCCAGGCCGCCGCGACCGAGTAGCTCGGCCGTGCGCTCGACTGCAAGCCGATGCGGCTCGCGCGCTCCCTCGTATACCCGATAGACCGTCTGCATGTGTATGCCAGCCCCTTACGCTCTGGTGCAAGTTTGTTTACTGTGGGGCATTCTCGCACGAAACGTTCAACCTATTTGCCCAGAGCGCATGTTGGTTTGGTGAGCGGCTCTAGTAGTCGGTGAAAGTGAGGGGGTTAATTGAAGATTATTAGCGCGCAAGCGTAACGGTACGATCGGGAAACTCGATGCTTGCAACCAGTTTTCCGCCGAGGCTCTCTGCGTACCTGCTCAGCGTGTCAAGCCTCATCGAACCCAATTCCCCACGCTCGAGCTCGGATACGCGTTTTTGAGAAACGCCCATCGATTGGGCGACCGACGCCTGTGTTAGATCTTTTAGCCTGCGAATCTGAGCAAGCTTATAGGCTTCGATACGATCGCGAGTCCTCTCCTGCTCGGCGGTAATGGAGTCGCGTGTTATCCCGCGAGATTCCATATACTCATGCAGTTCCATCTCGATCGAGCCTCCTTACGTGGCGACGGTATATTTGCTCGGCCTTTGGAATGTTGATCGCATACCAGCCGTTCCATTTTGCCCTTGATGATCCCGCTCGTGACTTATCACCCGCCAATAGCAATACCGCCTGGCGCTTGGGGTCAAAGGCGAAGAGGATGCGGATCACCTGCCCACCACATGAAGTCACTCTCAGCTCCTTTAAATGATGAAGCTTCGAGCCCTTGACACGGTCAACCAGTGGACGACCAAGGCTGGGACCTTCCTTCTCGAGCACCAAAAGGTCTGCATAAATCTGCTTCAGCGTAGCTTCATCCTGCTCATCAAGCCAAGGTTCAATGTAATCAAGCACGATACGGTACCGATGCAGCTGATTTGACATACCTTTCTCCTTCTATAATAGAAGTTTTACGGTATATTGCAAGAGCAAACTTGAGCAAATGTCTATTAGTTCAGCTTAGATACGCTGCTTGGGCTCGGTGACGATGGCTCGGACGATGCGAGGGCGATCGGTGAGGTCGTGGACGATACGCACGTCCGAAAGGCCTGCCTGGCGACAGAGCTCGGCCGCGGCATCGAGGGCGCCCTCGTAGAGCTCGCAGGCAAAGAGGCCGCCGGCGCGCAACATGTAGGGCGCCGCGTTGAGCAGGCGGCGGAAGATATCGAGGCCGTCGGCACCGCCCTCGAGCGCCAGATCGGGCTCAAAGTCCTTGACCTCGTGCGGCAGCGAGCGCATGACATCGGTGGGGATGTAGGGCGGGTTGGAGACGAGTACGTCAAAGGTGCCCCACTCTTCGCGGGGAATGGAGCTCACCAGGTTCGTGAGGCTGAAGGCGACCTCGTCGGACGTGAGGCCAAGCGCATCGCGGTTTTTGGTAGCAAGGTCGATGGCGCGCGGCTCGATATCGGTAGCAGTGCAGGTAACGTGGCCGCGACGCTCCCAGGCAAGCGAGAGCGAGATGCAGCCCGTGCCGCAGCCGACCTCGAGAACGCGGGCAGTGCGGGGCCCGGCTGGAGCAGGTACGTTGGCCTCGGCGGCATCTTGCACGAGAGTCGTCTGTTGGTCGTTGCCCTCAATGGCGATGCCGTATTCGTCGAGCTCGGGCTCGGCGGCTTCCGCGGCTTCGGCTTCTGCTGCCCGCGCGGCGGCTTCCTCGGCCTCGCGGTCGGCCAGTTCCTCGGCATAGGCACGGCTGCCCAGTACGTCGCCGCCTAGCGCCGCCTCATCGGCAGCCGTCAGGTTAGCGGCACGGCGCTCGGCGGTCGCGCGTTCGTCTGCCAGCGCCGCCTCGGCTTTGCGAGCCTGCTCGACCTCATCGTTCCAAGGCAGCTCCACGCGCTGGCGGGCAGCGGCCTCGGGGCTCAGTACCTCGGCATCCAGATAGTCCAGGACTTCCTCGACGAGCATCTCGGTCTCGGGGCGCGGGATGAGCACGCCGGGGGCGCACGCGACGTCGATCATGCGAAACTGCGTGCTACCGGTGATGTACTGCAGCGGCTCGCCCTTCGCGCGTCGGACGACTGCCGCGTGCATGGTCTCGAGCTGCGCTGCGTCGAGCGTCTCGTCCATGCGCATATACAAGTCGATACGCGCCAGGCCCGTTGCCGCACACAGCAGCCACTCGGCAGAAAGACGGGGATGCTCCTCACCGCGCTCGGCCAGGTACTCCTTGGTCCACTCGAGACAACGCTTGATGGTCCAGATCTCGTTTGCCATGGGGTCCTCCCCTCTTAAGCGCCAGGCGGCGCGCGAATGTCGGAGCAGATTGTACGCGAAGCCAGCGCTTGGCAAGGGACGATTGAAGGCGATTATCGAGAATCAGCCCAGATTTTTGCTTGGATTGCAATCGAAGCGTTCATTCGCCGACGTCTAAATCTGCATCCGTCAAGCTTTTGGTAAGGTTGCCCCAAAATAAGGTTGCCCCAAAACTGACCAATATCTAACCAAGAACTTGCCAAATCACTTGACGCGCGACGCATCAAAAATCGCCCCGCAACTTCTTGAACGATTTTTTGAGCATTATTTTCAATAGCAGATGCACACCGTTAATTGCCTTAAGCAGGTAAGCAGCTCAAAGGCCATCACAGCTTATTGAATAACATCTCAAAGCAATGTGCCCAACCTAGTCATTTAAGAACGTCCCCAATGACTGCATCAAGGTCCCGCAGGTTGAGCATAAGTCAGCGAAAACGCCCCTAAGCGAGCAAGGTGACGTGAAAGAGGAGGGAAGCGTACTTCGGTACGCGACCGACGATTGAACGTCAGATTGCCGCTTAGGGGCGTTTGCAGCGTCGATCAGTTACGGCGTTTGGTAAAACGCCGTAACTTAAACTGCTTGTGCCAGCTTCTCGGCTCGCTCGGCGGCGGCAAGTGCCTCGATGACGGTGCCGAGCTGATCGCCCAGAAGGACGCCGTTGTAGGTGGAGTTGAAGCCGATACGATGATCGGTCACGCGGTCCTGGGGCTGGTTGTAGGTACGGATCTTCTCGGAACGGTTGCCGTGGCCGATCTGGCTCTGGCGCTCGGCGCCGAGCTCGGCCTGCTGCTTCTCGAGTTCCATCTCGTACAGACGGGCACGCAGCATCTGCATGCAGACCTCGCGGTTCTGGATCTGGGAGCGCTGCTCCTGCGACTGCACCACGGTGTTGGTGGGCAGGTGAGTGATACGCACGGCGGAGTAGGTGGTGTTAACGCACTGACCGCCAGGGCCCGAAGCGCAGTAAGTGTCGATACGCAGGTCGGACTGGTTGATCTGGACGTCAATCTCCTCGGCCTCGGGAAGCACTGCGACGGTTGCCGTGGAGGTCTGGATGCGGCCCTGAGACTCGGTCTTGGGAACGCGCTGGACACGGTGCACGCCGGACTCGAACTTCATGACGGAGTAGACGCGGTCGCCCTCGACCTTGAACTCGATGGACTTAAAGCCGCCGGCCTCGCTGGGGCTGGAATCGAGCACGGTGGTCTTCCAGCCACGCGACTCGCAAAAGCGCTGGTACATCTTGTACAGGTCGCCGGCGAAGATGGCCGCCTCGTCGCCACCGGCGGCGGAGCGGATCTCGACGATGGTGTTCTTGTCGTCGTTGGGGTCGCTCGGGATGAGCATGTACTTGATATCTTCCTCGAGCTGGGGAAGCTTGGCCTCGTTTTCGGAGATGTCCATCTGGAGCATCTCCTTCTCATCGGCATCGGTAGTATCGTGGAGCATTTCCTTGGCAGCCTCGATGTCGTCGAGCGCGCCGATGTACTCGCGCGAGGCAGCAATGAGGTCGGACTGGTGCGCGTACTCCTTGTTGAGACGCGTGAACTCCTTGATGTCGGAGGCGACGGCCGGGTCGGACAGCTTCTTCTCGAGCTCCTCGTAGGCCTTGATGATCTTTTCGAGCTTGTCGCGCATGGCAGGACTCCTTTATATGCGTGAAGATGAAAATCGGCAGAATGATGGGGCGCATGGCGCCACTGCGGGGGTAAGCCCAGCTAGAACATGTCGATCTTCAGATACATGCGCATCCCTTCGTGTATGGGGTACATAGTTGCGGTCTAACCCATACATGATAGCGTGCGCAGGCAAACCTGCATATAACCCGCACGGAATGATTGGTGCAAACAAACCTGACCCCATTGCACCAAGAGCTTGTTTTTGGCTAGAGCGTTTGGAGTAGAGCGACGAGGAAGCGGATACCCTGGAGGTAGGCGCGGCGGGTGATGCGCTCGTTGGTGCCGTGGACGCCGCGATCACACTCGTCGTCATCAACCACAAAGGCCGAGAAGCGAATGCACTCAGGGCAAATGTGCTGGTAGTTGGCAGCGTCGGTCGCACCGATCACGGTCGAGGGCACAATTGCCACTGGCTCGAATGATCCATTTTCCTCCGTCCCCTTTGGATCACGGAAATAGCGGGCGGCGATGGAGCGAACCGCCTCGAGGCCGGGGCCACCGATGCGCGGGGACGGCGAGGGTTCGGAGCTGCCGGGGCCTAGCTCCACTTCGACACGACCGGCAAGGTCCGCCCCGGCAACCGCCTCACGGCAGCGCGCCACAACGTCGGCCACGCTCGTGCCCTCGAGCATGCGGAAGTTGATGTTGGCCCACATATCCTGCGGCATTACGTTGGCGCCGGTGCTGCCACCCTCGATCTGCGTGGGTGCGCAGGTGGTCGTCACCAGCGGATAGAGCTTCTTGCTGGCGAGGCAATCGCGGACAATGGCGCCCCCGTTGGCGGCAATTTCATCCGCCGTGTAGAGCCCCAGCTCGACGAGCTGGGCGGCAAGTAAATCGGTCACGCGCGTCGGCCACTCGATATCGCAGATTGCGGTGATGGCACGGCTGAGCACCTCGAGCGACGTGCCGCCGTAGGGGTTAGAAGAATGACCACCCTCACTCTTCGTCTTGAGCACGATATCGGCATAGCCCTTCTCCGCGAGGTCGGCGTGCATGAGCCAACCCTCGCCCGCGCTGTACTCGGCATCCGAAACGATGCGGTAGTCGCCCTCGTCGATCAGGAACTCGAGCTCAACACCGCGCTCCTCGAGCGCGCGGCCGATGGCGCCTGCACCGTACTGCGTTGTCTCCTCGTCCTGGCCAAAGGCCAGGAACAGCGTGCGCTCGTGCTGCCAACCGTGCGCCAGCGCATACTCGACAGCCTCGAGAATGCCTGCGACCTGGTCCTTCATGTCGATCGCTCCACGGCCCCAGATGTAGGTGTCGTCCACGTGCCCGCTAAAGGGGGCGTGCGTCCAGTCGGCCTCGGTACCCGGCACCACGGGGACCACGTCCATGTGGCCCATGAGCATAACGGGCTTGAGGGCAGGGTCGGAACCGCTAAGTGTCACCAATAGCGAATGGTCGATAAGCTCGACCTCGCCCGCCGCAAATACGTGCGGCCAGGCCTGCTGCATATAGGCGCGCAGGTCGTCGAACGGCTGCCAGTCCATCGCCTCGGCATCCATGCTCGAGATGGTCGGAAACGACAGCACGCGCCCCAGGCGCTCGCACGCGCCAGTTTCATCCAAATCGGCAAAATCGTCCTCATGCGCAAAGAAGCGCCAAACCTCGGCCATGACATCCTTTCGATTGTGACGACAAAGGCCGCCCCACGGGAGCGGCCCTGCAACGCAAGCGTTTGCGGTCGGTTATTTGTCCTCGAGATAACGCGAGAGGAACTCGCGGGTGCGCTGGTGCTTGGGGTTGCCGAAGAGCTCGGCCGGCGCGGCGTCCTCGAGCACCACGCCCTTGTCCATAAAGACCACGCGGTCGGACACGGTTCGGGCAAAGGCCATCTCGTGCGTGACGACGACCATGGTCATGCCGTCGGCCGCAAGCTTGCGCATGACCTCGAGCACCTCTCCCACGATCTCGGGGTCGAGTGCGGAGGTCGGCTCGTCGAACAGCATGATCTGCGGATTCATGCACAGGGCGCGCGCGATGGCCACGCGCTGCTTTTGGCCACCGGATAGGCGGCCCACGGCGGCGTGCGCGAACTTTTCGAGCCCCACGCTCGTCAGATGCTCCATCGCGACCTTCTCGGCCTCGGCCTTGCTCATCTTTTTGAGCGTGACGGGCGCGAGCGTGCAGTTGTCGAGCACATCCATGTTGTTGAACAGGTTAAAGCCCTGGAACACCATGCCGATGTCCTCACGCAGCTTGTTAATGTTGCAGCGCTCGGCCGTAAGGTCCTGGCCGTGAAACCAGATATGGCCCGCGTCCGGAGTCTCGAGCAGGTTGAGGCAGCGCAGGAAGGTCGACTTGCCCGAGCCCGAGGCGCCGATAATGGTAACGACCTCGCCGGGGTTAACGGACAGGTCGATGCCCTTAAGCACCTCGAGCGAGCCAAAGCTCTTGCGCAGGCCCTCGACGCGGATAAGCGGCTCATTGGTCTGTGCGGCGGCCGCGGTGCCGGTAGTGGCGATATCTGCCATGATGATTCTCCTCGTCTTGAGCCTAGTTGGAGCTGGGCAGCGTTGCCGGGGCCTCGGCGCCGAGCTTTTTGCCAAAGGCCTCGAGCAGGCGGCTCGCCACGAGCGTCAGGATCAGGTAGACCACGAGCGCCACGCAGTAGACCTCCATCTGGCGGTAGTACACGCCGGCGACGGTGGTGGTGGCGTACATGAGGTCGAACACGCCGATGACCGAAAGCACCGACGAATCCTTGATGTTGATGATGAGCTCGTTGGTGAGTGCGGGGATCGCGTTTTTAATACCCTGGGGGAACACGACCTTGCGCATGGCCTGCCACTGCGACAGACCCAGCGAGCGCGCCGCCTCGGCCTGGCCGGGATCGATGGACTCGATGCCGCCGCGCAGGACCTCCATCATGTAGGCGGTGGAGTTGAGCGAGATGGTGACGAGACCGGCGGTGAAGGTACTCCAAATCTGGTTGGCCTGGGCGGTCTCGAAGCCCATGCCGCGCAAAACGGTGAAGCCCGCGTAATAGATGAGCAGGCCCTGGACCATCATGGGCGTGCCGCGCACGATGGTAGAGTAGACGGTCGCAAAGCCGCGGCCGATGCTCTTAAAGAAGCGCACCAGATCGTTATCCACGCGGTCGAACGTCTGAATACGCAGGAACACAAAGAGCAGCGCCAGGAAAAAGGCGATGACGGTACCGAAGGTCGCAAGTGCGATGGTGATCTCGATGCCGCGGATAAAGAAGTCGCCGCTCTTGTAGGTCATGTAGACCAGGCTCGACAAAAAGTCGCTGGGGTTGGAATCCGAGACAACGCTCACCTGCACCAGGTCGATAAATGACATGACGCAGCGGTCGATAAAGAAGATCGCCGCGATGGCGACCACGACGTAGCTGCCCAGGCGCGCGCCGCGACGGAAGCGCTCGGAAGCAAACGGCGACGTTTCGCGATAGTCGTTCCAGTGCATGAGTTTGGTGACCAGCGCCGCCGCCGACACGACGAGCCAGGCCCAAAGGATTGCCCAGAGGCAGTCTTGGAACACGCCCGTAGGCGCCAAGAAGCTCAGCGACGTGGGGTTGCGCTGGCTAAACGCCAGGCCGAGCGCCGCGATGACGCTCGTGCCCAGGTACACATAACGGTGGTCGGCCCTGATAAAGGAGGCCAGACGATTGATGGTTTTCATGCTGCCTCCCTATGCCGGCTGACGGTCGAGGCACGCGTCCCACATTTGGTCGCGCTCCTCTTGGCTAATGCCCTTGAGCGTCTTGTCGATGAGCTTAAGCAGCTTATCCGAGCCCTTGCGGCAGCCGACGTTTGCCGTGACCTCCTGCTTAAAGCCCTCGCCTTCGGCAAATTGAATCGGCACGATACCCGGGTTTTGGGCCATATAGCCCTTCTCATTCTCGGTGTTGTAGGTCACGGCGTCGCACGTGCCCTGCAGCAGGTTCGAAAACACCGTGGGAACCGAATCGACCGGGTTCTTGTGCACAACGCCCGGGATCTCGTCGATGACGGTGTCGAGCATGGTGTCCTTTTGGCCGAGCACCGTGGCACCGCTGAAGTCGCTAAGCTTGGTGGCGTTTTGGTAGGGGGAACCCTCTTTTACGAACAGGCCAAAGTAGCCAATGAAGTACGGGTCGGAGAAGCCGACCGACTCCTCGCGCTCGGGCGTGGCGCTCATACCGGCGATGATGAGGTCGATCTGGCCGTTGTTGAGCGAATCGATAAGGCCCGAGAAGCTCTGCTTGACGGCAACGGGCTCGCCACCGAGGGCCTTGCAGACGATCTTGGCGATCTGCACGTCGTAGCCATCGGCATAGGCGCCCTGCACGTTGTCGATGGGGATGGTGTACTCACTGGCTTCGGAAACCTGCCAGTTGTACGGGGCGTAGGCCGCCTCCATGCCAATGCGGATCTTGTCCTTGCCGATCACGGAATCGGACAGGTCGTCGCGACCGCCGCCCGTCGTGGGCTGAACCACCTTGAGCGTGGACGGACGCTGACAGCCGGCGAGCGCGCCGGCGACGACGGAAGCGCTCGCAGCGAGAGCGCTACCCAAGAAGATGCGACGGCTGCACACCGGCTGTGGATGCGCGTCGCGCTGATGGGGAGAATGCATAATCTGCCTTCCCTGTTGAATCGTATGCTGACGACTTAACAGGATATACGCCAGCGACCAGCAGTGCAGCACAAGCTCGAAAAATTAATAGACACATGGTAGTCATTGGGGACGTCGATGTTTTGGCAATGCCGGCGAGCGACGTCCAGAGCGAACAAGTGGCATGAAAAAGACAAGGCATGACCAGAAGGTCTATGCCTTGCCTTTTGAATGACAAATTATCGCTCTGGACGGCACGCAGCATCGACCGAGCGGCGGAACCTCTAGAGCAAGGTGACGCTAAAGCTGCGTTTATCGGTAGCGCCGGGGGCCAAGGTGATGGTGTTGACCTTGTGCTCAAAGACGTCGTCCTCGGTGGACATGGTGGTGTGACCGGTCCAAGGCTCGAGCGCCACAAACGGAGCGTCGTTGGCGGCAGACCACACGCCGATGTACTTAAAGCCTTCAAAGTCGATCTTGACGCCGTGGCCCGACTTGCGGCCGCGCAGCGTGAGCGTGGAGCCCGGGGTATCGGTGAACATGATGGCGTCGTTATCGAAGCTGCGGTGCGTGATGGGCAGCACGTCCGAGTTATCGGGGGCCTTGTAGCTACCCTCGAACGTCATAAGGCCATCGGGCGTGATGACGGGGGCCTCGTTAGTCCAAGCCTCGGTAAACGCCAGCTCGTAATCCTCGAACGCCTCGTCCTCGGCGCCGGGGGCGGGCACGTTAAATGCGGGGTGGCCGCCCACCGAGAACGGCAGGTCCACGTCGCCGGTGTTGGTGACGGCAAAGGTCTGCGTAAGGGTGGCGTCGCCGGTCAGGGCATAGGTCATGTTGAGCTTAAAGTGGAATGGGAACGCCTTGAGCGACTCGGGCGTGTCGGTGAGCTCGTAGGTAACGGACAAACCGTCCTCCGACACCTCGACGATCTTGTGCTCGACAATGCGTGCGATGCCGTGGCGCGCCATCTCGCAGGTGCCGGCGGCAGACGTCGCCGTGTTGTTGCGCAGCGATCCCACGATGGGGAACAGGATGGGCGCGTGCTTGCCCCAAAAGGCCGGGTCGCCCTGCCACAGATACTCATTGCCGTTGAGGGCAAGGCTCGTGAGCTGGGCGCCCATGGAATCGATGGCCGCGGTGAGGCCGCCGCGCTTGATGGTAGTGACGGTGGACATGCTACTTCCTCCAAAAGTAAACAACAGTGTCGAGGGTTATTGTCCCACTCTTGGCAGCAGGGCTGAGCGGCAGGCGCAGTTATTGAGCAATAGCATAAAGGTCAAACCCACCCTGCGGCGCGCTATCGACCGTATCGGGTGCTTGCGAATTAAAACTCACCGGGACCATGCGCTTTGAGGCGCGGTAACGCGTGCCGTCGGTGGCGACGGGCGGCTCATCGACCGTGAGCTCGTAGTCGCCGGGCTTGAGCTCGATACCGTCACCTTCGGAATTGACGTATTGGTACTCGTCGATTGCTTGTCCCCTGAGCGTGCGGCCCACGATATGGACGAGCATTTGGCTGTCGCCGCGCGCGGTATCCCACGTCGCGCCGTCCTTAACCTCGACCGACACATGCACCGAGCGCGTGCGGCTGAGCGATTGCTCGACGGACATCTCGACCTTGGCGGCGTCTTGGCGCTGCCGCTCGACATGACCCCAGATGCTGCCGATTGCCGAGCAGGCGATAACGCCGGCCATGAAGGCGATGAGGATGGGGCCGAGCGGAGAACGGCGGCCCGCGTCTTCCTCACGAGCCAGGTCGGGGCGATGCGTGGGCGCAGGCGCCTGGGCGCCTTGCGCGGGCACGTCGAGAATGCTGAAAGATGCCGTACTGCCAGGGTCGATGGTGTGGCGCGGTTGCGGGGTCTTTGCCGGCGAAATGGACATGTCGGCTGGCTCACCCAGCGTGGCCGTGGCATCGGCCTTTGCCTCGTCGGCCTCGGCCTGGGCCCAAGCCTGTTCAAAGGTCAGGGGCTCGGCGAGGTCGGAAGTGGCATCCGTCTCGACGGCATCGTTGCCGGTCTCGTCCTCGTCGCTCGACACGTCACGCGACGCGGGCTCGTCCCACTCCTCGTCCGGAGCCTCGCCCTCGCTATACCACCATTCAAAGTTATCGATATCCATACGGGGCGCCCCTTAGGCCTCGCAAATAAACACTTGTTAGCCTTATACCCGCAGATGGCGCTGGAGCTCGCACGGAATGCGATAAAGGGACTGCTCCTTTGTCGCATCGAAGTTGCGGTGGAATAGTTCCTGTTTGCACGCCCACTCGAGCTATTTAGGGACTATTTCACCGCAAGTTATTTGAGGGCGACGGGGATTTGGATACAGCAGAAGTCCTCTTGGTGAGACTCGTCGTAGCTCGTGGTGTCCAGGTAGCAAAAATCGATAGCATTGCCGATGGGCTGGAGCGCGTGCCTGTCCATGCAGGCCACGATGGCGCGGATACCCTCGGGCTCGTACGGCATGCCCCAGCGACTCATGCACAGGTACGTGCCCTCGGGCAGCACCTCGACGCCAATCTCCGCCAGCTCGGCAGGATCGCTCGGCAGTATTTCCTCGGCACCACGCGGCAACACGGCAAAGGAACCGGCACCGGCGATGGGGTCGTCGGAATGCAGCGCCTCGCGACGCAGCATGGCGCCCCAACCGCGCATGGGGCGTGTGCCCGTGAGCGCACGCATGCGCAGAATCGCCCGCATGAGCGTGGGGTGCAGCATCGAGCGGCCACGCTCGATATCGCTCGGGAACTCCTCAAAGACCACGTAGCGGCGCTCGAATTGCTTGAGCTCCGGTTTGCCCTCGCGCTCGCGCCAATAGACCGCCTCGTCGTAAAAACTCAGCCGCTCCTGCACGCTCGCGCGCTCGGCTTTGAGCCCGGCAATCTGCTCGTCGAGCGCCTGCACCCGCGAGCGCAGGTGATCGGTCATCTCTCCAATGTCGAACGTCGAGGTCAGGCGATCGATCTCATCGAGTTCCAGTCCCAAGTCGCGCAGCATGCAGATCAGACGCATGAGCGGGATCTGCGTGGGCGAATAGAAACGGTAGCCTTTTTCGTTAACCACGGCGGGTTTAAACAGACCGATCTTGTCGTAGTAGATGAGCGTTTGGCGCGAAACGTTAAACAAGCTCGCCATCTCGCTAATCGCATACATACCCGTCTGCATAGGTCCTCCCGACACACCCTTTGACACGAAAAGCCCGCCGCCCACAGGGGCAGCGGGCTCAAACACTACTCGTATCCTACCCTAAAGATGCCTATGACCAGCGCTTATAGTTGGCGCACGACACGCCGACGGCCTCGAGTGCCTTGGCGGCGATGTGATGCACCGCCTCATCGAGCGTGGCGGGGCCGTTGTAAAACGTGAGCATGGGCGGCATGAGCATGACGCCCGGCACGCGCGCCAGGCGTGCCATGTTGTCGACATGGATTGCACTGAAGGGCGTCTCGCGCACCATAAGCACCAGGCGGCGCTGCTCTTTCATCTGCACATCGGTCGCACGCAGCAACAGGTTTTCGCTGTAGCCGCTCGCGATGCCGGCGAGCGTCTTCATGGAGCAGGGAGCCACGATCATGCCGTCGACCGGATAGGTGCCGCTTGCGATGGCAGCGCCAATGTTCTTGTTGTCGTAGACCACATCGGCATAGCACGCAAACTCGTCGAGCGTCATGCCGAGCTCCTGCTCGATGGTGATCTCTCCCCCGCGCGTGACGACAAGCGCCGACTCAGCGCCGGCCTGGCGCAGGCATTTGAGGCATTCAAGGCCCAGTGCCGCACCGCTGGCGCCAGACACGCCAACGACAATGCGACGGGGACGAACAGAAGACTCAGGCATGACAACTCCTTAACTACTTGGTAGGGCTACTTACTAGAAGGCGAGCTCGGCGGCCCACTTCTCTTCATCGATCTCCATGAACTGCGAGCGGATGAAGTTCTTCTTGAGGTTAAACGGAACCGTGCAGTCGAAGATGGCCTTGCAGGCGATACCGTGCTCGCGGATCGAAGGATCGAACGCGGGGTCGTTGGACGGATCGAGCACGTGGCAGTGGCAACCGGGGATGGTGATGAGGTCCACGTCGGCCTGGAAGCGCGTGGTCATGGCCCACATCACGTCGCTCATATCGAAGATGTCGACATCCTCGTCGACAAGGATGACGTGCTTGAGCTCGGAGAACGCCGAGAAGGCGAGCATGGCGGCGTTGCGCTGACGGCCCTCGTCATTTTTGCTCGACTTCTTGAACTGCATGATGGCAAGGAACTTGCCGCCACCGCAGGGAGCGGCGTGAACGTTGAGCAGGCGGCCCGGGATAGCGGTCTCGACCATCTTGTAGATGGAGGCCTCGGTGGGGATACCGGCCATGGACACGTGCTCGTGCGAAGGGCCGATGCAGCTCTCCATAATAGGGTTGACGCGCGTGGTGACGGCGGTGATCTTGATCACCGGGCAGACCTTGGCGCCGCCGGTGTAGCCGGGGAACTCGGGCATGGCGTAGCCATGGCCGTTAACGTCCTCGTTGATAGTCTCGTCGTGCATGAGGTAGCCCTCGAGCACGTACTCGGCATTGGCAATGCACTTCTGCGGAACGGTGACGCAGTCGGCAAGCTCGACGGCGCGGCCGCGCAGGGCGCCGGCGATCTGCAGCTCGTTGAAGCCGAGCGGCGTGGTGGGAGCCTCGAAGCCGCAGCACATGTACACGGCGGGGTCCAGACCGATGGAAATGGAGATGGGCATGTCCTCGCCGCGCTGGCAGTACTCGTCAAAAAACGCGCCCAGGTGACGGCTGCCCGGGGTGATCCACATGGCGAGCTTGTCCTTGTCGACGCAGGAGAAGCGGTGGATGGTTACGTCGGACTGGGTGCCATCGGGGCTCGTGCCATAGGCGAGGCCCATGGTGATGTAGGGGCCGCCGTCAACGGGCGTGTTGGTGGGAGCGGGAACGATCTTGCGCAGGTCAAAGCCCTCGTCGGTCGCCTTGTACACGACCTCCTGGCAGTCGACGTGCTTGCCCTCGGCGATCTGCTCGGGGGCGATCAGGTTCTCGAAGCGCTTGCCGATCTCGAGGCCCAGGTGCTCCTCGTCCAGGTCGAGCAGGGCGGCAACGCGCTTGCGGCTGGCAAGCATACCGATGCAGACCTTGGCGTCGTCAAAGCCCTTGACGTTGTTGAAGACCATCGCCGGACCCTCTTTGGTCGGGCGCATGACGGTGCCGCCAGCACCGACGTGACGGTAGACGCCCGAGACCTCGGCATCGGGATCGACCTGGGTGTCGGTCTCGAGCAGCTGGCCCGGCATCTCACGCAAAAAGTCGAGCGCGGAACGCAGGTCGTGGATCTGGGAAGCATCGGTAGTGGACATGGCGTACTCCTTTCGGGAGAGTGTCCGGCGACGGGGTGCCGCCGGACGGGGTAACGTAATGGGGCCGCGGCGCTCACAAATGGAGCGCTCGACCACTCGAAGTTCAAGCGCTTGGCTGCTTACAGCCGGGGCGCTCGACCGCTTACATCAGGCCAAAGAGGTGGAACCAGGCGGCCTCGACCAGCACGACGACAAAGACGACCGCGGTGAGGGGGATGCCCATGCGCATAGCCTCTTTGGAGGTGTAGCCGCCGGCGTCCTTGCCTTCGCCGATAAGGATCGGCAGGTTATGGAACGGCAGGATGTAGTGGATGTTGATGGACGTGAAGACGATGAGCGCCACGGCGAGTGGGCTCACGCTGGAGCCGGCGGCAAAGCTGATAAATGCCGGCACGCACACGCCGAGCACGGCCATGACCGAGCCCATGAACATGTGGATGATCATGGAAAGCGCGGCGACGAGCAGGGCGAACAGGAAGATGTTCTCAGGCACGGAGCTGGGGAGCACGACGTCGGCGATCCAGGCGTTCATGCCGGTGGCACCGCCCACGGAGCCCACGGCCATGGCGGCCGTCAGGAACATGAGGGACTTGATGTCGACAGCGTTCCAGCTGGCGGGAGTGAGGACTTCGCCGATGATGGGCATGGCGAGAGCAACGCCAATGGCCAGGGTGACCCAGCCGATATAGTCGCCCGAGACGGTGAGCCACAGCGCGATGGCGATGACAAGCCACACGATGGTGCGGATCTCCTTGACGGAGAGCTTGCCGAGCGCGGCCTGCTTGGCCACGATCTGCTCGCGATCGTAGACGAGCTCCTTGCTGGGCTTAAAGAGGAAAAGGCCCAGGAACAGGGTGCACAGCAGCGCAACCAGCATAGGCACGCTCATGTACAGGAACCAGTCGACGAAGGACGGGCTCATGCCGCCGGCCTCGGCACTGTACTGCGCAACGAGCGGGTTAAGCGTGGAGTCGCCCGTCAGGAAGAACATGGAACCCGGGGCGGCAGCGGCAAACACGAGGAAGCCGAGCTTGCCCTTGTCGTCGTCACCGTAGCCGGCGGACTCGGCGATGACCGAGACGACGGCGAGGATGAGGAAGGCGCGGGGGAACGGATGCGGGATCAGCAGCGACAGCACAAAGGTGAGCGCGAAGATCGAGATGATGAGCGACTTGGCGTCGCGCACGAACTTGAGCATGAACGCGTAGGCGATGCGCTCGCCCAGGCCCGACTCCTTGACCGCGCTGGCGATGAGGTAGGCGCCGATGACGAGCCACATGGTGGCCTTGGTCCACGAGCTAAACGTGGAGGCGACCGTCGCCGAGATGCTCGCGGCGCCCGTGTCGTCCACGCACACCTTGAACAGGACGAGCAGTGCGCAGTAGAGCAGGCCCACAAAGCCCGGCTGTGCCACGCCGCATGCCCAGAACACCACCGTGGCGAGCGTCAGTGCCAGACAGGTCTGACCGCCGACCGTGAGCTCGACCGTCGAGCTCAGCTCCGCCAAAGGAAGAAACTTCACCAGCAAAAAGACAACGATACCCAGCACAAAGCCAATTTCGCGCTTGGTGATCTTAAACGCCTTCTTTTCCGCTTCCATCTCCCCACCTTTCTTGTTGGGGGCGCTCCGAATTCGCAGCCATGTTGCCGCTTAAAAAGGGGCGCCCGTTATCGGACACCCCTTACGTTGCGCTGTGTTGCGGCAATACAGTCAAGCGGATTTTTTGGATGAGAAGCGATTCCCTAGACAAAAACCGTCACAACATTCGACGCTTTTCCTCGTTTTCGAGATTTTCGCCGAATGTTGTGACGGTTTGGATGTGGCAAAGGGACTGTCTTTTTTACATAGCGAGGGCCGTGCGGATGAATGGGTCGCCGAGGGCCTCGCGGAGCCAGGGGGCCAGCTGCTCGGGGTGACCCTGCAGGTAGCCTTTGAGCTCGGACGGAGCCACGCGACGCACTTCCGAGATCTCCTCTTGGTTGATATGCAGCTCGCCCGGCTCAACATGGGCAAGGTAGACCTCGCACCATTCGCACTCGCAGCGACCGTCACCGTGGTCCTCGCGGTACACCACGTGTCCGAGGTGCTTGAGCTGATCGGGCTCGCGCGTAATGCCGAGCTCTTCGTTGATGCGGCGCGCCGTGGCGGCCGCGACGTCTTCCCCGGGGAGCGGATGGCCGGCGCAGCTATCGGCCAGCACCCCGCCCCACAGGCGCTTGAGCGGACTGCGGCGACAGAGCAGCAGGCGCGCGTCTTCGCCCCGGCCCTCGACCAGAAGCGTCAGAAATGCCTGATGCAGGATGCCCTCACCAGCATGGGCCTCGATGCGGTCGACGGGGCCAAGCGCCTCGCCGGTCGCAGCATCGACCGCCACGACCTCGGCGCCCGCACCGCCCTCATCCCAGCCGGCGCGCAGAATGCGGGCTGCGGCTTCCTCGAGCGCGGCGATGAGCTCCTTGGTGGTGTCGAGCACGCGCTGCAGGTCGTCACCGCTCGCTTGTTCAACATGAAAACCCGTGCTTGCAACTACCGGCACGCCAAAGCGCGTGGCCAGCGCCGCCGCGATATCGTGCGCCGGGATCTCGTCTCGATGGCACGGAACGGCCAGGATGCTCACCGTTGCCGTACGGCCGGGCTCGGGGCGCGGAATGGCCTGCGCCGTGGCGCCCAGGTGCGCAAACTCCGGCGAGCAGGCGTACACCGCCATGCCTCGCGGCGTCACCGTCAGCTGGGCCTCGAGCGCAAACTTGCCCTCGCCCACTGCAACCTTTGTCGTGTGCATACCCATGGGATCTCCTGCCGCCCGCGATGTACCTGAGACCATCTTCGCCTGTATTGCGACTATACAGGCAAGCCCTCCATGTGACAAAGGGACTGCCCCTTTGTCACATTCTGTTAGAGTTGCAGGGATTGAATCCCGCTTATTCATGCGACATTGGAGTGACAACCTTGACCGCCGCAACCACGCCTAAAAGTAAGCCAACCGCCGCCGCGCTCTCCCCCGCGCGCACCAAGCTCTGCCTGGCGCTGCTCGTGCTGTTGGGATTCTCGCTCGGCTGCTCCGAGTTCGTGGTCATCGGCATCGAAAGCGACTTGGCAACGGAACTCGGCATATCACTTGCCACTGCGGGCCAGCTCATCAGCGTGTTTGCGCTCGTCTACGCTATCGCGACGCCGGTGCTCGCGCTCAGCACGGGGCGATTCCGCCGCTACCAGCTGCTCGTGTGCTATAGCGTCGTCTTTGTGCTCGGCAACCTGGTCATGGCGTTGGCTCCCAACTTCCAGGTGCTGTTTATCTCACGCATTGTCCTGGGCTCTGTCTCGGGTGCGCTGCTCGCCGTGGGCGTGACGTACATCCCTGAGCTGCTATCCCCGCAGCAAACCTCACTTGCCATCTCGGTCGTGTACGGCGCGTTTTCCGTGGCGATGGTCTTTGTGACCTCGATTGGCAAGTTTGTGGCCGACACACTCGATTGGCACGTGGCCATGTACGGCACGCTGACCTTTGCCGTTTTGATCTGTAGCGCGCTCGTGGCGTTTATGCCTCGCGCCGGGCAGACCGATGAGCCCGCCACCTTCCGCGAGCAGGCGGGGCTACTACGCGAGCCGAGTATCATCACCGGCATGCTCATCTTCTTGTTTGGCGTGGGCTCGGTCTACGTATTCTACGGCTACGTGACGCCTTATCTGGAGCAGGTGCTGGGCATGGATACCGTTCAGGCGAGCACCACACTTATGGCCTATGGCGTGTTCTGCCTGATCTCGAACATCCTGGGCGGATGGATCGATGCGCGTTTTGGCATGAAGGCGCTGCTGGTTACGTTTGTGCTGCAGGCGGCGGCACTGCTCGGGCTGTTTGCCGTGGGCGCCGCCATGCCGCTCGCGCTGGTCTTTGTCTTTAGCCTGGCGATGCTCATGTACCTGTTCTCGGTCTCATGCATCACGCACTTTATGGACGTGGCACGCAGCCGCCATCCCAAGTCGATGGTACTCGCAAGTTCGGTTGAGCCCATGGCGTTTAACGTCGGCATCTCGTTTGGCACCGCAGTGGGCGGCGCCGTGGTAAGCAGCGTTGGCATTGCGTACGTGGGCGCAGTGGGCGCCGCGTTCTCGCTTGTGGCCTGGGCCCTCACGCTGGTGACGATTAAGCTGGCTCGTTGGGAGCGCCGTCGTCAATCAGCACGGCCCTCGATGCGGGCATAGGGACGAACACAGCCCAGGGCGGCGAGCAACCGGTGAAAACCGTCCCATACGGGTAGTGCTTATCCACCTGCAAGCTCCAGCAGCGCAATTTCACGTACTTCAGATACGCGCTTTCTACAATTTCGTGTATTTCAAGTACACGAAATTGTACTAAACTATGTATCTGAAGTACACGAAATCAGAAAGGCGGCCCCATGCGCAGATCAATCGAATCCGTGATCGAATCATGGGCGACAAAGGACGCGTCGCGCCCCCTCCTCATCCGTGGTGCGCGACGCGTAGGCAAAACGTACGTTGCCGAGGAAATCGGCAGACGAATCGCCGGCGATGCGTTTGTCAAACTCGACTTTCAGACCGATCTTGAGCTGATCGCTCCGCTGTTCGACTGTCCCACCGACGACGTTGACGCCATCGTGGCGCGAATCTCAGACTATAAACGCACCCCCATTCGCAAAGAGACCGCCTTCATCCTGTTTGACGAGGTACAGCTCTGCGAACGGGCGCTCAACTCGCTTCGCTTTTTTTCGGGTTCGGGCTGGCGCATATGCGCGACCGGCAGCCAGCTCGGCGTCGCCACGCGCAAGCGCAAGTTGCCTTTTCCCAGCGGCGTTCGTCAAGAGACCATGCATCCCATGTCGTTCGAGGAGTTTCTCTGGGCGCTCGATGAGGAGCAGATGGCTAATGCCATTCGTGCCCACGCCGGCACGCTCGAGACCTACGCCGCGCACCAAGCCGCACTCAGCCTGTTTCATCGATACCAGATCGTGGGCGGCATGCCCGCCGCCGTCAACGCATATCGCAAGACGTTATCCATCGAGGATGCGCGCATCGAGCAGCGCGAAATCGACGAGACCTATACCGCCGATATGACCGACCCCGAAAACGGGATCAGCGGCGTGGCGGCGCGCAAGGTCTGGCGCTCCATTCCGTCCCAGCTACTGAGATCGTCCACAAAAAAATTCAAGTACTCCGAGGTCGAACGCGGAGGCCGTCGCGCCAAGCTCATCGAGCCACTCGACTGGCTCGAGGGCGCCGGCATCATATCGGTCAACAACCTGACCGAAGGCATCGAACCTCCCCTCGTCCCCTTCGACGAGGAAGACGGAAGTTTCTTTAAGGTCTATCTTCTCGATACGGGCCTTATGTTCTACAAACTCGGTATCAACCCGCGGCTCTGGCTCGACCTCAAAGAAGATTCCGCCATAGCGCTATCTTCCGACTTCCGAGGCGCCCTAGCGGAAAACTCGGTCATGCAGGCATTTTCGGGCAATAGCTTGCAGACGTATTATTGGGTGCCGCCGTCGTCTTGGAGGACGAATGGCGAGCTCGATTTTCTACTTCAGACCGACCGTATGGAAATTGTGCCCGTCGAGGTAAAGTCCACACGCAATGTGCGCGCAAGAACCCTCGGGGCGTTTATGGACAAAGCCCGGTCGCCATATGCCTACATTTTGTCCGAGAACAATTTTTTCCGCAGCGAAACCGATGACGGGCGCGAACTGCGGCACCTTCCCTTGTACGCAGCGGGCTTTATTGGAGCAAACTGCCTCAAGAGCAGTCTGTAAGTCCTGCGCGACCGCCTAGAAAGGAAACCGCTCATGCAACGCATTCTTTTTATCTGCTATGGAAATATCTGCCGCTCGACGATGGCCGAGTCGGTGTTTACCGAGCTCGTGCACCGCGCCGGGCGCGCGGGCGAGTTTGTCATTGATTCCGCTGCGACCTCGACCGAGGAGATCGGCAACCCACCGCACCACGGTACCGTTGCCAAACTACGCGAGGTCGGGATTCCCGTCGTCGCACATCGCGCACGTCAGGTGCGTCGCGCAGAGTATGGCGACTGGGACCACATTGTCTATATGGACGACGAGAACGCCCGCGGCCTGCGTCGCATCTTTGGCGACGACCCCGACGGCAAGATTACGCGCATGCTCGATTGGACCGAGCGCCCCGGCGACGTGGCCGACCCCTGGTACACCGGCAATTTCGATGCCACCTACCGCGACGTACTCGACGGCTGCACCGCTATGCTCGAGCAGCTGTAGGCAATCGAGGTCGCGGGCCACGCCTTTGTCACATCCGGGACTAGCCCTAGACCGGCTTGACCTCCAGCTTTATCCCCTCGGCGCAGGAGTCGCCCAAAACATCCGAAAGGGCCCAGGTCGCATATAGCGGCAAATAGAGAACCGCTCCGTTGCGCTCAACGTTGCCTCTCGAGAAAACAATCCCGAGCCTTACGCCATATTCAGCCGTATCAAGCACATGACCGAGCGCAGCGTGCGCGTGGTAATAGGAGCCCGATTTAACCTCGATCGGAACAGCCGTCCCATCCGGTCCATCGACCACAAAGTCCACTTCACCGCGCTTTTTTGTCTGATAGTAGTAAAGCTGGCGATTTTGGGCAGCCAGCTGCTGGGCCACCACGTTTTCGTAAATGCCGCCCAGATTGGGCTCCTTGCTATCAAGATACGCCGCTTGGGCGACTCCGACGGGGTAGCGCGCCATCAACATGCCCGTATCCGATTGATATAGCTTGAACTGCGATGGCCGTGCCGTCTTGAGCAAGGGCGATTTTGGCTCGGTTACGATATCGGCTTTGAGAGCAACGCCGGCATCGACAAGCCATACAAAATCTCGCTGATACTTCTCGTAGTGAGCCTTGGGGTCAATGGAATTGAGCACGAAGCGCTTGTTTTCGCCCTCGAGCATAATAGGGAGCTGATCGTAAATGCTCTGCACCTGAAGGGCTCGCCCGCTTGCATACTTGGAGATATCCCGCCGGTACTGTTCGTTGAGCTCTGACTGTAGCTGACGAACAGAGGCAAGGTCGCCCTGCGTGTCAAGGAAACGCTGCACGACCTCCGGCATTCCGCCGACAACGGTATAGGTCCTGAAGTTTGCCATCATCGCGTCATGAATGTAATCAGGAACGGGCCTCTCGCTGATACACGCGTCACGTATCGTTTGGCGAGCCCCCTCGCTCACCCCGGTTGCCCAGCAAAACTCCTCAAAATCGAGCGGGAACATCCTAAGCTCGTGGACATACCCCACGGGATAGGACCTGACGCCCTTGAACTGAGTCCCGAGCATTGACCCCGAAAACGCCCAGCGGCACCTCCCGTCCTCAACAAGGAACTTTGCCATCGTCATGATGTCGGGGGCCTCTTGGACCTCATCGATAAACACGAGCGTTTTGCCTGGCGCAATCGACTTTCCCGAAAGAAGCGTCACCCTGCTGATGAAATCATCGGCATTCCGCGCCTCGAGAAGAGCATCTTTTGCCTGGCGATTTTCCATGAGGTTGAGCTCGATGTAGGTTGCATGGCTGGCTTTGCCAAATGCGCGAATCGAATAGCTTTTGCCGATCTGGCGAGAACCCGTAATGAATAAGGCCTTTTGCTCGGCAGACTTCAGCCAACGCTCCAGCTCTGCCGCTATTTTCCTACGCAGCATAGGCTCTCCCCTCAGTGTCATCAAATGAAATGCAAAGTTTTATATGCTTGATTATCGATGAAACGCAGAATTTTTAGAACCTAAAATCGGATGAAATGCAGAGATTTGAAATTATAAGCAAAAGAAGGGGCATCGCCGGCGAATGTGTCAAAGGGGCTGCCCCTTTGTCACATTGCGCTCGACTACTCGTCAACGATCTCGGCAAGCCAGACGTTCAGCGTATCGACCTCGGGGCAGCAGAACTTTGCCGCACCAGGCTCGTTGCCAGGCACGGTTCCGCCATAGCGCAGGATATCGATATAGGGAAAGCCCACGTGACAGGCCATAGCGCACATCTTGCCGCGGTCTCGATCGAAGTCGAAGACGTCTCCCGGCTTGTGACCATGGTGACAACGGCACGCACCCAGCTGGTCCACGCAGCTCACGCGGATACGCGGACGCTTGCCACGCGGCGCACCGAGCGGCCCGTTCTCGCCCGCAGGCTTGACGCCGCCCTCGCCGGCGTTACTCATGGTCGATCACATCCAGGCAGGCCTCGATGGGAAGGCCGGCCGACTTGTCTTCTTGGTCGGCATTGCGCTCGATAAGCTCGGCCACCACACGCATGGCGTCGGTCGTCGCACGCTGTAAGCTCCAGCCGGCCATAACGCGACCCACGAGCACCGACGAGAACGTATCGCCCGTGCCCGGGAAATACACCGGGATCAGCTCAAAGGGAATCGTGAAGTACTCTCCCGCCACATGGTCGTAGCCGATGACGGCACTCGCCCCGTCGACCTTCGCGCTCGTAATGACCACCGACTTGGCGCCCAGCGCGAGCATGGCGTCCACGAGCGCACGAGCCTCATCGGCCGTAATCTGCTCGGCCATAGGCGTATCGGTGAGCAGACACGCCTCGGTATAGTTGGGCACCGCGTAGTCGGCGCACTCGACCAGGCTGCGCATAAGGCCGATGGTCGATTCGGGCACGCCGGCGTAGAGCCTGCCGTTGTCGGCCATGATGGGGTCGACGAACACCTTGGTGCCTTTTTGCGAACGGCGGTGGCAAAAGTCCGAGATGATGCGCGCCTCTTCCTCGGTCACGATAAAGCCGGTCGAGATGGCGTCGAATTCAAAGCCGAGCTCCTCCCAGATGGCAAGACTCTGACGCACGTACTCCGTGGTGTCGTGGATGTAAAACTTGGGGTAGTTGAGCGTATCGGAAACGAGGGCCGTCGGCAGGTTGTGGATACGGTAACCCATGTGCGACAGCACCGGCAGCATGGCAGAAAGCGCGACCTTACCGTAGCCGCACATATCGTTGATCAGCAGCAGCTGAGTGTTCTTCATGAGTGTCCCCCTTGGGTCGGGTGCGACGCGACGGCGCCATAGTGCGACTAAGTGTAGCGCAGGGGGCGTTGCAAGCGGGCGCAGGCGCCGAGGAGGGCACATTGTTGCGGAAAGGTTACGGAAATGGGAGGCAAAATCGCGGCGGTAGCGGCACAGTAGCTGCCATCTATTTACTACCATTCCAAAACTATGCCGGATTACTACGATAAACCGTCAGCTTCCAACCACAACGAATTGCACTCCGGAAAAACCGCAGGTAGACAGCTTGTGATTTTACGAAAAACAATGCCGAGGTCTGATATTTCGAATTCATCGTAGTAATCCGGCACAGTTTTGGACAAAGCAACTTCGAAAGGGTGTCACCGCAGCCCAAAATGATCCGTTATCCTCCGTCCCCCACGGATCACTCAAATGCCAACCCAGGCAGCGCTGCAGATTGAGGACGGACAGCGAAAGCGTTCCTAAGCGAGCAAGGTGGCGTGAAAGAGGAGGGCATAGGCCTTGTGGCCATGCCCGACGATTGAACGCCAGATTGCCGCTTAGGAACGTTTGCAGCGTCGAGCGGTTACGGCGTTTGGTAAAACGCCGTAACTTAATAAGTTTGGTACCTTGACATTCATTTCTCATGCTCCTAGATTGGTTAGGCACAAAACAATTCCACTACCTAACTAAAGAAAGGAGCAACACTAATTCATGTGCGATGAACCTCTTAACCTTTGTTCGCACGAGCCCGGCGGTGACCTGTCGCAACCGGTAGACATACCCGAAGCGGTCAGCGCCGAAGACAAACTCGCCAAGCGCATCCTGAGCGGCCTGGGATTTTGCGGCCATTACATGCATTTTCACGGCGGCGGCATATCTGGCAAGGCGCCTATTGTCTGCCTACTCGCCAAGCAGCCGACCGGCGAGCTGTCCCAACAGGAGCTCGGCATGCACTTCGACCTCAAGCCGGGGTCCCTTTCCGAGATTCTGTCCAAGCTCGAACTGGGCGGTCTTATCGGGCGCAGTCGCAATCCCAAAGACCGTCGGCAGCTCACCATCCGCCTGACCGAAGCGGGATGGGAAAAGGCCCGTGTTGAGCAGGCAGCCCGCATTCGCTTTAGGGAACAGGCCTTTAGCGCCCTTACGCACGACGAGCGCGAACAGCTCGCCGAGATGCTCGAAAAAATCCGCGTAACCTGGGAGGAACTGGATGATTAAAACCCTCATGGGAAGCATCCGCGATTACAAGAAGGTCACGATCGCCACGCCGCTGCTGGTGCTTGGCGAGGTGCTCTGCGAGATGCTGATTCCATTTATCACCGCCGACATGATCGACGCCATCAAAGACGGCGCCACCGTCGCCCAGATGCTTCCCACCGCAGGCTTTTTGGTGCTCATCGCACTGACGTCGCTCGCTTTTGGTGCCGCTGCCGGCGTCACCTGCAGCCATGCGAGCTGCGGCTTCGCCAAGAACCTGCGTCACGACCTGTTCTACAAGATCCAGACGTTCAGCTTTGCCAACATCGATGAGTTCTCGAGCTCCTCGCTCGTCACCCGCCTCACCACCGACATCAACAACGTGCAGCAGGCCTTTATGATGCTCATCCGCATCGCCGTGCGCGCGCCGCTGGTGTTGGTCTTTGCCTTTGCCATGGCCTACGCCATGGGCGGCAGCGTCGCCATGGTCTACCTGGTCATCATTCCGCTGCTGGGCTTTGGCCTGTTCTTTATCATCTATAAGGTGCGCCCGATCTTTGCCCGCGTGTTCCGCAAGTACGACGCCCTTAACGAGTCCGTCGAGGAAAACGTCACCGGCATGCGCGTGGTCAAGAGCTACGTGCGCGAAGACTTTGAGAAGGAGAAGTTCGCGACCGCCGCACGCGACGTCCAGATGGACTTCACCCGCGCCGAGAAGCTGCTTGCCTTTAACAACCCCATGATGAACATCTGCGTCAACGGCGCGTTTGTCGTCATCATCTACCTGGGCTCCAAGCTCATCATCACGAGCCAGGGCACGCTGTTCGACGTGGGCCAGCTCTCCTCGATCTTTACCTATGGCTTCCAAATCCTCATGAGCCTGATGCAGCTATCGATGATCTTTGTCATGGTGACCATGGCCGACGAATCGGCGCACCGCATCACCGAGGTGCTGGCCGCCGAGCCCACGATCGCCGATCCCGCCGAGCCCGTGCTCGAGGTCGCCGATGGCTCCATCGACTTTGACCACGTGAGCTTTAAGTATTCCGCGCATGCGAAGCGCCAGGCGCTCGACGATATCGACCTGCACATTAAGAGCGGCGAGACCATCGGCATCATCGGCGGCACCGGCTCGGCCAAGTCCACGCTCGTAAACCTCATCGCCCGCCTGTACGACGCCACCGAGGGTACCGTGCGCGTGGGCGGCGTGGATGTACGCGACTACGACTTGGACGCCCTGCGCCACCAGGTGGCCATGGTGCTGCAGAAAAACGTGCTGTTTAGCGGCACGATTGCCGAGAACCTGCGTTGGGGAGACCCGAACGCCACCGACGAAGAGGTCCGCGAGGCCGCGCATCTGGCCTGCGCCGACGAGTTTGTCGACGGCTTCCCCAAGGGCTATGACACCTGGATCGAACAGGGCGGCTCCAATGTTTCCGGCGGTCAGAAGCAGCGCCTGTGCATTGCGCGTGCCCTGCTGCGTCGCCCCAAGATCTTGATCCTGGACGACTCCACGAGCGCCGTCGACACCAAGACCGACGCCAAGATTCGCGCAGGGCTGGCAAGCTATCTGCCCAACACGACCAAGCTCATCATCGCCCAGCGCATTAGCTCCGTGCAGGACGCAGACTGCATCATCGTCATGGAGGGCGGCCGCATCGCGCAGATCGGTAACCACGACGAGCTGCTCAAGACGAGCGAGATCTACCGCGAGACCTTTACCTCGCAGAACAAGATGTCTGCCGAGGGCGAAGAGGCCGTCGAGGCCGACACCGAGGCATCCGTAACGCAAGCTCAGACCCAGGAAGGAGGCGAGGCACATGAGTAAGGCAACGACCGCCGAGCGCGCGCTCAACCGCAAGGGCGGCACCATGTCGCGCCTCATCAAGACGCTCTTTGGCTTTTACCCCGTGCTTTTGCCCCTCGTCGTCGCCGGCGTGGTGCTCTGCGCCATCATCAACTCCATCGGCGCGACCTTCCTTCAGAGCGCCCTGCAAATTATTGGTGAATCGTGGCAGTCGGGCGATTGGGGAGCCGCGCAGCCCAAGATCGCACAGCTCGTGACCACCCTCGCCTGCATCTACGGCATCGGCATCCTGTCCTCGCTCTTCTGGAACCGCGCCATGGCCATCGTCACGCAGGGCTCGCTGGAGAAGCTGCGCGAGAAGATGTTCAACCGCATGCAGGACCTGCCGATCCGCTACTTCGACACGCACCAGCGCGGCGACATCATGAGCCACTACACCAATGACATCGACACGCTGCGCCAGATGATCAGCCAGTCGCTGCCCAACCTGCTCATGACGGTCATCGTCATCGTCACGGTGTTCTTTATCATGCTGTACTACAGCGTGTGGATGTGCTTGGTCATTATTGCCGGCGTCGCCTTTATGACCTTTATGACCAAGCTGCTCGGCTCCAACTCCGCGCGCTTCTTTATTGCGCAGCAGACCGAGCTCGGCGTTGTCGAGGGCCATATCGAGGAAGTCATGAACGGCCAGAAGGTCGTCAAGGCATTCTGCCACGAGTCTGCCGCCGAAGCCGATTTTGACGAGCGCAACGAAAAGCTCTTCGAGGTCTCGCAGAAGGCCAACATGTACGCCAACATCCTCATGCCCATCCTTATGAACCTGGGCAACCTGCTCTACGTGCTGGTCGCACTGGCCGGCGGCATTTTCCTGGCGCTGGGCGTGCCCAACCTGAGCATCTCGGGCATGGCGCTGTCCATCGCCGTCGTGGTGCCGTTCCTCAACATGACCAAGCAGTTCTGTGGACAGATCGGCCAGATCTCGCAGCAGATCAACGCCGTGGTCATGGGCCTCGCCGGCGCCGACCGTATCTTTGAGCTCATCGACGAGGAGCCCGAAGCCGACGAAGGCTATGTGACGCTTGTCAACGCTCAGGTGAACCCCGATACCTGGCAGCTCGAGGAGGCCGACCACCACACTGGCATGTGGGCGTGGAAACATCCGCACCGCGCAACCGGCGAGATCGAGTACGTGCCGCTGCGTGGCGACCTGGTCATGGACAACGTCGACTTTGGCTACACGCCCGACCACGAGGTGCTGCACGGCGTGTCCGTGTTTGCCAAGCCGGGCCAGAAGGTCGCGTTTGTCGGCGCCACCGGTGCCGGTAAGACGACCATCACCAACCTCATCAACCGCTTCTATGACATCGCCGACGGCAAGATTCGCTACGACGGCATCAACGTCAACAAGATCCGCAAGGCAGACCTGCGCCGCTCGCTGGGCGTGGTGCTGCAGGACGTAAACCTGTTCACCGGCACCGTGATGGATAACATCCGCTACGGCAATCTGGATGCCACCGACGAGGAGTGCATCGCGGCAGCAAAGCTCGCCGGCGCGGACGACTTTATCACCCGCCTGCCCGACGGCTACGACACGATGCTCACCGGCAACGGCGCCCAGCTGTCGCAGGGCCAGCGCCAGCTGATCTCGATCGCACGCGCCGCCGTCGCCGATCCGCCGGCGATGATCCTGGACGAGGCCACGTCGAGCATCGATACCCGCACCGAGGCCATCGTGCAAGCCGGCATGGACAAGCTCATGGAAGGCCGCACGACGTTTGTCATCGCGCACCGCCTGTCCACCGTGCGCAACTCCGACGCGATCATCTGTCTGGATCACGGCCGCATCATCGAGCGCGGCAACCACGACGAGCTGATCGCCAAGCGCGGGTATTACTACCAGCTCTATACCGGAGCGTTTGAGCTGGAGTAGCTCAAAACAGCCCCAACGCTCCCAACGGAGTTCCCCGAGGGAGACGGGGTGTTTACTCCGTGCTCAAACATTCTCGCTTCGCTGCGAAACTGCGCGCGGAGCAAACACCCCGTCTCCCTCGGGGAACTCCTACGCGCAGCCTTTTCTCGCAGCCTAAAAAGAAGTGGTGAGGCCCTGGCCGTTTGGCCAGGGCCTCATTTTGTAAGGAGTCAAAAAAGTCCCGTTCCAGGTGAGCTACTTGAGGAGTTGGGCCATGGCGTTGACGAATTTTTGTACTTGGAGGGTGGGCTCGAGCGGATAGTGCAAAAAGACCGGCACCTCTCGCCCGCACAGGAACGGCACGCCCACAAAGGCCGGGTGCACCCCCGACCATGCGCCGCAGGTGAGCACCGCGTCGCCCTTTTCCTCTGCCTCGTTAAAGAGCGCAAAGTCAAAGCTGTCCACGTCGATCACGTCTACGCCGCCGTCGGCCAACAGATCGATACGCAGACTGTCCATAGCGTCGTTGCCGTGACGGAGCACGCGCAGGCGCATGCCCTCTAAGTCGGCAACTGTGATGCGCGTCTTGCGCGCCAGCGGGCTCGTGCGCGGCAGGTCGATATAAAACGGCACGTTAACGATGCGAAGCTTTTGGCAGGCGTCGCCCCAGCGTGGAGTAGAAAAACTCGACTGCACTACATCCACCTCGCGGCCCAAGCTGCGCATGACGGATTCGCGCTCGTCATAGAGGTCGCTTACCGGCACGATCTCAAATCGCAGCGATGGTTCCAGATCGTGGATGTCCGACCACATCGACAGCGTTTGGCGCCCCGGGCACATCATCGACACGCCCAGGCGCACGGCCCCGCCATCGCCTGCCGCGCGTCGGGCACGGCGCAGCGCGTCCTCGGACTGCCGCATGATCGAACGTGCATCGTCCACCAGCAGAGCACCTGCCGGCGTCACCTTAACACCAGAATGCGAGCGCTCGAACAACGTGATGCCGAACTCGGCCTCGAATCCCGACACCTGTTTGACGAGCGCCGGGGTCGACACGCGCAATTTTGCCGCCGCACGCGAGAAGCTTCCCAGCTCCGCGGCGGCCGATATGGCCTCGAGTCGTCGATCGTACACGTCAATCTCCCGTTTCCAGACGCATGGCAATGAACTGCCGAAGGGGGTCGTTTTGGCAGGTCACGCGCTCAATTGAGAAAAAACTGCATCGCACAGTATAAACCTACGGTTAACGCCATTCTAACAAATATGCAATTCACCTGCGCAAATGCAAAGCATACGATAACCAGCGAAAACCACGTGGGTCGGTTAATGGGAGCGGCCCACCGGGAGGCACAAGAAGGGAAGTTCCTATGAGCAATTGGCTTAAGCTCGAGGGCGATGTCTGCGCCGTGACTGGCGCGCTCGGCGGTATGGGCGTCGAGATTTGCCGCGAGTTCGCCCGCAACGGCGCCAACGTCGTCCTGCTCGATCTGGACGAGGAAAAGGTCAAGGCTGCAGCCGCCGACCTCGCCGCCGAGTTTGGCATCCACGCCGAGGGTTACAAGATGAACGCCACCGACGAGGCCGAGGTTCAGGCCGCCGTCGATGCCACCATCGCCAACTTCGGCCATGTCGACGTCCTCGTCAACACCGCCGGCATCCTGCGCTTCGCCGCCATGGAGGACCTGCCGCTCTCCGACTGGAACGAGGTCATCAACGTCAACCTCACCGGTTACTTCATCACCTCGCAGCGCTTTGGTCGCGAGATGATCAAGGCCGGCCAGGGTCGCCTGGTGCACATCTCGACCGTTGCCAGCCACTCCCCCGAGACGTTCTCGGGCGTGTACAGCTCCACCAAGGCGGGCGTCAACATGATGTCCAAGATGCTCGCCGCCGAGTGGGGCCCCTACGGCGTCCGCTCCAACTGCGTCGAACCCTGCTTCGTCAAGACCCCGATGTCGGCCAACTTCTACGCCGACCCCGAGGTCGAAAAGAGCCGCAGCCGTCTGATCGCCACGCGCCGCATCGGCGAGGTCAGCGATATCGCCAACGCCGTCATGTTCCTGGCGTCCACGCGCTCGGACTTCACCACCGGCGACGCCATCAAGGTCGACGGCGGCTTCTCCAACATGATGGGCGACCTCACCGCCAAGCCCGGCGGCCGTCGCGCCTATGCCGACAACTACCTTAAGAACAAGGGTGTCGAGCTCTGGTCCGATGAGTCCGGCGTCGCCAAGCCGACTGACCAGTAAACCAACCTGACAGGGAGGTCCCGCGGACACGCCCGCTCCTCCCCCGTATCGATTAGAAAGAGTCCAATGGCTTCCACCAACTCCAACAAGGGTCGCGCCGTCGTGCTTTCCGCCGCGTGCGTCACCATGTTCTTCATCAGCTCCATCGCGCTGTATTCCGTCGTGAGCAAGAACCTGCTCGCCGTCTACCCCGAGTGGTCGAGCGCCCTTACCTGGGCGTTCCCGGTCTTTCAGACCATCATGGCCGTGACGGGCATCTTCGCCGGCCGCATCTCCGATAAGATCGGCCCGCGCAACGTCGTGATCGCCGCCGCCGCGTGCTACGGCGTGGGCTGGTTCATGTCCGGCACCGTCACCGAGCCGTGGCAGTTCTACCTGTGGTTCTCGCTCGTCGCCGCCATCGGCAACGGCCTGGGCTACAACCCGGCGCTCACCACCGGCCAAAAGTGGTTCATCGACAAGAAGGGCCTTGCCTCCGGCATCACCCTGGCCGCTTCGACCGCCGGCCCCGCCGTGCTGTCCCCGGTGCTCGCCTCGCTGCTCATCCCGAGCCTGGGCATCTTTGGCGCCCTCAAGGCACTCGGCGTCATCTTCTTTGTGACGATCGCCGCCTCCGCCCTGTTCCTGAAGGCCCCCGAGGCCGGTTGGCTGCCCGAGGGCTTCGAGGCCCCCAAGGGTGGCGCACATGCCGGCACCTTCGGTGACCTCACCCCGGGCGAGATGGTCAAGACCCCGCGCTTCTGGGTCCTCATCATCACCTTCGCCTTCGCCGCCACCGCGGGTACCCTGCTCGTGGGCAAGGTTGCCTCCATCGCCGCCGTCCAGCTCTTCGCCGACCCCACGAGCGCCGCGGCCGTCGCCCTCGGCGGTGTGGTGGTCTCCGTCAACACCTGCGCCAACCTGGTCGGCCGCCTGTCCTTTGGCCAGATCATCGACAAGCTCGGCGCCTATAAGTCGCTGCTCATCAGCCTTGTCGTCACCATCGTCGCGCTCGTCATCATGTCGATGAGCTTTACGCAGAGCATGTTCTTTGTGGCACTCGCCCTGCTCGGCTTTAGCTTTGGCGCCCTGCTCGTCATCTACCCGCCGCTCACCGGTGGCGCCTTTGGCACCAGCAACATCGGCGTCAACTACGGCATCATGTTCCTGGGCTATGCCGCTTCCACCTGGATCAGCCAGCCCATCACCGCCGTGCTGTATCACGCCGAGGCCGGCAGCGCCGCCTACCAGCAGTCTTTCTACGGCGCCATTGTGATCGCCGCCATCGCCGTCGTGCTCACCGTCTACATGATGGTCTCCGACAGCAAGAAGAAGTCCGCTTAGTTTTACCGATGCGACAAAGGGACAGCCCCTCTGTCGCATTCCACCGGTCACCAGTATTAAGGAGTCGAAATGTCTGAGCTCAACCCCGTCCGCATAGCCGTTATCGGCGCCGGCGCCATGGGCCGCAACCACATCCGCTTTGTCACCGAGGAGCCCGAGGCCGAGCTCGTCGCCATCGCCGACGCCTTTGAGGGCGCCCGCGCCACGGCCGAGGCCGCCGGCGTGCCGTTCTTTACCGATCCCGCCCAGATGATGGACGAGGTCAAGCCCGAGGCCGTCATCATCGCCACCCCCAACGACCTGCACCTGGGCGTTGCCCGCGAGGCCGTGAAGCGCAACATCGTGCCGCTGGTCGAAAAGCCGATCTCCAACGACCTCGAGGATGCCCAGGCCTTTGCCGCCGAGGCCGAGACCGCCGGCGTGCCCGTACTCGTGGGTCAGCACCGTCGCCACAATCCCTTCGTCAACAAGGCCAAGGAGATCATCGAGTCCGGCGAGCTGGGCAAGCTCACCGTGTCGAGCTTCCACTACATGATCTATAAGAATGACGAGTACTTCGATGTCGAGTGGCGCCGCAAGAAGGGTGCCGGCCCGATCCTGGTCAACCTGGTGCACGACGTCGACCTGCTCCGCTACCTGCTGGGCGAGCCCGTTGCCGTCCAGGGCATGCAGTCCAGCGCCGCCCGCGGTTTTGAGACCGAGGACTCCGCCGTGGTCAACGTCCGTTTTGCCGATGGCGCGCTCGCAAGCATGACCATCTCTGACGCCACCGCCAGCCCCTGGAACTGGGAGGCCACCGCTCGCGAGGATCCGCAGTACCGCCCCTTCGACGCCGACGCCTATTTTATCGGTGGCACCAAGGGCGCCCTTTCGCTGCCCCGCCTGCACCAGTTCTCATACGACGGTGCCTCCAACTGGCACAAGCCGCTGCAGATGGAGATCCCGGCTGTGGACCCGGCGCTGCCGCACAAGATGCAGCTCAGGCACTTTGTGAAGGTCGTCCGCCGCGAGGTCGAGCCCGTCGTGACCCCCGCCGACAACGTTAAGACGCTCACGCTGCTTAACGCCATCAAGGAGGCCGCCGAGACCGGCCAGCTCGTCGAGCTGTAATGCCTTAAGAGCGGCCGCGGCAGAAGCCCCATGCCGAGCCCCTCGGTCCGTCACCAATAAGCCCCTCTTCTTTGCCCCGCGAGCAGCCTCCTGCCCGCGGGGCATTTTGCTACCTTGCCGACGATTTTTCTGGAGCAGGGGCTATTTTGCGCCTCAGCTTGGTTCGTGCGCCCCAAAACAGTCTTTTAGGACGGGTGGTATCCTTGGTAGCCCTGTGCTGCAAACGCACCTTAAACGCAAGGAGTCCCATGGATCTTATCGCCCAGCTCGCCCGCGAGCTCAACCTTAAGGCTGACAACATCGAGGCAGCCGTCAAGCTCATCGACGAGGGCAACACCATCCCCTTTATCTCGCGCTACCGCAAGGAAGCCACGGGCGGCATGGACGACGTCGCCCTGCGCGCCCTCGACGAGCGCCTGTCCTACCTGCGCAATCTTGAGCAGCGCAAAGAGGACGTCATTCTGCTCATCGACGCCCAGGGCAAGCTCACGCCCGAACTCGAACAGCAAATTCGCGAGGCCACGCAGCTCCAGCGTGTCGAGGACCTCTACAAGCCCTACCGCAAAAAGCGCATGACCCGCGCGCAAAAGGCCCGCGAGGCCGGCCTGGAGCCGCTCGCCAACATGATCATCATGCAGGCCTCGGCCAAGGGCAGCGCACTCGACGCCGCCGCGGCATACGTCAACGAGGAGGCCGGCTTCGACACGCCCGAGAAGGCGCTCGCCGGCGCCGCCGACATCGTGGCCGAGACGGTGGCCGAAGACCCTGAGAACGTCGCCGACCTGCGTGCCTTTACGCAAAACACCGCCGACATCGTCGTCGAGGCCACCGACCCCGCCGAGAAGACCCCCTACGAGCCCTACTACAACTTTGACGAGCCGCTGCGCCGTATACCCAACCACCGCGTGCTGGCTATCGACCGCGGTGAGCGCGAGGGCAAACTCCGCGTGCACGTGAACGTCGACGGCGCCGCCGCCACGGCGCGCCTCGGCAGCCGTTGGCCCCGACGCCAGGGCGTCTTCGCTCCTGTCTTTGACGCCGCTATCGCCGACGGCTACAAGCGCCTCATGGCCCCCTCGCTGGAGCGCGAGGCCCGCGCCAAACTCACCGTTCGCGCCCAGACCGAGGCCATCAACGTCTTTGCCAAGAATCTCGAAGGCTTGCTCTCGGCACGCCCCGTGCGCGGCGCCCGCGTGCTCGCGCTCGACCCGGGCTACCGCACGGGCTGCAAGGTCGCCGTCATGGACGAGACCGGCAAGCTGCTCGACCACGGCGTGGTCTACCCCACCAAGCCGCGCCACGACGTCGCCGGCACCAAGCGCGAGCTCGCCCGCCTCGTCAAGAAGGACGGCGTCAACACCATCGTCATCGGCAACGGCACCGCCAGCCGCGAGACCGAGGAAGTCGTCTCGGAGTTCATTGCCGAGCAGGCACCCGGACTGCGATACACCATCGTCAACGAGGCCGGCGCGTCGGTGTACTCCGCCTCCGAGCTCGCCAGCCAGGAATATCCCGACCTGGACGTCACCGTGCGCGGCGCCATGAGCCTGGGCCGCCGCCTGCAGGACCCGTTGGCAGAGCTCGTCAAGATTCCGCCCCAGTCCATCGGCGTGGGCCAGTACCAGCACGACCTTGACCAGGCTGAGCTCTCGCGCACCCTGGGCCACGTGGTGGAGGACGTCGTCAACCGCGTGGGTGTCGACGTCAACACTGCGAGTGCGAGCCTGCTGGGATACGTATCGGGCATCACGCCGAGCGTGGCCAAGAACATCGTGGCCTACCGCGAGGAAAACGGTGCCTTCACCGATCGCCGCCAGCTCAAGAAGGTCCCCAAGCTGGGACCCAAGGCATATCTCAACGCTGCAGGCTTTTTGCGAATTAGCGGCGGTAAGAACCCGCTCGACGCAACGAGCGTCCACCCCGAAAGCTACGAGGTGGCCACGTCCGTCTTGGAACGCGCCGGCGTTAAAGCAAGCGAGCTCAGCCGCGGCGGCGTGCCCGACATCGAGCGCCGCCTGGGCAGCATCTCGGCGCTGGCAAGCGACCTGGACTGCGGCACCCTCACGCTCATCGACATTGTCAACGAGCTCAAGAAGCCCGGTCGCGACCCGCGCGACGACGCGCCCGAGGTGGTCTTTAGCCGCTCGGCACTTTCCATCGACGACCTAGAGCCCGGCATGGAGCTCAAGGGCACGGTGCGCAACGTTGTGGACTTTGGCGCCTTCGTCGACGTGGGCGTGCACCAGGACGGCCTCGTGCACATCTCCAAGCTGGCCAACCGCTTCGTCAAGCACCCGAGCGACGTGGTGCGCGTCGGCGACACGGTAAAGGTGTGGGTGGAAAAGGTCGATCGCGACCGCAAGAAGATCTCGCTCACCATGGTGCAGGGGAAGTAGACCACCTAAAGCAAGGGTACCCCCTACAGCGGCGTGCAAAATCGCGAGTATTCTGCAATTTCTGCCGCTCCGAACGCCCCTCAGAGGCAATATAGTCAAAAACAGCCCCCGTTTTAGCATCATCAGAGCCAAAACGGGGGCTGTTCCGTGCTTCAACCAGTTGGTAAAAACCTTTACCTTGCTGAATATTCTCAATTTTGCACGGCGCAGGCGGGGGTACCTTTGTCCACGGCAGGATATGGAAGCCAATCACCAACCTACTTGTAAGCTCGTGTCGGCAGCCCCGGCCTTTCCTTTGCCTAGCGCGACCCTCGCGAAGCGCGTGAGCGATAGGGAAAGGAAAGGCCGGGGCGAACAACCCGCGGCGCAGCCAGTGTTCGCGTTACGGCAGGATATGGAAACCGAGCGAGGCGATATCCTTGGCAAAGCCGCGCACGGTGTCGAGCGAGACCTCGTACGGATCACGGCCGATGTTCTTGCGCTTGGCCAGGATGCTGTTGGGCACCGTGATGATCTGGCAACCGCAGGCTTCGGCCTGGTAGATGTTGATGAGCTCACGCGTGGACGCCCACAGGACCTCGCAGTTGGGCTTGGCGGCGGCCTTCTTGACCGACTCCGTCATAAACGGAATGGGGTCGACGCCGGTATCGGCGATACGGCCGGCAAAGAGCGAGATGATGGACGGCGTCTCGGCGTCAACGGCCTCGACCATCTCGTCGACCTGCTCGGGCGTAAAGATGGTGGTGACGTTAACCTTGATGCCGTCGGCCGAAAGCTTGCGGACCAGCTCGGCGGTGGACTCGCCCTTGGTGGTCACGCACGGAATCTTGACGTAGACGTTCTCGGCCCAGATGGCGATCTCGCGAGCCTCGACCTCCATGGTCTCGACGTCGTCGGCAAAGACCTCAAACGACACAGACACATCGGTGATGTGGGCCAGGACCTCCTTGGCAAACGCGCGGTAATCCGTCACGCCGCCCTTCTTCATAAGGGACGGGTTGGTCGTGAAACCCTGAACGTTGCCGTTCTCGTACATGTCGAGCATGCCCTCGAGGTTTGCACCGTCAGCGAACACCTTGATTGCCATCTGCCTGATTCCTTTCGTTTGCACGCGGGCGTTGAACTGCTAAACACTTTACCTATGTTTATCAAGGCGTGAGCTGCGGGTTTTTATCTTCTCGGCGAACGGTATAAACGCTTTAGCGTTTTTGAGCACACCCTCCAGCGGCAAAACGATTTTGCAGGGCGGGCCGATTTGAACCGCCCGCCGCGGGTGAACGGTAATTGGCGGTTCCCGCTAGATCAACCCAAAGTGACGCATCGCTGTGACGGTACCGTCGTGTGCGACATCGTCGGTCACGTAGTCGGCGAGTGCCTTGACCTCGGGCATGGCGTTGCCCATGGCCACGGCCGTCTCGACCGCAGCGAGCATGCCCAGGTCGTTACCCGAATCGCCAAAGCCAAAGGTGCGCGCATTTCCCTCGCGGCCCAGATACGCCAGTGCTCGCGCCACGCCCACGCCCTTGTCAATGCCCTTGGGGCTCAGCTCGCGATTTTGACCACCGGTGTTGCACAGCTCAAACTCGCGATCGATAAAGCCGTCATCGCCGGCTACGCGAGCCAAACTGGGCACACTGAGGCATACCTTGCCCACGCGCAGACTGCCGTCGACGCGCATCTCCTCGGCGCTGTGCACCACAGAAGTGCCGATCAGAGACGACTGCTCAACGCCCACAGGCTCCAGCGCAAAGGTCGCAGCATTGGACTCGAAAAAAACCTCGATGCCGGCATCCACAACGCGACGCGCGAGCTCCGCGATAACGTCTTCGTCAAAGCAGTCCTCGTGTACCACACGGCCCTCGACCTCGAGCGTGGCACCCGCCATGGCAACGATGCCCGCGGGGTCAAGCGCACGCAGGCTATCGGCGATAAGCCACAGGGGGCGGCCCGTGCAGATAAATGCCTTGTGCCCCGCATCACGCAGTGCATGAAACGCCTCAACCACCGTCTGCGAGGGGCGAACCGCCGAAAAGTCCTTATCGGTCATATCGTCGGGATCGAACGACGTCAGCGTGCCGTCCACGTCAAAAAAGAGCACAGCGGAATCGGGGCACGCATCAATCATATGGGTTCCTTTCGAGGATAAGGGCAAACGGAGCATCCATCATATAATGGAGCGACGCAACCAGAGAGGTCACCCATGGAATTTTACGCAAGCTGCCCCGAGGGCTTTGAGTCCGCACTCGCCGATGAGCTTAAACGCCTCGGGCTTTCGCATGTCCGCCGCCTGAAGGGCCGCGCCACGTTTGAGGGCGAGCTTGAAGAAGGCTACCGCGCCTGTCTGTGGTCACGCTTGGCGAGCCGCGTGTTTGTGGTGCTTGGGCGCTTTGAGGCGCAGGATGCCGACGAGCTGTACGACGGCGTTTACGACATCGCTTGGGAGACCATCATCCGCCCCGGCGCCACCATCGCCATTACCGCCCGCGGCGTGACCGAGCAGCTGCGCAACACGCACTTCTCTGCCCTGCGCGCCAAAGACGCGCTGTGCGACCGCCTGGCCGAGACCACGGGCCGTCGCGCCGATGTCGATGCCGCCGACCCCGACGTTCACCTGCTGCTTTCGCTGCGTCAGCGCCGCGCGAGCATAAGCCTGGACCTTTCGGGCGACCCGCTGTTCAAACGCCTGCCGCCTGCCGCGACCCGCGCCGGCGAGGGCACACACGTGCTGCGCCCCGACTACGCTGCCCTAGTGCTGGCGCAGGTCGGCTGGACTGCACTGTGCGAGCGCGAGCTGACGGCCGACGATTACGAGAACGAAGCCCTGCCCACGCTGGTCGACGCCTCGTGCGCCGGCGGCGGTCTGCTGCTGGAAGCCGTGAACATTCTGACTGACCGCGCCCCGGGTTTTGCACGCGAGCACTGGGGTTTTGAGGGCTGGCAGCTGCATGATGACGCCCTGTGGGAGCAGCTACTTGCCGAGGCGCGCGAGCGCGAGACGGCAGCGCGCGAGCGGCAGGCGCGCATCGTGGCCGTAGACATCGACCCCGCCGCCCGCAAAACTGCCGAGCGCATGGTCAAGTGCGCCGGCTACAAGCGCTTTGTCGATTTTTGCGCTGCCAAGCCAGCCACCGTGCTGGACCATGCAGGCGCTGTCGCCGGCGCCGCCGTGGTCGTAGACACCACCGAGACCCCGCTTTCGCTCATGCACGACGCCATGACGCTCATCGGCGAGCTGCGCCGCGCGCCCGAGCTTGCCGCGGCACCGGTCGCCGCGCTCACCCGCGACGGATTGCTGGCCCGCGCGCTCCACGCCGAACCTGAGCACTCAATCGCCGTCATGCCCAATAACGAGGAGGCGGCTCTTGAGGTTTGGCCCTCGCTCGACCACGCCGCCGCGGCATTCGAAGCTGCGACCAGCGCAAACGCCGAGAAACAGACCGCGGACGCCGTGGACGAAGCCTCCAACACCCCCATGCCCGAACCTTCCGCCACGCTCGACCTAGGCGACGGCAAGCCGCTGCCCGTGCTCATCCCGGAGTCCGAGCAGTTCGCCAACCGCCTGCGCAAGAATGCCCGTCTGCGCCGCAAGTGGGCAAAGCGCGAGGGCGTGAGCTGCTACCGCGTCTACGATGCCGACCTGCCCGACTACTCCGCCGCCATCGACCTGTACGAGGGCTGCCCGCAGACGCCGGGCCGCTGGCTCGTCATCGCCGAATACGCCGCGCCCAAGACCATCGACCCCGCACTGGCCCAGGCCCGCATGCTCGACATCTTGGCCATCGCGCCGCGTATCCTTGATGTTCCGGCCGAGCATGTGCACGCCAAGGCCCGCATGCGCTCGCGCGGCGGCTCGCAGTACGGCAAGCAGGGCGCCGGCAAGGGTGCATCGGGCGAGCGCGCCAACATCGCGCGCCGTCGTCTGCCGCTCATCGAAGAGGGTGGACTCACCTTTGCCGTCAACTTTGATGACTACCTGGATGTGGGCATCTTCTTGGATCACCGCGTCACCCGCAACCTGGTGCGCGAGCACGCCAAGCAGGCGCGCCGCTTCCTCAACCTGTTCGCCTACACCGGCACCGCCACCTGCTATGCGGCCGACGGCGGCGTCGAGGAAACCGTGACAGTCGACCTTTCCAACACCTACCTGGACTGGGCCGAGCGCAATATGCGCCAGAACGGCTTTGTTGGTCCGCAGCATCATTTTGTGCGCGACGACGTGCTTGCCTGGATTCGCGACCAGCGCCAGACGCGCAACCGCTGGGACCTGATCTTTGTCGACCCGCCCACATTCTCGAACTCGTCCAAGATGGGCCGACGCACCTGGGATGTCCAGCGCGACCATGTTGAGCTTTTGGCCGGCGTATCTCGCCTGCTCGCACAGGGCGGGCACGCCATCTTTAGCTGCAACCTGCGCGGCTTCCGCCCCGAGACACGCAAGCTCGCACGCGCGGGCGTCGTGTTGGAGGACATTACGGCGCAGACCATCCCCGAGGATTTCGCGCGCAACCAGAAGGTGCACCATTGCTATATCGTGCGCCGCCTGCCCATCGAGGACGCCATGGCCGAGGTCGGCTTTAGCGCCGAGGAAATTGCCGAGCGAACCGAGGAGCTGCGCAACCCCGAGGCGCGCAAGCCTCGTGCAGCAGCGCCCGCGCACGCGCAGGCCGGCGACCGAGGACCGCGCGGCGACGGCAAGCCCGCCTGCGCAGGCAAGCCCAAAAAGAAGAAGTTCTACGCCAGCAAGCCCAAGGGCAAATAACAAAGTTGCGGTGGAATACGGACTGTTTTGCCTGGAATTAGGCAAATTTAGACCGTATTTCACCGCAACTCATATTGGAATGGCGGTTGGCGATCTAGCCTTGGGTGACCAATCGGTAACCGATACCCACATGCGTCTGGATATAGCGCGGATGCGCGGGGTCGGACTCGATCTTCTTGCGCAGCGTGCCCATAAAGACACGCAAGCTCGCCAGATCGCTCTTAGTTGCCGTGCCCCAAATCTCGTGCAGGATAAACTGGTGCGTCAGCACCTTGTCGGCGTTATGCGCCAGCAGGCACAGGAGCTTGTACTCGATCGGCGTCAGATGCAGCTCCTCGCCATCCATCGTGGCGATGCCGGCATCAAAATCGATATGCAGCTCACCGGTATCGAACGAGCCCTCGGAGGCAACGCCACCCGTTTGCGCATACGAAAGACGCCTAAGCGTCGTGCGAATGCGCGCGAGCAGTTCCTCGACCGAAAACGGCTTGGTCAGATAGTCGTCGGCGCCGGCATCGAGTGCGCGAATCTTGTCCGCATCCTCGCTGCGTGCCGAGACCACAATGATCGGCATGCCCGACCATGCGCGCACCGACTCCACCACCTTGACGCCGTCCATATCGGGCAGGCCCAGATCGAGCAGCACAATGCTCGGCGCCTGCGACGAGGCGGCGGCGATGGCGGCATGGGCGGTCTCCACGGCCATATGGCGCAAGCCGTGCGCCTCGAGCGCGGCAACGATAAGGTTGCGAACAGCTGGGTCGTCCTCAACGACCAAGATGAGCGGTTTTACGGCAGAGTTCGACACAGCGCTACTCCTTATCAAACGAAACGTCGGCGGCGGGAAGCTCAATCGTAAAGACCGAACCGTGCGGGTCCGCCGCGGCAACCTCTATGCTACCGCCATGCGCCAACGCAATGGAACGGCAGAGCGAAAGACCCAGGCCCACACTGCGATGGCTGTCGGCAAGACCGTGGTTGGCGGTGTAGAACGACTCAAAGATCCGCTCGCGATCCTCGGGCGCGATACCCGGGCCATCATCGGCCACCGAGCACGTCACGCGCCCGCCGTCGACGCCAATCGAGATCACGATATGCGAGCCTGCGGGTGTATAGGTGATGGCATTGTTCACCAGGTTCACCACGAGCTGTACCATCAGGCGCGCGTCGACGTTGACGAGCGCCGGTTCATCGCACGGCACCACCTTAAGGTCGTGCTCGCGCACGGCCGGACTTACGTGGCGCAGCGCCTCCTCGACGATATCGTCCATGAGCTCCAGCGTGGTCGACAGATGCATGCCGCCGCCCTCGAGCTTTGTGATGGCGAGTAGGTTCTCGACGGTAGCGTTGAGCCATTGCGCATCCGAGCGAATGGACAGGAGCAGGCCGCGGCGCGTCTGGGCGTCGAGCACGGCGGTGCCGGTCGAGCCCTGGTCGAGCAGCACATCGGCATTGCCCGAAATACTGGTGAGCGGCGTGCGCAGATCATGCGAGATGGAGCGCAGCAGGTTGGCGCGCAGCTGCTCATTTTTGGCAAGCACCGCCGCCTCCTCGCGCGCCTCCATGGCGCGGGCGCGATCGAGCGCCAGCTCGCCTTCGCTCACGATGGCATCGGCCAGCATCCGCTCCTCGTGCGTCAGCACGTCGGGCGCGGCAACGATAGCCAGCACGCCCACCACCGAGGCGGGGTCGCCCGAGTGCACGAAGCCGTCGCCTGTGCGAACCGTCAGGTAGATGCCATAAAACGCCGAGCCGCCATAGGTGGCATCGAGCGGCGTTCCCACATAGGCGGACGCCGAGAGCCGCGGCGGCATCTGCGGCGCCAGTTCATGCACCGGCGCGGCGTCACCCACGGCCGTGTACGTCGCACGCGGCAGCAGGTCATCATCGTCGGCGTCGGCGCTATACCACACGACCGAACAGCCCGAAAGACGCGCCAGCTGCGTGGCCATGGCGTGAACGATCTGCTGCTGATCGGCGCACCGCTGCAGCATGCGGTTGGTCTCGAGCACCATATGCGTACGGCGGTCGCTGGCGGCAGCCTGTGCCAGGGCGCGGCGCAGGGCCAACGCAATCGAGCTCGACACAAGCGAGACCACAAACATGATGAAGAACATGCCGGGATAGACGCGGTCGATAAACGACAGCGAGTAGCGCGGATCGACAAACAAGAAGCTGTAGAGCGCCACGGCGGCAGCCGAGCTCAACAGGCAATACAGGCGACTCCAGGTAAAGAATGCGCACAGCTGAACGGCGAACACATAGACGATCATGATGCTCGGCGCGAGACCCGGATGGTCGAGCAGCGCGCCCACAATCGTCGCTGCGACCAGCAGCCCCGCCGATACGCAGGCGTCATACAGAGGAGTGCGGCGCGTCAGCGTTGTGCGCCGCCACCAAAAGTTATCGGCAATATCGCCGTCCGCACGGACGTCCATAGACACCGTACCCCTCCCTCAAAAACAAAAACCACCACAAAGGGGACAGGCACCTTTGTGGTGGTTTTCCCTCGTGGTGGTTCTAAGTGTAAAGCCTTCTACGACCGGCAGTCGCTAGACAAACAGCACGTGCGCGAGCAGGGCACACACGCACACCGCTCCAAATACCAGTGCCACGATCGAAATTACGCGATCGGCCATGTCCATGTTGGCCCGATTCGTAAAGAACCGATCTTCGGCAGCGTCGACACGCGCCTCACGCATCATTTCGACCACCGCCTCACGGCCATCGAGCGCCTTTGTATCCATGTTTACCTCCCCGGCCTCATGCTTATCCATCAAAAACCAACTCCGTGTAGCCGCCGACGTCTACGGCCGCTCGTTGGGAGCCAGGCGCTGCATCTTATTCACGGCCTTGAACTTGGTGAACAGCGGCACGTACTCAAAGCTCACGTTGGAGTTCTCCAGGCCGTACCAGCGTGCAGGCGTGCCGGCGGCGCGGCGAATGATGTACTTGAGCGTGATGGCCGTACGCTCGCTGGGCTCCACATCGCTTTCGGGCGCCAGAAGCTTACGGATCAGGACGAACTTGAACGTACCGATGTTACCCGGATCCTTGTAGACCGAGTAGTCATGCGTCTGCGGCGGCAGCTCGCCGGTGGCAGCCAGGTCCTGAACAACCTGACGCAGGTAGGCATTGACGCGCTGGTTGATCTTGTAGCCCAGGTACAGATGCACGCGGAACACGTAGTCGGTGCCGAACGTCTCGACCGAATAGGCAAAGGTGTGCGGTTCGTCCATGGTCTCGACATTCACAAACCACCAGGCGCGGGCGCGCTTGGGATGCTTGTCCAAGATCGAATAGACGATATCGCGGTCGATGTAGTCGGTATGGGCGTCCTTGGTCAGGTACACGACGTTGTCGCTCATGCGCTCGTAACGGTCGTCGTCACGCAGGCGCTTGAGCTGCGGCAGGTAGCTGCGCAGCGGCAGCAGCGTAAACTGGCGCTGCTCGACCGCCGTGCCGTTGTACCAGCACACCATAATGCCCATGATGAGTGCAGCCATGAGGATGGTGAAGTAGCCGCCGTGGAAGAACTTGGTGAGCGAGCTCACGAAGAAGAAGCCTTCGAGCAAAAGGAAGAAGGCCGCGAAGATCCACGGAGCAACCTTGAGCTTGCGCTCCTCGTGCAGGTAGAAGAAGAGCAGCAGCGTGGTGCACATCATAGTCAGCGTAATGGCAAGGCCGTAGGCGGCTTCCATATGCGCCGAGTTCTGGAACAGCAGCACCACGATGACGCAGCCGACAAGCATGACGTTGTTGACCATGGGGATGTAGAGCTGGCCCTTGGTCTCGGCAGGGTAGAAGACCTGCATGTGCGGCATAAGGTCCAGACGGCTGGCCTCGGACACCAGCGAGAATGCGCCGGTGATGAGCGCCTGCGAGGCGATGATGGCCGCAACGGTGGAAAGGCCGACGGCAAAGGGACGCAGGCCCGGGGTGAGCATCTGGTAGAAGGGGTTGAGGTCGGCGATACCCATGAGCTCGGGGTTGGCGGCGTTGTTGATAAGCCACGCGCCCTGGCCCATATAGGAAAGCAGCAGACAGCACTTAACGAACGGCCAGGTGGCGTAGATGTTGCCGCGGCCCACGTGGCCCATGTCGGAATAGAGCGCCTCGGCACCGGTGGTGGCAAGGAAGCAGCTGCCCAGAATCATGATGCCCGCGTGGTTGTTGGGGCTCAACAAAAAGCCGATGCCACGCAGCGGGTTGAGGCACAGCAGCACCGCGGGGTGCTGGAAGACAAAGAACAGACCCGTGCCGCCCAAGAACAGGAACCACAGCGTCATGATGGGGCCAAAGGCGTGACCGATCTTGGCCGTACCGATACGTTGTACCAAGAAGAGCGCGATGATGATGGCAAGCGTGATGGCCACGACACGGCCCTGATCGTCACCCAACACAGCATGGACCGCCGGGATGGTGCGCAGGCCCTCGATGGCCGTGGTAACGGTAACGGCGGGCGTCAGGATGCCGTCAGCGAGCAATGCGGCGCCGCCCAGCATGGCGGGGATGATGAGCCACTTGCCGCAGCGCTTGACCAGGCTGTACAGGGCAAAGATACCGCCCTCGCCGTGGTTGTCGGCGCGCAGCGAGATCAGCACGTACTTGACGGTCGTCAGCAGCGTGACCGTCCACACGACAAGGGAGAGCGCACCAAGCACGAACTCCTCCGTGACGCTTCCGATGCCGCCGTTGCCGGCAACGAGCGCCTTGGTTACATACATAGGGCTGGTGCCGATATCGCCGTACACCACGCCCAGCGTGACGAGCATCGCCGAGATACTCACAGGAATCGCAGCGTGCGAGGCTGCCTCCTTGGCCTTTTGTTCCATAAGCCGGTTTCCTCCCAACTTTAACGTTCGAGGGGATTATAGGTAATCGGCCCATGTTTTAATGCACTGTTTTCCCAGCTAGATAAAGATTTATACAGTCTTTAGGCTACCGCGGCGATATGGAATGTGACAAAGGGACTGTCCCCTTGTCACATTCGTCATTTTCCGAGCCAGTTTTTGAACCACCACTCCATGGAGCGACTCATCTCGGCCATAAAGGGACTGGTGTGCTTGCGGGTATAGATGTCCACGACGCGCTCCCCCACCTCGCGGGCATGCGGGCGAAACATCGCATCCATCTCGGCCACCTGCGCGTCCATGGTCGCGGCATCGGCGCGGCGATAGCGTTCCTCGTGTACCAGGTTTACCACGGGGTGCGCGATTGCCGGGCGTTCCTTACGGGGCGTGCCGATGATGAGCATCGACAGCGGCACGGTATACGCAGGCAGATCCAGCAGCTCGGCCACTTCCTCGGCATTCTCGACGATATCGCCGATGTAGCAGCTCCCCAGGCCCAGGGCCTCGGCGGCGACCACGGCATTTTGCGCGGCGATCACGGCGTCCTGTGCCGCGATGGCAAAGTCGCCCAGACCCGGCGCGCGACGGGGCGACTTGCCCGTGCGCTCTACAAACTCGAGCTCAAAGCAGCCCACATGCTCAAACAGATCGATCCACTTGGCATAGTCGACCACAAATATAAGTGCCCAGGGCGCCTTGGCAATCATAGGCTGATGGTCGCACAGGTCGGCCAGGCGATCGAGCGTGGCCTGCTCGCGGATGCTCACGATGGAATACATCATCATGGCGCCCGCCGACGGCGCACGGCTCGCCGCGTGCAGAATCGCTGCCCGCTGCTCGTCGGTCACCGCCACGGGACGGTCGTCGTCATCGCGCGCAAAGGCACGCGTGGACGAGCGGTGCTCCAAGATGTCCAGCACCGCGTTACCCGTAGTCTCGACCGGATAACCGTTCGCATCCACGCCCGCAGCTCCGCCGCAGTGCCCGGCACCCGTCATACAAACCCGCTCGCCCATAGCTCTATCCTCGCCAATTCTTTAAGAAGCCTTTACGTTTCCGTGTAATTCCCGTCCATTATCGCGCAGGTCGCCACTACATTGCGCCACACCGCCGCACATGCGCGTTAATATGGCTGGTTGTTGTGCGCAGCCCGCAAATGCAGCGCATATTTAGGTAACAATCGGGTAAACCCCCGCTTTCGTAGGTTTTAAGTTTGTGAGGAGTCTCAGCATGTTCGCTGCCGCCATCTCGCTCGTCGGTCTTGCGGCGACCGTCTACCTTGTTTTGCGCGAGGCCAAGGCCATTCGCGCTCAGTCGGGCACCGTTGCCAAGGGCGCCTTCGCCTGGAGCGTCGCCTTCGGCCTGTTCCAGCTCTTTTTGACCATTTGGGGCGCCATTGGCCTCGTCGCCCAAAACGAGCCGCTCGCCTTTGTGATGCTCATCCTGACCAACGCCATCCTCACCGGCTGCGCCTGGGCCAGCATCGCACGCGACCGCATCGCCCCGCACGTCTTTGCGTTCGCCGCGCCCGACGCCCCCGCCCCCACCGGCAAGCTCGCCCGCCTGCGCGGCGCCTTTGCGGGCAAGCCACTCGTCGCCGCCGTGCTGTGCCTGCTGCTCGCCGGCGTCTTTGCGCTGCTAGGCATGGAGGTATCGTCCAACCACGACTTTACCTGGGTCTACCCCCTGTGCATCCTGCTCGAGTGGGCCATCATCACCGTGCTCATGACCGGCTTGTTCTTCCTATTCCAGCGCCACGGCGCAGCTCCCGCGGTCCTGGCCTTTGCCCTCTTTGTCCTGGGCATTGCCGAGTTCTTCGTCATCACGTTTAAATCCATGCCCATCCAGCCGGGCGACCTTTCGGCCATCTCCACCGCCGCCGCGGTCGCCGGCAACGGCTACACCTTCTCGATCTCGCTGTTCTGCGTGCTGTCCATGGGCTTTACCGCCATCGCCATGCTGCTGTGCGAGTACGCCGGCCTGGTGGCACCGCACCGTCAGAAGGGTGCCGCCAACGCCAAGCGTATGCTGCTCACCAACCTGCTCGTGGCAGTGCTGTGCTTGGGCGGCGTGACCGCGCATGTCACGCTCATCGACTACTACAACACCCTCGGCATCACCGTCTACACCTGGCGCCCGCTCGAGAGCTACTGGCGCGAGGGCTACCTGCCCGCCTTTATTAGTGCAGCGCAGTCCATCAAGCCGCCCAAACCCGCCGACTACTCCGTCGACGATGCCAAGGCCACGCTCAAAAAGTACGCCAAGGCCTACGACAAGTCCGACGCGGCCAAGAGCGACGAGCGCGCCGCCGCAAAGGAGCAGTTCGATAGCGAGAAGCCCACGGTCATCGCCATCATGAACGAGACGTTCTCCGACCTGTCGATCTACCAGAACATGCGCGCCGGCTACGAGGGTCCGCAGTACTTTAAGAGCCTGTCCAACTGCCTCAGCCGCGGCAAGCTCTACGTGAGCGCCTACGGCGGCGGCACCGCCAATACCGAGTTTGAGTTTATGACCGGCAACTCCATGGCCAACCTGGGCTCGGGCGTGTACCCCTACACCATCTACAACATGGAAACGACCGGGAATCTGGCAGAGCAGTTCAAATCGCTCGGATATTCCACCACGGCCATGCACCCCAACCACGCAACCAACTGGAACCGCGAGAACGTCTACAAGGACTTTGGTTTTGACCAGTTCCTGTCCATCAACGATTTCCAGGGCGCCGATACCCTGCGCGGCATGGTGACCGACCAGGCTACCTACGACAAGATTCTTGAGCTGCTCGACCAGAACGCCGATCCGCAGTTTATCTTCGACGTGACCATGCAGAACCACTCGGGCTACGACACGGGCCTGCTGCCGGTCGACAAGCAGATGCACCTGAACATCGACGCGACCGACCTGGACGCTAAGACCGTCGAGGACGGCACACTGTCCGATGTCGACGAGTATGTCTCGTGCATTGAGCAGTCCGACCAGGCGCTGCGCTACTTCCTCAATGCCCTGAACAAGCTCGACCGCAAGGTGGTCGTGGTGTTCTGGGGCGACCACCAGCCGTTCTTCCCATCCAAGTTCAACGATAAGTGGTTTACCGGCGAGGACGATGCCACGCACCAGGAGCGCTTGTGGCAGACCGACTACATCATTTGGGCTAACTACGACGTTGCCGGCTGCGACCAGACGAGCGAGGTCGACGACCTATCCACCAACTACCTGTCCACGCAGCTTATGCAGCTGATCGGCGCACCGCTGACCGACTACCAGAAAGCGCACATGACGCTGCGCGAGTCGCTGCCCGCCATCGACTCCGTGGGCTACGAGGACGCCAGCCTGCGTTGGGCGCTCTCCTCCAACGTCACCGGTGACGACGCCGCGGCCGCAGCCGCCACCAAGGCGCGCGAGGATTACGCCAAGATGCAGTACTACGAGATGTTCCGCGACGGCAAGAACGTCTATACCGAGCACTTCCAGACCGAGGCCAACGAGACCGACCCCAACCTGGCGCCGGGTACAACCAAGATCAAGTAGCGGGTCGCTCATAACTGAAACGTCTGTCCGGGCGGAGGTATGTAAGGTTCCCTGCTCGGACAGTCCTGCTCGCACGGAGAGCACATTAAGTGCTCTCCGGCTCGTGCGGAACTCGCGATGAACCTTACATTCCGCGTCGCCGGGCAGACGCCTCGGTGTTGAAGCGCGGCTTGTCATGGGAACACCTGCTGAACATATATAAGTTGAAGGCCACGCCATGTGGTCTTTTTGCATCCGGAAACCGTGTCCCAGAATTCACGTCCGGAGTGGGATGCGGTTTCCGCTTACGGCCCCGTTGGGAAACTGCGTCCCACTCCAAAGGCAAATTCTGGGACGGGCTTTCCGAAACCCCATCCATCCGGAAAGCCCGTCCCACTCTGAATACATCCAGCGAACATATGCGAGCGTGTCATCCAGGACGGCCTCGTCATCGGGGTGATGGAAAATGTCGCCCCAAACGCTTGCAGCGGTTGCGCCCACAAGTGCCAAGAAAAAAGCCTCGAGAATTTCGAGGCTTTCACATTTGTATTGTTTTGCACGAAGCACCGCGAACAGCGAAGTTACTCGCCCAGCACGGCCTTCTTGGCCACCGTCGCCATGTTGTCCAGATCTTCCTTGGTGGGATGGTCCTTCGCGGCAACCCAGTTGTCGAGCAGCATCTTATAGCGAGCGTTGTCGGGATCTTGCTCGAGCATGGCCTCGTAGCGCTGCTTGACCGCGGGACCCATCTTGCCCTGGCACATCGCCCAGCCCGCAAGCTCGGCATCCCCAGCCAAATTGGAAGTTACGCGGTCGATAATCTGCTGATAGTAGCTCTGGTCGGCCCCAAAGCCGCAGGTGCCAAACAGGAACACGCGCTTACCGTGCAAGGCGGAGAGCAACGCCGCGACCGAAGGCGTGCACGCGCCCTTGTCGCACCAAAAACCGACGAGCACCGTGTCGGCCGCGCAGGCGCCCTGCGCCTCGAGCGCAACCTGATCTGCATCCGCATCGTCGCTCAACGCCGCGGCATGGACAAACTCAACACCCGCAGCCTGTAGAGTGCGCTTGATCGCACCCGAAACCATCCTGGTATTACCGCTCTTGCTGTTAACCACCAAAGAGCACGTCATAGTCACGTTGCCTCGTTTCCCCCAAAACTAAAGCCACTAATGCAATTTATTAGATGAATATCTTAGTACTAACGTGACAGATGTAAACCACCGTCTGTCGATTGATTAATTTGCACCACGGGCTTGCTCACTGGGCAAACTGGCTGCGGTAGAGTTCGGCGTAGAAGCCGCCTGCCGCTAGCAGCTCGTCGTGCGTGCCGCGCTCGATAATCTGGCCGTCGCGCATGACCAGAATGCAATCGGCGTTGCGGATGGTGCTCAGGCGGTGCGCCACGACAAAGCTTGTGCGGCCGGCCATGAGCTCGTCGAATGCCGCCTGAACCTGCAGCTCGGTGCGGGTATCGATGCTCGAGGTCGCCTCGTCCAGTAGCAGAATCGCCGGGTCGGTGAGCATGACGCGCGCGATGCACAGCAGCTGCTTTTGGCCCTGACTAAACGTGCCGCCGTCCTCGCCAATCACCGTGTCGTAGCCGCCTGGCAGCTGCACGATAAACTTGTGCGCGTGCGCGCGCTTGGCGGCTTCGATGACCTGCTCGCGCGTAGCTCCTGGGCAACCGTAAGCGATGTTGTCCGCCACCGTGCCCTCGAACAGCCACGTATCCTGCAGCACCATGCCAAAGGCGCGGCGCAGGCTTGCACGCGTGTAGTCACGCGAAGACCGGCCATCGACCATGATGCGGCCGGCATCGATATCGTAAAAACGCAGCAGCAGATTGATGAGCGTTGTCTTTCCGCAGCCCGTGGGACCGACCAGGGCAAAGCGCATGCCGGGCTTAGCCTCGATGCAGATGTCTTGCAGCAGTTTGCGGTCGGGCACGTAGCTAAAGTCCACATGCTCAAGGGTCACCTCACCCTGCGGGGTGGCAAGTTCCACGGCATCCGCCGCATCGGGCTCCTGCTCGCGTGCATCGAGCAGCGCGAACATGCGACGCGCCGAGGCGTACGCGGTCTGGATCTGCGTAATGACGTTGGTAACCTCGTTGAACGGCTTGGTGTACTGGTTGGCATAGGACAGGAAAATCTGCACGCCGCCCACCGTAAGCGCCGCCGGCACGCCCGTGATCACGCCCACGCAGCCTATCACGGCAACCACGGCATAGATGATGTTGTTGATAAAGCGCGTACCGGGGTTAGAGAGCGAACCCATAAACTGTGCACGCTCACCTGCCGTATAGAGCTCGGCGTTGAGCGCGTCGAAGCGCGCTTGGGCGTGCGGGCCGTAGGCAAACGCATCCACCAGCTTTTGCTCGCCCACATACTCCTCGATATGACCGCCCAGTTGACCCTGAATACGCTGCTGGGCCGTAAAGCTCTTGTTGGAAAGCTTGGCGATGGCGCCGGCTGCAAAAATGGAAAGCGGCGTGACGAGTACCACCACGAGCGTCATTGTCAGGTTAATGGAAAGCATAAACGCGAGCGTGCCCACTATGGTGATGACGCCGGTAAAGAGCTGCGTAAAGCCCTGCAGCAGACCGTCGCCCACCTGATCGACGTCGTTGACCACGCGGCTCATAAGGTCGCCGTGGGCATGGCTGTCAATAAAGCTGAGCGGCATGCGGCTGAGCTTGTCGCTCGCCTCCACGCGCATATCGCGCACCGTTTCGTAGGACAAGCGGTTGACGCAGTAGCCCTGCAGCCACTGGAAGGCCGCGGCACCTACCACGACGAGCGCGAGTTTGGTAACGAGCGGCAGCAGCGCATCGAAGTCCACCTGCCCGGTGGCGACGATAAGGTCGATGCCCTCGCCGATGAGGATGGGCGTATAGAGTTGCAAGATCACCGAGATGGCAGCGCTCACAAACGACGCCGTAAACGAAATGCGATGCGGACGGACATAGCCCAGCAGGCGGCGAGTTACCGCACCGGCGGGATAGCGCTCGGGATCGCCGGGCTGGCGCGGGCCGTCGCCCAGGTCGTTGAGCTTGTCGTTGCCGGACACATTGGCCGTCATCGTGGCGACCGAACCGGAGGAAGTATACGGATTCATCTAGCAGCCCTCCTTTGCGCAAGTAGGTGCAGGGGCGGTCGGGGCGGACGCGGGCGCCGCGCTCCCCTGCTGGCCCTCGAGCTCCTCACGGCGAAGCTGCGACTGGCAGATCTCGCGGTAGAGCTGGCAGGTCGCGTACAGCCCATCGTGCGTGCCCAGGCCCGCGACCGAGCCGTGATCGAGCACGCAGATCATGTCGGCGTCACGCACGGTCGAGACGCGCTGGCTCACGATGACGGTCGTCAGCGGCAGCCCGCCCTCGGCGGCGCCGCGCACACTGCGCTCGCGAATAGCATGGCGAAGCGCCGCGTCGGTCTTAAAGTCGAGCGCCGAGGCGGAGTCGTCCATGATTAGGACCTGAGGCGAACCCACCAGGGCACGCGCAATGGTCAGGCGCTGGCGCTGACCGCCGCTGAAGTTCTTGCCGCCCGCCTCGACCGGGGCGTCGAGCCCCTGCGGCTTGTTGCGCACGAACTCGCTCGCCTGTGCCATGTCGAGTGCCGCCCAGAGCTCCTCGTCGGTCGCGGTTTCATCGCGCCAGGTCAGATTGCTGCGGATGGTGCCGCTCACCAGCGACGCGCGCTGCGGAACGGTCGCGACCACGTGGCGCAGCTGGTCGAGCTGCCAGGCGCGCACGTCGGAGCCCATCACGCTCACACTGCCGGTGCCCGCATCGTACAGGCGCGGGATAAGCGAGACGAGCGTGGACTTGCCGCTGCCCGTGCCGCCGATGATGCCAAGCGTTTTGCCCACCGGCAGCTCCAGAGTCACATCGCTCACGGCATTTGCCGCGCCCGCGCCAAACGAAAAGCTCGCATGGTCAAAGCTCAGCGCGGGGACCGGAACAGCGCCACCCGCCAGGTCGCTCGGCTCGGGCAGCGCGACCGGCTGGTTGCCCTCGTCGGTGATGCTCGGCTCACAATTGAGCACCTCGTTGATACGCGATGCGCTGGCACTCGCCTTGGTAAAGACAACGACCAGGTTGGCCACGTAGACGATGGAGGTGAGTGTCTGCGTCATGTAGTTCACAAACGCCATGACCTGGCCCTGCGTGAGCTCACCCACGTCGACCTGGATACCACCCACCCACAGGATGGCGCACACACCCAGGTTCATCACCAAGAATGTGACAGGGTTGAGAATTGACGAGAGCTTGCCCACCGCAATGGCAACATGCGCCTGGTCGTCGGCCGCATGAGCAAAACGCTCGCGCTCGTGGTCTTCGCGCACAAACGCGCGGACCACGCGGGCACCCGAAAGCCCCTCGCGGCAAATGAGCGCAATGCGGTCGAGCTTTGCCTGCAGCTGCTTGTAGTACGGAATGCAGCGCGCCATGACAAACCAAAACACCAGGCCGATGGCGGGCGTACAGACCAAAAAGATGATGCCGAGCTTAAGGTCGATGGCAAGGGCCGCGCACATGGAGCCCACCGCCAAGAAGGGCCAGCGGATGAGCATGCGCACGCCCAGCGCCACGGCGAGCTGCACCTGGTTGACGTCGTTGGTGATGCGCGTGATGAGCGACGGCGTGCCAAAGCGGTCGAGTTCGGCGTAGCTCAGCTTATTAATGTGCTCGTAGAGCGCACCACGGATATCGGTGCCCATGCCCTGCGAGGTCAGCGCGGCCATCTTTTGGCAAACGAGCGTAAACGAGATGCCGATCACAGCCATGGCGGCAAGCACCATACCGTAGCGAACGACGGCGTTGACATCGTGTGCGCCAATACCCTTATCAATCATCTGGGCAATCACGAGCGGCGTAAGCAGGTCAAAAATCACTTCGATCAGCTTGCACGCAGGGCCAACCACCATATACCGGCGAAACTTACCACCAAAACGCCTGAGCAGCTCAATCATAGAAGGCGCTCCCTATCATCATCTCTCTTCAATCTGATTCATGATAGTACGGCGAGCCTTGGAAATACGTAAGCAACTCGTCACAGATGTAAGGGCGACGGTCACTAGCACCCAAGGCACGTGGCCATCGATGTTTTGGCAAAGCCAGCGAGCGCCACAAGGCACGGGATTCAATTCTTCAGATAAATGCGCCTCTACGGGTGATTTTTGGACGAAGTGGTCCCGGTGCCGGCGGGCTGTTTGGTAGTCGAGCGATCCCGCAGGCAAAGCC
>WGSI01000059.1:0-10722 GCA_014871745.1 Collinsella sp. | reverse complement strand
AATCGCTGCTACCACTGCAAGCACGCCGGCTTTACCGCCATCGTCAACCACGCCAAGTCGCTGGGCTTTTCCACCGTCATCGATGGCAGTAATGCAAGCGATCGCGGTGACTACCGCCCCGGCATGCGCGCGGCAGAAGAGCTCGGCGTACGCTCCCCTCTCATGGAGGTCGGCTTTACCAAGAACGAAGAGCGCGAGCTGTTGCGTGCATGGGGCTATCCCGTTTGGAGCCTGCCGGCGGGAGCCTGTCTTGCCACGCGCGTCCCCACGGGCGAGGAGCTTACGCGCGAGAAGGTCGATTTGATCCGCGCCTGCGAGGATTACCTGCACGATCTTGATCTGGCACAGGTACGCGCGCGCTTGGTCGGCGGCTGCATGCATATCGAAGCCGCTCCCGCAGATGTCACCAAGATTGCCGCCCTCGGCGGTACCGCCGTCGATGCCGAAGGCAAGACCCCGCTGCCCGCCGCCATCGAGTCCGCGCTGCGCGAGCTGGGCTGCGACCACGTCTCCCCCGAGGTCACCCCCTACATCCACGGCAACATGAACCAATAGCGCATCCCGATGAGTTGCGGTGGAATAGTTCCTGTTTTGCGGCCAATCGGGCACAAACAGGAACTATTCCACCGCAACTTCGTTTGGCGGGCATTGACCCGCAGACCTGCCAATAAGGGACAGGTTCATTTTGGCAGGTTTTATCTGGGGAAACGCAGACAGGGCCACGACACCCCTATGGCGTCGCGGCCCTTTTCCTTGGAGAGGGATCGATTAGTTGAACGGGATGACCGTTCTAGTCTTCGAGTCCGCTATTGATGAGCTCCGCGATCTCAACGGGATCGGTGCTCGCGAGAGGCGGCGGTATACCCGATCGTCCTTGGTTGGCAGATACCAATCCCGTGGAAGTCTTCCTTACAACACAGACCTGACCGCAGCTTCGATACCGTCGGCGTCCAAACCGTACTTGTGCAGCAAATCGACCGCAGGGCCGGACTCGCCGTACACATCACGCACGCCGACGCGTCGCATCGGCACCGGATGCTGCTCCGCGAGCACCGAAGCCACGGCCTCGCCAAGACCACCGATAATCGAATGTTCCTCGGCGGTGACCACGCGACCGGTCTTCTTGGCACTGGCAACCACCAGGCGCTCATCAAGCGGCTTGATCGTGTGCATGTTGATGACCTCGGCGTCAATACCATCGGCAGCGAGCGTCTCGGCAGCCTCAAGTGCCTCGGCGACCATGAGGCCGCATGCGACGATAGTCACATCGGACCCCTCGCGCACGACCACGCCGCGGCCAATCTTGAACTCATAGTCCTCGCGGTCGTTGATGACCGGCGTTGCCAGGCGGCCGAAACGCATGTAGACCGGACCCTCAAACTCATAGGCAGCGCGCACGCAAGCACGAGCCTCGATGTCATCGGCGGGAACGATCACCGTCATACCCGGGATCGTGCGCATGAGCGCGATGTCCTCGCAGCACTGATGCGTGGCGCCGTCTTCGCCGACCGAGATGCCCGCATGCGTGGCGCCGATTTTGACGTTGAGGTGCGGATAGCCGATGGAATTACGAACTTGCTCGTACGCGCGGCCGGCGGCGAACATGGCAAAGGTGCTCGCAAAGGCAACGTGGCCCGTGGTCGCAATGCCGGCGGCAAGTCCCATCAAGTTGCTTTCGGCAATGCCGGCATCGTAGAAGCGCTCAGGGTACGCAGCCTTAAACTTACCGGTCTGCGTGGCGGCGGCCAAGTCGGCATCGAGAACCACAAAGTCATCGCGCTCATTGCCCAGCTCGACAAGTGCCTCGCCATAGCTAACGCGCGTGGCGACTTTCTTGACGTCTGCCATTAGAGCTCCTCCCCTGCTGCTGCGAGCTCGGCCAGGGCCTGCTCAAACTGTTCATCGTTGGGTGCCTTGCCGTGCCAGCCCACCTGGTTTTCCATAAAGGAAACGCCCTTGCCCTTCACCGTCTCGGCGATAATGGCCACAGGCGAGGCGCTCACTTTGCGGGCCTCGGCAAAGGCGGCGGCAATCTGCGCCATGTCGTTACCGTCGGCGAGCTCGATCACATGCCACTTAAAGGCGCGGAACTTGTCGGCAAGTGGCATAGCCGAGTTAACTTCGTCGATACTACCGTCAATTTGCAGGCCATTGTGATCGACGATAGCGACGAGGTTATCCAGGTCGTGGTTGCCGGCGAACATAGCCGCCTCCCACACCTGGCCTTCCTCGCACTCGCCGTCGCCTAACAGCGTGTAGACGCGGTAATTGTCACCCCAGTGCTTTGCGGCAAGTGCCATTCCAACCGCGGCGGAGATACCCTGACCGAGCGATCCGGTAGACATGTCGACGCCCGGCGTGTCATTCATATTGGGATGACCCTGCAGGCGGCTGCCGATATGACGGAGCGTCTCGAGCTCCTCCTTGGGGAAAAACCCGCGCTCGGCGAGCACGGCATAGAGCGCCGGAGCGCAATGTCCCTTGGAGAGCACAAAGCGATCGCGCTCGGCACGGCTCGGATTCGCCGGATCGACATCCATTTCCTCAAAGAAGAGGTAGGTCATAATGTCGGCGGCGCCAAGCGATCCGCCCGGATGCCCCGACTTGGCGGCGTGAACCGCAGTCACGACACCCTTCCTGACCTCATTGGCGACCTTCGCCAGTTCCTGGTTAGTCATACGAATTCCTCTCTTGAGAACAACCCCGGCACTGGATAATGCGATGCCGGGGCAATTCACTCGTTTAAGGCGGCGCATTCATTCTGAATCGCCTTCTGGTCCATATACGTGTGGGCGATACCCACGGTACAGACGGCACCGCCTGCGATCCTCATTTTTCAGATGGCGTGCCAGACGGAAATTTCACCCTAAAACACAAAAGCCCCAAGTCAACAAAAGCTAGGAGCCTTTGCCAACTTGGGGCATTACGAGTCGCCGCCGTACAGGCAACGACGACCCTTACTCCTTCTGCCATCAACCGATATGGACGAATCGGCTTGTCCGGTTACGGCAGGATGTGGAATCCAAGCGTTTCGATATCACGCGCGAAACCCTTAACGGTGTCGAGCGAATACTCCATGAGGTCCTTACCGACGTTCTTGCGCTTGGCCAGAATGCCGTTGGGAACCGTAATGATCTGGCACCCCACGGACTCGGCCTGATAGATATTCAGCAGCTCACGGGTAGATGCCCAGAGCACCTCACACTGCGGCTTTGCCGCGGCCTTTTTGACAGACTCAGCCATCAACGGCAGCGGATCAACGCCGGTATCGGCAATACGGCCGGCGAAGATAGAGATGATAGACGGCGTCTCAGTGGAGACAGCGTCCACAAACTCATCGACCTGCTCGGGAGTAAAGATCGTCGTAACGTTTACCTTAATGCCGTCAGCGGAAAGACGTTTAACGAGCGCCGCGGTCGACTCACCCTTGGTATTGAGTGCGGGAATCTTGACATACACATTGTCAGCCCAAGTCGCAATCTCGCGAGCCTCGGCCTCCATACCCGCCTCATCGTCCGCAAAGACCTCAAACGAAACCGAGACATCGGTGATGTGCTCGAGCACGGTCTTGGCAAACTCGCGATAATCGGTCACGCCACCCGCCTTCATAAGCGATGGATTAGTCGTAAAGCCCTGAACGTTACCGTTCTCGGCCATGTCGAGCATGCCCTCGAGATTGGCACCGTCGGCAAATACCTTGATTGCCATAATGTACTCCTTACATACATGATGATATAGAAATGTACGGACTGAATTGTTTGTCAAAAGTGCCGCCGCGTCAGAGCGGGACGGAGAACTCCTTAATCGAGTTCGATCTCGAGGTGATAGAGGTCGGCGCGGTAGAACGACTCCACATACTCACGGGGCACATTCTGCTGGTCATGAGAAACCCTCGTAATGTTAAGCAACGGAGCACCGGCGCTGATGCCCAAAAGCTCGGCCTGCTCGTCGGTAGCAACGCAAGCTCCAATCTTTTGGCTCACACGGCTCCAGCGAATATCGCACGAGTTATTGAGATAAGAGCGAAGCGATTCCTTGGAAAAGTCGCGCTCCGCAATATGCGGAACATAACCGTCTTCGTAATAAATCGTCTCCAGATAGAATGAGCGATCGCCCGACACGCGCACACGGCGAAGGCAAAAGGCCTTTGTGCCCTCAGCCAAGCCCAGCTCGTGGGCAACGTGCTGAGGCATGGTTACAACGCCAGACTCAATCAAACGTTTTTGAGGCACTGCAAACTCGTCCACATTCTTTTTGATATAGCTCGAGACACGCTTAGGCGAGCTAAGTGGCACGTTGGCAATAACCTCGGATCCGCGGCCGCGCTTCTTCTCAATCAAGCCATTATTAGAAAGCAGCTCCATCGCTTTGCGCGCCGTTGCACGCGAAACGTCATAGCGCTTCATAAGATCGCTTTCGGAGGGAATGTAATCGCCAATCTTGTAGGCACCGCTCGTAATTCCCTGGAACAAGATATCGTACAGCTGAGAGTACAGCTGTTCCTTGCCGCTAAAATCGAGCTCAGACGTATCGGTCATCATCCCTCCCCTATCTGGACTAATTCTCTAAATCCTTGATATCAGGTGCTGTCTTTTAACAAATGTTAACTGCATAATCTCAAAAGACACACATCGATAACGCTGCCCGCGTATATTCCACTCCAGCCGAGCATACTCCACCGACTCACCACCATCTTGGGGCATTCTTTATGCAAAGAATGCCCCGGACTGCCTCTAGCGCGCGCCGAAAAGCTTGCGCGGGCTGGCACTCGCGCCGATACGATCGGCACCGGCGCCGGACATAAGTGCAAGATCTTCTTTCGTGCGAACGCCGCCCGATGCCTTGACCTTTACACGGCCGCCCAACTCTTGAGCAAACAGATAGACATCCTCAACCTGGGCACCAGCCGTACCAAAGCCCGTAGACGTCTTAATAAAGTCTGCGCCGGCAGCCTCGACGGCATGACAGATCGGCTTTTTGGTTTCCTGCGCCAAATAGCACGTTTCGACAATGACCTTGAGCGTCGCATTGGGCACGGCCTCGCGCACGGCTCGAATATCGTCCTCGATGGCCTGGTAATCGCGGGCTTTGACCATGCCCTGGTCAATCACCATGTCGATTTCGGAGGCACCGTTGGCGTAGGCATCGGCCGCTTCGGCCGCTTTCGCAGCGCTCGTCATATAGCCAAGAGGAAAAGCGATGACCGTGGTGAGCGCAAGGTCGGGATAGGCCTTGTGAGCACGGGCGATATACGAAGGCGGGATACATGCGCTGGCACAACCGTACTCGAATGCCTCGGCGCAAACGGCATCAATCTGATCCCAGGTCGCCGTCGGCTTAAGCAATGTGTAGTCAATGCGCGAGCAGAGGTCCTCATCGGTTAACTCTGCCCCCGCCTTGGCGGCAATGGCGGCAACCGACGAAGGATCGTCCAGATACTCATCGACCTTGGCCAAAAAGCCCGGATAGTCAACGGTATCGACATTGGTCACGTCAAGCTCAATGGTATGACCCAGCTCAAACGTATCATAGCCGCGGTTTTTGATGCGGTCGACAAGGATATCCAAATCGACCAGGTCGTCGCCCTTGCTACGATCTTCGAGCACATCGCCCTTGTGATAATGCGTCACAATGTGCGCAAGATGACGCGTCGGCTTAAGATCGCGAGCACGGTAGCGCTTGCTGATCATAGCGGGATCGGCGACAAGACGAATCGTGAGCACACGGTAGCCGTGCTTGTCTGCCAGCTCGGCAAGCTTGTCGTGCTGCTTGGCGGAAAACGGATAATCGCACATAATCTGCGGCCCATCCGCCATGGTGACATCGAGGCGACGGAACCACTCCTGAAGAGCGTTCGCATCAACCTGCGCCTTTTCCTCGGCATTGTTAAAGCCGTACGTATCCCAATACTCTTCTTTAACGTCGTCAAGCGAGACGCTCAAAAAGCTCTCGGATGTATGGCGAGCCTTAATGCGATCTGCCAAATCGGTTTTGCCCGTAGCCGGAGGTCCGGCAAGCAAAATCAGCGTCTTTTCCATGCTAGGAAACCCTTCTTACTACCCGATTATTTGCCACGAAGCTGGTCTTTGGAGATAGCAAGCATCTCGGTAACCTTGTCCATGTAATACTTGATAGCCTCATCGTCTTTCGCTTCGGCGGCAGCCGCACGCTTCTTGTTGTACAGCTTGACCAGTGCCGCAGACGCCTTGCCCATCGTGCGATTGACTTCCAGGCTTTGCTCGTATGCCTCAACGGCCTCGTCGACCATGTTGGCATCGGCATAAAGCTTGCCAATCTCGTTTAGAACGTTTGCGGCAGCGACGCCCTCCTTGCCCTCGAGCTCGGAACGCTTTGCCTTAACGGCGTCGAGAACGGCATCTCGATCGAGAACGGGTGCGGTCTCGGCTGCAGCGGAGGCCACCTTCTCCTTTTTCTTGCCAAATCCAAACAAACCCATTGGAAACCTCCACTAGCAGTAATAAACGAAGGGGGTTGTTCCCCTGCCGGGGACCAGGCACAGGAACAACCCCCTTAAAGAAAGACTTGGACCTTCGTCAGGCGCTACAAGAATCCTTATGCGATACCAAAGACGCTGAGGATGGACTTGATGGCCATGAAGAAGAAGCCGGTGACGACGGTGTCGACGTCGGTGCAGGTCATGTTCACGAAGCCAATCTGAGCGAGCATCGGGGACAGGAGCGCAGGCAGGATCATGATGAAGATGCCGTGGAAGATGCAGCCGATGATGGCGCCGCGACGACCGTCGATGGCGTTACCGAAGACACCAGCAGTGCCGCCGGCGAAGAAGTTGGACATAACACCGGGGATGACGAGGGTGCCCATGAGGCCGGTGATAGCCATGCCGATCAGCGAGCCAAGCGTGGTGAACACAAAGCCGAAGATAACGGCGTTAGGGGCATAGGTGAACAGGACAGGGCAGTCCAGAGCGGGGCGCGCATCGGGGACGAGCTTCATCGAGATGCCCTGGAAGGCGGGGACGAGCTCGGCGAGCAGCAGGCGGACGCCGGCGAGCAGGACGTACAGACCAACGACGAACTGCATGGCCTGGAGGAAAGCGTAGACCATGAAGTTGGTGGCGCCGCAGTAGTCAGCAGCAGCAGCGGGACCAGCGAAAGCAGCGACGACCAGGTAGAAAACGATCATGACCAGGCCGACAGCAGCGTAGGTATCCTGGAGGAAGGACAGGGACTGCGGAATCTCGAGGTCCTCGGTGGACTTGGACTCCTTGCCGCCAGCGAGCTTCTTGGTGATGCTTGCGATAAGGGCGGTGAACATATAGCCAAAGGTGCAGAAGTGACCCAGGGCAATGTCATCGGACTCGGTGATCTTGCGGACAACGGGCTGAGCGAAGGCAGGCATGAGGGTAGCGAAGGCGCCACCGACGATGGAGCTGACGACGATCAGGGGGATACCGCGCAGACCGCAGAAGAAGGCGAACACGACGCAGAGCGTGGACTCCCACAGAAGGGCCTGGCCAGTCAGGAACACATACTTAAACTTGGTGAAACGAGCGAGAATGATGTTCACCACGAAGATGCCAGCGAGGCAGATGGCGATCTCGGAGCCAAGGCCGAGGTCGGTCATTGCCTGACCGTTGATGCCCTCGATGGAAGCGACGACGGCGGTCATGCCGTTGAAGCCGAAGGCGGAGTTGAACATATCGCCAAAGTAGGCAAGAGAGCCCTGCATGACGCTCGAGCCGGCAGCCAGAACAAGGAAGCCGAGCATCGTCTTAAACGTGCCGAGCAACACATCGTTGGCCGACTTCTTCTGAAGCACAAGGCCCAGGCAGGCGACGAGACCGATAACAACGGCGGCCTGCGTCAGGATGTTATTGATAATAAACTCAAGAACAGCCATGTTGTACACCCCTTTTTCTCATGTACATTTCTATCAATCTAGGCGAAGAGGCCCTTACTCTAGGACGCCCATCTCCTTGAGCACCGGGGTCAGCTTTTCCTCGATTTCCTTCTTATCGACAAGACGCTTGAGGAACACGCAGGGAAGACCGGTGTTGTAGCTTTCGATCTGCGTCTTGAAGTTCTCGGCAGCGACGATCATGTCGAAGCCCTTAGAGGCGCCCGCGGCGCTGGAAACGCTGTCGTGGTCCATCTTGCACTGGACCCCGAGCTTCTTCATGACCTGCTCAATAGCCATCTGGCAGGCAAAGCTGCTTCCAAGACCATTGCCGCAGCAGCACAAAATCTTGACCATGTTCATTTCCTTTCCTTTGGGGGCGCGTGCCCCACCTCGGGGTAGATGCGGGCAAACACATAGGCTCGCCCGCACCAAGCGACACTGTTTTATGCCGCCGCACCCGTAAATGCCTGATAAATCTCGTCGGCATCATCAGAAGCGACGATCTGCGCAATCTTGTCCTCATCCATAAAGATGCCAGCAAGTACCTGCATAGCCTCAATATGTGAATTGGAATCCTCTGCCGCAAGTGCGACCAAAAGACGAACATCGAAGCTGTCTTCCGAGAACCTAACGGGCTTCTTCAGAACCGTCACGGCAAGCTGACCTTTAATGCAGCCATCCTCGGGGCGACCGTGAATCAGCGCGACGTCTTCGGTGAGCACATAGTAGGGACCCATCTCGTTGGTGGCGCGGATAATCTCATCCGCATAGCGATCCTCGACGTAACCGCCCTCGTTGAGCGGAGCGACGGCGAGCTTGATCGCGTCCTGCCAGGAATCGACAGAATCGGCAAGGCGAACGTTTTCGCGCTTGAGCATCTCCGTAATCTGCATCGGTGCGCCTCGTCCCTAAGCGACGATATTCTTGAAGAGGCTGATGCGATGCTCGACAACCTCTTCGACGGCCTTCTGAGCAGGCATAACCATGTTGCGGTTGGAGGCGTTCTCCTTGAGCTCGTCATAGCACTGCTTGGAGGTCTTGTTCCAGTTGACGAGCAGATCGGTACCAACATTGAACTTACGGATACCCAGGTCGATGACGTGACGAACGTCCTCGTCCTTAACACCGGTGCCACCATGGATGACCAGGGGGAAGCCGTTCACGGCATCGCGGATCTTCTCGAGCTGATCGAAGGAGATGTTGGTCTTGGACTTGTACTGACCATGGTTGGTGCCGATAGCGACGGCAAGGGCGTCGATGCCGGTCTTCTCGATGAACTCAACAGCCTGCTCGGGATCGGTATAGCGCACGTCGGCATCGGCGACGGCGACGCCATCCTCGGTACCGCCGACGGTACCGAGCTCGGCCTCAACGGAAGCGCCGTGGGCCTGAGCCATCTCGACGATGCGTTTGGTACCAAGGATGTTCTCCTTGAAGGGAAGCGCGGAGCCGTCAAACATTACCGAGCTATAGCCGGCCTCGAGAGCCTTGCGGATCTCGTCGAAGTTCTTGGCGTGGTCGAGGTGGAGAACAACGTTGACGCCGTACTCCTCGGCCATGGACTTGCACACAGCAACCAGGTTGCGATGACCAACGTAGCTAGCGGTGCCCTCGGAGGTCTGGATGATCACGGGGGTGTGCAGGCGAGCCGCGACGCGAATAATCGACGGGCACATCTCAAGGTTATGGGTGTTGAAAGCACCAACGGCCATGTTGAGCTGGTTAGCCTCTGCCAGAACTTCGCGCAAGGTTACGTACATAGTGTTTGCCTCCTGTTGTCTCCACTGGATGTATCAAGTGGCGACCGCACAGGGGGTGCCGGTCGCCGTTCTTGATCGACAATTAGATTATCACAAACGTCCGTATATTCGGATGTCCGTATGATATTTCGTTTGAAATGTTCCGATTTGACCGTTCACCTGAATTTTTCGACCGTTTACCCGCTAAAAAAGGCACCGCAACCCATGCGGATGCCCTTGGCTGTCAGCCGCTCTCAACCAAAACGGAGTGCAAGCTCAACTGGCTCGACTCCACCCCGATCTAGCCATACGTCAAATATGAGGCAAATGAATCGGTAGCGTTTGTCCCAAATCTTGAGTATTTGTTCGGCAGAACGGCCCCTGCCGGCTCCTGCTAGACTGGTAGACTCCCAACCGTCCATCCAGGAGCCTCAATGTCGCGCAAGTCCGCCTACAAGCAAGTACTTTCCATCGGCACCGCCGTGGTGCTGGGGTTTGCGCTGTTCACAGGGTCGCTCGACGGAGCGCCCAAGCTGTTGTCGCCGCAAAGCGATGAGCAGGCGGCAGCCCTGGCCGAAAAACAAAACGAGAGTCCCAGCCGCACCGACGACGAGGCAGACCTGGTTGCCCGACTCGAATCGGGAACAGCGAGCTCCTCGGACTCTCAAAATAGCCAAGACTCTGGCGATGGCTCCGATTCCGCCGCGCCCGACACCGGTGACGACGCTTCCGCGGACAGCGCCGCCACCCCCATCGACGAGGTCGAAAACCCCGATCTCGACCGCGCCCGCGGCGTATATCTCAGCAGTATTCCCGACTACGCGGGTAACCCCTATGTTGCCCTGCGCGCCGATAGCACACACCCGCTCGGCACGCCGTCATTCACACTCGATGAATACGAGCGCGCTACAGAAGAGGGCTGCTTTAAGAAGTTCTCCAAGCTCGACAGCCTGGGCCGCACCCGCAAAGCGCTCGCCTGCGTGGGCCCTGAATCGCTCGGTCAAGGTAAGCGCGGCGATATCTCGCGCATCCACCCCGCCGGATGGCACCAGCAGCGCTACGACTTTATTCCGGGCCAGAGCCTCTACAACCGCTGCCACCT
>WGSI01000058.1:0-11666 GCA_014871745.1 Collinsella sp. | reverse complement strand
CGAGCTCGTCGAGGAGATCTACACCACCGCCGCGAAGGCCGAGGGCTTCCGCGATATTAAGGGCATCCTGCAGATTCGCCCGGACAGCTCCGGTATCATCCACGCCCACGGTTACATGAAGTCCCACGAGGACGCCTTTGTTCCCGCTTACCTCATCCGCTCCGCGCGCCTGCGCACGGGCGATGTCATCGAGGGCTCGCTGCGCCCCTCGCGCGGCGGCGACAAGCGCGCCGGCCTCGCTAAGATCACGACCGTTAACGGCATGGATCCCGAGCAGATCCGCAACCGCCCCAAGTTCGGCGACCTTACCCCGGTCTATCCCAACGAGCCGCTGCGTATGGAGCACGGCAAGGATTCCATTACCGGTCGCGCCATCGATATCGTGTCGCCGATCGGCAAGGGCCAGCGTGGCCTGATCGTGTCGCCGCCCAAGGCCGGCAAGACAACGATCCTTAAGAAGATCTGCCAGTCCATCTCGATCAACAACCCCGAGGTACACCTCATCTGCCTGCTCGTCGACGAGCGCCCCGAAGAGGTCACCGATATGCAGCGTTCCATCAAGGGCGAGGTCGTGGCCTCGACCTTCGATATGCCCGCCGACAATCACACCCGCGTGGCCGAGCTCGTTATCGAGCGTGCCAAGCGCATTGTGGAGCTTGGCGGCGATGTCGTGGTGGTGCTCGACTCCATCACGCGTCTTGCCCGCGCCTACAACCTGGCGGCACCCGCTTCGGGCCGCATCCTTTCGGGCGGTGTCGATTCGGCGGCCTTGTATCCGCCCAAGCGTTTCCTGGGTGCAGCCCGCAATATCGAGAACGGTGGCTCGCTCACCATCCTCGCCTCCGCCCTTATCGACACCGGCTCCAAGATGGATGAGGTCATCTTTGAGGAGTTCAAGGGCACCGGCAACATGGAACTCAAGCTCGACCGCGACCTCGCCGACCGTCGCATCTTCCCGGCCATCGACCCCGTTGCCTCCGGTACGCGCAACGAGGACCTGCTGGTCGACGAGCAGATGCGCCCGTTTGTCTTCGGCCTGCGTCGCATTCTCGCCGGCATGAACAACACCGAGCGCGCGGCGGCGTCGTTTATTAAGGGCCTTAAGGGCACCAACACCAATCAGGAGTTCTTGGTGCGTTCGGCCAAAAAGCACAGCGACTACGAGCAGACGTTTTAGACCAAAAGCCGCACGCTATATCGCCATAAGAACGGGCAATCGGGCCGGGGTTTATGCCCCGGCCCTTTCTTTACGGCGCCACTCGGCAACATTTTCTGACCTTATGACCGACAAGCAGCAGTTTTCGAGCCATAATCCGGCCTCATCGCTTGCAATCGGAGGGTCGGTTTCGCATAATAACTTTAAGCTTCGCGACGGAAAACGCAGATGAAACGAACCATATACCGTTGCTTTGGGACGCATGTCCCGCTTCATCTTCTCTCGCGCAGCCAACTAAATGATGCGATTTGGGTGCTGGAAGATGGGGAGAGCTCATGGCTTCTTCTGATGCAACACAACGAGCAGTCCTTGCCGGACTTTCGTGCGGGATCGGCCTTGCCGCTCCCGTGGTTATGTATGCCGCGACGCTGCCGTTTTCGTCGGTGAACGAGACGGTCGTGGCGGGTGCGGTTCCCTTCGCCGTGGGCGCGGTGGCGGGCGTGGGTATCTATGCCGCCTCGCTGGGTATCTCCGAGTATCGTGCGCAGCGTGAAGAGCGTCTGTTCCAGCCCGATGCCATGGGCGGTGCCGCCAATCTCAATCAGCATCAAAGCGAGTTCAAGACCGCCTCGATTCCAGCTCAGCAGCAGGATGCGACTCCTTACGCTGCGGCTTCTGCTTCTCAGGCTCAGGCGGAGCAGTCTACCTCGGCATTCCTTTCCGGCCTGACTGGTGCGTTCCAGCGCCGTCATGCCGATGATGGTGTCCCTACCATCGCTCGAGCCGCAGATGCTATGGACGAAGACGAGGCTTGGTCTATGATCGACAGCATGCTCGACGACGATTCGCCGGTGAGCTGCGACCCTGCACACTCGCGCGACGTCTATCAAGTCGCCATCGACGAGCTCACCAACGGCGGGCAGACCGGCTCCTTCAATCGCGACGACATCGCCGCCGCGGCACGCGCCGTGTCTGGTTCCCAGGCCGCCCCTGCGGGCAGCACGGCGGCTTTCGTGGCACTCGTTGCCAACGCGGCAGCCAATAACGCCTACAACGCTACCTCGGCGGACGCGAACGCTTCTGCCGACAATTCGTACGTTGATGAAGCCATGACTGCGGACGAGGAGGCCGTTGCCGCCCGCCGTGCCGCCGAAAGCTCATTGTGGGGCGCTCCTGCCCAGCAGCAGGCGGCTGAGGCTGTGCCGTACAATGCAAACCTCGCCAGCATGCCTATCATCTCCGGTGCCGCGGACATCGATCTCGATGACCTCGATGAGCCTGCAGCCATCACCGCATCGATTGATGCCCAAGATCGCATCGACACCGGCGACCTTCCGGACGCCTCGCTCGAGGTTGATGTTCCCATGGCCGATTACTCGGGCCACGAGGACATGTGGGCCGCCGCCACCGCGATTCTGGATGAGATTGACGAGCCCGCTCCTGTTGCAGCGCCCGCTCCCGTCGCTGCCCCTCAGCCTGCTGCCCCCGCCTATGTCGGCCGTCACAGCGCTGTGTTCCCCGAGGATACCGCCCGTATCTCGCGCGAGAGCATCGAGCGGGCCGAGGCTATTGCCGCCGGCATTATGGAAAACCGTCGTCACGAGCGCGTCAATCAGATCCTCGAGGAAGAGATCGAGCGCCTGCAGTCCTCTACCGCCAAGCGTACGGGCCGTGCCTATCTGAGCGTTATCGAGGGCGGTACCGCCAGCTTCGCGCCGCTCCGCGCGGAGGCATAACTTCTGCATGGTTAAGATCAATCGAAAATGGGCGGTTGTTACCTGCCTGATGGCGCTCTTGATCTGGGGCAATTCGCTGGTTCCCGGCTCGGGGTCGGGCTCGCTGAGCCTAACGGTCATGGAAGCTATCCGCGGTTTCCTGCACGGCGTGGGACTTCCATATGAATGGGTGACCAACTTTGTTGTTCGCAAGTGCGCGCATTTTACCGAGTATATGGTGCTCGGCATCCTGGCAACGCACGCCTTTGATTTTGAGGGCCGGCGCACCTTTGACGTGCTGCTGCCCACGGCGGTGTTCCTGCTGCTGATTCCCTCGATCGACGAGACGATTCAGCTCTTTGTGCCGGGACGCGCCGGCATGATCACCGATGTGATGATCGACTGCTGTGGAGCGGCAACGGGCGTTGTGCTTCGATATCTCTTACGGTGGCTGATGTGCGCCAAAAAAGCCGCCTAGGACGTATTGTTTGGTCCTAGGCGGCCTTTTTTATTTGAGGGGTTATATGAGGCGTGGTGGCGTCGTTCCGTAGGTTGGATTTGCCGAGCGCGCCACGCCCTGTGGGTGCGTCTGCTACTGAAGCGCCTGTGCGCCCAGGGCCAGGCAGCCCATGATGCCCTGCTTGCCCTCGAGGCTGTTGTTGACAATATAGGAATCGATGTCGTTGACCTCGGGCGTGACGATATAGCCGTTGAGCATCTCGGCGCACTTTTTGCGTGCGAGCGGCACGATGGGGGTGTGGTCGGCCACGCCGCCGCCGATGATGATCTTTTGCGGTGCGTAGCACAGCGTGTAGGTCATGAGCGCCTGTGCCAGATAGCCTGCGAGCAGGTCCATGGCCTCCGGGTCATCGGCCATGTCTCCGGCGCTCTTGCCATCCCAGCGCTTTTTAACGCCAGGGCCGGCGATGAGGCCCTCGAGGCAGTTGTCATGGAAGGGGCAGGCGCTATGCTCGCCGATGGTGTCGCGCGGGTCGCGCGTGACCAGGATGTGGCCGGCCTCGGGATGCATCATGCCGTGCACGAGCTGGCCGCCCGAGAGCACGCCGGCGCCCACGCCGGTGCCGATGGTCAGATACACAACGTCAGTGAGGCCCTTGGCGCAACCAAAGGTGACCTCGCCCAAGCAGGCAACGTTGACGTCGGTGTCGTAGCCACAGGGAATATTGAGCTCGTTTTGGATGGTGCCCAGCAGATCAAAGTAGCGCCATGCCGTTTTGGGCGTCTCCAGGATCTTGCCGTATTGGGGCGACGCGGGGTTGACTGCGGTGGGGCCAAAGGCGCCGATGCCCAGCGCGGTGATGCCCTTGTCGGCAAACCATGCATTGACGGCCTCAACGGTCTCCTGCGGGGTCGTGGTCGCGATCTGCTCACGCTCCAGGACCGTACCGTCTGCATAGCCCGTGGCGCAGACCATCTTGGTGCCGCCGGCCTCGAGCGCTCCGATAAGCTGCTGATCTGCCATAGTATTCCTCTCTCTGGGACGAGTTGCTCCGTGACTAGAGTATAGGGCTCTAAACTATTTAAGAAAGCGTTATAAAAAGAAGCCTCGCAACGCGGCGGGCGGTGCGAGGCTTCTTTGGCTACTTTAGCTGCCGGGCCGTCCTTACCCGCGCGGCTTGATTTTATCACGTAGAGACTTGAGGTTCTCCAGTGCCGCGTTAAGCGTCTCGTCTCGCTTGGCAAAGTGGAAACGAATCAGATGGTTGACGGGCTCGCGGAAGAAGCTCGAGCCGGGCACTGCGCCCACGCCCACCTTTGAGGCCAGGTCCTCGCAGAACTCGAGGTCGCTGTCGTAGCCAAACTCAGAGATATCCATCATCACGTAGTAGGCGCCCTGCGGTACGTTGTGCTTAAGTCCGATACTATCGAGCCCTTGGCAGAACAGGTCGCGTTTGGCGGTATAGAGGTCAAGGACCTCATCGTAATAGCTGCCGTCGAAATTGAGGGCGGCGACGACGGCTTCCTGCAGGGGAGCGGCGGCACCCACGGTGAGGAAGTCGTGGACCTTCTTGATGCGCTCGGTGATCTGGGCCGGGGCAATGGTGTAGCCAAGACGCCAGCCGGTGATGGAGTACGTCTTAGACAGCGAACTGCAGCTGATGGTTCGCTCGAACATGCCGGGCAGCGTGGCCATATAGACGTGCTCGTGGGGCGCGTAGACGATGTGCTCGTATACCTCGTCGGTAATGCAGTAGGCGTCGTACTTTTTGCAGAGGTCGGCGATAAAGGTGAGCTCCTCGCGCGTAAAGACCTTGCCGCAGGGGTTGGAAGGGTTGCACAGGACGATGGCCTTGGGGTCGTTGTCGCGGAAGGCCGCCTCGAGTGTCTCGCGGTCAAAGTCGAATGTGGGCGGGTTGAGCGGCACGTAGATGGGCTCGGCACCCGAAAGGATCGTGTCGGCGCCGTAGTTCTCGTAGAACGGCGAGAAGATGACGACCTTATCGCCGGGGTTCGTGACCGTCATCATGGCGGCCATCATGGCCTCGGTGGAGCCGCAGGTGACCACGATATTCTGGTTGGGGTCGATCGGCATGCCCATAAAGTGCTCCTGTTTGGCGGCGAGCGCCTCGCGCATGGCCTGGGAGCCCCAGGTAATGGAGTACTGGTGGTAGAGCGGCTTGGGGTCGGCGGCGATGGTGCTCAGGCTGTTGAGCAGCTGCGCCGGAGGATCGAAGTCGGGGAAGCCCTGCGAGAGATTGACGGCATCGTACTTATTGGAGATGCGTGTCATGCGGCGGATGACCGAATCGGTAAATGTTGCCGTGCGGTTGGAGAGTTCTTTCATGCCGGTCCTTTCGAGGATTTGCAGTGGGGCAAGTTTACTCCTATGGAACCGGTGGGAATTGCTCGAAACGCGCTCGAAAAACTCTTTTCAAAATTCTTGAAAATTGGGGCTTGCATCGCGTGGCGTTCCTTGCAATAATAGTCGAGCGCGAAGCGCACAGGACACGGTGGGTGTAGCTCAGTTGGCTAGAGCGACGGGTTGTGGTCCCGTAGGTCGAGGGTTCGAGTCCCTTTACCCACCCCAGTTCTTGCTTCGTGTTGATATCGGGTCGTTAGCTCAGTTGGTAGAGCAGGGGACTCTTAATCCCAAGGTCCAGGGTTCGACCCCCTGACGGCCCACCCAAAGATCGTTTAAGCGACTGGCTTAGGCTGGTCGCTTTTTTGTTGACCTCACATGGGGTCGAACCCGTCGGGGTGCGGAGCTGAGGAAATGCGTAAGCATTTGCCAGCGCAGCGCGCAAGGCGCGAAGCGCCGCAGCGACCGCCTGCGCAGCAGGCTGACCCCCTGACGGCCCACCCAAAGATTGTTAAAGCGACTGGCTCAGGCTGGTCGTTTTTTGTTGACCACGCATGGGGTCGAACCCGAAAGGGCGCGGAGCTGAGTAATCTGCACCGTGATTCCCTTAGGGAAACACGGCTAAAGCCCCGTAGGCGTGTTCTCCTTAGGGGAATCATGCTTACGGGGCTCGATGCATGTTGAGAAGTTGTGATCAAACTCAAAGTGAGAATCGATTTAGTCTGCTCGATAGTGCGAACCTAAGCTTTCAGTTCGCTTGCGCATGGCTTTGACCATTTCCTGTGCTAGTCGAATCTGCGACTGTAGGCGGGCGAGGGCTGCGATCTCGCTGTCATCGGCATGCGGCTTGCTCAGCGCCATGGCCTTGTCTTGCAGGCTTTCAAGCTGTTGCAGGGCCTCGGATAGGCCTGTTTCGGTCCTGTTGATCATGCAATAGGTGCTCATCGTGTGCTTAAGGCCGTGTGTCAGGCGTTCGGCATCTGTTGTGGAAATGCCGTAGCGGGGGAGGGCGATATCCGCCTTCAGGGCTGTCTCAGGCTCTTTCTGCGCTGCAAGGGCTGCCGATGCGCCCGCGATGCGTCCGAACACGATGCCGTTGGCGCTTGACAAGCCACCAATGCGGTCGGCGCCGTGCATGCCGCCTGTCGCCTCGCCGCAAGCGTAGAGGCCCTCAACGCCCGTGTGCGCGGTCTTATCGATCTTAATGCCGCCGTTAGCGGCGTGGGCATACATCGCAACGCGCATCTCGTCGGTCGGCGCGATGCCGTGCTCGTCTTGCAGCCAGGTGGCAAAGGTCTGCACAAACTCTGGGACATCCTCGCGGGGGAAGTCGTAGTGGAGTGCCAGACCTTCGACACCTGCCTGATCGATGACGAGATCGATAGAGCGGGAGGCCAAGCGTGACGTGAAGGGACCATATCCAGAGCGCTGCTCGAGCAGGTCGTCCAGCTTGTCGTCGGCAATATCTACCGGCTGGTCTACGTGCACGTAGCGCCAGGTTTTCTCATTGAAGACCAAGTTACGCCTGGGCTCGATGAAGCCGGGCATCATCTGCATGAACTCTATATTAGTAAGTGTTGCGCCGTGCGCCAGCGCGATGGCCTGCGAGGAACTGAGCACATCAGCCGACGTAAGGCTGCGCTCGAACAGGCCGCCTGTGCCACCGGCTGCGATGACCGTGGCCTTGGCAGCAAAGGGCACGATTCGATTTTCGGTAAGGTCGTAGAGTACGGTTCCGGTTATTCTGCCGTTCGTGTCCTCAACAAGGTCGATAAGCTCATGGCGGGGGAGCAGGCGAATGCCGAGCGACTCGATCCAGGTCGTCAGAGCGTCCTCAAGGGGCTTGCGGGTGAGGCCGCGCCACATGCGCGTCTTGTGGTCAAAGCAGGGGATAAATTGCTTTTGTTGAGCACTCTTGGCGCTTTGCGGACGCTGGAGCTCAACGCCCAGGTCTTGCTCGAGCCAGTCAATCGCTTGGGGAATGCCGTGGACGAACGTTTGGACGAGTTCGGGGTCGGCAACGCCGCCGCCGACGGCCAGGATGGTGTCGATGAGGTCCTGCTCGTCGTCTTCGTCGACGGGACCGATGAGGCCGAGGCCCCAGGTACCCGGGAAGAAGCTCGATCCACTCATAGTCTTGCCGGCGCTTGCCACAGTGACGGTTGCGCCCGTGCGTGCCGCTTCGATGGCGGCGCAAAGGCCCGCAATGCCAGATCCAATTACCAGTACATCAGTCGATTCCATCGGACTCCTTTCTCGTCCGGCGCATTGTCGCACGGGTGATCGGCAATGGGGCCGCAAAGACCCGGCAAATCGGTAAAGGGCAAATATGGCAGGTGGGCGTCATGGACGCTCTGACGCTCCATCTCATCACATCTTGTATTTCGCCCCAATTGATATATCGGCATTAGCTACCCTGCGACAGCGCAAACAAAAAGAGCCGCTACCCGGGTGGGTAGCGGCTCCAAAGCTCAACTATATGAGCATCGCGCGGGTGCGATTAGGCCTTGAGGGCCTCCTCGACGGCGACAGCGCAGGCGACGGTGGCACCGACCATGGGGTTGTTGCCCATGCCGATGAGACCCATCATGTCGACGTGCGCAGGCACGGAGGAAGAACCGGCGAACTGGGCGTCGGAGTGCATACGGCCCATGGTGTCGGTCATGCCGTAAGAGGCAGGGCCGGCGCCCATGTTGTCCGGGTGCAGGGTACGGCCAGTGCCGCCACCAGAAGCGACGGAGAAGTACTTCTTGCCAGCCTCGAGGCGCTCCTTCTTGTAGGTGCCAGCGACGGGGTGCTGGAAGCGCGTGGGGTTGGTGGAGTTACCGGTAATCGAGATGTCGACGTTCTCGTGCCACATGATGGCAACGCCCTCGCGGACGTCGTCGGCGCCGTAGCAGTTGACGGCGGCACGGGGACCATCGGAGTAGGGGATGGTCTCGACGACCTTGAGCTCGCCCGTGAAGTAGTCGAACTGGGTCTTCACGTAGGTGAAGCCGTTGATGCGGGCGATGATCTGAGCGGCGTCCTTGCCCAGACCGTTGAGAATAACGCGCAGCGGCTTCTTGCGAGCCTTGTTGGCGTTCAGAGCCAGGCCGATAGCACCCTCAGCGGCAGCGAAGGACTCGTGACCGGCCAGGAAGGCGAAGCACTCGGTGTCGTCGGAGAGCAGCATAGCGCCCAGGTTGCCGTGGCCCAGACCGACCTTGCGGTCCTCGGCGACGGAGCCGGGAACGGTGAAGGCCTGGATGCCCTCGCCGATGATGGCGGCAGCCTCAGAAGCAGACTTGGCGCCACGCTTGACAGCGAGAGCGCAACCGAGGGTGTAGGCCCACTCGGCGTTCTGGAAGGCGATGGACTGGGTGTTGTTGACGATCTCACGCGGGTTGAAGCCCTTGTCGGTGCAGATCTGCAGAGCTTCCTCGAGGGAGGCGATGCCGTTGTCGGCGAGGCACTTGTTGATCTTGTCAGCGCGGCGCTCGTAACCTTCGAACGTAACAGTCATAGTTATTTCCCTCCCTTTCTACTCGTGAACCGGGAACACGCTGGCGACGGAGTGAGTCTCCTCGTCGGTGCGCGGGTCGATGTACTTGGCAGCGTTCTCCCACTGACCATAGTGGCCCATAGCGCCAGCGATGGCCTCCTCGGGGGTCTTGCCGGCCTTGACGGCGTCGGTGAACTTGCCGAGGTTCAGGAACTCGAACGCGATGATCTCGTTCTTGTCGTTGAGAGCCATGCGGGTGACGTAGCCCTGAGCGAGCTCGAGGTAACGAGCGCCCTTGGCCTTGGTGCCGAACATGGTGCCGACCTGAGAGCGAAGGCCCTTGCCGAGGTCGTCGAGGGAGGCACCCACGGGCAGGCCGCCCTCGGAGAACGCGGTCTGGCTGCGGCCGTAAACGATCTGCAGGAAGATCTCGCGCATAGCAACGTTGATGGCGTCGCAGACGAGGTCGGTGTTGAGGGCCTCGAGGATGGTCTTACCGGGAAGGATCTCGGAAGCCATGGCGGCAGAGTGGGTCATGCCCGAGCAGCCGATGGTCTCAACGAGGGCCTCCTCGATGATGCCGTCCTTGACGTTCAGCGTGAGCTTGCAGGCGCCCTGCTGAGGTGCGCACCAACCCACACCGTGCGTAAGACCGGAGATGTCGGAAATCTCCTTAGCCTGGACCCACTTGCCCTCCTCGGGGATGGGTGCGGGGCCGTGGTATGCACCCTTGGCAACGGGGCACATGTTCTCCACTTCCTGTGAGTACTGCATGCCTCTCCTCTCTATCGTGTTGGCGTCCCGTCTGGGGGCCGTGGCTGGCGATTGCCGGGCGACCCTTCGAAAGGGACATGACATGCAGCCCCTATAATACCGCGAAATGCACGGAATATTCGGCGAACGGCTCAGTTTTCGTAGCGAGAAGTCCGGAAGTTTTAATTGAAACGGTTTAACTCTATGTTCTGTGGTCGCGAACTTCCGTAGAGGGGGTCCGTCTTTGGCAAGCTTTTGGGCAGCTCTTGTAAGCGTTGCGGGGGTTGACCTGTTGCAACGGTGCCGTTCGCCGCCTGTTTACTGCCTTTGGCCGCGCGAGCGAATTGTTTTGCGTGAATGTTTTGATGGCACGCTTCAATCGTGCTGTATTGGATGGCAAGCAGATCCCGGCGAAGGGAGCGCCATGCAGCGCGTTTGGAGAACGGTTACCGGCTTTTACCATGTCTGTGCCCGCGGTACGGGCAAGCAGCTCATCTTTGAGGGCGATGAAGACCGGTGGGAGTTCTTGGAGCTGATGCGTGAGTGCTGCCGCAAGGCGGGCGTGACGGTTATCGCCTGGTGCCTTATGGGCAATCACGTGCGTCTGGTGCTTGCAGATTACGAGGACGCGATGAGCGCGGCGATGCACCGGCTGCTTTTGACGTACGCGCGGCGGTTCAATAAACGCACGGGGCGCACAGGGCATCTGTTCCAGAACCGTTTTGACCGGCGCTCGCTCGATACCGACTGGCAGGTGATGGAGGCTATTCGCTCCGTTCACGCCGATCCGCAGGAGGCGGGCATGAGCCTAATCGAGCGTTACCCCTGGAGCAGCTTTGCGGAGCATCTGCGCGCTTACGACAGTGATGCGGCAGATGCCACGAGGGGATTTTCCGATCCTTCTTGCGTGCTTGAGCTTTTTGGTTCTGCCGAGGCCTTTGCTGCCTATTCGCTTTCGACGCCCGACAGCGGCGAACCGGCGCTGCGCGATATGAAAGAGACGGAGTGGGAACGCCACGCCTTTGCCAACAAGTTGGCGAAGGAGCTAGGGGTTCCGCTCAACGGGGTTAAAACTGTACCGCCGGCGCAGCGCGATACCGTTATTGTTGGATTGAACAATGCCGGCTTTACAGTGCGTCAGATTGAGCGGTATACCGGGATTGGCAAAAGTACCGTCTCTCGTATCGTGCGCGCCCGCGCGCGAACGGCGATGCGGGCTGGCGGAAACGTGATGTAGGGTCGCCTGTTCACCGCAGCTGGGGTCGTCCATACGCCGCAACCAGCGTTCAAAAGCTTGGTACGGTAACTGCACTTCTTAATATGCATAGAACAATCGTCATCTTGCATAAAATAACAGCTCAGTCCGGGTTTGCCCGTGCCTACCCCCGTCTGCGCCGTGCAAAAAACGGAGTTTTCAGCATCGTGGTGCTGTCGGCACTGCCACAATCTTGCAACACACGGGCCCCTAAGCTATTGATCCCTGCCGTTGCACCCCCGGAGTATGTGCCTGCGTCCCGTCAGACCGCGATGTCTGGTCTAAAACACAATATTTATGCGCCTGGAGACGTTGATTAACGCTTCCGATGCGTATGCACACAGCTTGGCGTGCTGAATACTCGCAAAAATGCACGCAGCATCCTATGGGACCCTTCTGCGGCAGGCGCGAAGCGAGTCGGAGCTCAGCAGAACGGGGCTTGGCGCATTGCTTGGCGGGTCCGGGGCCCTGCCGCAGGCCTT
>WGSI01000057.1:0-12936 GCA_014871745.1 Collinsella sp. | reverse complement strand
GGGCTTAAACACTGCAAAGGAGCCGCACATCTCGTAGCAAGCCATGAGTAACTGGCTGCGTGAGACCTGCGTGGCAAGGCTGAGCAGCGTGAACTCCGGTGAAGTGACATCAAACCCATGCTCAGTCTGCCTAAACGACCCAGGAGGCGGCTCTTGGGTTAGCAGACGGCTATGAAATAGCTTTCCGTTCGCGCGCTGTTTTCTTTCGCCCACGAATCTCCAAACTGGTGTGCCGAGCAAGTCTTTAAATACTGGTTGTTTTGAGTAGTGTACCAAGCGATGGTCATGGTCGGGCGGCAGGATTGCCGGATAGAGTCCCAGTATCTGGGGCGGGATGCGATAGTACTGAAAAGCCGTGGGTCCGCAGGCAAGAAATGACATAGCGATCCGATCGTTTGAGCGTAGTTTGGGCTAGAAAAGCTATCGGTTTCGGAAGTGCGGGGAAAAAGACAAACAGGCAAAGCACAAGCGGTATTTGAGCCAACTTTATCAGGGGTTTTGTTGAAATAAAAGGGCTTGTACTCGGAGGTAAGCAATTTTTCCCCGCACTTCCGAAAACCAGGTCGATCTGACTCTTGCTAAAACGATTTATCAGCGTCGGTTAAGGTGTGGGTTTGCCACCGGGCGAACACTTTTAGCGCTTGGGACTTTATTTTATGGGCCTCGAAGGGTGGATTTCGCACTTTTGGTAAAGAAATGAGTGCGTGTTTTGCTGTGCGCCGGCATTGGCACAGAAAAAGGGCCCGGAAGGCGAAGCCTTCCGGGCCCTTTGCAATGCAAGTGTGTTTGCAAGTGTGTTTGCAAGTGTGTTTGCAAGTGTGTTTGCAAGTGTGATTTAACGCACCTGAGCGACGTAAGCGACGTTGGTCGAGGAGACCTTGTCCTCGAGCTGGACGCTCATGCGGGGATCGCCAGCGGTGGCGACGGTCAGGTCGCCGGCCTCGACGTAGCCGAGCTCCTTAGCGGTCTCGATCGCCTTGACGATCGTGCCGTTGACGGTGCCCTGGGTAATCTCGGCCTGGTGCGGGATAACGCCCCAGTACATGATCATCTGCTGGACGGCCCACTCGTGGCGGGAGAACGCGCAGATCGGCATGTTGGGACGGAAGTGCGAGATCAGACGAGCGGTACGACCGGTGGTCGTCGGCACGGTGATGCACTTGGCGCCAACGGTGGTGGCCATGTTCACAGCGGACATACCCACAACGTTGTTGACAACGCGGGTGCCGTGAGCGTCAGCCGGAACCTCGAGCGGAGCGTGAGCCGGGAGGTACTTTTCGGTCTCGAGAGCAATGCTGGCCTGCATCTTAACGGCCTCGACCGGGTACTTACCGGCAGCGGACTCGCCAGAGAGCATAACGGCGTCGGTGCCGTCGTAGATGGCGTTAGCAACGTCGGCAACCTCGGCGCGCGTCGGGCGCGGGTTCTGCTGCATGGAGTCGAGCATCTGCGTAGCGGTGATAACGGGCTTGTAGGCCGCGTTGCACTTGGCGATGATCTCCTTCTGGATGTGGGGAACGAGCTCGGGCTTGATCTCGATGCCCAGGTCGCCACGGGCAACCATGATGCCGTCGGAAGCCTCGAGGATCTCGTCGAAGTTCTCGACGCCCAGGGCGCACTCGATCTTCGGGAAGATCGTCACGTGCTCGCCACCGTTCTCGCGGCAAAGCTCGCGGATGCCGCGGACGGACTCGCCGTCACGGATGAAGGAAGCGGCGATGTAGTCGATGTTCTCGGTCAGGCCAAAGAGGATGTCCTGACGATCGCGCTCGGTGATAGCGGGCAGCGAGATGTTGACGTTGGGCATGTTGACGCCCTTGCGCTCGCCGATCAGGCCGTCGTTCTTGACGACGCAGGTCATGTCCTGGCCGTCGACGGACTCGACCTCGAGGGCAACCAGGCCGTCATCGATCAGGATGAGGGAGCCCTTCTCGACCTCGGAGGGCAGAGCCAGGTAGTCGAGGGAGATGTGCTCAGCGGTGCCGTGGAAATCCTCGGTCGTGGGCTGAGCGGTGACGACGATCTTGTCGCCGGTCTTGACGGCAACCTTCTTGCCATCGACCAGAAGGCCGGTGCGGACCTCGGGGCCCTTGGTGTCGAGCAGGATGCCGACGGGCATACCGAGCTCCTTGGAAATACGACGGACGCGCTCGATGCGACCGTGGTGCTCGTCGTAGGAGCCGTGCGAGAAGTTAAAACGGGCGACGTTCATGCCCGCCTTGATCATCTCGCGGATGGTCTCGTCGCTATCGCAGGCGGGACCCATGGTGCATACAATCTTAGTGCGCTTGTACATTCAGACCTCCATCTGACATCGTCTTGCGCTGATAGATAAACCATAAGAAATAAAACTGAGATGATTATAACGAAATGACGACCGAATACCCCAAAAAATCGACCGTATGCCGAATTAGAAGTTCATTATTTGCGGAAAAACGGTATATGCAAAAACTTTACCAACCGTTCTAACCGCTGCTATCTGGGCGATATTTCAGTTTGATGACGCGCCGAAGATAAAACGTTTTATCAATGTTGAGCATCACACGGTCTGCACCGTTGCTTATAGACCATATTTCCAAATGGATTGTTTTGGCTAGACGCGTCGCTTTGGGGTACCATAGCTCCACTATCAACTGCCGCTCAGCACGGCAGCCTTGATGAGCCCTTGCCCTTCTCCTGGGAATTATGATCGGGCATCAATCTGCTGAGTGGCCCGAATCCCAGGAGGGGACTCTATATGCAAAAGGAATACCTGTCCGCCGCGGCGGAGGTGCTCAGCGACCAAGGTGTCGATGAGAACCTCGGCCTGAGCAACGACGAGGCGTCGTCGCGCCTTGCCAAGACAGGCCCTAACAAGCTCGAGGAAGCCGAGAAGACGCCGCTATGGAAGCGTTTCTTTGAGCAGATGGCCGACCCCATGGTCATCATGCTGATCGCGGCCGCGGTTATCAGTGCGCTCACGGGCATGGTCAAGGGCGAGCCCGACTTTGCCGATGTCGCCATCATCATGTTCGTCGTTATCGTCAACTCGGTGCTGGGCGTGGTCCAGGAAGCCAAGAGCGAGGAGGCCCTCGAGGCCCTGCAGGAGATGAGCGCGGCGCAGTCCAAGGTACTGCGCGACGGCAAGCTCGTGCTCCTGCCGAGCGCCGAGCTCGTGCCCGGTGACGTGATCATGCTCGAGGCGGGCGACTCCGTCCCGGCCGACTGCCGCGTGCTCGAGAGCGCCACGATGAAGATTGAAGAGGCCGCACTCACCGGCGAGTCCGTGCCCGTAGAGAAGCACGCCAACGTGATTGAGCTCGCCGCGGGCACCGATGACGTGCCGCTCGGCGACCGCAAGAACATGTGCTACATGGGCTCCACCGTGGTGTACGGCCGCGGCCGCGCCGTCGTGGTCGGCACCGGCATGGACACCGAGATGGGCAAGATTGCCGGCGCCCTGGCCGAGGCCAAGGAAGAGCTTACGCCGCTGCAGGTGAAGCTTGCCGAGCTCAGCCGCATCCTCACCATTATGGTGATCGTCATCTGCGTCGTGATCTTTGGCGTCGATATCCTCCGCCACGGCGTGGGCAACGTCCTTACCGACCCGACTGCCTTGCTCGACACCTTTATGGTCGCCGTCTCGCTTGCCGTCGCTGCCATCCCTGAGGGCCTGGTCGCCGTTGTGACCATCGTGCTGTCGCTCGGCGTGACCAAGATGGCTAAGCGCCAGGCGATTATCCGCAAGCTCTCTGCCGTCGAGACCCTCGGCTGCACGCAGACCATCTGCTCCGACAAGACCGGTACCCTTACTCAAAACAAGATGACCGTCGTCAAGCACGAGCTCGCCGCGCCTAAGGAGAAGTTCCTGGCCGGTATGGCGCTGTGCTCCGATGCCCAGTGGGATGAGGAGCTGGGCGAGGCCGTGGGCGAGCCGACTGAGTGTGCGCTCGTCAACGACGCCGGCAAGGCTGGTCTCACCGGCCTGACTGCCGAGCACCCGCGTGTGGGCGAGGCCCCGTTTGACTCGGGCCGCAAGATGATGTCCGTGGTCGTCGAGACCCTGGACGGCGAGTACGAGCAGTACACCAAGGGCGCGCCCGACGTGGTGATCGGCCTGTGCACCCATATCTACGAGGGCGAAAAGGTCGTCCCGCTGACCGAGGAGCGTCGCGCCGAGCTCGTGGCCGCCAACAAGGCCATGGCCGACGAGGCCCTGCGCGTGTTGGCGCTGGCAAGCCGCACCTACACCGAGGTCCCGAGCGACTGCAGCCCCGCTGCGCTCGAGCACGACCTGGTCTTCTGCGGCCTGTCCGGCATGATCGACCCTGTCCGCCCCGAGGTGGCCGACGCTATCCGCGAGGCGCACGACGCCGGCATTCGCACCGTCATGATCACGGGCGACCATATCGACACCGCCGTGGCCATTGCCAAGCAGCTGGGAATCGTCACCGATCGCAGCCATGCCATCACCGGTGCCGACCTCGATCGCATGAGCGACGAGGAGCTCGACGCGCACATCGAGGACTACGGCGTGTACGCCCGCGTCCAGCCCGAGCACAAGACCCGCATCGTCGAGGCCTGGAAGTCGCGCGACCAGATCGTGGCCATGACGGGCGACGGCGTCAACGACGCCCCGTCCATCAAGCGCGCCGACATCGGCGTGGGCATGGGCATCACCGGTACCGACGTCACCAAGAACGTTGCCGACATGGTGCTTGCCGACGACAACTTCGCCACCATCATCGGTGCTTGCGAAGAGGGCCGTCGCATCTACGACAATATCCGCAAGGTCATCCAGTTCCTGCTTTCGGCTAACCTTGCCGAGGTGTTCTCGGTGTTTATCGCCACGCTCATCGGCTTTACCATCTTCCAGCCGGTGCAGCTGCTGTGGGTGAACCTGGTCACCGACTGCTTCCCCGCGCTCGCGCTGGGCATGGAGGATGCCGAGGGCGACATCATGAAGCGCAAGCCGCGCAACGCCAAGGACGGCGTCTTTGCCGGTAATATGGGCCTGGACTGTGTGGTCCAGGGCTTGATCATCACCGTGCTGGTGCTGGCGAGCTTCTTTGTGGGCGTGTACTTTGACATGGGCTACATCCACATCGCCGATATGATCGCCGGCAATGCCGACGAGGAAGGCGTGATGATGGCGTTCATCACGCTCAACATGGTCGAGATCTTCCACTGCTTCAATATGCGCAGCCGTCGTGCGTCGCTGTTTAGCATGAAGAAGCAGAACAAGTGGCTGTGGGCATCTGCCGCGCTGGCACTGGTGCTGACGGTGATCGTAACCGTACAGCCGACGCTTGCCGAGATGTTCTTTGGCCCCGTGACGCTTGAGCTCAAGGGCGTTATCGCCGCGCTGGGCCTTGCCTTCCTGATCATTCCGTTGATGGAGATCTACAAGGCGATCATGCGCGCGGTCGAAAAAGAGTAACGTTCCTGTCCGGGCCCGACCGCCTGCGGGGTTTCCACGGGCACGTCCTCGCCGCTTTGCGGCTGCGGGATGTGCCCTTAGGAAACCCCTCCCGGCGGGCGGGCCCTGCGGTATCCTTGCTGGCTTTTCTCCCGTGCGGATGAAAAGGGCTAAGGGAAAGTATGTGAGTCGGTCGAGCGTTTGCTCGACCGACTCTTTTTTGTGGGTAAAATACCTGCTCAGTTGTGATTTGTGGTGCTGGGAGGCGCTTGTGGGCAAGGCGAAGGCTAAGGCGAAGAAAAAGACGACGGGGGCGCGGGCTAAGCGCGATCGTCGTCGGAAGCTTGCGACCGAAGCTCCCGCGTCTGCCGAGGAGCTGCTGGCAAGCGTGCCGGGACTCGATGCGCTGCAGGATGTTCCGGCGTTCGACGATCTGCCGGTCGATGATGCTCAGCGGGCTGCCTTCGATGATTATTGTGCTCGGGCCGAGGAGCCCGAGCAGATGCAGCTTGGTGCCGTGGTGCGCCTGGATCGTGGGTTTCCGCTGGTGGCGACTGCCGATGACACCTTTCGTGCCGAGCATGCCGTGGGGTTTGCCAAGTCGCGTGGCGAGGACGAGGTTCTGCTGCCCGCCGTGGGCGACCGCGTGGCGGTGCGTCGTGCGCCCGGGCACAACATGGGCGTGATCGAGTGCGTGCTGCCACGCCGCACGAGTTTTGAGCGCTGGCGCGGACGCGCTCGCGGCGAGCGTCAGGTGCTTTGCTCCAACGTGGATAGCGTGCTGATCGTGCAGGCGCTCGGCGCCGGCGAGGTACTGCTCGACCGCGTGGCGCGCTCGCTGGTGTTGGCACTCGACTGCGATGCCGAGCCGGTGGTGGTACTCACCAAGGCCGACCGCTGCGACGCCGATGAGCTCGAGCGCGATCTGGACCGTGTGCACCGCTTGGTGGGTCCGGACGTGCGCGTGATCGTGACGTCCTCTGCCGAGGGTCGTGGCCTGGACGAGGTGCGCGCCTGCGTGCCCGCCGGGAGCTGCGCCATGATCTTGGGTGAATCGGGTGCTGGCAAGTCGACGCTGCTCAACGCGCTGCTGGGTCACGATACGTTGGCGACCGGCGGCGTACGTGAGCGCGATGACCAGGGTCGCCACACCACGGTCGCGCGCGTGATGGTGGCGCTGCCGGGCGAAGCCGGCGTTATTGCTGACGCGCCGGGCCTGCGCAGTCTGCCGCTCGTGGGGCATGAGCGGGGCTTGGCACGCGCGTTTCCCGAGATCGTCGAGGCGTCGCGTGCGTGCCGGTTTGGCGACTGCACGCATACCCACGAACCGGGCTGCGCCGTTCGCGAGGCCGAGGATGCCGGGCAAATCGACAGCCTGCGCCTGGAGACGTTCCAAAACCTGGCGTCATCCATGCGTGTGAGTGCTCAGATGCTCGATCCCGATGTCCATCTGTAATTGAATCTACCTATGACAGCCGTCTCCCAATGGTACGGGAGGCGGCTTTTTTATTGCCGATGCGCCCCTAAACGTGCGTTTTGCTGACGTGCTGACCAAAACCTTGCCACGAGCTTGACGGGCTGGTCAGCTTTTGGTCAGCAATTGGTTTGACACTCAAAACCAAGATCGCGATCGCACCGTTTTGCTGCTTGCCCGCTCGGACAATGGTGCTACGGGCATCCGCCCGGTGCTACCTTGAGAGGAGCGGCCGTGAACAAGAGCAAGCGCATCGCCATCAGTCTAATCGCGGGTGTGCTCGCCGCGCTGCTCTGCATGGTCTACGCATCGTCGATTCGCTCGCAGGCTGAGCAGGTCCAGGCCGAGACGCTGGCCAAGTATGGCGGCGATCGCGTCGAGGTGTGCGTCGCGGCGCGTGATATCGATGTGGGCGAGACCCTCGACGAGACCAATGTCATAACCCAGGAATGGCTGGCGAGCCTGTTGCCGCGCGATGCGGCGACCGAGTTGCGCCAGGTGCGCGGCGACGTGACGACCTCACGCATCCCTAAAAATGCCGTGATTTGCGATGTCTACACCAAGGCCGAAAGCCACACGCTCGAGGTGCCCAAAGGTAAGGTCGCCGTTTCGGTGGCGGTCGATGCCGAGCATTCGGTCGGGGGCGCCACGGGCGTGGGCAGCTACGTGGACGTGTACGTGCAAAAGGACGGCGTGACCGATCGGCTGTGCGGCGCGCGCGTAATCGATACCAGCGAAGATGCCGGCGCCACGCGTGAAGGCAAGATCGAATGGGTGACGCTGGCGGCCGACCCCGAAGACGTTAAGGAATTGCTGGGGGCCTCGGGTAAGGGGACGGTCAGTTTGACGATTCCCGCCACGGTGCGCGACAAAAAGAGCGGAGGCGACGAGTGATGAAAGCGATCTGGCTTGCATGCTGCGCGTGCGGTGATTACGGATTGCTGCAGCGGGAAGTCGAGGGCCGCGATGCGGGCGCGCAAGTGCTTCGCGTGGGCGACCTGGATGGGCTGGTGTCCATGGCACGGGCGTTTCCGTCGCGTCGCGGGGCGGCGATTATCGCGGCAGCCCTGTTCGATGCCGAAGACGTGCGAAAGACCGTTGCGCGCCTGACGGCCGAGGGCCGCGTGAGCCGCGTGGTCGTACTGATAGAGACGCTCGATCCTTCGGATATCGAGGGGCTGTTTCGCGCAGGGGCGACCGAGGTTATCGCTGCGCGCAGCATATGCGGCAACGGGCGCGCGGGCGAGGGAACGGTTGATTACGGCCGGTGTATGACGATTGAGCCCGATGCTTTTGTTGATAGGGAACCCGGGGCGCCTCGCGCTACAAGAGGCCCGCGTGTTGATGAATATGGAAAAGCGGAAGCCGAGCATGGTCGGCGCCCCCGGGACCCCCTTGCATACGATGACGCTGGAGGGCCGGTACCGTATGGCGATGACGTTCTGGCTGAAGATATGGGATACGTGCACGGCGTAAATCTGGCCGATGAGCTCGACGAGGTCGAGGGTTTTGCCGGGGCTGACGAGCCGTGTGCCGCTGCGTCTTTGGCTTCGGAACCGCAGTCCGGGCAGCCTGCCATGCCGGCTTGGGCTCAGCGCGTGACCGCGGCGGGGGAGACGGGGATGTTATCGCCCGCGTTCGTGTCGCCGGTTCCTGCACCGTCAGCCCCCGCGCCGTCGGCGGACGCTTCGATTCCGTCGCGTCGGGCGCCGGTCGTCTGCGCCGTCTCGGGTTCGGGCGGTTGCGGCAAGTCGACGATCGTTGCCACCATGGCGCATGCGGCATCGCTGTTGGGTTTGCGTGCCGCTGTGCTCGACTTGGACCTCATGTTTGGAAACCTATACGATTTGCTGGGTGTCGATGCCCCGCACGATATGGCGACGCTTGTCGAGCCGTCGGCGGCGGGCGCACTTGCCGAGCCGGATATCGTGGCCGCATCGATGCGCGTCGCCCCGGGCGTCACGCTCTGGGGACCTGTCGCGGCCCCCGAGAAGGCCGAGCTCATGGCACGTCCGGTGGAGCTATTGCTCGATGTTTTGCGTCGCGAATCCGACGTGGTCTTTGTCGACACCTCGGTCTTTTGGGGTGATGCCGTGGCCGCCGCGGTGGCGGCGAGCGACCGTTGCCTGGTCGTAGGCGATGCGGCGGTATCGTCCGCGACATCCACTTCGCGCGTCATTGAGCTGGCGAGCCGTGTTGGCGTGCCACGCACGCGCATGAGCGCCGTGTTCAACCGGTTTGGTGCGCGCGGTGCCGACGAGGACGTCGCCATGCGCTTCGAGATCGCCTGCGCACTGAGCTCCAAGATCCGCATTGCCGATGGCGGTCAGGACTTGGTCGCGCTCATGGCATTCGGTCGCGCCGACGAGGCAGTGGGTCAGACGAGTGCTTTTGCGACCAGCGTGCGCGAGGCCACGCGCGAGATGCTCGTGGAGCTGGGCTGCGCCGTCGGTCCCTGGAGCGATATGGTCGCCGACCGCGCGACCCGCACCGAGCGCCCGCGCATCCGTCTTCCCTGGTCTCGTGAGGGTGATTCGCGATGAGTCTGCAGACGAGGATTAAAGCCGCCGGCGCGGCCGCCGCGGCTGCCCCCGTTGATGCGGGACGCCGCCGTGCCGTTAAACGCCGCACCAAGCGTGCGGTGATGGACCGCATGGGCTACGACGAGGTGGCGCGCATCAGTGCCTACGTCGACCCGGCCCTTGCCCGCTCTGAGCTACGTCCGGCGGTGGAAGCGGCGCTCAACGTGGAAGAGTCGACCGACTTGGCGACGCCTGAGCGTGAGACCATCATTGACGAGATTCTAGATGACGTGGTGGGCCTGGGACCGCTGCAGCCGCTCATCGAGGACGACACCGTTACCGAAATCATGATCAACGGCTGTCGCTCTGCCTTTTTTGAGCGCAGTGGCGTTTTGTATCCCATCGAGCACGCGTTTGAGGACGACGAGCAGATCCGTGTGCTCATCGACCGCATCATCTCGCCGCTCGGCCGTCGTATTGACGAGCGTAGCCCCATCGTCAACGCCCGCCTCAAGACGGGTTATCGCGTCAACGCGGTGATTCCACCCGTGGCGATTGACGGGCCAATCCTCACCATTCGTAAGTTCTCGGACCGTATCTGTTCGTTGGACGAGCTTGTGGGGTTGGGGTCACTGCCGCTTTGGTATGCGCAGCTGCTGTCGTGCGCGGTGTCGTTGCGGCAGGACTTGGCGGTTGCGGGAGGCACGGGGTCGGGCAAGACCACGCTGCTCAACGCGCTGTCGTGCGAGATTTCCACCGGCGAGCGCATCGTGACGATCGAGGATTCCGCCGAGCTCAAGTTTGCACATCACCCACACGTTGTCCGTCTGGAGGCGCGTGAGGCGTCAATCGAGGGCGAGGGTGCGGTGACGATTCGCGACCTGGTGACCAATGCTCTGCGTATGCGCCCCGATCGCATCGTCGTGGGCGAGGTGCGCGGTGCCGAGTGCTGCGACATGCTGCAGGCCATGAACACGGGCCACGACGGCTCGCTCACCACGCTCCATGCGGGCACCGAGCAGGAGACCGTGGTTCGCCTGACGCTGCTTGCGCGCTACGGCATCGATTTGCCGAGTGAGCTTATCGAAGAGCAGATCGCCATGGCGCTCGACGGCATCGTGATGTCCGAGCGTCATGCAGATGGCAGGCGCTTTGTGGCCTCATATTCGGGGGTTCACCGCGGCGCGTCGGGCGGTGTTGAGCTCGAACGCTACGTGACGTTCGATGCCGCCGAACGCACCTGGACGCTCGACCGCGAGCCGCCGTTTATTGCGGAGGGCTTGCGGTTGGGAACGCTCACGCAAGAGGAGGTGGACGAATGGAGATCGCTGTGCCCCTCGTCGTAGGGGGTTTGGCGGGGCTTTCTGTCGCGACGGCGTGTGGGGCAGAGCCTCGTGTGCCGCGGATGCCGCCGGCGGAGCTGGCGCGCCAGACGCTCGAATCGATGGCGGAGAAACTGCCCCGTGAGTTGGCGGAAAACGACCTGCTGACAAAGATTGCCCGCTCGTGGGCGTCGCTGATCCCCGCAGATCGCCTTGGGCTTGCTATTGAGGATAACGCGGCTCGTCTGGCATTTCTGCTGCTGTCGAGCGGTATCTGCAGCGTTTTGCTGGCCGTTACGTCGTTGTCGCCCATCGGCTTTGTCTTGGGGCTGGTGGCGCCGTTTGGCGTGGGCGCCGCGCGTGACACCTTCGATCGCCGACGCGAACAGCATGATGTAGAAGAGGCCATGCCCGAGGCATTCACAGCGTTATCCATGTCGCTTGCCTCGGGGCATTCGCTGGCACAGGGTATGCGCTTTGTGGGCGCCCATGCGCAAGAGCCGGTGCATACCGAGTTTTTGCGGGTGGCGGCGGCAATCGATTGCGGTATCTCGGCGACCGACGCACTCGATGACCTACTCGTTCGCATCGATGCTCCCGGCCTTTCGCTTGTCACCTTGGCGCTCAAAGTATCGCAGCGTACCGGGGCTCCGCTTGCCGGCTTGCTGTCCGAGGCGTCGAGCATGGTGGGTGAGCGCATTGAGCTCAAACGCCGTCTGGACGTTAAGACGTCACAGGCGCGTATGTCGGCACACATGGTCGCGGCGATGCCGGCGGGCATGTGCGCGGTGCTGGCTTTGCTTTCGGCAGACTTTCGCCGCGGTCTTGCGACGCCGGCTGGTGCGGGCGCCGTGGTACTGGGACTTGCCCTCAACGTCGTTGCCCTGGTAGTTATCCGGCGCATTATGCGGGTGGAGCTATGAGCGCCCTGGTCGGGGCCGCGGCTTGTCTGTGTGCCCTGAGTGTATTTGCCGCGACAGGTTTGGAGCGTGCGGATGCTTGCAAGATTGCAGAGACGTGCAAGCGTGAAGCGGTACTGGTCATTGCTGCGGGCTACTCGGTGATTGATACCCTGACTGCGCGAATGAAGGGCGCGATTGGGGCGGGCGGCCCGGCGCGGGTGTCGCTCGGTGAGGTGTCCGAGATGATCGACGTGGTGCGCCTGGGTCTTTCTGCCGGCCTTTCGTTTGATGCGGCGCTCGAGATTTTCTGTGCCAATCGTCGGTCGGTGCTGGCCGTCCGTCTTGAGCGAGCCTGCATGGCATGGCAGGTGGGCGTGGGGACGCGCGAGGCCGAGTTGTTGGCTGCCGCGCGTGATTTGGACGTGAGGGCGCTTGAGACCTTTGCCATCACGGTGGGGCAAGCGCTTGCCCTGGGCGCTCCGCTGGCCGAGACGCTGGCTGCTCAAAGTCGCGAGATCCGTGCGGCCCATCGCGCCGCAGTCGAGCGCGAGATCGAGCGCGCGCCGGTCAAGTTGCTGATTCCCACCGGCACGCTCATCTTGCCGGCGTTGCTTCTGTCCATATTGGGCCCGCTGCTGGGAGCAGGCGGGATGATGTAGGGAGGAATACATGAACACGATGACCGACATTGCGGGCAAGGCTTGGAGCTGGGCTTTTTGCCGGGCAATCCGCGCTCGCCAGCGTGCCAAGGCGCTGTTGCGGGAGGAGAACGCGCAGGGCACTACCGAATACGCCATCTTGGTCGGTGTGCTCGTAGTGATCGCGATTATCGCCATCGTCGCGTTTAAGAGCAAAGTCGAAGAACTATGGAACGCGATCAAAGACGGCATCAACAGCCTGTAGGAGGCAGGCGGCCTGTTGGTTCGCCGCTGGTGCTCGTCTGTTTGCTCGTGGCAATAGCGGTGACGCTTTGGGGGCTGGGTGTTGCGCGACAGCAGCGTCCAGGCGCTACTGCCGATTTGGGATCGGGTTCGGCGGCGGTGTCACAAGCAGAAGGCGCGGGAGATATGGGCGGTCAGAATGCCGCCGTCACGGCTCGTACCTTTTTGCAGGCGCTCGACGAGCGGGCCGCCAGCGCGACGGAGCCGTCTGCAGACAACGCGATCGCGGTTCGACTCGCATGGTCCGAGGACCGGCCGATGACCGAGGCGGCGGCAGACCTGTTGCGCGCCTACCGTGAGGTGCCCACGGCCCAGCTCGCCCTGAGCGGCTATCTCGATATTAAGGGCAACGTATGGGGCGCCATCGTGCGCGATGG
>WGSI01000056.1:0-14156 GCA_014871745.1 Collinsella sp. | reverse complement strand
GCCCCGCAGCGGTCGAAACGCCGCAGCGCATACCCGTCGCGGACACCCCGCCCCAACAGCAACCGGCATCTACGTACGCGCCTGATTCACCGCAGGCCCCCGCCGCCAAAAAGAGCAGCACCAAGGCGCTTATCGCCGTTATCGTTGTGCTCGTGGCAATTATCATCGCCTTGGTCATCTTTTTTGTGATCAAGCCTTTCGACAACGCCGCCACGCAAACGACTGCCGAGATTACTAAGCTGCACCATGATGTCGACTCCGACGACCTTAAGCCCCTTGGCAACCTCAATAGCCTTTACGACGATGACGACGATGATGATGACGGCGAAGCAACCCTCTCCGAGCAAAACCTCTACCGTCGCCTGAGCGAATACTACGACCTGCTCGAAGATCTCGATAGCCAGGTCCGTGCCTGCGCAGAGGCGTTCAATGGCGGTTATCTGGAAGAGGACCGTACCGCCCGTCAAAATCTCGCCGACGTCGCCGAGCGCACGGAAGACACCATCGAGCAGTACTACGATATCGTCGAGGACCTGGACGTCCCCACAAGCTCTAAGAACTACAGCTCGTGGAAGGACATCATTGCTCTGTACGACGACCTGGATCACCGCATCGATGCGATCTGCGATGCCTGGGAGATCAGCTTGAAGTACGCAAAGCCCGCGGACCATAAGAACGAGATCGTGGCGCCGCTGTCGCGCGACAACGTGGCGGGCACCAATGACAATAAGTACCGCCTAGACTTTGAGGAGCGCTATCCCGGCGCCAAACCCGTCGAAGTGAACTAACGCCTTGTCGTTTCCGAGCCGGCAGTTAGGGACGTTCCTAAACTGCCGGCAGAAAAAGGAATGTCCCTAACTGCCGGTCAAAAAACGAGCGAGGATCATGGGACCCTCGCTCGTTTTTTGGGCAATGTTTCGACTGCGCCGTTACTTGTCGGCGGCTGCTTTCTTGGCAGTCGACTTCTTCGCGGTCGTCTTCTTGGCGGCAGTGGCTTTCTTAGCCGTCGTCTTCTTCGCAGTCGAGGTCTTCTTCGCCGCGCTCGCCTTGGTCGTGGTCTTGCGGCCGCGGGCGGGCTTCTTCTCCTTGGTCGGGCAGTCCATGTTCACGCAGATGCGCCACGGGCCGCGCGCGGTGTTGACCACCACGATGGGGGCGCCGCACTCGGGGCAGGTCTCGCCCGTCGCCTCGAGCTTGCCACGCGCCGGCAGCGGATAGCTCACGCCGCAGTCATCGTAGTTGGTGCAGCGGATAAAGCGCTTGCCGCTCTTCTCGCTCTTGTGTGCGATCAGGTCGCCATGGCGTCCTGCCTCGGCGCACACCTTGCACTCGCCCACCTTAAGGTCGGGCTCGTAGTTGGTGGGGCATGTGGGGTTCACGCAAATCTCGAAAGCCTTTTGGCGGAACGGCTGGCACTTAATGCGCGGCGCACCGCATTCGGGGCACACAGCAGCCTCGCCCTCGAGCGGGCTCACCTTGACGCCGCTCGGCACCGGATAGGTCACATCGCAGTCGGGCCAGCCCATGCAGCCGATAAAGCTGCCGCGGGTCTTGGCGCTCGTCTTCATAACCAAGTCCTTGCCGCACTTGGGGCAGGCGCCCACGCGCGCATCGGCCGTGACGGCGTCGCTGATAGCATCGCCCAGTTCCTGCGTATGCTTGAGCAGCTCGTCGAGCACACCGGCCAGCAGCGCGCGCGAGTGCGTCACGACATGCTCTTCGGTGTCCTCGCCGCGCTCCACGCGGGTCATGTCGCCGTCGAGCTCGCTGGTCATATCGGGGCTCGTGATGCGCGGGGCAAACTGCGACAGTGCATCGATGATGGCGATGCCCAGCTGGCTCGGCTCCACGGGATCGTTTTTGAGATAGCGCACGGCGTACAGGCGCTCGATGATGCTCGCGCGCGTGGACTTGGTGCCCAGGCCGCGCTTTTCCATCTCCTGCACGAGCTTGCCCTGGCTGTAGCGTGCGGGCGGCTCGGTCTGCTTGGCCTCGAGCTTAATGTCGAACACGTCGACCGCATCGCCCTGCTCCAGCGGCGGCATCTGCTCGTCGCGTTTAAGGCCGTACGGATAGGCCTCGCGGAAGCCCGGAGTCACGAGCACATCGCCCGAAGCCACGAACGGCTCGCCGTTCACGTCGAGCTCGAGCTTGGTGTTCTCGATGGTCGCGGGACCCATGAGCGTTGCCAGGAAGCGACGGGCGATGAGGTCGTAGAGCTTGCGCTGGCCACCGTCGAGCGCGGACGGATCGCCCTCGCCCGTGGGATAGATAGGCGGGTGGTCGGTGGTTTCGACTTTGCCGCGCGTGGGCTTCATGGGGCCGGCGAGCACCTTTTTGCACACGGGCGCCAGCGCCGGGTTGATCTTTGCAAGGTCGCTCACCACGGCGCCCAGATCGAGCGTCGCAGGGTACACGGTATTGTCGACACGCGGGTAGCTGATGAGACCGGCCATGTAGAGGGACTCGGCGATGCGCATGGTACGCGCAGGTGAGATGCCCTCGGCTGCGGCGGCAGCCTGCAGCGAGGTGGTCGCAAACGGCGTGGGCGGCTGCTGCTTGCGCGAACGCTTGGTCACCGCGGCGACGGTTGCCGTCGCAACGCCGTCAACGTGGCCGTACGCCGCCTCAGCAGCATCCTTGTCGGTAAAGCGCGCCGTCTTGTGCGCAATCTTAAAGCGGTCGTCCTCGGCAGCACCCTGTGCGGCGCCCATGCCGCGGATCTGCCAATAGTCCTCGGGCACAAACGCCATGCGCTCGCGCTCGCGCTCGACCACCAGGGCAAGCGTCGGCGTCTGCACACGGCCGGCAGAGCGCACGTTACCAAAGCCGCCAAACTTGGCGAGCGTCAGGTAGCGCGTGAGCACCGCACCCCAAATGAGGTCGATGTGCTGGCGGCTCTCGCCGGCGTCGGCCAGATTCTGGTCGAGCGAGACGAGATTATCGAAGGCCTGCGTGATCTCGGCCTTGGTAAACGAAGAATACTGGGCGCGGGCGACCGGCAGGTCGGGCGCAACCTCGCGCACCTTGTTGAGGGCGTCCGAACCGATCAGCTCGCCCTCGCGATCGAAGTCCGTGGCGATGATGACACTGTCGGACTTCTTGGCGAGGTTCTTGAGCGAACGAATGAGTTCCTTCTCGGCCGGTAGCTTAATGACGGGCGCCCAGGTGAGGTAAGGCAGGCTCTCGAGTTTCCAGCCCTTGATTGAGATGCCATCGGCAAGAAACGGCTTGCGCTTGGTGTCGTAGGGCGGACGCGCCAGGCCATCGGGTATGTCGGCCGGCAGCATCTCGCCGTCCTCGGTGACCGAATACCAGCCCAGCTTTTTATCGAACAGCACGCTGTCGCAAAAATCGGGCGCTAGGATGTGACCGGCAAGGCCGATGGTCACGCACTCCTCGCCCTTCCACTCAAAACGGTAGATGGCGGTGTTGTACACCTTGTCCTTTTTGGGCTTGCCCGTGGACAGACGCTCGGCAATCTGACGCGCGGCGTCGTTTTTCTCGGCGATGATGAGCTTCAAAAGAGGCTCCTATCTCGTATCTCTGCGGCTACGCCCGCCCGTATGGCGGCCGACTTACGCCCTTGCTTGCTCAATCTGCCCGATGAGCCAATCGCACCAGGCATCCATGCCCTCGCCCTTGCGCGCGCTGACGGAAAACCGCGGCGCCTGCGGATTGAGGTCATCGAGTGTCTTAGTATACCTATCCATGTCAAAATCGAAAGCCGGGGCCACATCGACCTTGTTGAGCAGCTGCGCGCCGGCGTGCTGAAAGATGCCCGGGTACTTGATGGGCTTGTCGTCGCCCTCGGGCACCGAGAGAATCATGATGGACAGGTTTTCGCCCAGGTCAAAGTCGACTGGGCAGACCAGGTTACCCACGTTTTCGATAAAGATGACGTCGATGTTTTCCAGACCCACGGCCTGGTCGAACGCGTCAACGGCCTCCATGATCATGTTGCCCTCGAGGTGGCACAGGCCGCCCGTGTTGATCTGGATGGCAGGCATGCCGGCTTCCTTCATGGTGATGGCGTCGACGTCCGAGGCGATGTCGCCCTCGATGACGGCGCAGCGCAAGCCGGCCTTGTCGCGCAGGCGCTCGTTGGTGCCCAGGATCGTAGTGGTCTTGCCCGAACCGGGACTCGACAAGACGTTGATCACATAAGTGTTTGTCTCATTAAATCGTTGACGCAGTTGATCTGCCAGGCGCTCATTGCGCGACAGAATCGGCGACGCGATATCAATCGTTTTCTCGACCATACTTAGCGCTCCTTACTTCTACCATTTATACCCCGTCCCCAGGTTGCTGGCGGGCTAATCGTCGGGGGTCTCGATCTCGATACTTGCGATGTCGAGTTCGCGGCCGTGCAGCAGACGCACGTTGGCGCCGCCACACTGGGGACAGCGACAATGGAAACGGTCGTGATCAAAGACCTCGCCGCAGTCCAGGCACTCGCTTTGTGGATGGACTTCCTCCACGGCAAGCTCGCAGCCGCGCGTGAGCGGGTCCTCGTCGCGAAACGTCTCCCAGGCAAAGTCGAGCGCCTCGCGCACGACCTCGGTCATATCCCCGATACGCAGCGTTACCAAAACGGCGCGCGAGGCCCCCGCCCCACGCGCCGCGCGAATCACTGTATCGAGTATGCCGTTGACAATGCCAACCTCGTGCATACCGATTTACTCCTCGTCGTCCTCATCGTCCGAGAACAGGTCCAGACGACTCACAAACAGGCCCTCCTTGCCCTCGCGCGCGGTAATGACCACGCGAGCGATGGCAAGCGAAATCTCGTAGAGCGAGAGCAGAGCGCCATACATGAGGCCCAGCGTAACGGGCGAGCCGTCGGGCGTGATCACAGCCGAACCCACGAGCAGGCCCACGTACACGTAGCGCCAGGCGCTGCGGAAGGCCGCGTAGGACACGATGTGGAAAACAGACAGGTAGAAGATGATGAGCGGCAACTCAAACGCCACGCCAAAGCCGATCATAAAGAGCAGCTCCATGTTGACGTAGTTCTCCAGATCGGGCAGTGCCGTAGCGACGGCCGAGGTCTCGCCGATGAGCCACTCAAAGCCTGCAGGGATAATGATGAAGTAGCAGAAGATGGCACCCAGGAAGAACAGCACCGTCGAGGCGAGCACCGTGGGCACGACCCACTTGCGCTCATTGGGGCGAAGCGCCGGCAGGAAAAACGCCAAGATCTGCCAGATGATCATGGGCGTGCACATGACAACGGCCATCTTGATGGCCAGCGAGAAGCGCAAGCCAAAGCCGCCGAGCGTGGTAGTGATGTAGAACTTACCGTCCGGCACAAAGGAGCGGATGGGATCTTCCAGGATGTCGAGCACAACAGGCGTGGCGAAATACAGCACGATAGCGGCGGCAAACACCGACACGACCACGATGGTCAGGCGGCGACGGAGCTCTCCCAGGTGATCGAAGAGCGGCATACGCGCAGGTCCGATAGGCATTACTCATCGCCTCCCTTCGGGGCGTCGGCGGCAGCAGCGTCGTCCTCGGCCTCGAGCTCGCGAGCGAGCTGGTCGACGACGGCCTTGCGCTTACGGGGACGACGGGCGTAGAGGTCAGCCGTCGTGGGCTCTGCAGGCTCAGGCTCGGGCTCCGGCTCTGCAGCCGTCTCGGGCTCGGCAGCGGCATCGGCAGGCTCGGCCTTGGCGGGCTCGGCGCTCTCAGTCTCATCAGCAGCGCCTTCGCCCTCGGTGGCACCCTCGCTCGCAGCCTTCTCGGCGGCAAGGCGGGCACGGCGCTCGGCAAAGGTCTCCTTCTTTGCGGGCGCGGCCGTCTCGACGGCATCCTCGTCCGCATCGGAATCGTCATCGACGGCAGCCTTCTTGGGCTTGACCGGGGCCGACGCGGCTTCGCTTACCGGATCGATGATCTCGGACTGAACAACGGCCGTCATCTTTTCCTGCGTCTCGCGGAACTGACGGATGGCACGGCCGATCGTGCGGCCCATCTGCGGGAGCTTATCCGGGCCAAACAGCAAAAAGCCGAAGACCACGATGATCGCGAGCTCACCCTCTCCAATACCAAACACACATACCTCCAAGGCTCGATGTGAGTCGAGCCCGCACCGCGCCATTCGGCCGGAACTCGTCTATTCATTCGGTCAAGTATAGCGCCCGGACGCCAAAACGTCCGAGCGCATCACAAACATATGCCAAACGGCACGCCCTTTTGGGGGCAAAGATTATGCCGCCGTGATCGAAATCTCCTGGTCGACGCCCAGCAGCTGAACCACGCGCATCACCTGGGGCTGCACATTAGTGCAGCTAAAGCGCTTACCGTGGTCGACCGCGTGGTGCGCGGCGCCCACGAGCACGCCAATGCCCGTCGAATCGATGTAGCTCACCTGGGCAAAATCTAGCTCAACTGACTCAGTGGGCTGCTCGAGCGCCAGGTCGATGGCATTGCGCAGGCTATCGGCGTTAGAGATATCGATCTCGCCGGTTACCTTAATGGTGTAGAGCTCCGGCGTGGGGTTGGTGGAAATACCCAAATCCATGTATACGCTCCTTTACGTATCGAAAGTGCGGATAGTACTGGGCGCGGACTTACGGGGCCCTAGGCGTTAGGCGCGCTCGGCACGAGCAAGCTCGGCAGCGACAAGCTTAACGGCCAGCACCAGCACGTCGAGCGCGGCCTCCAGGTCATCGACCGTGGGATAGCTCGGCGCGATGCGGATGTTGGTGTCGCGCGGATCCTTGCCATAAGGCCAGGTAGCACCAGCCGGCGTAAGCTTGACGCCCAGGTCGGCACAAAGCGCTGCGACCTTTTGGGCCGAGCCCTCGGGACCATCAAAGCTCACAAAGTAGCCGCCGCGGGGATGCGTCCAAGTGGCGCAACCCGTATCGCCCAGGCCCTCGGTGAGCTTACGCTCAACGGCCTCAAAGCGCGGGCGCAAGAACTCGGCATGCTTTTTCATGTGCTCCTTGACCGCCTCGATGGTGGGAAGGAAACGCACGTGACGCAGCTGGTTGAGCTTGTCGGCGCTGATGAGGCCGGCCTTCAGGCGCTTGGAGAACTCCGCGATAACCGCGGGGCTCGCACCGATAAAGCCGATGCCGGCGCCCGGGAAGGTAATCTTGGACGTCGAGGCAAAGGCCACCACGCGATCCTCGGTGCCCGCCGCGCGAGCGAGGTCGAAGATATTGGCGAGCTCGTCGGTCTCGTCGTACAGGTCGTGCACGCAGTAGGCGTTATCCCAGAAGATGCGGAAATCGGGCGCGGCCGTGGGCATCTCGACCAGGCGACGCACGGTGTCCTCGCTAAAGGTGATGCCCGTGGGGTTGGAATACTTGGGCACGCACCAGATGCCCTTGATGGAGTCGTCGGCGGCAACCAGGCGCTCGACCTCGTCCATGTCGGGGCCGTTGTCGGTCATCGCGACGGGAACGTTCTCGATGCCCAGGTCGGCGGTGATGCCAAAGTGACGGTCGTAGCCGGGAACAGGGCACAGGAATTTGACCTTCTTGCCGTCGTGCGCGGCCTCGTAAGCCTCCCAAGGCTCGCTGCCGCACGAACCGCAGCGCCAAAACATGCCGGCGATATCGTGCTCGATCAGAAGGCTCGACGAACCCAGTACGAGCGTCTGCTCGGCAGGGCAACCCAGGAACTCCCCCGCCAGTTTGCGCGCCGAGGGAATGCCCTCAAAGCAACCGTAGTTTGAGCAGTCGACGTTGCCGTCGTGCAGATCGGCGTCGGCATTGAGAATATCGAGCATGGGTCGAGAGATGTCCACCTGGGAGGGCGACGGCTTGCCGCGGGCCATGTCGAGCGCCAGGCCCTTGGCCTTGACCTCGGCGACCTCGGCTTTGAGCGCCTCGATGGCGGCATCGAGTTCGGTGGTTTCCATCTTCTGGTAGATCGTCTGCATGGGTGCGACCTTTCGCGAAGCGGGACGTTGCAGTTCGTCTAAGTATAGACCGCCACCGCCGCAACGGCATGAAGCCGTGATAGATTAAGTTCATCGCAATGATTTACGACATCGCCGCGCATGCCGGCGTGGGGCGCCCAAGGAGGCACTATGGAGTACGGATCGTTTCAGGCCGAGGAATTCGGCGACCTGCAGCGCCTGGTCGACGGACTGTTTTACGACCGCCACGCCATCGACCGCCTGGATCTGATCGTACAAGCCGAAATCTTGGACCTGGCGCCCGATCTCATGGAAATCGTCAACCTGCTACCGCCCGGCTATTACGACCGCCAGTCACTTTGCGACCAGCTCAACTCCGCCTTGGCCGCCCACGGCTGGGGCGCCGTCTACGGCACCGTGGAATAAACCTAGTCATTTAAGAACGTCCCCATTGACTAAAACGCCGCTTGTGATGGTGTCCACAGGCGGCGTTTTCAAACTTGTATATGCTTTTACTTGTCTTTGGGCGCGGGGTGTTTGCAGACCACGCTCATGTAGATCATACCGAGCACGGCAGCGGTGACCGAACCGGCAAGGATGGCGGCCTTGGCAGCCAGAACCTCAAACTGGGCCGTCGGGAAGGCAAGGCCGCTGATGAGGATCGACATGGTGAAGCCGATGCCGCCCAGAATGCCCACACCGGCAATCATGTGCCAGTTAACGTTATGCGGCAGCTCGCAGACCCTAAACTTAACCAGGGCAAACGTCATGCCAAAGATACCAATCGGCTTGCCCAGCAGCATGCCAAAGTACACGCCGAGCGTCACCGGGTCGGTGAGCAGCGTGCTCATGTCCACGCCCACTAGGCGAACCTGTGCGTTCACGAACGCAAAGATCGGCAGAATCACAAAGTTGACCGGCGTGGAGATCAGACGCTCCATGCGGATGAGCGGCGGGGTCACGCGGTGCATGACGCGCTCGACCCTGGTGGTCGAGACGGTAAAGTCATGCTGGCCCAAGATGTGCGCCTCGTCGTCGTAGCGGTCATCAAGCAGCGGCAGGCACTCGCCCAACCAATCGGTGAGGCTATCGAGCTTGACGCCGCACTTGGCCGGGATGGTAAAGGCCAAGATGACGCCGGCGAGCGTGGCATGTACGCCGCTCTTGAACATGCAGAACCACAACAGCAGACCCAGTACCGAATACGGGGCAAGGCGGTAATGCTGCGTCTTGTTGAGCCACACGAGCGCGCAGGTCACAAGCGCAGCGGCGCCCAACCAAAACGGATTGGGGCTCTGACCGTAGAAGATGGCGATGGCGGCGATGGAGATAAGGTCGTCGGCGATGGCGAGCGTCGAGAAGAACACGCGCACGCCGTTGGGCACGCGGTTGCCCAAAAGCGACAGCACGCCCAGCGCAAAGGCAATATCGGTTGCCATGGGGATGGCCCAACCGTTGCGGGCGCCGGCATGGTTAAAGATCAGGTAGATGCAGGCGGGAACGACGACGCCGCCCACGGCCGCCAGCATGGGAAGCATGGCCTGACGCGGATTCTTGAGCTCGCCGACCGTCATCTCGTACTTAAGCTCAATGCCCACCAACAAAAAGAAAATCGCCATGAGGAAGTCGTTGACGAAAAGTTCAACGGTAAGACCGGCCGTAAGGTTGCCCAGACCCACATACAGCGGGGTCTCCAAAAAGTGATGGATGGCCTCGTAGGCATCGGTATTGGCGCAAATGACGGCGGCGATGGCGGCGATGACCATAACCGCGGCGGAAATCGTGCCGTTCTCGGCGATGCGCTCCCAAATGTCGTGGCGTTCAAAGCGCTTGCGCTCACGGACGTTGAACAGCTGCTCGGTTGCTGCCATGGGCGGCTCCTTTCACGGGAAAGCTCCCGTCTTAAAAAAGCACGGCCCGCCCAAGTGGCGGCGCCGCGCTCTAACGTATTACGCTTGCATCTAGCCTACCCTGCACGACAAGCACGCAGGCGTGGCCGAAAAGCGGAACCACAGGTTGAACATTATTTGCTCAACGGCACGGGCACGCCTGTCCAAGAGACGACGCGGCGCATGCACAAAAAACGACCGGAGCGCGGGGCGTCCGCGATCCGGTCGTGGCGTTCGGTCAACTAAACCTAGCAGGCGGCCATGATGGGGGCAGCGACCTGCTTCTTACGGGAGAGGACGCCCGGCATCCAGACGCCGTCGTGCTCGTCGGAAATGCCCAGGCCCTTCTGAGCAGCCTCGGTCTCGCCCTCGAGCAGAACCTGCGAGCCCTCCTCCATGATGTCGGTGATGCACAGGACAATGCCGTCAGCACCCTTCTCGGCGGCGTAGGCGCGCATGGCCTCGCGAATCTCGTCGATCATGCCGAGTGCGCGGGTCTTGTCGACGGTCTCGTACTGGCCGATGAGCAGCTTCTTGCCGGCGGGCTCGAACATCTTGATGTCGTTGCCGACCATCTCGGCAGCGGTGAAGGAGCCGGACGGGCGGGTAAGGAAGACCTCCATGCCAAACTTGACCGGGTCGACGCCCACCTGCTCGCCGAGCTTGGCGGCGACGGCGCGGTCGACATCGGTGGTGGTGGGGCTCTTGAGCATGAGCGTGTCGGTCATCATGGCCGAAAGCAGCAGCTTGGCCTGGACGTCGGAAAGCTCAACGCCGAGCACGCCGGCGAGCTTGGTGACGATGGTGCAGCTGGAGCCCCAGGGCAGGCAGATGTAGTGCAGCGGGCCGGCGGTCTCGAAATCGCCGATGCGGTGATGATCGACGACGCCAAAGACCGTGGCGTCCTTAAGGCCGGCGACGGACTGGGCAGACTCGTTGTGGTCGGTGAGGACGACGAGCTGACCGGCCTCGACGGACTCGATCACGCGGGGCTCGGCGATGCCGGCGTCGGCGAGCAGCTTGGCGGACTCGGCCGGAAGCTGACCAAGGGCGCAGGCCTCGTAGGTGTTGCCGGCATACTCAACCTGGTTGAGCAGCTGGGACAGGACGACGGCGCTCATGATGGCGTCGTTATCGGGGTTCTGGTGACCAAAGACAAGAACGTTTGCCATGGATATCCTCCACTTGATATGTGTACTTGGACGTAGCTATGGTAGCACGCCGATGCCGAGCCTTCGCAGACGGAAGGGTCACGGCATATTTTGGGGCAGGCATGGGGGCCAAGACTGTCCCTTTTGCACCGTGTTGGTGCAAAGTAACCTGACCCCCTTGCACCAGCTATTTACCGGCGGCGCGCAGGGCTACGTAGGCGGCACCGATGATGCCGGCGTCGTTTCCGAGCGAAGCGACCTTAATGGGCGTCTCGCGCGAGGCAGAGAGCGCGTACTGCTTAAAGTGCTCGCGAACCTTGTCGAGATAAACATCGGCCGAAGCGGACGCGCCGCCACCGATCAGGAACATCTCGGGGTCGACCACGTTGGCGATAAGCGCCAGGGCGCGGCCAAGGTAGTCGGCCATGGTGTCGGCTGCGGCCAGCGCGAGCTTGTCGCCCTCGCGGCAGGCCTGGAACACGTCCTTGGAATCGGAGGGGCCGGTGAGCTCAATGGGCTCGACGCCCGCCTTCTTGCACTCGGCAAGGTAGTTGCTCACCACGCCGGTGGCGCTGGAATACTGCTCCAGATGGCCATGGCCGCCACAGCCGCAGGTGCGCTCCTCGGCCGGGTTCAGGCACATGTGGCCAATCTCGCCGCCGGCGCCCACAACGCCCGATACCACGTCGCCGTTAACGATAACGCCGCCGCCCACGCCGGTACCGATGGTGACCATCACCACGTTCTGCACGCCCTTGGCAGAACCGAGCCAGGCCTCGCCCATGGCAGCGGCGTTGGCATCGTTCTCATACTTAACGACCGCATCGGGGCAGTGCTTCTGAATGGCGACCCTCAGCTCGGGCAGGTTAATGGCAATGTTGGCCTTGACCTTGGCATCGCCCGACGCCGGGATGGGACACGGAACGGCCAGGCCAATGCCCGCCACAAAGGCACGCGGAATCTGTGCCTTGGCGACCACCTGGTCGATAGCCTCGGTCACCGCGGCAAAGCCCGCGGCGTCAACGATAGGAGGCGTGGGCACGCTGGCCTTGGCAAGCAGGTTGCCGTCCTCGTCGAACAGGCCCTCCTTAACCGAAGTGCCGCCGACGTCGATGCCGATGTAGTACTGCTTAGGTTCCATGGGAGCCCACCTTTCTCGTTTAAACATTGCCTGTATGGTACCGCTCTCAAGGCAAAAACCTACCAAAAAGGGACAGGTTTGTTTTGGCAGGTTTTATCTGGGGTAACGCAATTGGCCGCTTAACACGACATTACTCATATGTCTATCTATTTAGAGCGCTCTGAATTATATGCAAAGCGACTTTTAATTATATCTTTCTCGAACTTTTTCAATATATAATAGGGATGCTTAGGTGTTAACTATACTTTCTTTTATACTCAATCAAGTTGGAAAGGAGGTTCCATGATTCCCAAATACGAGGCGATAGCTGCAGATATTCGTCGAAGCATCGAGGATGGCACTCTTAAACCGGGCGACAAGCTTCCCACCGTCGTTGAGTTCTGCGAGCTCTATAGCGTTTCCAAAATCACCGTCAAACGAGCTATCGAGCAAATCACCGAGGAAGGTCTTATTACCAGCCGACGCGGATCGGGTACCTACGTTAAGGACACGGCGGGACTTCCCGGTCAGGCGTTTTTCCAGGGCAAAAACGACCGTGCCCAGGGCTTTTCGTATGAGCACCGCGGGGAGAAGGTGACCTCGGTGGTCTACGATTTCTCGATTGTTAATCCACCAGCGGACATCGCAGCCCAGCTGGGAATTGCCGAGGATGACTTTGCCTATCACATCGTGCGCGTGCGTCAGGCCGATGAGAAGCCCATCGTTATCGAGTACACCTACATGCCCCTCGAGCTGATTCCAGGCCTTAAAAAGAAGGACCTGTACGGATCGGTCTACCACTTCATCCGCGAGCAATGTGGGCTGAAGATTTCGAGCTTCCACCGTACCATTCGCGCCGTGGCAGCAACCGAGGAAGAAGCCGAGCGCTTGGACACCAAGCCTGGCTCTCCCCTGCTCGAGCTCACCCAGATTGGCTTTTTGGACAGCGGCGCCGCCTTTGAGTATTCGGTCTCGCGCAACGTTGGCGACCGCTTTGAGTTGCACAACGTAACGTTGGCATAGGTTTTTGTAGTCATCCGGGCGCTCGCTTTGAGCTGTTTTGTGCAGCGCCCGCGCAACACAATGGGGGTATGAACATGTCCGATTTGATTAAGCTGACGCCGATCTTCCACGAGAAGATCTGGGGCGGTCGCCAGCTCGAAACCGTATTTGGCTACGACATTCCCGATGGACCCATCGGTGAGTGCTGGGCCATCTCGGCCCACCCCAACGGCGACTGCCAGATTGCGGAAGGCCCGTATGCAGGCCACACGCTGTCGTGGCTGTGGGCCGAGCACCGCGAGCTCTTTGGCAACTGCGAGGGCAAGGAGTTCCCACTGCTCATTAAGATTCTGGACGCCAAGGACGACCTTTCGATCCAGATTCATCCCAACGACGAGTACGCCGCCAAGCACGAGAACGGCAGCCTGGGCAAAACCGAGTGCTGGTATGTGCTGGACTGCGAGCCCGGTGCCACGATCATTGTCGGCCAGCGCGCGCACGACCGCGCCGAGGCCGCACAAATGATCGAGGAAGGACGTTGGGACGACATGCTCAACGTGTTGCCGATTCACAAGGGCGACTTTTTCCAGATTGATTCCGGTACCGTGCACGCCATCAAGACCGGCACGCTCATTTTGGAGACGCAGCAGTCGAGCGACGTGACGTATCGTCTGTACGACTACGACCGTCCCGGCACTGACGGCAACCTGCGCCCGCTGCACATTGAGCAGAGCCTCGACTGCATCGACTTTGATGCTCAGGCTCCGACCGACGGCACGGTGACCGCGCCCGAGGTGGACGGCGTGACCGAGCTCGAGTCCAACCCCTGCTACACCGTCGATCGCGTGCGCGTCAACGGCAGCAAGACCCTCGACCAGCGCTGGCCCTTCATGTGCCTGTCGGTCATCGACGGCGAAGGCACCGTCTGCGGCGACCCCGTCCACAAGGGAAGCCACCTGCTGGCCCCGAGCACCGTCAGCTCCATCGACCTCGAAGGCAAGATGGAACTGATCATCAGCCACCTGTAGGCCACCGGTCCCCAAGCGCTCGCCGGGACGGGGCGCGGGGTTTGGTCGCCTGCTCGAACAGTCCTGCTCGCACGGAGAGCACATTAAGTG
>WGSI01000055.1:0-14259 GCA_014871745.1 Collinsella sp. | reverse complement strand
GCACTTTGTGGATTCCAGTCTTGACATTACAAAAATCGTGTCGGACGATTACGGCACCTTGGGCTTGAGCCGTCCGTGCGGTTGGTCCTTTTGCGCTTGAGCTGCTGAATCGTTGTTTTGGAGCATGTTTTTATGCCGACGTCGTTGACCGAACTTTTTTCGCCCGCCTGCCATTTGTGTCCGCGCCGTTGCGGTGCGGCGCGCGATGAGGGTGCGCGCGGCGCATGCGGTGCTAACGACACGCTCAAGGTGGCCCGCGCGGCGCTTCATATGTGGGAGGAGCCGCCTATCTCGGGCGAGGCCGGTTCGGGCACGATCTTCTTTAGCGGCTGCTCGCTCAAATGCGTCTATTGTCAGAACCACGAGATCTCGACGGGCAATTTTGGGCTTGAGATTTCGCCCGAGCGCCTGGTCGAGATTATGTTGGAGCTGCAGGACCAGGGTGCGAACAATATTAACCTGGTGACGGCGACACACTACGCGCACCTGCTGCCGGCTGCGATTGCCGCGGCACGGGCGCGCGGGCTGTCCATCCCAATCGTCTACAACACGAGCGGTTATGAGCGCGCGAGTGCCGTGGCGGCGCTCGGCGATTTGGTCGACGTGTGGCTTACCGACTTTAAATATGCCGATGCGGGGCTTGCGCAGTCGCTCTCCCACATTAAGGACTACCCGCGTGTGGCCGTGTCGGGCTTGGCGCAAATGGCACGCGAGATCGAACGCCGCGGGGGAGAGCTGGTGGACGAGGACGGGCTCATGAAGCGCGGCATGATCGTGCGTCACCTGGTGCTGCCGGGGCATGCGGACGATTCGTGTCGCGTACTGGACCTTGTGTGGCAGACGGTGGGCGATGTGCCGATCTCGGTCATGAACCAGTACACGCCCAATGCGCTCATGCGCGAGCAGGGCGGCGACCTGGCACGAGCCGTGACGCGCGATGAGTACGAGCAGGTGCTCGACCATGCCGACGACCTGGGCTTTACAACGATGTTCTGGCAAGAGGGCGGCGCGGTAGACGAGAGCTTCACCCCAGCGTTTGACACCACCGGCGTCCTTACCAGCGCAAAGCAACGCGTTCGCCGATGATTTTTCTGGGACGGGGATTAAAAAATCATCGAGAGGATTGCCTGCTCGAAAAGTAGTCAAAATAGCCCCGTCCCAAAAAGACTGGGTAATGGGCGTTGACAGTTGGCGAGCCGTAGGTAAAATATCAACTTGTCCTGGGGACGTAGCTCAGTTGGGAGAGCGCTGCCGTCGCATGGCAGAGGCCGAGGGTTCGACTCCCTTCGTCTCCACCCTTGGATTTGATAAGCCGCTGACATTGTGTCGGCGGCTTTTTTTAAAAGAAAGGGCTGCACTATGGCCGAGCTTGAGTCCCAACCATTGTCTGACGAGGAGCGCGCCGAGTTGGAAGAGCTCCGCGCCGAGAAGGCCCGCCGCGAGGAGCAGGAAAAGGCTCGTCGCGAGCGTGAGGAGCTGGTCGCCCTGCGCGCCGAGCGTGCGAAGGCCGATGAGGCCGCTGCCAAGGCCGCATCCGAGCCGGCGCCCGCCGCGTCCAAACCTCAGCCTAAAAAAGTCGCTCGTCCCAAGCCCGTCGATTCTAAGCCGAGCCGTGACGAGATGACGTTTGCCCAGCGCATGGTCACCTCTAAAGAGCCTGTGGACGAGGACGATATCCCCGGCATGCCGCCGGCTCAAAAGCTCATCATCGCGCTCGCCCTGATTGGGTTTATCGTCTTTATGGGCTACACGATCACGGGCAGCATGGGGCTGCACTAACCGAACCGCACCCGGCGCCCCGCTCGCGTATTCCGCACCGCCCAACCCTCAACCTCTGTACAACATATTCGAAAGGTCGCCCCATGGCTTTGACCGACATCTCGCATCCCACCGACATCGCAATGCTCACCGATCTGTACGAGCTCACTATGGCCCAGGGCCTGTGGGAGAGCGGTAAAGCCAATGAGCAAGGTTGTTTTACGGCGTTTTACCGCGACCATCCGTTTGGTAGCGCGTACGCCGTTATGTGCGGCACCGCCGAGCTTCCCGAGCTCGTCGAGAATCTACGTTTTACGTCCGAGGATATCGAGTACCTAGCCTCGCTTCAGGCTCCCGCCGGCGGTGCGATGTTTAAACCCGCATTCCTCGACTACCTGCGCAACTTCCGCGCGCACGTGAACATTGACGCCGTGCCCGAGGGCGAGCTCGTTTTTCCGCGCGAGCCCATGGTGCGCGTTACCGGTCCGGCGCTGGAGTGCCAGCTGCTCGAGACGGCGCTGCTCAACATCGTCGGCTTCCAGACGCTCGTCGCCACCAAGACGGCGCGCGTGGTGTTGGCGGCGGATGGCCGTCCCGTCGCCGAGTTTGGCCTGCGCCGCGCCCAGGGTCCCGATGGCGGTCTGGCCGTCGCCCGCGCAAGCTATGTGGCCGGCTGCTCGTCCACGTCTAACGTCCTTGCCGGGCGCCGTTACGGTATCCCCGTCTTTGGCACACACGCGCACAGCTGGGTGATGAGCTTTGACTCCGAGCTCGAGGCCTTCCGCGCCTTTGCCAAGTCGAGCCCCAAGAATTGCACGCTGCTCATCGACACCTACGATGTGCGCGAGGGCTGCGAGCACGCCATTACGGTTGCCAAGGAGATGGAGGCGGCGGGCGAGCGCCTGTCGGCTATTCGCATTGACTCGGGCGACCTGGCCAAGCTCTCCAAGTATGTCCGCGGTCGTTTCGATGCCGAGGGCCTACCTTATGTGGGAATCTCGGTGTCCAACGACCTGGACGAGTACACGATTCAGTCGCTGCTCGACCAGGGCGCGCCCATCGACAGCTTTGGCGTGGGCACCAAGCTCGCGACCTGCTACGATCAGCCGGCGCTGGGCGGCGTGTACAAGCTTTCCGCCCGTCGTGCGAGCGATGCGGACCCGTGGACGCCGGTGGTGAAGCTCTCCGAGCAGCCCTACAAGCGCACGATTCCGGGCGTGCAGCGAGTGCGCCGCTATTACGACGGCTTTGGCGGCCCGGTCTGCGACATGATCTATGACGAGGACCATCTGGCGGGGGAGGGCGCCGCGCGCGGCAATACCCTCGTGGCCGTGAACGATGCCGCCCTGGTAACCGATGTGTCGGAGCTTGAGTATCGCGAGCTGCTGGTGCCGATCGTGCGCGATGGCAGTGCGGTGGCTCCGCGTGAGAGCATCGAGGACGCGCGCGAGCGCTGTGCTTGGGCGCTCGATCATCTGGACGCGGCTTTTAAGCGCTTCCTGTATCCGCAGACCTACGTGGTGGGTATGGAACAGGGCCTGGCCCAGGTGCGCGACGAGCTCGTGCGCAAGAACATGGCCGCGGCATCGGCTTTCCCCTGGGCAAAATGATCCGCATGCGACGGAGGAAAGCGGACTATATTCTCGCTCACCCGTTCGCTCGCTTGCTCAGCATTCGATTGGTTTGACGTATGACGACTTCTTATAAAACGATGGTGGTAAAGATCGGCTCGTCCACGGTGGTGGGCGCCGATGGCAAGGTTAACCGCGCCTTTATCGGCGGGCTGGCCGATCAGGCTGCTGTCCTGCGCAAGCTCGGCTGGCGTCTGGTCGTGGTGAGTTCGGGCGCCATCGCCTGTGGCTATCCCGTGCTGGGCTTCGACCGCAAACCGGTCGGTGACCTGCCGAGCCTGCAGGCCTGCGCCTCGGCCGGTCAGTGCATCATCTCGTCGGCCTACGACGAGGAGTTCCATGCACGTGATCTGCTCACCTCGCTCGTGCTGCTCACACGTCACGACACGGCGCGTCGCACGTCCTATCTGCACGCGCGCGACGCCCTGCTGCGTCTGGTGGAGCTGGGCGTGGTGCCGGTCGTCAACGAGAACGACACCGTCACCGTCGATGAGATCAAGTTCGGCGACAACGACACGCTGGCGGCGCTCGTGAGCTGCCTGGTTTCCGCCGACCTGTGCGTGACGCTGTCCGACATCGACGGCCTCTACACCGCCAATCCGCATGAGGACCCCACGGCCGAGTTTGTCCCTGTCGTGCATAAGATCGATGCCAAGATCATCGCCTCGGCGGGCGATTCTTCGACCTCGGTGGGCACGGGCGGCATGATCACTAAGATCCGCGCGAGCCGCATTCTGATGACGGCGGGCATTCAGAGCGTGATTTGCTCGGGCGAGGAGCCCGATGCGCTCGTGCGCCTTGCCCGCGGCGAGAGCGTGGGCACGCTGTTCGACCCGCCGGCTGAGCGCCTGGATATTGCGCCCCGCAAGCTGTGGATTGCGCTGGGCGACAAGGCCCACGGCTCGGTGACGGTCGATGACGGTGCCGCGAAAGCTCTGGTCGGCCACGGGTCGTCCCTGCTTGCGGTTGGTATTCGTGAGGTCGATGGCGAGTTTGCCGAGGGTGATGTGCTCGACGTGTGCGACCCGAGCGGCATGGTTGTCGCGCGCGGTATCGCCGAGGCCGATTCGGACGTGTTGGAACTTGCTGCCGGCCGCCGCCAGGACCAGATCGCCAGCAACCGCCTGCTCGCAAACCTGGCCGAGAAGCCTGCGATTCACCGAGATAATTTAATCGTCTTCGCCTAACCAATTGACGCTGCAAACGCCCCTAAGCGGCAATCTGACGTTCAATCGTCGGGCATGACCAAAAGGTCAATGTCCTCCTCTTTCACGTCACTTTGCTCGCTTAGGGGCGTTTTCGCTTTCCGTCCTCTACCTGCGGCATCGTCATTGCCGGTACTTGTCCGGCACTTGGGGACATTCCTTTGCTAGAAGATCCGGCGCAGGTCTCCGCGGTTGAGGGCTTCGTCGAAGAGGTGCTTGAATACCACGCTGCCGTGCAAGCCGTCGTGCTCGAACTCGTTCGTCACCCAGGCATGCGAGTTGCCCACGCGGCTGAGCGTGTCGAGCTGCATGCCCGAGTCCACGTACATGTCATCGAAGTACACGGCGGCCTGGAGCGGCACTTCGTTGCATGCTAGGCGCTGCGGATCGTAGATCTTGTCCCAGCTCGTGTCTTCCATCAGCAGGTCCATGGCGGGCTTGAAGGGCTTGAGTTCGGGCATCTGCTCAAACATCCACGGGAACATGGCCTCGCCGGTAAACATGAGCGGGCGCGCGAGGGTGTCGAACTCGGCACGGTGTGCCTTCTCTTCTGCCGCGGCCCAGCGAATGGGCATGGTGTCGCCGTCGGCGTAGATGAACTCCTGCAGCGTCCAGTACAGCGGGTTTGTGCGCGTGTTGGTGCGCTCGAAGGCGCGCATCAAAAAGCTGTCTGATACCGACGTTCCGCAGCTCAGCGTGCCGTCGCCGTCAACAAAAGCATGGTCGATAATCCAGTGCATGCGCTCAAAGCTCGGCTTCATACCAAAGTCGCTTCCCATGAGCTGCAGGCGCTCGACCGTCATCGGCGAGCCGTCGGGCAGTGCGGGCTTTTGCTCCTCGATCGCATCGGCCAGCGCCGCCACGCGCTCGACATCGGCGGGGTAGCGGTCGTAGTACTGCTGCGTCTTTGCTGCCATGCGCGGGAAGGTGTGTGCGTAGACCTCGCCGGCGCTCGCCGGCACGTGCGGAATGCCGCCGCAGGTAAAGCTTGCCGCCACGCCCTCGGGGAAGAGCGACAGATAGCTCAACGTCAAAAAGCCGCCGTAGCTCTGCCCGAGTGTGACCCATGGCTTGCCGCCAAAGCCCACCAGGCGCAGGTACTCAAAATCGCGCACGATGGAGCTGGCGAGGTGACGCTTGAGGAAGTCCGCCTGCGAGCGTGCGGCATCGGAGCCGGCTGCCGTCGCGCACTCGCCCAGTGCGGCAATCGTGCGCCCGTCTACGCAGCTGCTGCGTCCGGTGCCGCGCTGGTCGGGCAGGACGATGCGGAAGTGCTTGACGGCTTCCTCGATCCAGCCATCGCTGGTGGGCGACAGCGGACGCGGGCTTTCGCCGCCGGGGCCGCCCTGCAAAAAGAGGAGCAGCGGTAAATCATCGTTGATGCGGTCGGGTGCGCAAACCACGCGGTAGAAAAGCTTGATGCTCTCGGGCGCGCCGGCGATGGGCGCCGGCATGGCGCCGCGGCGCATGGTGCTGCCGACGGCCAAAAGCATTGGCTCAAGGCCGCGCCAGTCAAGGGGGACATCGATGCTGTGGTCCTCGACATACAGGCCGGGGACGTGGTATGAAGTGATGAGCGCCATGTAATGCTTCCATTCGTTGCGGTGTTTCGGGTTGACCAATTCTACCGCCGTCGGCGAGGATGCGCATAAATCGGCTACCATGGTTGGCAAACATCTAAGAGAAAGGGCCGTCCATGTCGGTCGATATAGCCACGTACGTTCACGATCTTGCCGTCGAGGCCAAGGCCGCTTCTGCCGCGCTTGCCACGGCGAGCGATGCCCAGCGCCAGGAGGCCGTGCGCGCCATGGCCGCGGCGCTGCGCGATGGTGTCGATTGCATCATTGCCGCCAACGAGCTCGATATGTCTGCCGCGCGAGATGCGGGCACCTCGGCGGGGCTCCTCGACCGCCTGCTGCTGACGCCCGAGCGCGTTGAGGGCATGGCCGCCGGCCTGGAGAAGCTCGCTGAGTTGCCCGATCCCGTCGGCCGCGTGCTCGATCACCGCGTGCTTGCAAGCGGTGTGGACCTTACGCGCGTGAGTGTGCCGCTGGGCCTGGTCGCCATGGTCTACGAGGCGCGCCCCAACGTGACGGCCGACGCTGCTGGCATCTGCATCCGCACCGGCAACGCCTGCATCCTGCGCGGCGGTTCGCTGGCCTATCACTCGTGCGCCATGATTGCCGAGCTGCTGGCCGATGCGCTTGAAGCCCAAGGCTTCCCGCGCGAGGCCGTGTCGATGATCGAGTCTACCGACCGCGAGGCCACCGGCGAGCTCATGAAGCTCCGCGGCATCGTCGATGTGCTCATTCCGCGTGGCGGTGCGGGCCTGATTCAGCGCTGCGTGCGCGAGTCGCTCGTTCCGGTGATCGAGACGGGCACGGGCAACTGCCACATCTACGTGCATGAGTCGGCCGACTTCGATAAAGCGCTCAACATTATCGTCAATGCCAAGACCCAGCGCGTGGGCGTGTGCAATGCCGCCGAGTCGCTGCTGGTCGACCGCGCCGTGGCCGACGCGTTTTTGCCCGCGGCTGTGGCTGTGCTGCACGACCACGGCGTGCTCATTCACGGCGACGAGGCCACGTGCGCCACATGCGCCGATTCCGGTCTTGCCGAGGGTGATGACTACGTCGCCGCGACTGAGGAGGACTGGGGTCGCGAGTACCTGGCTCTCGAGATGAGCGTGAAGGTCGTGGCAAACGAGGACGAGGCCATCGCACACATCAACCGCTACGGCACGATGCACTCCGAGGCCATCGTTGCCGAGGACGCGGATGCTTGCGAGCGCTTCCTGGATGCGGTCGATGCCTCGGCCGTGTACGCCAACGCCAGCACGCGCTTCACCGACGGCGGCGAGTTTGGCCTGGGTGCCGAGATCGGCATCTCGACCCAAAAGCTCCACGCCCGCGGCCCCTTCGCCGCCGAGGCCCTCACCACCTACAAATACAAGCTCCGCGGCACCGGTCAGGTTCGCCCCTAAACCTCTCGCAAACGAAAAACCACCACAAAGGGGACAGGCACCTTCGTGGTGGTTTTGGCTTGTTGGTCGCTCGTTCGTTGTCTAACGGTATCTAAGCATATTTCCGCCATGCAATAGCTAACATTTCGGCAGGTGGACGGTTTAATCGGCGAGTAGATTCTCACCGCTTTGCGTGCGGCTCGGGGTTATTTTTGGCATGAGAGCAAGGAGATGCCCATGTCGAGAAAACCGCGGCAGAAATCACAGATTGGCCTGTATCACATTACGATGAGAGGCAACGGCAAGCAGCTTCTGTTTGAAGATGATAAGGACAGAAGGCGGCTACTGTCGCTTGTCCGGACCTCGATAACGAGATTCAACATTACATTAATTGCTTGGTGCCTGATGGGCAACCACGTTCATCTTGTCATGAGCGATCCTGGCGACAACGTGAGCGATGCCATGCATCTTGTCATGTCTTGCTACGCAACTTGGTATAACCGTCGCCACGGACATGTTGGCCATGTTTTTCAGGATAGGTTTTCAAGCGCCCCTATTTCGAGTGAGGAATACCTTCTCGACGCTATTCGATATGTTCATTTCAATCCGCAAAAGGCCGGGGTTTGTCCATACGGCGCGTATCGATGGAGCAGCCACCTAGATTATGTTGAACGCGATCCAAAAATCGCAACGGTCGATTTGGCGCTCGTTCGTCTTGCCTTTCCCCGTGTGCACGACTATAAGGCCTTTATGGATGCATCGAATGGGACAGTCGTTCGTCCGCCATCGGGTGGACGTATCGATGAAGATGAGGCCTTAGATGTAGGGACGGCGCTGGTCCGCTCGCTCGGCTTGAGTGGGCTCTCCGATGTCAAATCCCTCAACAAGACTAAACGCAACGAGGTGCTTGCCGCAATGCGAGGCGCGGGCCTTTCCATCCGCCAGATCCAGCGCTTGACGGGCGTGGGGGAGTGGTCGATCCGCAAAGCGGGCTAGTCTCCCTCTTGTCGCAAACGAAAAACCACCACAAAGGTGCCTGTCCCCTTTGTGGTGGTTATAGGTGGCGTGGGCGGTTAGGCCTGGAAGGTGTCGCGGTCGGGGGCGAAGGACTGCATTGCTGCGATGGTGCGGTCGAAGAGCTCGGGGAGCTCCCAACCCAGCATCTCGGCGCCCTGCGAAATCACATCGCGTGAGCAGCCGGCGGCAAAGCGCTTGTCCTTGAACTTTTTCTTGAGCGACTTAGTCGTAAAGTCCATGACGCTCTTGCTCGGACGCATGATCACGGCAGCACCGATCAGGCCGGTGAGCTCGTCGCAGGCAAACAGGATCTTTTCCATCTGTAGCTCGGGCTTGGGCAGCGAAGAGTTGAAATCGGACGTGTGCGTCTGGATGGCGCGGATGAGCTCAGGCGATGCGCCCTCGCCCTCAAGAATCTCGGCCGCATAGATAGTGTGGTTCATGGGGTCGTCCTCATGTTCCTCCCAATCCAGGTCGTGTAGCAGGCCGACGATGCCCCAAAACTCCTCGTTCTCGGGGTCGAACTCGCGCGCAAAGTAGCGCATGGTGCCCTCGACCGTTTCGCCGTGGGTGATGTGGAACGGGTCTTTGTTGTGCTCGTTGAGCAATTCGAACGCACGGTCGCGGGTGATTCCGGCGGAAAGCAGCTCTGCCATAAAAGACTCCTTGTGTTCGTAGGTATCGCTAAGAATGAATACTACTAGAACGACTAGAACGAAAAAACCACCACAAAGGTGCCTGTCCCCTTTGTGGTGGTTTTGGCGTGGGCAGGTTAGTTGAGGGCGGCTTGGGCTAGGCGGGCTTCGGCGGCCTCTTCGGTGACGCCCAGGGCCACGGCGAACTCCTCGATGGAGCGGCGCTTGGCTTCCTTGAGTACGCGCATGTAGTAGGAGCTGGGCTTTTTATCTGCTTCCTCGGCCTGGCGAATACGGTGCATCATGGTTTTTGCCACGCGAACCGTCTCGGGCGCGCCCAGCTTGAGCTGCTGCTTAAAGTGCGTCTCCTCGAGCGAGCTATTGCGCTCGGTAAAGGTGTCGCACTCCAGCTCATCGTAGTGGCTCAGCAGGTGCTCTGCATCTTGCTGGGAGATAGCGGCATGCAGACGGTCGGCCTGCGCCACGGGGTACATGAGAATCGTCTGCGCATGTCCCTGTTTGGTCTCGAGCAACAACATGGGCTGCGGTGTGTCGTCCCTAAAGCCGACGACGGTGCAGACTCCCTGACCCGGATGAATGACGTGTTGACCGATTGAGAACATGCTACCTCCAACTTATACGAATTTACGTATGTTAAGAATACCACGCTGACGTGCGCAAACCATTACTTTATGCAGGAAAAGCACACAACTCCGATAGGTTAGAGTATTCGATAACAGACGCAGCTCATTCACACCTTTATGCATTTTCAACGCCTGCATAATCTGCAGGCAGACCGGCATCTTTGAGTGACTCCATACAAGCGGTAGTCATTTTTGTGCATATGCAATATCTATTAGCTTTACCCTGCGACAGTAGTTACCGCTTGTGATAGAGTGCTACAAACTCTGGCTTTTGCCCTACGAGTGACCAAGAGCTCGGGGGCTTTAACACAAGGAGGATCTATGCCCGAGAAGATTGAAGAGCTGGTACGCGCTGCGCTTGCTGCGGCCCAGGAGGCCGGCGACCTTTCCGCATTTGAACTTGACGATTGCGCTATCGAGCGACCGGCTGATACTTCTCATGGCGAGTGGACCTCCACCATGGCCCTGAAGTCCGCCAAGCTGGCTCACTGCGCCCCGCGCAAGATCGCCGAGGCCGTCGTTGCCCATATGCCCGAGGATCCCGCGATCGAGAAGGTTGAGATCGCCGGCCCTGGCTTCATCAACTTCTACCTCTCCGTCGCCGTCAAGAACGCCATCTTTGGCGAGGCCCGCGAGAAGGGTATGGACTTCGCTAAGTCCAACGTCGGTGGCGGCCTGAAGACTCAGGTCGAGTTCGTCTCCGCCAACCCCGTCGGCCCCATGCACATCGGTCATGGCCGCTGGGCCGCTCTGGGCGACTCCCTTTGCCGTGTGATGGACCACGCCGGTTACGACATCCAGCGTGAGTTCTACATCAACGACCACGGCTCTCAGATGAACACCTTCGGTAACTCCATCAGCACGCGCTATATGCAGCTTGCCGACATCATCGCCAAGCAGGGCGTGGATATCGACGAGGCTCACAAGCTTCTGATCGCCGACCGCGACGCCTTTGTTGCCGACGAGAGCGACGAGCATCCCGAGACCCATCCGTATCAGGACAACTTTGCCGAGACTCTGGGCAAGGACTCCTACGGCGGCGACTACATCATCGACGAGGCTGCCGAGTTCTGGCGCACCGACGGCGATAAGTGGGTCAACGCCGATCCGCAGGAGCGCATGGAGAGCTTCCGCGAGCGCGGCTACGTAAAGATGGTCGACAACATGCGCGACCTTTGCCACGCCGTCAACTGCGACTTTGATCGTTGGTTCTCCGAGCGCTCTCTGTACGTGAAGGACACCGAGGGCGAGACCGCCGGCACCTCCGCCGTCGACCGCGCTTTTGAGAAGCTCGACAAGATGGGCTACCTCTACACCAAGGACGGTGCCCTGTGGTTCCGCTCCACCGACCTGGGCGACGACAAGGACCGCGTCCTGATCAAGTCCGATGGCGAGTACACCTACTTCGCCTCCGACGTTGCCTATCACTGGGATAAGTTCCAGCGCGTCGACCACGTCATCGACATCTGGGGCGCCGACCACCACGGCTACATCGAGCGCGTCCGCTGCGTCTGTGACGCTCTTGGCTATCCCGGCAAGTTTGAGGTTCTGCTGGGCCAGCTCGTCAACCTGCTGCGCAACGGCAAGCCCGTCCGTATGTCCAAGCGCAAGGGCACCATGGTGACCCTGCAGGAACTCGTCGACGAGGTCGGCTCTGACGCCGCCCGCTACACGCTCATCTCCAAGAGCTCCAACCAGATGGTCGACTTCGACATTGAGGCCGTCAAGAAGCGCGACAACTCCAACCCGGTGTACTACGTGCAGTACGCTCACGCTCGCGTGTGCTCCATCCTGCGCCGTGCCGCCGACGTTACCGCCGAGCAGGCCGCCGAGATGGGCATGAAGGCCGTCGCCGAGAAGGCTATTGGCGAGAACGTCGATTACTCGCTGCTGACCGACCCGACCGAGCTTGCCCTTTCGCGTAAGCTCAACGAGCTCACCGACCTCATCGGTAGCTGTGCTCGCGATCGCGCCCCGTTCCGCCTGACGCACTTTGCCGAGGAGCTCGCTGGCGACTTCCACAGCTTCTACGCCGCCTGCCAGGTCCTTCCGAGCGAGGGCCGTCCCGTCGACCCTGAGCTCTCGCGCGCCCGTCTGGCCGCCTGCGACGCCGTCCGTGTGACGCTCGCCCTGGTGCTTACCCTCGTTGGCGTTTCTGCCCCCGAGCAGATGTAAGCGCTGGTCGTTTGACTGCGTTGGTTTGGTTTGACTGAGCCTCGAAAGCCCGATCTCCCATGCGGAGGTCGGGCTTTTTGCGTTTAGCGAGACAATTTGGCTTGCTGGAAAATGCTACCAAATCGCAACTATACCGGTTTACTACGATGAATCGAGGGATTCCAATCACACGGGCTTTTCACCGAAAAGTGCAAGCCATCTAGCTGGGGTTTTATTATTTCGGTTTTTGGCGTGGTCGTGGTTGAGCGATTCATCGTAGTAAACAGCCATAGTTTTGAAAATGACCCTAGGGGACGGAGGAAAACGGATCATTTTTGTCCCGTGGAGGAGCGGTGGGATACCTTCTGCCAAGAATCGGGGGCATCTACTACGTTTAAGTGCGTACCCCGAACCACGCCGAAAATCGCAATATTAAAACCGCAGGTAGCAGGTCTGCGACTTTCGAAAAATAGTGAGTATGGTCAGGGGTGCGGGGGCAAACGTAGTAGATGGGCGCGATTCGTGGCACATCGATCTTGGGGCCGATGCCCTTGTCCCTTAGCTGTTCCGTTTTCTCGATGCTTGAGGCTTGATCTGCCTTCTTCTTATGAGTTGCGGTGGAATGGTTCCTGCTTGAGGGGTGCCGGCCGGGATTTGGGAACTATTTCACCGCAGCTTTTGATGTGGCGATGGTGTACGCCGGAACTTTGTAAAGAGCATCCCTTTTGACTAGTCGTTTAAGAACGTTCCCGATGACTAAGTTGCAGGTGGTTGCGGTTGTGTTACACTAACGCTGCGTATATAACGCAATCATCTCTATACAGATCAATGATGTCCGTCGGTATTTGACGGAGCTAGACTGTTTAGCCGCCCTGAAGGTTTATGCAGGGAGCATGTGATCACAGGGCTTGAAAAGAAAGTTGAGCAAACACTGTGTCTGATCAACAACAAGAAAACGAAATAACGACGACGCAAACGGCTCCCGCTGCACCGGTTACGTCGGACCAGGCCGTGCTTTCCGCGCCGGCGCAGGTCTCGGCTCCCGAGGCGCTTAAGGCCGCCGCGCCCACCACGCCCGTTGCTAGCGAGGAGGCTGCTCCCGCTAAGCCTAAGCGCACGCGTCGTTTGGCCAAGCCTGCTGCGGACGGCGAGGATGCCGAAAAGCCCAAGCGTCGTACGACGCGCACCACGCGCGCGAAGCGCCCCGTTGCCACCGATGCTTCGGCCCCCATTTCCGATGAGGTCGCGCAGGCCCGTGCACTGGCGCAGATTAGCGAGGCCCAGGTTGTGCGTGCCCGCCGTCGCGCTGCCGAGCGCGAGGCCGCGGCATTGACTGAGCTCGCTGCGCCGGTCACCCCCGAGGCTCCTGCTGCCGAACAGTCGGCCGAGAAGACGGCACCGCGCACGCGTCGCCGTGCGGCAGCCAAGACGCAGCAGCCCGTCGAGCAGCTGACTCCTGAGGTCGCTGAAGCTCCGGCTCGTTCTGCGGCAGGGGAGGGCGCTTCCTCCGCTGAGCCCGTCGTGCACGCTGAGGTCAACGAGGTTCCCGTCGTTGATCCGGCTCTGCGCCCGCATCGTCGTGGCCGCAAGCCCAAGGCGTATGTTGAGGCCGAGAAAGCCGCTGCCGCAGCAGCTGCTGCCCAGGGCGCAGCGGTGACGGCCGAGCCTACGGCCACGGTCGATGCCCCGGTCCAGGACGCTCCGTCCACCGAGGCTCCCGCATCTGCCGATGCCGAGCCCGCCGATGTCCGTCCCGGCCGCAGCCGTCGCACCGCGGCAAAGCGCTCGACGAAGGCGAAGGTCAAGGCTGAGGCTAAGCCCGTCGACGACAAGTCCTCCGAGGCAAACGCCGATGCCGCTTCCGAGGCCGAGAACGTCGACCAGCCGGCAACTGAGAAGCCCAAGCGCACGCGCAAGAAGTCCGCGAGGGCCAAGGGTGCCGAGCAGCAGGGCGACGCCGAACCCAGCAACCATGCCAACGCCGACGCCAAGGCAGAGGGCGAGGCTCCGTCCGGCACCGATGCAACCGCAGCCGCGGCTACCGAAGGCACCGAGACCGAAGAGGGCGCCCGCCCCAGCCGCCGTCAGCACAAGCGCAACGACGAGCGCAACGACCGCAAGGACGATCGCAACAACGACCGCCGCAGCCGTCAGCGCGACCGCAAACAGCGCAACAAGGAGCGCAACGCCGCCCCCACCGAGCCCACGCTTTCGCGCGAGGAGCTTTCGTCCATGAAGGTCGCGGAACTGCGT
>WGSI01000054.1:0-14952 GCA_014871745.1 Collinsella sp. | reverse complement strand
TCCGCACATGTGCGGATGAATGTGGGAAGTGTTCGGATGAAGTTGATAATCAAGGCTGGCGGGCCGACATCTACCGTTCGCCAGCCCGATGGTCCCCGGGGCGGGGAGAGCGCTATAATGCATTCTGCATCTTGGATTGTTACTCCTGTGTGGAGGCATGCCCAAGAGCAATACAACACGGATTGTTACGTAAGGCATGACCGCAATAGCACTGCTATTGGCTATCATGCCTTTTTCTGTGAGTGTTCTTGAAAGGAGGTTCACCATGCTTGCAATTAAAAAGCTTAACAACAACGCGGTTCTTTGCCGTGACGGACAGGGGCGAGATGTCATCGCCATGGGCAGGGGCGTCGGTTTCGGCGGAGATTTTCCTCGAGAGCTCCCTCTTTCTAAAATCGAGCATACGTTTTACGACATTGATCCTAAAGGACAAGATGTCATGAGGGATCTTCCCTCGGATATCGTGATGTTTGCGGCGAAAGTTATGGACATCGTTGCCAACGAACTGCCCTACGACCTCTCGACCAATGCGACGCTGTTCATGGCTGATCACCTGTCGTTTGCCGTTGCGCGAGCCCAAAAGGGGGTCCGCATCGCGATGCCTCTTGCCTATGAAGTGCGGGAGACGTATCCGAAGGAATACAAGGCTGCCCAGTTTATCGTCATGCGACTCGAGAAGGAGCTCGGAGAGCGGCTTCCCAAGGATGAGATTGCCAGTATTGCGATGAATCTCGTGAACGCACGGGTTGTTGAAGCCGTCAAAGCCACGGCCGAGCCCGCAAAGCAGTTCGACGATATGCTCGAGGACGTTATCGAGATTCTCGAAAGCGATTTCCGCATTATTGTCGACCGCGATTCCTTTGATTTCACCCGCTTCGCCACGCATCTGCGGTACCTGTTCAAGCGCATTCAAGCCGGCGAGTCGCTGAACAGCGCCAACATGCAGATGTACAAGAACTTTCGTGAGGAGTTTCCGCAGTTGGCAGAGTGCGTGAAGCATATCGGTTCCTATTGTCGTGAAACGTGGGACGCCACGCTCTCCGAGGAGGAGGAACTCTATCTGATGATCCATCTCAACCGGATCATCTCCAAAAAAGGATTGTAACCCGTAGCCATTCGGGGCATGACCTTTGCCGATTCGAACAGTAAGCCAAGATTGTGCAAAGGAGCCAATGATGGCAAATTACAAAAAGGTGGCAGAGCAGATTCTCTCCACTGTGGGCGGGGCGGAAAACGTGGCTTCGGTTACGCATTGCATGACGCGCCTGCGCTTCAACCTCAAGGATGAAAGCCTCTCGAATGATGAGAAGCTTGAGGACATCTCGTCTATCATCAGCGTCGTGCACGCCGGAGGGCAGGTGCAGCTGGTGGTCGGGCCCACGGTCGACAAGGTCTACGACGAGGTTTGTAAGCAGGGCGGATTCGAGGTCACGGTATCGATTGACGAGGAACTCGATGGCCCTCAGCTTAGCTGGAAGGAGCGCTTGGCGCCCAAGCACCTCTTCAATCAGCTGCTCGATGCCGTGAGCGGCGCTATCACCCCGATCCTTCCGATCTTTTGTGTCGCCGGTATCTTCAAGATGCTCGTTATTCTGTTTGGGCCCGAAGGCGCCGGTTTTATGTCCGAAACGAGCGACCTGTATCGGATCCTTTCCCTGGTGGGCGATGCGGCGTATTACTACTTCCCGGTGTTTGCCGCCTATAGCTCGGCTAAGAAGTTCAAAACGAGTCCTGTGCTGGCACTGCTCATCGCTGTTGTGATGATTTATCCCGACATGCTCGCTATTGTTGAGGACGGAAAGCCTTTCAGCGTCTTCGGCATCCCCATGCAGCTCGTCAACTACACCCAGGCTGTTCTTCCGGTCATCTTGATCACCTGGGCCCAGTCCTATGTTGAGCGCTTCTTTAAGAAGATCTCGCCTGATATGTTGCGCATTCTGATCGTACCCGTGGGTACGGTGCTCGTGATGTTGCCGGTCGCGCTGTGCCTCTGCGGCCCTGCCGTCCAATTTGTCATGGGCCTTGTGGCCGATTTCATCATTTGGCTCGCCTCTGTTGCCGGTCCCGCTGCGACCGCGGTTATCGGCGCATTCTGGAATCTGATCATCGCCACCGGCATGCACGTGCCGATCTATACCGCCATATTGCCCGCCGCGCTCCAGAACGGTTACGACGCCATCTTATACCCCGGCACCGCGGTTGTAGCCTACACCACGCTTGCCATCGCGCTCGCCTATGGCCTGCGCGCTAAGGGCAAGGAGAGTCGAGCCACGGGCTGGAACTTGTTCATCACCTATGCCTTCGGTCGCGTGAGTGAGCCCATCATCTACGGCATCCTGTTTCGCGACAAGAAGGCTCTTGCCTGGAACATGATTGGTGGTGCTGTCGGTGGTCTGCTGGTAAGCCTTCTTCATGCCAACGTCTATATCTTCACTGGCGTTGGTTTCCCATGGATGAACGTGCTCATGTTTGCTCAGGATATCATCCCTGGCACCATCGGGTGTCTTGCTGGCGGTGCCGTGACGTTTGCGTTGGCGATGATTTTTGGATTTGAAGGACAGGAGAAGATGCCGTTGAAGTCCAAGAGCGGCGATTCTGAGGCCGTTGAATCCGTCGAGGCATAAGAGGCTACTACACAAATATGCTCCCCAGCCGTTGCGCGGTCCGACCCCTTGGCCGCGCAACGGTACTGTGCTGTTGCGCGGCACTTGCCGAGTCCGTTGCGTTCGACAGTGTGGGCCGGGAATTTGATAGAAAGGACGACACCATAATGTTTAGAGAAGATTTTTTATGGGGCGGGGCTCTGGCTGCAAACCAGTGCGAGGGAGGATGGAACGAAGGCGGTCGCGGTTTAGCCAATTCCGACATGCTGCCGTTTGGCGATCAACGCATGGACGTCATGCGGGGAGACCTTGATCCGCGTGCGTTGGCACCCGACAGCTTCTATCCCGCTCGCAAGGGCATTGATTTTTACCATAGGTACAAGCAGGATATTGAACTGTTTGCCCAGATGGGTTTTAAATGCCTGCGCTTATCAATCGCCTGGAGCCGCATTTTTCCCAAAGGAGACGAAGCCGAGCCCAATGAAGAAGGCCTTGCCTTTTACGAGGATGTTTTTAGGACGTGTCGCGCGCATGACATTGAGCCTTTGGTGACGCTCAACCACTATGATGTCCCCATGCATCTCGTCGATGCGTATGGCGGATGGCGCGATCGCAGGTTGGTCGACCTGTTCGAGCGATATTCGCGTACCGTGTTCGAGCGCTATCGGGGATTGGTCAATTATTGGCTGACCTTTAACGAGATCAACATCATGACGCAGGCGTGCTTTATGGCGGCGGGGATCATCTTCGAGCAAGGGGAGAATCGCTATGCAACGGTTCACACGGCCGTGCACCATGTATTGGTTGCGAGCGCCCGTGCGGTCGGGGCGTGTCATGAACTGTGCCCTGGGGCGAAGATCGGTTGCATGCTCAACGCAGGTGTCTTCTATCCGGCTACATGTGATCCGGACGATGTGCTGGCTGCGCAGGCTGAGAATCGCAGCCATTACATGTTTACCGACGTCCAGGTGCGCGGTGCGTACCCGAGCTATGTTCTCAAGGAATACGCCCGCCATGGTTTTGAGGTGCCCTATCGGGATGATGACCGCGAAGTACTGGCTGCAAACCTGGTCGATTTCGTCTCGTTTTCGTATTACTCGACGCGCGTCGCAAAAGCGCATGCGGAAGGTCAGTTCGATTCGAACCTTCTTCGCTCGGCGCCTAATCCGTATCTAAAACAGGAGCCTTGGGGGAGGTTTATCGACCCCAAAGGGCTGCGCGTCACCATGAATGAAATCTGGGATCGCTATCAAAAGCCGCTGTTCATCGTCGAAAACGGTTTGGGTGCTCCTGATGTGCCGGAAGATTCGGGTGAAATAGAAGACGACTATCGAGTTGAATACCTGCGGGCCCACATCGAGGCGATGAGGGAGACCGTCGAGCTCGACGGGGTGGAACTCATGGGATATACCTGTTGGGGCCCGATCGATTTGGTTTCGGTCGCCACAGGACAGATGCGTAAGCGCTACGGGTTTATCTATGTCGATCGAGACGATAGCGGTGCGGGCTCGTTTGAGAGACGTAAAAAGAAAAGCTTCGAATGGTACCGACGCGTAATAGCAAGCAATGGCGAAGACCTTGCGTAATAACGTTAAGATGGACAAATGCGCCCGTTGGGGGAATAGTCGTGCCACTTCGCTTGACAACAGGCTAAACTAGCTATTAAACATTTACTATTCTGTTTAGATTGAATTTGCGGTCGTTTAGTTGCCGAGCCACGGGGCGGTCAAGCCACGATGCTCGGCCGCGACCGATGCTAGGGGGAACGATGGCTAAAGCAAGCGTCCGCGAGATCAGCCGCATTACCGGCTTTTCGCCCGCAACCGTGTCCAACGCGCTCAACCGCAAGCGCAGCGTGAGCGAGGAGACCGCCAAGGTCATCCTGGAGTGCGCGCAGTCGCTTGGCTATCAGCAGTCGACGCAGCTCGAGAGCATCCAGTTTGTGCTTGCGCGCAAGACGGGCGCCATCCTGGACGAGAGCACCTTCCATCCCGCGGTCATCGAGGGCGTGGAGCGCCAGGCGCGTCGCCACGGCATGAGCACGAGCTTTGTCTCGCTCGACTTTAGCGACCTGGACGCCGTGCGCCCGCAGGTCGAGGGCCTGATCGCCGACCCGTCGGCCGCCATCGTGCTGATGGGTACCGAGCTGGGTGAGGAAGACTATGCCTTGTTCGCCAACGCTGCCGCCCACTTGATCGTGCTCGATGGCTGGAGCGATCGTCAGTACTTCGATGCCGTAGTCATTGCCAACACCGACTCGGTGCTGCGCGCCGTGGACTACCTTATCGAGAAAGGCCACAGGCAAATCGGCTATCTGGCGGGCGACCTTCGGATCCGCAACTTTAAGGACCGCGAGCGCGGCTATCGCCAAGCGCTTGAGGACGCGGGCCTCGAGGCCAATCCGGCATGGCGTGTCACGTTGGGCACCACGCTCGAGGGTGCCTATCGCGACATGGGCGTGTGGCTCGACAACGTCTCGCGCGACGATCTGCCGACGGCTTTCTTTGCCGAGAACGACGTGCTCGCCGTGGGCGCCATGCGCGCGTTCAACGAGCACGGTATTCGCGTGCCCGAGGATGTCTCGATCATCGGCTTTGACGACCTGTCTTTGGGCGCCTTCTCCAACCCGCCGCTCACCACGGTGCATGTTCCCAAGCACGAGGTGGGCGAGATCGCGGTGCGTCGCCTGGTGGGCAACATCCGCAACCCCAAGAGCTATACCTGCAAGACGGCCGTGTCGACCTACTTTGTCGAGCGCCAGAGCGTGTGCGAGATCTAGGCGAAGAAAACGCCGGGGCGCAGGGCGGCAAAGCTCGCTAAGGCAGCCATATCTAACGCTACTAAGAGAGGGTCCTTCGGGGCCCTCTTTTTGTTTCCCTTGTATGTTCAGTTTGTTTACATACCGTTTAGGCTGATTTCTCTACCGTTTACGGGACTTTCGCGCTAGACTATTAAACAAAAGAGTAAAACATTTAGTAAACAGAACAAAACGAAACATGCGTCTGTTTACTGAACATGTGATTAGGGGAGGACGTACATGGACAAGATCAAGCTCGGCTTTGTGCCCACGCGCCGCAGCATCTTTAGCGCGCCGGACGCAATCAAGTATCGCGGCCTGACGGCTGATCGCCTGCGCGAGATCGGCGTCGACATCGTGGATATCGACGACATCAATGACGAGGGCCTGCTGTTCGACGACAGCCACATTGAGCCTATCGTCAAGAAATTCCGCGCCGAGGGCGTCGATGGCATTATGCTGTGCCACGCCAACTTTGGCACCGAGTACGTTTGCGCTCGCCTTGCCCGCGAGCTCGGCCTGCCCGTGCTGCTGTGGGGCCCGCGCGACGAGCGCCCCGAGCCCGACGGCACGCGCCTGCGCGATAGCCAGTGCGGTCTGTTCGCCACCGGCAAGGTCCTGCGCCGCTTCCAGGTTCCCTTCACCTACATGACCAACTGCCGCCTGACCGACCCCGAGTTCGAGCGCGGCGTTTGGGACTTTTTGGCCGTTTGCAACGTGGTCAAGACCTTCAAGCACACCCGCATCCTGCAGATGGCCACCCGTCCATTCGACTTCTGGTCGACCATGTGCAACGAGGGCGAGCTGCTCGAGAAGTTCAACATCCAGCTTTCGCCTATCCCCATGACCGAACTTGTCCAGGCTGTGCGCGACGCCCAGGCCGACGAGCAGGCCATGGCCGCCATGCTTGCCCACATCAACGACAGCTTTGAGATCTGCATCCCCGAGGACAAGGTCCCTGCGGTCGCCGGTCTTGCCATCGCCATGAAGCGCTTGGTCGAGAAGTATGGCTGCAACGCCGGTGCCATTCAGTGCTGGAACGCTCTGCAGGACGAGCTGGGCATTATGCCCTGCGCCGCCAACGCCATCCTCAACGAGATGGGCATTCCTATCGTATGCGAGACCGATATCCACGGCGCCATCACCGCGCTGATGGTCGAGGCCGCCGACCTGGGCCGTCACCGCGGCATGTTCGCCGACTGGACCGTGCGCCATCCCGATAACGAGAACGGCGAGCTGCTGCAGCATTGCGGCCCCTGGCCCTGCAGCTGCGCGGCCGTCAAGCCCAAGCTCACCTACCCGCTGGCTTTCGATCACCCCGGCGCGCTGACGGCCGAGGCCAAGCACGGCGACCTCACCCTTGCCCGCTTTGACGGTGACAACGGCGAGTACTCGCTGCTACTGGGCAACGCCCGCGGCATCGACGGCCCGGCCGGCATGGGCACCTACCTGTGGGTCGAGGTCGACAACCTCAAGCGCCTCGAGGCCAAGATCGTCGAGGGTCCCTACATCCACCACTGCGTCGCCATTCACGCCAACGTGGTGCCGGTGCTCTACGAGGCGTGCAAGTACATCGGCATTGCCCCCGACTTATACGACCCGATTGAAGAAGACGTCAAAGCCTACCTGCGAGGAGAGTAGAAATGGCAACTATCGAAGAGCTTGAGTCCCTGCGTTGGGACCTTCGCCGCGATTGCGTCGATATCATCATGGCTGGCGCCGGCGGCCACATCGGCGGCGATATGTCGGTGATCGACGCCCTCATGACCCTCTACGCCAACCACCTCAACATTTCGCCCGAGACCGTCGACGATCCCAATCGCGACCGCTTCGTGCTCTCCAAGGGCCACGCCATGGAGGCTTACTACGCGGTGCTTTGCCACGAGGGCTATCTTGACCTCGACGACGTCAAGGCCCGCTTCTCCAAGTTCGGCAGCCCCTACATCGGCCACCCCAACAACAAGCTCAAGGGCATCGAGATGAACTCGGGCTCGCTGGGTCACGGCCTGCCCGTGGCCGTGGGCATGGCGCTCGCCGGCAAGATGGACGGCCGCGACTATCGCGTCTACACCATCATGGGCGACGGCGAGCTTGCCGAGGGCTCGGTCTGGGAGGGCGCCATGAGCGGCGGCAACTACCAGCTCGATAACCTGTGCGCGCTCGTGGACCGCAACCGCCTGCAGATCAGCGGCAGCACCGAGGACGTTATGAAGCAGGACTCGCAGGAGGAGCGCTGGGCAGCCTTCGGATGGAACGTGCTCTCCATTCCGGGCAACGACGTCCGGGCCATCGACGCCGCGCTGACGCTTGCGGCCGAGACCTGCGGCAAGCCCACGGTCATCATCCTCAACACGGTGAAGGGCTATGGCTCGCCTGTTATGGAGGACAAGGCCGCCTGGCATCATCACCTGCCCAATGATGAGGAATATGCCCAGATCATCGCCGATTTCGCTGCCCATAAGGAGGCCATCAATGGCTAACAAGATCGCCAATCGCAAGGTTATCTGCGACACGCTGCTCGAGGCCGCGAAGACCGATAAGGATATCGTCGTCCTGTGCTCCGACTCCCGCGGCTCCGCATCGCTCACGCCGTTCTTTGATCAGTATCCCCAGCAGTCCGTCGAGGTCGGCATTGCCGAGCAGGACCTGGTGAGCATCGCCGCCGGCATGGCTTCGTGCGGCAAGAAGGCCTGGGCCGCCTCGCCGGCGTCCTTTGTGACCACGCGCTCGTATGAGCAGTGCAAGGTCGACGTCTCGTACTCCAACACCAACGTCAAGCTCATCGGCATTTCGGGCGGCGTGTCCTACGGCGCCTTGGGCATGAGCCATCACTCCGCGCAGGATATCGCCGCCATGAGCGCGATTCCCAACATGCGCGTGTATCTGCCGAGCGACCGCTTCCAGACCGCCGAGCTCGTGCGGGCCCTGGTCGCCGATAACAAACCGGCCTACATCCGCGTGGGCCGCAACCCGGTCGAGGACGTGTACACCGAGGACGAGTGCCCGTTCCAGATGGATCGCGCCACCTGGGTACGCCGCGGCACCGATGTAGCGCTCGTCGCTACCGGCGAGATGGTCCGCCATGCCGTGGACGCTGCCGACCTGCTGGCCGAGCAGGGCATCTCGGCAACGGTACTCGACATGTACTGCGTCAAGCCGCTCGACGCCGAGGCCGTGATTGAGGCCGCCGGTGCCACGCGCGCCGTCGTGACCGTCGAGGAGCACAGCCCCTTCGGCGGTCTGGGCTCTATGGTCGCGCAGGTGGTGGGTGAGCATTGCCCGCGCCCGGTCAAGTGCCTCTCCCTGCCCGACGCGCCGGTCATCACCGGCACGAGCCCCGAGGTCTTTGCACACTACGGCCTGACGGGTGTCGGAATCGCCAAGACCGTTGCCGAATTCCTGCCCGCAGAGTAATTGGAATGTGACAAAGGGACCGTCCCTTTGTCACATTCGTTTTGAAAGGGGTGGCCATGGGCCGCTACATCATCGGAATCGATCAATCCACGCAGGGCACCAAGGCGCTGCTGGTAGACGAGGGCGGCCATTTGATTCATCGTGCCGACCGTTCGCATCGCCAGATTGTCAACGAGGCCGGCTGGGTGAGCCATGATCCGGCCGAGATTGCCACCAATGTGCTGGCCGTGGCACGTGCCGTGGTGGAGGAGACCGGGGTCGATCCGGCCGACGTCGCCGGTATCGGCATCTCCAACCAGCGCGAGACCACCGTTGCCTGGAACCGCACGACGGGCGAGCCGCTGTGCGACGCCGTGGTGTGGCAGTGCGCCCGCGCCCGCGAGCTGTGCGACAAGCTGGCCGCGCGCGAGGGTGTGGCCGAGCTGTTGCGTGACACGACGGGCCTGGTGCTCTCGCCCTACTACCCGGCGGGTAAGATGGCTTGGATCCTCGCGAACGTTCCCGCTGCTGCCGAGGCCGCGGCGGCTGGCGAACTGTGCCTGGGCACCATCGATGCCTGGGTGGTCTGGACGCTCACGGGCGGCGCGGAGTTTCGCTGCGACTGGTCCAATGCCAGCCGCACGCAGCTCTTTGACCTGCGCCGTGGCTGCTGGAGCGAGCCGGTGTGCGAGGCCTTTGGCGTCGACGTGGCCTGCCTGCCGCGGGTGACCGATTCCGATGGCCTGTTCGGCATGACGGATCTGGGCGGCTTTTTGCCAGCGCCCGTGCCCATTCACGGCGTGCTGGGCGACAGCCACGCGGCCTTGTTCGCGCAGGGCTGCCACAGCCGCGGTATGGCTAAGGCGACCTATGGCACCGGCAGCTCGGTCATGATGAACGTCGGCGACGAGTTCGTTGCCAGCTCGCACGGGCTTTCGAGCTCGCTCGCATGGCGTATGGACGGCGTGACCGAGTACGTGCTCGAGGGCAACGTGAGCTACGCCGGTGCTGTCAAGACGTGGCTGCGCGACGATCTGGAGCTCATCAATAACCCCGAGGAAGTTACCGACCTGTGCTACGCTGCCAATCCGGCGAGCCGCGTCTACTTTGTGCCGGCGTTTACCGGTTTGGGCGCGCCGCACTGGGCGAGTGACGCCGAGGGCTGCGTCTTTGGCATGACGCGTACCACGGGTCGCGCGGAGTTCGTGAAGGCCGCCGACGAGTCGATCGCCTATCAGATCTTTGACGTGATCGATGCGATGGTCGAGGATTCGGGTGCAACGCTGGCAGAGCTTCGCGTTGACGGCGGTCCCACGCGCGACGCGTACCTGATGCAGTTTGAGAGCGATTTGGTTGGCTCGCCCATCCGCATCGCGAGCAACGACGAGATGAGCGGCCTGGGTGCGGCCTGGGCCTGCGGTATTGCGCTGGGCATGTACACGCGCGGTGTCGTCGACGTCTACGGCGCCCGCGGCATCGTGGAGCCGTCGATGCCCGCTGACGAGCGAGCCAAAAAGATCGCCGGCTGGCGCCATGCCGTCGAGGCGACGATTGCGTACGAGTGACGCCTTGGGGCGATGTTACGGAGCGCTATTCGTGCCGATAGGTGAAGATGCGAACGAGAGAGTGATGTGATGCGGTAGAGTCCAACGCGTCGAATGATGGTCTACGTATGTGGGATTCTATTCCTGAGCTGCGGCGTTGTAATGAATGCACGCACGGGGCTTGGTGTAGCGCCCATGAGTACGGTGCCGTACCTGATGTATATCATCGAGGGTTTGAGCCTCGGTACGGCATCGTTTATCGTGTATTGCGTATTCGTGGTTGCCCAGCTTCTCCTGGTGCGCTACCCGGATGTCAAGATTCTCTTGCAGATACCCGTCAGTCTGCTGTTTAGCGTTTTCATCGACGTGCTGGATATCTGGCTGTTTCCATTTACCGCAACGGGACTCATCGATGGCCTGGTCATGCTGGTCATCGCCGTATCGTTCACAGCGCTCGGCGTGACGCCGATCGTCTCCGCGCGGCTCGTTCCCGTTGCGCCCGACGGCATGGTGCAGACGCTCTCCCAGGTGTTTCACTGTGAATTTGGTAAGGCGAAGTATTTCTTTGACGGGAGCTGTGTGGGCATCTCACTGGTCTACGGGCTTGTGCGTACGGGTGCTGCGGTGGGCATCGGTATCGGCACCGTAGCCGCCGCGCTCCTGGCGGGCGGTATCTGCACGTTTTGGGGTCGTCTGCTCAACCGCAGGCTCATGGCCTTTATGGAAGAGCCTGCGAGCATGTAGACGCATTGAACGAGAGGGGGGCGGCCATGAGGCAGCTGTTTGGAATTGATATCGGCGGAACGAGCGTCAAATGGGCGATTGTGAATGAGAACTACGAGTTTGGTGACCGTGGTTCGATTCCGACGGCGTTCGTCTCGGCCGATCAGCTGGTCGACGCGCTCGCGGCACTCGTAGGGCCGTATCGCGGACAGGTTGTAGGCGTGGGCATCTCGGCCCCAGGTGGCATCTTCGGTTACGAGGTCGATCCAGACGGGACGATCCATCGCGGTGGTGCGCTGCCGTACATGGACGGGTTTCCGCTTGGCCGAGCGCTGCGCGAACGGCTGGGGCTGCCCGTGACCGTTGTCAACGACGGCAAAAGCTGTGCGCTTGGCGAGTACGCTGCCGGCGCGTTGCGCGGCGTGGACGTGGGTTGCGTGGCGGTAATCGGTACGGGCATCGGCGGAGGCATCGTGGTTGACGGCCGGGTGCTGACAGGTGCGGGCGGCTTCGCGGGCGAGTTCAGCTTCCTGTCCAACAACGTAAGCGAACCGCTTGATCATCGTGATACGTTCGCGACTTCGAGCGGATGGCACGGCCTGCAGAATCTCGTGGCAGTCGAACTTGGCATTTCGGATGAAGCTGAACTGGAGGCCCTCGATGGCCGACGGATCTTCGAGCTACTGGAGCACGGGAGCGCGTCCGAAGTCGCCGCCGTGCAGCGCGGATTGGATGCCTATGCTGAGCTGTTTGATCGTGTGCTTGTGAATCTGCAGTGCGTCATCGACCCGGCAGTCTTCGCGATTGGTGGTGGCATCAGCTGCCATCCCGCGCTGTTCGAGGCGCTCGACCGTAAGATGGATGACGTCATGGCGCACTACACTGGTTTTCTGAAAGATATGCCTCGTCCGCACGTGGTCCCGGCGCAGCTGGGTAACGACGCCAATATCTACGGTGCCGTCGCAACTTGTTTGCAGGTGCTGTAAGTGCAGGCCATCTATTGGTCTGGTGGCGATTACAGTCGCTGCCGGGTTTTTGGCTGTTGAGCTGCTCGCACGCTCTGCATTGCGGACGACGCAGCATCAATAGGTGAGGGGTCAGAAAACTAGATGCTGAACGGTCGATATTATCGGCTGCGCGGCGCCCCGTCCCAAAGTAGTCATTTGGGACGGGGCTTTTTTGACTGCTATCATGGGTGGGATTGTTGCGACCAGCTAAAAGAGCCCTGTCCCAAATTGACTACCGAGAGGATCTGCCATGGAGCGCATCGCGAGTTTTTCCGTTGACCATCTGCTGCTTGAGCCCGGCGTGTATGTGAGCCGCGTCGACCGCGATCCGGCGACCGGTGCCGCCGTCACCACCTTTGACCTGCGCTTGACCACGCCCAACAAAGAACCGGTTATGAACACGGCCGAGTGCCACACCATCGAGCATCTGGGCGCGACGTTCCTTCGCAACCATGCCGAGTGGTCGAGCCGTATTGTCTACTTTGGCCCTATGGGCTGCCGCACGGGCTTTTACCTGGTTGTGTTTGGCGAGGTGACGAGTGAGGAGATCTTGCCGCTCGTGCGCGAGTTGTTCGAGTTTGTTGCTGGCTTCGAGGGCGATGTCCCCGGTGCCGCTCCCGAAGAGTGCGGTAACTACCTGGACCAGAATCTCCCTATGGCAAATTGGCTCGCGCGTCGCTATCTCGACCGCGATCTGATCGATATCGATGAGGCACACCTGCACTATCAGCAGGCGTAAAGGTTTCGTCGCTCAAAATGAGTTCACTGGGCGCCTTCGCTTATGCGGGGGTGCCTTTTTGTTGAGCGGACATGGCGGACGTTTAAAACCGCGCGTGATTGTTCTAGAATGTTCGTAATATCACATAAACGAACAGGAGCGAACATGCATATCTACTCTGTTACCGACCCCGAATTCAAACCCTATGGCCGCGTGTGGGATGACGTCCCGTCCAGCCTGACCGCCCCGCTCGTCGAGGCGCTCTCCGCAACGCCCATCCCCGAGGGCAGCAAGTACGTGGCCTCCGCGCCTGAGCTGGAGCAGGTCGAGGGCGCCGATGCGCTCGGCCTGCTCATGTATGGCGGCCGTCCGTTCCAGCTGGGCTGGTGCAACGGCCACAACACGAAGCTCAACTGCTTGGAGTATCACCGCGCGAGCGAGTTCAACCTGGGTGCTCGCGACTTTATTCTGCTGCTCGCCAAGCGTGAGCAGATTGTCGACGGCAAGCTCGACACCGCGCAGGTCAAGGCGTTCCGCGCGCCCGCCGGCACGCTCGTCGAGGTCTACGCCACCACGTTGCACTACACGCCGTGCATGGTCGACGACGGTGGCTTCCAGGTGATGGTTGCGCTGCCCGCCGGCACCAACGGTCCGCGCCCCGAGGCTGCGGCCGACATGCCCGCGGCCGGTGATAGCTACTGCTACTGGAAGGCCGACAAGTGGGTTCTCTGCCACGCAGATAGTCCCAAGGCTGCCGAGGGCGGCTACGTAGGTCTCGTCGGCAAGAACCTCGACATCACCGTGGACTAGGGTCTTCCGTCTCAATCTGTAACAGTTGGCGCGCTAAATCGTCTCTATCTGTTACAGATCAAGACGAACCACGGGGGCCGCCCGAACAATCTCGATCTGTAACGCCAAGCCCGGTTTTGACGGCCTAACTGTTACAGATCGAGACAAGCGGGCCCAACCCACCACAAAGGTGCCTGTCCCCTTTGCGGTGGTTGCCTAGAGCTGGCTGCGCAGGTAATCGGCCATATAGGGGACGGCGAAGCGCACGTAGCCGCGGCGCGCCTGCTCGATAACGCCGGCGTCGATGAGGCGCCGGCGATACTTTTGCGCATAGTCGGGTGTGACTGACATGCGCTTCGCAACATCAGAAATGCGAGACACAGCGTCTTCGTCATCAGTCATTGCGGAGAGAAACGCGACGTCTTGGTCTGACAGCGCGGCGAGCGTCGTTTCGCACACATCGTTTTCGAAATCGACTTTCGACGCCTCGATGGCTCCGTCGATTAACCCTTGCGTCGCACGTTCGCCTGTCCTGCAGCGATTGGCGATGTTATAGCCGATGAGTTGCAGCATATAGGGCGAGCCTTGGGTTGCGCGAGCGGCACGGAGGCGAAGATCGCTTGGAATATCAAGGCCGAGCTCATCGAAAGCCCGCTGGTAATAGGTGTCGACATCTCCGACCGAAAGTGGCTCGAGCGTGACCTTTCGAGCGCGGTTGAGAAATGTCAGCACACGGTCATTGAGTGTTGCGCAGACGGCTCCCGGAAGGCCCGCCATGACGAGCGCGACGTTGAGTCGTTCGCCGACCAGCTCTTGATAGGCGGTGACGAGCTGTCTGATCTCGGGTGAATTTGCTTGGAGCTCGTCGATGAGGATGAGGATGCCGTGCCCCTGCTCGGTCAGTTTGCGCGCGAGCTGCGTGAGCTTGAACTGAAAGCTCTTGGTCTCCTGCACGTCTCGTGTGAACTCGAGGCCTGCCGAGAGCCCGAAAACACTTAGGCTGCCGCTCGCGAGTTTGGGAAGGCGGCGTTTGTTGACGTAAGGTTTGCCTGCTTCTTGGATTTTCTCGACAATGCGCTCGAGCATATCCTCGGAGGCTACGGTAGGCGTGGCGACAACAAAGCCGAGCTTGCGTGCGCGGTCGGCAAGTTCCCACAGAAGAACTGTCTTGCCGCTGCCTCGCTGTCCAAGCATGAGCATGGCTCGGTCGCGATTGCCCGGTTCCTGCTCAAGGCCGGATATGAATGTCGAAATTACAGTTTCGCGCCCGACGAGATAGGATGGGCGATTTCCAAATGAGGGGGAGAAGATGGTTTCAGTCATAAGTCTCCTTTCCTTTCTTTCCTATTTTTTCCTTTCTTTCCTATTCAGTCAAATG
>WGSI01000053.1:0-15039 GCA_014871745.1 Collinsella sp. | reverse complement strand
AGTCGAGGCCGTCCAGGGTCGCAAGGCGCTGCCCGCCGTGGGACGGGAAGGAGGCCGCGAGGGGGCTCGTTGCGGCCGGCTGCGTCGGCGGCGGGATCGCGATGGTCCCGGCCATCCACTGTCTCATAAGGGCGGGCAGCGGCGCAGGCAAGACGAGAAGGTCTCTTGCCGTCAGCGTGGCCGCCGCGATCGACCGCAACGCCCACGGGATCCCGACCTCCGTCATCGTCCACGACCCGAAGTCCGAGATCCGCGCATGGACCGAGCCGCTCGCCAGGAGGGCCGGGATGGAGGTCGTCGCCATTCGGCTCGACGAGCCCGTCAAGTCGGCGAGGTTCAACCCCCTCGACCGCGCTATCGCGGCACTCGGGACCGAGGGCGTCGCCGGTGCCGTGGCCGAGCTCCGCGAGCTGTCGTCCGCCATCGTGCCCGATGCCTTCTCCTCTGGCCAGAGGTTCTTCACGGACGCCAGCCGCAACCTGCTGACCGGCCTCTGCCTGCTCGCGATAGCGGACGAGCGGATCCCCGACGGCGCGCGGAACCTCTCGACCGTGCTCGCGCTCCTGGAACCCCGCGACGGGAAGAGCGCCGTGAAGTCGCTGGAGGAGCTCGCCGCGGACCTGCCGGCGGGAAACCCGGCGCGCCAGTTCCTCCTCGTCGCCTCGTCGAACGGCGGCGGAGGGGAGGCCCTCGTCTCCACCGCGCGCAACTACCTCATGTCCTTCTGCGACGACGACGTCAGCCGAATGCTCTGGGACGGCGAGGTCGACCTCGCATCGGTCGGGCGCAAGCCCACCATCCTCTACATCGCCAGCGCGACGGACCGAGGGGACCGCGGCGCGCTCGTCTCGTGCATCTTCTCCCAGGCGCTGTCGGCGCTGCGCGAGACCGCGCGCCTGTCGGGCGGCAGGCTGCCGGCCGAGACCCTGCTCGCCATCGACGAAGGGTCCGGGATCCCCAAGATCCCCCGCCTCCTCGGCGATCTCGCGGAGGTCCGCAGCATCGGCCTGCACGTCGTCTTCGTGCTCCAGAACACCCGCCTGCTCGAGGCCCGGTGCGGCTACTCCAGGGCAGAGTCGGACGCGCTGCTGGCGCTGCTCGGCACCCAGGTCGTCCTCTCGGTAGAGTCCGTCGGCGAGGCGGAGGAGATCAGCAAGCGACTCGGCGACTACAGTGTCAAGACGACCGGGCAGAGCTCCACCAAGGGGACGCAGAGCTCCTCGTCCGGCAAGTCGTTCTCCGTGGCGCGCCGTCCGCTGATCACCCCGTCGGAGCTCATGGCCTGGAGCGCGCGCGAGAACGGCGCGCTCGTGATCGACGCGGAGGGACCGATGGCGCTCGCCAGCCGCGACATCACGGAGACGTTCTTGGGGCCGCTGCTGGGCATGACGTCGCCGGAGGCCGAGGGCGCGCTGCTCGCGCGGGCGCTCGAGGGGGAGGCCCGCAACGACGCCCCGGCACCGGTCTGGCGTATCCCGGAGAAGCCGAAAAAGCCCAAGGGGTCGCCGTCCGGCGGCAGGAAGCGCAAGGTGTCCGCGGCGCCCGACGGGTTCTGACGCGTCATACGGCCCTGCCCGCGCAAACGGCCCTCCGTCATACGGCGCTCGGGGCGCGTATGACGGAGGGCCGCCGTCGCCTTTCCGGCTTGACCGGCAACGCTACCAGCGGAAACGAACTCGGCCCGCCGAGTTGCGCCGCAAAATCCCGGGCGCCCGTAGTGCGCCCTTATCCTGCTCCCACCGTCCAAGGCACTTGGGCGGCGGGAGTTCCGCATCCCCGGGAAAAGAAAAGCGCGGCCCATCCGGACCGCGCTTGCGCTCTCCTCCTATTTCACCCCGCGACGTAGACCGTCCGGCCCGTCTCGCAGTCGATGGTCTCGGCGTCCCCGAAACCGACCCGGACGGCCGCCCATCCGCCGGCGGCCGCCAACGCGTCGGCCTCGGACCTCGCGGCGGCGATGAGGCGCTCGAGCTCGGCCGAGCCCGCCGGCGCGGTCCCCGCCTCGAACGCGCCGCCGTCGCCGCCCGACTCGTACTCGACGACGACCGTCGAGCCGAGCGCCTCCTCCAGGGTCTCGCTCAGGCCGCCCATGCCGTCGAGGGCGTGCCCGGCGACCGTGGCCAGCGGGTAGCGGGCCATCCCGGACGCAGCCGAGCGGCCGGCCATCCGGAGTCTGCCGGCGGCCACGAGTGCCTTGAGGAGTGCCGCGGGGACCGCGGCGTCGATGGCGATGTTGCCGTGCCCGCGGCACCACTCGGCCGCAGCCGGCACGTTCGCCGTGAGCACGCCCCACTCGGCCATGTAGCCCTCGGAGCGCGGGTCCGTGGCGTCGAGGAGGAGGACGGCGAGGCCGCCGCCCACGTACTCCCCGGCCACGAGGGCGAGGCGGACCGCCTCGCCCATGGAGTCGAACTCGACCGTGACCATGCGGCTACCTCCTCCTGACGGCGCTGAGCGGCTTCGGGGAGAAGTGCTCGTCGCGCTCGACGGCGGCGAACCCCATCTGGCGGTTCAGCTCGGCCATCTCCTTGATGCTGAAGTAGCCGAGCTCGTCGTCGTAGCCCTCGACGAGGCCGAACGCCTCGTCCGTGCCGTCGAACTCGAGCAGCCACCAGTCCCATCCGTTCATGCACGAGAAGTAGTGGGCATAGACCGTGGGGTCCTCTGCTCCGTCCTGCTCGTAGAGCCTTGGAGCCGTCTTGGCGATTTCCCTCGTCATCAGCTGCTGCATCTCTTCCTCCGTTCCGGGCACCCTGCCCTCAACATCTCGCCCCTGCGGGCAAAGCCGAATGGCGACGCCGCGCGTCGTCGTCGGCTTTGCTCCCTGCAAAGCCGCACCGGAGCGAAGGCGGGTCAAGGGAGGTCCATGACGACCTCCACCAACCGGAGCGGAGCGGAGGTTTGTGCGGGGTCTCATGGGCCCCCTTGACGCGGCGTAGCGGAGGTGCCACCCGGCCGCGGAGCCGTGGCCATACGGCGGCGCATGCCGGATACCGGCGGCAGCAAAAGGGCCCGCCGGCGGCGGGCCCGAAGGGGAGAATATGGATTACGCATCGTTTCCGGAAAGGGGCATCCATGACAGAAGCCGAGCAGAACCAGATCTTCGATATCAGCTACGAGATGCGCGGGCTCGCGGCGACGCTCCTCGCGGCATCCCGCGGCGACCTACAGGATCCGGACAGAATCGTCGAATATGCCGCAGGCCAAATCGACCGATTTGCCGACAATCTCGTGTCATGCATTACAGGAAAACCTTTCGACTCCGACGAGCGCCTTGATGGCCTTACGCCTAGCGGACGTTTTTGACGTTTGGCGGTTGCTCTGTGACATGATAAAAGACCCCCAAGTAGCCCGGAAAGCACGCAAAGAGGTCTTAAAGCGAAAGGGCACCGCGTATGCGTTGCCCGCCACTTCGCATTGTAGCCGATTGCTTGAGCGATTTTGATATGCAGCATTTTGACCCTGACGAGCGCTCGTCACTTTTTTGAACGGGACATTCGGAGGACAGAGGCCTTTTGACGTACGACGTTTACGTTCCGGCGACGGGTCTACACCCCCACGTCGTTCTTGGTGAGGGTGTTGTCGAACGCCCAGACCCACCAGCGCAGGTGGTCCTCAGCCCCGTGGATGTCGTCCTCCTCGTGGTAGTGCTCGAGCATGAGCTGGGTGCGCCACTGGCCGAAGCGAACGGTGTAGGTGGCCGTCTGGGCGTTCTGCACGATAGCCCCGAAGGGCTCGATCTCGAGGATCTGATCGATGGTGAAGCAGCGCCCGTCCGGCCAGCAGACGCGGATGGGGACCATGGTCCCGTCGGCGTTTGCGCGGGCGTAGACGTCGACGTACTGCTTGTGGACGCGCCGACCTGGCCTGTCGCCGCGGGCGCGCACCGTGATGCCGCCGCCGAAGTCCTTGGTGTGATCTGTCACGCGGGCGTCACCGCCATGCCGCTGCCACGCTCGACGAACCAGTCGCCGTGCTCCCACCAGACCGTCTTGCGCTGCCTTGCGATGCAGACGTCGTAGCGCACGCAGAGATTGCCGAAGAGGGCGCGGCCGAACTCGGAGCGGAAGTAGATGGACTCGACCTGCCAGGAGCGGCCGTCGGGCCAGTGGATGGTGACCGGGTCGGACGGGCCACGGTCGGGGTCGTCGGTCCCGTTGACGTCCACCGGGATGTAGATGCGGCGGTCCTCCGTGGGGATGCCGCAGGTGCCCGCGAGGGAGTGCTTCTTCATGATCATATGCCTTACCTCCCGTACACGTGTTCGTGTTTTGCTTCTACCAGTATCGGTCGGGCGTTTGGTTTTGTAAAGCGAACATGGTGTGGGGGTTGCGTGGTTGTGTCTGGGCGGGGTGGTAAAAGGGCGAGTGCTTGCGTTGGTCTATCATCTGATGCCAATACGAGCGAATGGGAGCCATCTTGTTTACTTACTATCATGTCGATAAATGGGGAAATCTCGTCGCCGTCGATCTGCTTCCCTACATCGTTGCGGCCGTTGTCTCGATTGTTCTCATCTGCTGCGTCGTCTCTCTGGTGCGAAGAGTCCTGGCGAATCCCTTTCACTACCCATACTTCGTCGAGCGGTTCGATGTCTCCGGCAGGCGCAACGTGAAGATCGACGACCTGATAGATCGCTTTATGCTCGAGCCCGCCAACTGGGAAAAGATAGTCGCGGAGCGCTCCTACATCCAGGAGTGGAAGGCACAGCAGGAGGAATACCTGAAGACCTGCAGCCTGCGGAAGCGCCGGGAGCGGCAATACGCCGAGACACTCGACGACGCGCACGCGTTCCAGTTTGTCACGTGCCGTGAGCAGACACGCTACAGGCAGAGGAACTACGCGAAGACGTCCTACAAGGTGTCCGTGGACGATAGCGTGATGGCCGTGAGCTGGGACTGGGTTGTGAACAGGCGAAACCGCCTCGCCGCCATTAACGACGAAGCGACGCTCAGGGATTACCATGCTCGCAACCAGCGGAAGCTGATGACTAAACAGCTGCGCGAGCAGATAGCGCGAAGGGGCAACTACACCTGCCAGATGTGCGGGAAGTACATGCCCGATGGTGTTGGATTGCACATCGACCATATCGTGCCGGTCGCTAGGGGCGGTAAGACCGTGCCGTCTAATCTGCAGGTGCTCTGCTCGAAGTGCAACGGGCGGAAGGGCGCGAGGTAGCCGCTTGCTCGCTATTCTTCGAAGAAGTCCGTGTCCACGGCCTTGATTTCGTAAACCTGCCTTGTGCTCACGCCGACACCGTAGTCGGTCATGAGGCCGGCGAGCGCGGGGCCGTCGACGAGCACGACCGTCTGGCCGAGTAGACCTTCTGCATAGCGTCGTGCCTCCTTCGAGAACCGGGCAGTTGTGATAACCATCCGTCCCGCGGCGACACGCTATCGGGCGATGTTCATCAACCCCAATATGCAACGTCGCTATCCGCGAATCATGAATCCCCTTCAGCTGTTACTTCACCTTCCATGCGGCGGGCCAGTCGGCAGGCTGGGCCTTCTCGTTCAGGGCTGGCAACTCGTTAACGATAGCGATGGTCTCCATCGACACGGTCACGACGCGCTCGACCAGGTCGACGATATAGCGCGGGTCGTCGCTGTAGTCGTTGGGGTCGTTGACGATGCCCGACGCCTTGTCCTTGCGGACCTGATAGCGATCCATGAGCCAGCCGATGGCCGAGCGCCCATTAACGACGTACTCGTATGCCCCAAGCGGGATACCGCGCAGCGTCATGTTCTCGGCGACCTTGAGGACGGTCATGTCCTGGCCCTTGGGATGCCCCTCGTCCTTCTTGCACTTGCCGAATGCCATCTTGACCGTACGGCCAGGGTTCACCGAGTCACCGTCCTCGACAATCGATGCCCATGGGTCAATTTCCTCGTAATCGAGATGAAGATGGGCGAGTTTTCGTCCCGCCTCCGAAAACCTGGCAAAGTCCGCAGCGAGCGGGATGCGCGGCAGCTCTTTCTTGAGATTCGACTCGAAGCGTTTGCGATACTCAGGAGAGTGCAGGATGCCGTAGACGTAATAAAAGATATCGGTCTTGGTGAGCTCGATGCCTCCGTCCTTCTTGTAGCGGTTCGGAAACGCGTGCGGATAAGCATCACGGAAAACCTTAAGGGTTTCATCAGTGATGGCATCGTGGCGCGTATAGGACCGTTCGACACAAGGCGCCTCATTACCATAAAGAGACGTCTGGTCACCAGAAGCAGCACGGCCATTTCCGCTGAAGAGATTCATCCCAACTTGCTTTTCTTCATACCAGAACAGAGGGAAACACTGATTTCCGCCATGAGCGGTCAGACTGGGAATCGAATCATAAATCAATGCGTAAAACGGCACCGCTTCATTTCCTTGAACCGTAATGACCAAATTATCCAAGCAACGGAAGGAGTCCTGCTGGTAGGTCATTTCGGCCCCGCCTTTTCCCGTTATCTTTGAGAGGATATCGGGCTGCTGGTAGGTCCTTTCGGCCTTTTCCCTCCCGCTTACCGCGAGAGTTAAACGGCGGGGCTGCTGGTAGGTCATTTCGTTCATCACACGGTCGTAGTAAACCCATTGCTTACAGAACGGCCTATACGACCCCATTACGACCTCGTCACAGTTATAGACCAGCCGCTCTCCCTTCCTAGCAGCATCCTCCATACGCCGCGTCCAGCTGAAGCGGGTCGGATCATATTCAATTGCGCGCCCTTCGCCCTTCGCGGTTTGAATCTCAGCGTCCATGTTCGATAGCAGGCGCTCCATTTGTTCCTGCACTTTCGAACGAGAAAATCCCCACGCCCAAGGGTCGCGCTGCGTTTTAAGGCCCGCAGACCAGATGGTAAATAGACCGTAGGGGGGCTTCCTCTTCGTTACTCCCAGCGGTGCGAATTCATAAAACGAATCGTCTCGCTGATTCAGCCAGTCACCGTATCTGTCAGGCCTGATAATCGACCATTCCATGTCGCCATTGACCGCAAAATCGCGAATCAGATTCAACTTGTCCTCGCGGCTTAGATAGTCGCCAATATCGTGGTAGTGGATAACGCCATGCTCTTTAGAATCTGGATTCTTGACCAGCATGGTTATAGCGACACCGATTTTCGCGCCAGCATCAAACACCTTGCCACCCTCGCGCTTCCAATCTGAAGTGTTCTGGTTCCCCTTAAGGTTGAAGACATAGATGCTATTAAACTCCTCGACGAGCGAGCGACGAAACCCGTTGGACGAGGACCCGTCGACCCAGCCCCCGTTGCTAACGAAACAGACGATGCCCTTATCCTTGATTCGGTCACTCGCCCACCTGAACGCTCGGATGTAAGAATCGTACAGGGAGTTTTTATTGGTCGCAGTTGTCTTCGCGACGTACGTCTGCGCGATGCGTCTGTCGAGCGTCGGATACTTCTCGTTCTGGTTGTTGTCGTTGGCGCTCGTCTGGCCTACCGAGTACGGTGGGTTGCCCACAATCACCCGGATCGGGAGCGCGTTCTGGATACGCACGCGATCCGTATTGTCATAGAACACCTCGTCATCGAGGGTGTTCGATTCCTCGGTCATCTGGAACGTATCGGTGAGCACCGCGCCCTCGAACGGCTGATAGTCGCCGCCCATGCGGGCATGGTAGGCGTACTCGATATTCACCGTCATGATGTAGTACGCGAGCAGCAGGATCTCGTTGGAGTGGATCTCGCGGGTGTACTTGCGCTTGAGCTTCTCGTCGGGAATGAGGTCGCTCTCGATGAGGTGCGCCATGAACGAGCCCGTGCCCGCGAAGGGGTCCAGGATATGCACGCGGTCGTCGGCAAGCGACTGGCCGAACTCGCGCTTGAGGACGCGGTCGGTCTCGCGGAGGATGTAGTCGATGATCTCGGTCGGGGTGTAGACGACGCCCATCTTGTCCGAGGTCGCCTTGAACGCAACCTTGAAGAACTTCTCATAGAGGTCGCGGATGAGCTGCTGGCGTGCCGCATCCGACTGGATGGCGGCCGCGCGGCGGCGCACGCTCGCATACACGTCGTCGAGGACCTCGGAATCCGATGCCTCCTCGATCTTATGCTCTTCGAGTACGCCCAGGAAACGCTCGATGGCGACGGACACCGGGTTCGATTTCGCGAACTCGAAGTCTCCGAACAGGGCATCGAACACCGGGACGGTGATGATGTGCTGGGCGATCATCTCGACCGCGTCCTGCTCGGTAATGCTGGGGTTGAGGGAATCCCGGAGGCCGTGCAGGAACGTCTTGAAGCTGCCGGACACCTCGTCGTTCTCGCGGACGAGCCTGCCGATGCGCTCGATGTGGCGCTGGGCGATCTTCGCCACGTCCTCGGCCCACTCATCCCAGTAGATGCGCGTGCCGCACTTCTTGACCAGCGTGGTCTTGACGGCCTTCTCCCAGCGCTCGACCGGGAAGAAGGTGAGCCTCATCTGCACGCCCTGCGTGATCTCGGCCGCCTTCTGACTCTCCTCCTCCTGCTTGAGCTTGAGGTCGCCGGCGTCCCATCCCTTCTGGTTGGCAGATTCTGCGACCTTGTTCTTCTCGGCCTCCTGCTGGAGGGCGAGCGCGTTGACCTTGGCCTCGATTCGCTCGTCGTGCGAGCGGAGGGCCTGGAGGATGCTCCAAACGTTCGCGAAAACCTTGCTGTCGTCGAGCGCCTCCTCCGGCGTCATGCCGGCGGGGACGAAAATGGGCAGGATGATATAGCCGAAGTCCTTACCCTCGGCGCGCCTCATGACGCGGCCGACGGCCTGGACAACGTCCACGGTCGAGTTCTTGGCATTGAAGAAGATGACGGCGTCGAGGTTGGGCACGTCGATACCCTCGGCGAGGCAGCGTGCATTGGTGAGGATGCGGCACTCGTCCTCGGCGACGTCCCCTCCGAGCCAGGTGATATTTCTCGTGCGCTGATCAGATGGCATGTTGCCGTCGACGTGGCGCAGCTCGCACTTGAGCGGGAGCTCCTCGTGCTCGTCTTCGGCAAACTTCTCGACGATTTGCGAGAAGGCCTCCGTGATGGTCTTCGATGCATTGATGGTCGAGCAGAAGCCGACGGCGCGGTGTAGCGGCTTGCAGTCGGTCACCATGGTCTCGACGTCATCGACGACGAGCATGCCACCGAGGCCGGTCGCGTCGTCGGGCGCGCCCTCGCCGTGATCGACGAGGCCCTTCCAGCAACCGATAATCTTGCCGATGTCCGAGGGCTCGAGGCTCATTGCGTTAACGCCCTGGTCGCTCTCCAAAGAAGGTAGGCGGTCCCCGATGGCATCCTCCTGAACGGTAAGGACGACGACCTTGTAGTCGGTGAGCAGTTTCTGCTCCACGGCCTCGCCGAACTTGATCTGGTAGGCGGTGGGGCCGTAGATAGACTCGTCATCCATGGAGGCAATGGTGTAGTCCTCCTCGGCGCCTTTGCGTTTGGCGGTCTCGCCGTAGATGCGCGGGGTCGCCGTCATGTACAGGCGCTTCTTGGCGGCAACGTTCTCGTTGAAGTGGATCTTCATGAAGTCCGAAGCCTCCGTCTTGGAGACGCCCGGAAGAGCGTTGCCGGTCGTGCGGTGGGCCTCATCGCACACAACGACATCGAACTCGGGCATGCCGAGCGCCTGCGCGTCATGGATGACACTGATGGATTGGTAGGTCGAGAAGATGACGACCAGCCCGTCGGGGTTCGATCGCCTGCAACGCTTGAACGAGCGGTACAGGCTCTCGGGATTCGTCGTCGCAGGATACTCGAATGAATCGAGCGTCATCGGGATGACGTCGTCCTTGCGCGACGCCTTCGAGTCCGAACAGACGACGAGCGAGGACATGGGCACGCGGCTCTGGCCCATCCACTCGCGCATGGACTGTCCGACGAGGGAGATCGACGGCGCGCAGAAGAGTATCGTGCCGGCGGCGGGGCCGATCCAGTCCTCGACGAGGCGGAGGGACATGAGGGTCTTTCCCGTGCCGCACGCCATGATCGCCTTGCAGCGGTCAAACTCCGCCCACTTTTCCTCGATTGCCGCGACCGCGCGCTCCTGATGCGAACGGAGGTCGTAGGTCACACGCTCGCCGGCGGGAACACCTTCGATGAACGGCGCCCAGTCGATATTGGAGGCCGCCATCTTGGCGGTATCGATGTACATGGACCCGCTGGCGTCGATTTGCTTCTGGAGGTTCTTTCCCGGGCCCTTCGCCGTCGTCATGACCATCAGGGAGTCGACGCCGTCGATAAAAGCGGCATGGGCGAAGAACGAGTCGCAGATGCCCTTGGGGAGGTCCTTCTCGCCGTCGTAGCATTTGCATTGGATTGCCCACCACTCCCCCGCCTCGGCGGTCTGGGCCATAAGGTCGATTCCGTTGTCCTGGGTGTCGTGGACGGGGCAATCGTCCCATTCGAGTGCCTGGGCTATCGTCCCGACGCGGGAGAAGAACAGCGCGTAGAAGGGGTCATTCTTGAGATAGTAAATGCAGGCCGCCTCGTACTTGTCGCCCTTCTCCTTGGTCGTTGCCGACCCATTGACGATAGGATCAAGGGCATCGTAGACGGTCTTCATATAGCGACTCCTTTGTTGCAGCTCAGATGTCATCATTTTAGATAAAGTCATTTATCAGTTAATGCTCATTTGAAGGCGAATCGGCGAAGAGCAATATGCATTAGCGACCTCTCATCAAAAAGCCCGGCATAGCCGGGCTCAACTATATTCGAATGTCGATGATGATCATTACGCAGTCGTGCAAACCGTTTTCTTTAAACAGTCAAACAGCTTGTCGACTTCTTCCGCTTTAGCGCCGAGACGCAGATAGTAGCTACGCAGCTCCTTTCCTGAATAAATCGACGACAGAATGGTCGCACGTTTATTTAGACGACGCTCGTCGAGAAGCTCGTACAGCATGCTGACTTCTGTCTTGTCCCTCGAATAACCCAGATACGACACCAGCAGGTTCTGAACCGAGCGATACTTATCCAAAGTCCTGTCTTTGTTGTTCGAGCCGTACAAATCAGCACTATTCCAGGCTGACACCATTTGTTTCGCCGAAGCGAACTCGAACTCAGAGCCCGTTGCAATTGCCTTCAACGTCGCTTCAACTGCAGCTTCATCTTGGTCTTTACCGGTAACCCAGAGCCATTTCCCCTTCACGAACCAATCGTCATTGATTATTTCTTGATTCTTCATCACCTTCTTAAGTCTTTTAGAGCTCTCCTCCTCGATCAACTTCGGAGCATTCCTTACCCCCACACCCCGCCCCTCATTCTTCAAGCCTTCTTTCTTACAGAGCAACGACCACTCTTCAGGGGTGACAGTCGTCTTGATATGGATGATGGGGGTGGGGGTATCGGCACCGTTCATAGAGTCCATCTTGGTCGTTAAGCCAGCATTTTCGACAAGCGCAGCACCGTTGGCGGTACGCTCGGCAGCGCCACACGCGTCAGTGACGTGCGCGGCGACGCCGCGCGTACCGCCAACGGGCAGCGCGGCGTCGAGGCATGCGGCGACCGGCTTAGCAGGCATGGTTGCTGCTCTCCAGAGATGCCAGGTACTCAACCAGGTCGGCCTTATCGACACGCCAGGCTCGACCAATCTTGACCCCGCCAGCGGCTTTAAGAACCTCAATCGCCGTCGTCTTACAGACATGGAGAAGTACTGCGATGTCGCGAGCAGTTACGTAAGCGTGCGGGATTTTACCCAACGCGCGGCACCACTCCTTGCGCCTCACCACACCCATTTGATTTGCATTCATATCGTCCATTTGAACTCCCTTCGTTTATATCGAATGCAATTTATAAACTAGGCTTTACCTCGGCGGATGTCATATATAAGATGTGAATAGAACGGTATTGAATTATTTTCGGATAGTAAGGAGAGAACGATGAACTGCCCCGCAATCAAAGTACCGGCATCTATGCCGACGGAAATCATGCCTTGGACGCTTCCCTCGTGCCGGGAAAAAAATGCTGAAATCTTCGGAATAGAACGAATCGCGCTTATCTGCAAGCCCCATTCGATTGCCTACGGCATCCCTTCGGGCTTCTCAACCGGAACCCTTTTGGACGTAGATCTGAATGATCCAAAGAAAATCATTCAGTTTGTTGAGAGGTATGGACTTCCAACCACTCCATATGCGAACCAATCTGAACGCGTTGAAAAACGTTTCATCTCAAACGACGTCTTCTCCGATAAGCCGGAGCAGGATGGTCTAGATATTTGGTATGACGCATTGAATGCATCAGAAAGAAGCGCTGAAATCAGCTCGAATCGTGATTGCGCCCTATTTAATAGCTTCAAGGATAAGGGCCGCTCACAGGGAACCGAGGTCGCCAACTTAACCGAGGGCATCAGGTATAAGAAGGAACAGGTCATTTTGCTGGACGATCTCGTTACAACGATGGCATTCATGCAATTAGCCACGCTTCTATTTACAGGCAAAGCAGCTTACGGTGACCGTGCATACGACTACGTCTTGCATCAGGTATGCATCTCTCAGAACAAAGATATTTTTGAAAATAGATTTTCGCAGTTGCGTTGGGCACTTCAAATGATCGATGCCTCCGAGCCACAGCTAGCAGTAGCTAAACCCGGCACATTTGAAATGGAGGAGGGGACTAAGATCTGGGTGAGCGATCAATTCGAGTCGATAGAGATAGCCCTTGCAACATTCATTGATCTCGCCATCAACCCTTATCCTGAACCTCATGCCTTCATTCAAGAGCAGACTTTGCGTCGAATGGTCAACCGGAATTTAAACGATCAAAATCTAATTTACGGAAGCTTGACAAGAGCCTGGGCGATACAGCTACTTGAAACCCTTGAGAGCCATTTCTCCTGGAACACTTGTCGCGTATGCGGGCGACCGTACAAGATTCGTCAGCAGACAATGAAGGCCTACGTCAAACAGGAGGATGCAAACGAAGATCGGTTCAAAGATCGAAACAATGCGCGCGATAAAAATGGCTATTGCTGTAAAGCGCACGAGCAGCGCGTCCGACGTAAAAAAGACAAGAGGATCAGCAACGATCAACTGGATAAAGCCGCTCGCAAAATGGATGAACATGGCCGGTAAAATGACGGAACTATGAATTTCAATAATTCAATTTAGAGGCTAAAACCCGTTTTATTGCACACGCCATTGCACAGTCCATTGCACACAACAGCCCCAAAACAAGAACGCAGGTCAGAGAAAATAACCTCTGACCTGCGTTTTTGTTAATGGAGCCAGTGACAGGAATCGAACCTGCAACCCACTGATTACAAATCAGTTGCGCTACCGTTGCGCCACACTGGCACACTTGGCGCTTTCGCGCGAAGCCTGTTTAGAATAAAGGAATTGCGGACGAGGCGCAACAGGCCCTTTGACCGACCACATCTCAAAACTATTCGTCAGAACGAATAGTTTTTATTACAATGAAGAAGATAAAACTATTCGTTCTGGCGAAGGGTTTCGCGATGTTGACCACGAAGGAAGCTGCAGAGCTACTCGACATCACCCCGCGCAGGGTGCAAGAGCTCATAAAAAACGGAGCACTTGAGGCACGCAAGGCTTCTGGTGTATGGCTCATCGACAAAGACAGCGTCAACGCACGACTCCGCTCCGTGACCAAAACGGGGGGACGCCCCCGTCGAGGCCATGGAAAAAGCGAGATTACGTTTACCCTCATGAACCGCACGCACGAAGTCGCCCAGCTGGTCTACAGCACATCGCGAAAAGACTTTACCCACATCGGTGCCGACATCGATTACATCCACGCCCCTATTGGAGTACTTGGCCCCAATAGTCCCGTGTCGCTCGACTCTTTCCGCATTTGGTGGCGAGGCCGCGGTATCCCGCTCGCACGCATTGGACTAGCCTCCCTGCTTGCAGAAGCCGCAGTCGATGTTCCCGATGAACTCATCCAGCGAAATCTCGGCCTCTCCCTATCCGACCAGTATTGGATTAGACCCCAAGATTCCGGTCTCGCGTGGGAGGATATTAACTTCTTCAGTAATGCTTTTGACGACGTCTCTCTGTCCATCGCACCCTTCGCCCCAGAGGGCAAAGCAGCCGCCGCAAAGCCCGATAACACCTCGGACGGCAATCTTCAGAAGTATTGGACATGCGAGGGTGACCGTCGAATCCTCCACAAGGCAGGTGCGCATCTAAACCAGGAACCCTATAACGAGATGGTGGCGACCGCGCTCCATCGTCGCATCCTAAACGCCTGCGATTATGTGCCTTACTCGCTCGAGGGCACGGGCACTTCCGCCCTGAGCATATGCGATGTCTTCTTAACTGATGAAGAAGAGTATGTCCCTGCGTTCTATGTAAATCAGTACGCAAACGCAGATGAAAGACTAACCAACTACGAGCGATATGTAGCAAACTGCGAGAAACTCGGGGTAACAGGCGTCAAGGATGCCCTTGACCGCATGATCGTGTGCGACGACATCATCGCCAACTATGATCGTCATTGGCGCAACTTCGGCCTCGTGCGAAACGTCAACTCACTGGTCTGCAGACCAGCCCCTATCTTCGATTCGGGCTCATCACTCTGGTGCAACATATCACTAGAGGAGCTTAGGGCGGGGGAGCACAGTTTTACCAGTGCACAATTTCATTCAAGCCCCGCGAAACAAATGCTGCTTGTTGAGGATATGAGCTGGTTTGACGACGACAAACTCGAAGGCTTCGTTGACGAGGCGATCGAGATTCTGTCTAAAAACGATGCCCTAGCAGCGAGACTGCCTTATCTAAAAGAGGCGCTAACATGGCGCCTCGAAAGAATGATCGACATCGCTGAATGGAGTTAGCGAGACAGCATCGCCCCGCCAACTCCCCTACCTCCCGCGCAGAGCCTTGAGCTTGGCCAGCGCCTCGGGGCTCAGGCGGCTACCCAGGGTCATCTTGATCTGCGGAGCTTCCTCTGCCTCGTGAACGTCGTTATCGATCTGCTTGATCTCGTCCACCAGCATGCGGCTCGAGATACGCGTGACACCCTTGCCCATGACGACGGCTTGAATTGTACCGTCACTCGATACCACGGAGCACGCGCGGCCCTCCTCACGTGCCTCGATGCAGAGCTTCTGCACCACGGT
>WGSI01000052.1:0-15536 GCA_014871745.1 Collinsella sp. | reverse complement strand
TGAGCGGCTATCTCGATATTAAGGGCAACGTATGGGGCGCCATCGTGCGCGATGGGAGAGGCTGGGTCGACATGGTGACGGTTGCCGCGGATGCCGGCGATGCCTCGTGCCGCCTGCGTGCCGTGCGTCTGGTTCCGCAAACAACGGAGTCAAAGGAGGGGTCGTGAAATGCATGGTGTCCTGTGTGAGGAATCTGCTCAGTCGACCGTCGAATACGCCATCGTCACCGTGGCGCTGTTATCGATTGTGCTGGCGATTGCGGGGCTTTGGCGCGCTGGCACCGATGGGCGCTTGGCGGCACTGGTCGAGCGGGCAGCGTCTCATGGCGTCGCCCCATCGTCGGTTATCGATGCCGCGACGGGTGCCAAGGACATCGCTCTGTATTGATATCGCGTGCGAGGATCGGGCGCAATCTACGGTCGAGGCCGCCTTTTTGCTGCCGACGTTTTTGACACTTATCTTGCTCGCGTTGCAGCCGGTGTGCCTGCTCTATACGCGTGCGGTCATGGAGTCTGCCGCCGCCGAGACCGCGCGGCTTATGACCACGACGACGGTGGAGGACGACGATGACCTTAAGGAGTTCACTCGCCGCAGACTTGCCGCGGTGCCCAACGTCTCGATTTTTCATGCCGGCGGGCCGCTGTCGTGGGATATCGAGTTGGGGCGGGCCGGTGCCGGTGGCGTTTCGTCCGTGTCTGTTGCCGGCGAGGTTAAGCCGCTGCCCGTGATCGGTGCATTTGTGCAGGCCATGGGCAGTGCGGGTGAGGGCGGCTATGTCGAGCTCAAGGTCGACGTCTCGTATCGATCGCGTCCCGAATGGCTGGAGGGAGATTATGATTCATGGATTGCTGCATGGGATTAGGCGCTGCCTGCTGCGGGTGACGCAAGGGTTTGCGGCTCGCCGTCGACCAGGCGCTCGCCGCAAGCGGGGCGGCTTTATGGGCCGTGCCGGTATCGACTTGTTTATCGAAGACGGGGCCTATACCACGCTCTCCTCTGCGGTTGTCATTCTGGCGGTGCTTACGCTGCTGTTTTCGTCGACCGCGGCGATATGGAGCATGTCGCGCGCCGGAGATACCCAGGTGGCGGCCGATAGCGGTGCACTGGCGGGCGCCAACGTGGTGTCGTCCTATCACACGGCCGCCACGGTGGTGGATGCGAGCATTTTGAGTTTGGGCCTGGCGGGGTTTGCCACGATCGGCACCGGCTTGGTTGCCATTCTTATTCCGGGCGCCGAGGTTGTCGGCAGCGATATCATCGATACGGGAACCCAGATCATTAAAACACGTAACAAGTTTGCCAAAAGTGCGGCAAAGGGCCTGCAAAAGATTGAGACCGCCTTGCCGTACCTGGTTGCCGCGCGTGCCATGCAGGCAGTATCGGCGCAGGATACCGACGGTGTGACCTATACCGGTACGGCGCTTGCCGTGCCCAGGACATCCGAGTCGGATTTTGTTGCGCTCGAAGGATCCGAAATCTCGACCGATGCCATTAAAGATGCGTCGGAAGATCTGGAGCGCGCGGCCGAGGAGCTACAAAAAGCATCGGAGGAGACGGCGAAGGCCAAAGAGCGTGCCTGGCTAGCGGATTGCGGTGGATCGGATAAAGGTTCGGTCGGCAGCTGTTCGTGTATGTGGGAGCGCGCAAAAAGCCTAACGGATCTCTCCGGTGTTCAAAATCCGCATTACTCATCGAGCGTTACGTGGGAGCCTCAAGTTGCCCTTGATCGCGCGAAGGACTACTACCATTGGCGTCTGACAAATGAGAAGCCCCAAGGCTCGAGTGTCGAGATGAAGGCCGAGTCTGCGGCGCGTAAGGCGTTTTATACCTATGCGAGCGCGGAGGTCGATCGGGCATATATAACCGAGAACGGAGACAGGGTTTCCTCCTATATTCCGCTGCTGCCGCGTAACTCTGATGAGGTTCGGGCGACGGAACTCTATACCGACGCGGTGTGGCCGACGAGCGTGAACGATGGCAAGGCGTATCTGCATTACGGGACGACCTGTCCTAACTATAAGAAAGGAACGCCGAGCGGATTTGCTTCGGTTGCCGATTACGATGGGCAGGATAAATGCAGCAAATGCCATTTTGGCGTTTCGTCGCTTGGTGCTGTTGCGGCGCCTTCAACCTCTATCGAAAACGGCTTCGAGTATCACTTTGACAAGTTTAAAGACGCCCTGGAGGACTACGTCGACTGTCGCAACAAGGAACTCGAACTCGAGCGTCAGACCGAGGACGAAGCCGACCGTGCGGGCGATGCGTTCGATACCGCCATCAAAGAACTTTCCGGTGAGCGTCCGCGCATCGCCCCGCCCGGTCGCAACGGCGTGGTCGCCTTTGCGGTCTCGGGCGCCATCTCCAGTCCCGACGAGCTCAACTCTTCGTTTAGCACAGCAGTCGAGCTTGGCGATCGTGGTGCAATTTCTGCTGCAGTACTCGCACCCGATGATGCGACGGCACAAAATAACGTTCTCTCGCGGTTTTTCTCGACGCTGGAGGAGCGTTCGGGCGGCGTTGCCGGCGTGCTCGACGGTGTTATGGATGTTTGGGGCCGCCTGCTTGTGGGGTACGGAGACATCCAGGGTGCGGCCGACGAGCTTATGGGAGAGCTGATCGGTGGCTTGGGAGGGGGTAGCGGCGCGTTGGGCTCCATCGCGTCCTGGCTCGGTGACACCGTCTCGTCCTCCGTGGCGGCGCTGGGGCTCGAACCGTGCGATTTGCGTCTGCGAAAACCGGTGCTGACCGATACCGCCAATGTCATCAAAAGTCCGGGGTCCGATATCGCAGGCATCTCCAAAACTCAAGATACCCTGCGAAAAATCCCCTTGGGCGTGACTGACCCCAAGGCACTTTGCGAGGCCTTGGAATATCACGTCGAGCGCACCATCAGCAGCGCGGTGTTCACGCTTGCGGAGATCCCGCTGCCCGGTGGCCGCTCCATCCCGCTCACTGTCGATGTTGCCACGCTGGTGGGAGCTTTTGGCGGTGGGTCGTAATGGGCATTCGCGCGGGCTTGCGCGAGGAGCGTGCCCAGGCGACGGTCGAGATGGCCGTGGTCACGCCTGTCCTGCTCGTGCTGGCTCTCGTCGCGTACAACGTCATGATCTTTGCAGGCGCGGTCGCGCGCTTCGACCGCGTGGTGCCCGACATCGTGCTTGCGCACGCTGTGGCGCCGGGCGGGGAGGGTGACGAGAGCTCCATTGACGCTTCCGCGACCGTTCAAGCTCAGATTCAGGATGCCATGGAGGGATATGACCTACAGGTCGAGGTCTCGAGCGAGCAAGGCACGGCGTCATCGGATGGTAGTCTGCTCTCTCTTTCTGGCACGTTTAGGACCTATACCTGCACCATGCACTACGAGCCGTGGCCGAGTTTGCTGAGCATCGCCGGCGTTTCCCTGGGGGCGCCGGCCGTGCTCACGCATGAACGTGCGGTGACGGTCGATCCATGGCGTCCGGGGGTGGTCATGTGACCGCGGTCTCGTCCTATATCGCCTACGCGCGGGCGCTCAACAGGTTGGGTTGGACGCCGGCCGAGTTTGTGGTGGCGGAGTCGTTTACCGTGCGTCTGCGCGGCATGCTGGGACGGCGGCCAATTGCCGCCAGCGGACTGCCGCTTGTCATGGCGTTTCCGCGCTGTTCCTCGGTTCACACCTGCTTTATGGCCTATCCCATCGACATTGCCTTTATCGATCGCAGCGGCAATGTCCTCGCATGCTACGAAAACGTACGCCCTTGGCGTATGTGTTCCTGTCCCGGTGCCTGGGCGGCACTCGAACGCCCTTCACTCATTGTTTCGCCCCCTGTTCTCCAACGCGTGCCGGCATAAGAATTGGCGACAGTGGACTTTCGTCATACGAAATTGGGTAAGATGGGGGAGGAAATGCATGGATGTCGAGATTCATCCCAACGCCAAAAAGCACCTGACGGAAGGGGTCGATGATGGGCAAGACATATACGACCGCTAGTGGTCAGGTTGTAACGGATGAAATGATTGACGCGTGGTGTGAGTCGTACGAGCGCGGAGAGTTTCCGGATGGCGAACACACCGTTGGCGGAATCGTGCATGGACGGCCTCCACTCTCAGGTGAGGGAACGGCAACGCTATCGGTCAAGATTCCTCTGGGAATGAAGGAGGCTATTCGTCGACGGGCGGCTGCCGAGGGGATGACGCCAAGTGAGTTTGCCCGTGCGGCCCTGAGTGAAAAACTTCTTGCGGCCGGTTGATGCTTCTGACGTGCCGTTCTATAGGAGCGAGATCGTGGCCGATGTCGCGCTCAAAAACTTTTTTAAAATTCTCGGTTGACCGGAGCGCGTCCTTGGTTATACTAATCAAGCCTTGAAACAAGGCACGCCTCAAATGGCTGGGTAGCTCAGTTGGTAGAGCAGAGGACTGAAAATCCTCGTGTCAGGGGTTCGATTCCCTTCCCCGCCACCTTGAATTGACTAGGGCCTCTGCAAAGGGGTCCTTTTCTTTTATGTGGCACCCGCGCGGAATCGAACCCCGTGAGGGCGCGGAGCTGAGTAAACGCGTGAGCGTTTGCCAGCGGAGCTCGCAAGGCGCGGAAGCGCCGCAGCGGTCCGTCCGCGCAGCGCGCGGACGCGATTCCCTTCCCCGCCACCTTGACTTGATAAGGACCTCTGCAAAGGGGTCCTTTTCTTTTACCGAGGGCTCCTGCGGAAACTGCATCCCGGAATTTGGCTTCAGAGCGGGATGCGTTTTCCGCTTTGAACCTGTTTGGGAAAGTGTGGACCGGAATCCGGCGTCAGAATGGGACATGCTTTCCTTTTGCGGCCCTTGGCGGAAAATACATCCCAGTCTCTTGCGAAAAAACGGGGCACGCTTTCCGGTCGCCTACTTCCGGCGCGCGTGTACATCTCGGCGCGCCATCTCGGGCTCCGTCTGCCCGGATATTCCTCCCACTTTTGCGCCACTTTGTAGACCGTTCGGTCGCCTGTCCGCACGCGCGGGTATACTCAAAACGATACTTTTCCTATGCAATACGATGCAGGTTCGGCCTGCGCGATTCGAAGGGGGCCGTGATGGAGAGGATTCTCGGCGTTAATCTCTCTGGCTGGTTTATTCCCGAGCCCTGGGTGACCCCGTCGCTCTATGCAGCGACCGGAGCATCCAATGCAGCCGAGCTGCAGGAGGCCATGGGCACCGCTGCCTATAACGAGCGCATGCGTCGCCATTACGAGACGTTTGTGAGTGAGGACGATTTTCGTCGTATGGCGCAGATCGGTCTCAACGCCGTGCGCCTGCCGGTGCCGTGGTATGCCTTTGGTTCGCAGGAGTCTGACGCTTCCTACATCTCGGTCGTCGATTATATCGACCGTGCTATTGAGTGGGCCGCCAAGTACAACATCCGCGTACTGCTCGATCTGGCGACTGTACCCGGTGGCCAGGGAGATTCCAACGATTCGCCCACGACGCCGGAGGCTGTTGCCGAGTGGCATTCGTCCACCAACGGCCGTCACGTTGCGCTCGATGTGCTCGAGCGCCTGGCCGATCGCTATGGTGAGGCCGAGAGCCTGCTGGGCATCGAGCTGTTGGATACGCCGCAGATGAGCGTACGCAAGAGCCTCTTTACCATGACGGACGGTATTCCGGCGCACTACCTGCGCAACTTCTATCGCGATGCGTACGAGCTCGTTCGTTCGTATATGCCCGAGGACAAGATTGTCGTCTTTTCCTCTTCGGGACACCCTGGCGAGTGGAAGCACTTTATGCGCGGCGCCAAGTATAGGAACGTCTACATGGACCTTCACCTGTACCATTACCGCGACGAGTATGCGCTCGACATCACGAGCCCCCGCGGTCTGACGACGGCGATTTCGCGCAACAAGCGTGAGCTCAAAGAGGCGGCCGCAACTGGGTTCCCCGTGCTGGTGGGTGAATGGTCGGGTGCGGCGATCTTTGCCAACTCGTCGGTTACGCCCGAGGGCCGCAATGCCTACGAGCGCGTGTTTATCGCCAACCAGCTGGCATCGTTTGCGCCGGCTGCCGGTTGGTTCTTCCAAACGTGGAAGACCGAGAAGCGTATTGCAGCATGGGACGCCCGCGCGGCACTCGGCACGCTCGAGCGCGGCATGATTGAATAGGTTGATATGACGCAAAACAGCGCCCGCACGGGCAAACTTTATGTGGTCGGTACGCCCATCGGTAACCTGGGCGACCTGTCTCCGCGCGTCGGCGAGGCATTTGCCGCCGCCGATGCCATTTGCTGCGAGGACACGCGTGTGACCTCAAAGTTGCTGATGCACCTAGGCATCTCCAAGCCGCTCGTTCGTTGCGACGAGAACGTGATCGCAAGTCGCGCAGCCGGCCTGGTCGACCGCCTGCTGGCGGGGGAGACCCTCGCCTTTGCCTCGGACGCCGGTATGCCGAGTGTGTCCGATCCCGGCCAGGCGCTGGTCGAGGCGGCGCGCGAGGCGGATGTGCCTGTCGAGGTTATTCCCGGCCCCTCTGCTTGCGTCACGGCGCTCGTATCGTCCGGTATTCCCTGCGAGCATTTCTTCTTCGAAGGCTTTTTGGGTCGCAAGCACGGCGACCGCGTGCGCCGACTGCAGCGCCTTGCCGTCGTCCCCGGCGCACTCATCTTCTACGAGTCTCCACATCGCATCGTGGCGACGCTCGAGGCCGTGGCAGAGGTTTTTCCCCAGCGCGATGTCGCCGTCTGCCGCGAACTCACCAAACTGCACGAGGAGGTCTTGCGCGGGCCCGCTGCCCAGCTCGCCGAGGAGCTGCGTGCCCGTGGCGAGGTAAAGGGCGAGATCGCGCTGGTCATCGCGCCGCCGAGTGAGGACGAGGAGGCCGGTATCGCGCCGGTTGGGGCCGCAGCGGTAGACCCCGACGAGGCCCTGCGCGAGGACATCCGTGCCGCGCTCGAGGAGGGGGAGCCCGCCTCCGCGGTGGCAAAGCGCCTGTCACAGAAGTACTCGCGCCGCAAGCGCGATGTCTATGCCATGGTGCTCGATATGCAATAGATGGAGGATATCCAGCCCTTGCGTTAGAATCATCCCCTGTATGCAACGTTTTTCTGGAGGACAAACCCCATGGATCAAAGCAAGCCTTCGTTCTTTATCACGACGCCCATCTACTACGTCAACGCCGATCCGCACCTGGGCACGGCTTATTCCACCATCATCGCCGACGTCCAGGCTCGCTATCGTCGCTCTGCCGGCTATAACGTCAAGTTCCTGACTGGCATGGACGAGCATGGCGAGAAGGTTGCCGAGGCTGCAGCCAAGCACAACATGACGCCGCAGGAGTGGACCGACAGCCAGGCTCCGCACTTCAAGGAGCTGTGGAGCAAGCTCGAGATCTCCAACGACGACTTCATCCGCACCACCGAGCCGCGCCAGCATCATGCGGTGCAGTATCTGTGGGAGCGCATGAAGGAGTCCGGCTACCTGTATAAGGGCAGCTACGACGGCTGGTACTGCGTGCCCGACGAGACCTACTTTACCGATACACAGGTCCAGAAGGGTGACGAAGAGTACGGCAGCGTCGGCCAGCACCTGTGCCCCGATTGCCACCGTCCGCTCGAGCGCGTGCAGGAGGAGTCCTACTTCTTTAAGCTCTCTGCGTTCCAGGACAAGCTGCTCAAGCTTTACGACGAGCACCCCGACTTTGTTGAGCCCACGTTCCGCATGAACGAGGTGCGCAGCTTTGTCGAAGGCGGCCTCAACGACCTTTCCGTGAGCCGTACGAGCTTTGACTGGGGCATTCAGGTCCCGTTCGACGAGGGTCACGTGACCTACGTGTGGTTCGATGCGCTGCTCAACTATATGACGGCCGTCGGCTACGGTGTCGACACCGACGAGGCCCGTGCCGAGCTGGCCTATCGCTGGCCCGCGCAGTTCCACATCGTGGGCAAGGACATCATCCGCTTCCACTGCGTCATTTGGCCCGCCATGCTCATGGCCATCGGTGAAGCCCTGCCCGAGCACGTCTTTGCCCACGGCTTCCTGACCGTGCGCAACGCCGAGACCGGCAAGGCCGAGAAGATGTCCAAGAGCCGCGGCAACGCCATCGCTCCGCAGGACGTTATCGACATGCTGGGCGTTGAGGGCTATCGCTATTACTTTATGACCGACGTGGTGCCCGGCACCGACGGCGCCATCAGCTTCGAGCGCATGGAGCAGGTCTACAACGCCGACCTGGCCAACAGCTGGGGCAACCTTATCTCGCGTTCGCTCAACATGAGCGGCAAGTACTTTGACGGTTGCGCGCCCGCCAAGCCCGCATCGTTCGATGCGTTCGACAACCCGCTGGCAAAAATTGCCGATGGCCTGGTCGATCGTTACATGGCCAAGATGGACGTGCTCGATTACGGTGGAGCTAAGGACGAGGTCATGGAGCTCATCCATGCCGCCAACCACTACATCGAGGACTCCGAGCCTTGGGCACTTGCCAAGGACGAGGCCAAGGCTGACGAGCTGGCGTTTGTGATCTACAACCTGCTCGAGGCCATCCGCATTGCCGCTCACCTGCTGATGCCGCTCATGCCCCAGACCTCTGCCGAGGCCCTGCGCCGCCTGTCCTGCGAGGACGAGGCCGCGAGCGACGACCTCAAGGGCATTTGCGCTTGGGGCCTGCTTGCCGGTGGTCAGCCCGTCGAGAAGGGCGAGCCGCTGTTCCCGCGTCTGGGCTAAGCCGCTGCGCGCCATATCGGCAATTTGCTGTTTAGATGTAAGGGCATGGCCGCAACGGTCCATGCCCTTTTGCTTTACGATGCAGCCACCATGTTAAGGAGGCAACCATGACAACTTCGCCTTTGGCAAACCCCACGGCAACTAGGGAGCTGCTAGAGGAGTTTGGCCTTGCGACCAAGCATCGCCTGGGCCAGAACTTCCTGATCGACAACCATGTAATTGAGCGTATTTGCGAGCTTTCCGAGCTTGCGGGCGATGAGCGCGTGCTCGAGGTTGGCCCGGGCATTGGCACGCTCACGCTTGCGCTGCTGCAGGAGGCGGCGTGCGTCATGTCGATTGAGGCTGATCCCGAGCTTGAGCCGGTGCTCGATGCCCACGCCGCCGACTATGCCAACTTCCGCTTTATCATGGGCGACGCGCTCAGGGTGACGCCGGGGCAGATTGAGCAGGCTGCGGGCGGTGAGCCGACGGTATTTGTCGCGAACCTGCCCTATAACGTGGCGGCGACGATCATCCTGCAGTTCTTCCAGACGATGCCTGCGCTCAAGCGCGCCGTCGTCATGGTTCAAAAGGAGGTTGCCGATCGCATTGCCGCAGTGCCGGGCAACAAGACCTATGGCGGCTACACGGCAAAACTCGGCCTGTATGCGCAGGTGACGGGGCGCTTTGAGGTGCCGCCGCGCTGCTTTATGCCGGCGCCGCATGTGGATTCTGCCGTGGTGCGCATCGATCGCGTTGACGGTATGGTACCCGAGGGCATCGACCGCGAGTTTGTGGCCCGCGTGATCGACGCCGCGTTTGCTCAGCGTCGCAAGACGATTCGCAACTCTATGAGCGCCAACGGCTTTGCCAAGGACGCGCTCGACGCCGCCTTTGAGGCCTGCGGTATCGCACCTACCACGCGCGCCGAGACGCTCGACGTCGCCGCCTTTGTCCGCTTGGCTCAGGAGCTTTCCCATGACGCCTAATGCCGAACGCGTGACGTTTACCAAGAAAAAGAAGACGATCGCCTGCCCCGTGCCCTTGGCACCGCTTGCCGATACTCATGCGCATCTGCTTTCGTTTTGGGGCAAAGAAGTGCCCGAGACGCTCGTGCGCGCCAAAGCCGCGGGCGTCGACCTGTTGGTGACGATGCTCGACCCCATCGCCGACAAGCTCAGCGTGACGGACTATAGTGACTGGCTCGTGCGCGAAATTCTGCCGATGCGGGATATTCCGCAGATCAGGTATCTCGCTGGCGTTCACCCCTATGGCGCGCCGGATTATACCGACGACATTCACGCGCAGGTCGTTGCCGCGCTCGATGACCCTTTGTGCGCCGGTATCGGCGAAATTGGCCTGGACTACCACATGGACTATGACGACGACATCGCGCCGGCGCCTCATGACGTGCAGATTGATTGCATGGCACGTCAGCTCGAAGTTGCCGTGCGCCGTAACGTGCCGGTAGAGCTGCATCTGCGCCACGAGGACACAGATGATGGGCGCACCTCGCATATGGATGCGTACAACGTGCTGCGCGAGATGGGTGTGCCTCAGGCCGGTTGCGTGCTGCACTGCTTTGGCGAGGATCGCGCCACGATGGAACGCTTTGTGGGTTTGGGCTGCTATATCGCCTATGGTGGCGCGGCCACCTTTAAGCGCAACGACGACGTGCGTGAAGCATTTGCGGCAACCCCGCTCGATCGCATTTTGTTCGAGACGGATTGCCCGTATATGGCGCCGGAGCCCATTCGTGGTCTTGAGTGCGAGCCGGCAATGATTTCTATCACGGCAAACACGCTGGTCAACGACCGTGTCGATCGTACTGGCGAGGATGCTGAGGCAATCGCGCGAGCAGCTTGGGAAAATGCCTGCAAACTTTTTCAAAAATAGTTCTTGCGTTCGCGATGGCGCTCCGTTATTCTAATTCCTGCACGCGGGCGTGGCGGAATTGGCAGACGCGTACGGTTCAGGTCCGTATGGGGGCAACCCCATGAAGGTTCAAGTCCTTTCGCCCGCACCATTGATTGAAAGAGCTCCCAGCAATGGGGGCTTTTTTGTTATGGGCCCATCGCAGGGGCTTGAACCTGCGAAGGAGCGAGCGTCAAGAAAACGCGGAGCGTTTTTAGCGAGCTGGCGAGGACGCCGGCAGGCGGCCGAAGCCGGTGCGGATCCGCGAAGCGGATACGCGGACGTCCTTTCGCCCGCACCATTGATTGAAAGAGCTCCCAGCAATGGGGGCTTTTTTGTTATGGGCCTCCTGTTGGTGTCACGTGGCTGCTTCGTGCGGGTATCCTAGTGCCAACGTGTGCCTATCAGAGGAGAGACCATGCTGTTGTCCGGTATTATCGCTGCTCTTACGAGCCTTCTACTTCCCATCATCATTTTGTTGCTGCTGCTCCCCAACGCCTGCTATGTCGTTGAACAGCAGCATGCCGTGATCATCGAGCGTTTGGGCAAGTTTAACCGCATCGTCAACGCGGGCTTCCACGTGAAGGTGCCCGTGATCGACCGCAAGGCCGCCACGGTGAGTCTGCGCACCATGAAAAACGGTTTTGGCATCGACGTTAAGACCCAGGACAACGTGACCATCGGCCTTGAGGTCTCTGCTCAGTACCACGTGAGCTATGACATGGGCGCCGGCCCGGCAGATTCGGGTATCTACAAGAGCTACTACATGCTGCAGGAGCCCGTCGACCAGATGCGCGACTTCATCACCGATGCCCTGCGCTCTTCCATCCCTGTCTACACGCTCGATGAGGTCTTTGCCAAGAAGGATGACATCGCCAAGGACGTTAATGCCACCGTGTCCGAGCAGATGGCTGCCTACGGCTTTACCCTCGTGTCGACACTCATCACCAAGATCGCACTGCCGACCGAGGTCGAGAACTCCATGAACGACATCAACGCTGCCCAGCGCAAGCGCGCTGCTGCGCAGGAGCTCGCCGAGGCCGATCGCATCAAGCGCGTTACCGAGGCGACCGCCGAGGCCGAGGCTATGGAAAAGGCGGGCGAAGGCATCGCCAACCAGCGCAAGGCCATCGCGCTGGGCATCAAGGATTCACTCGAGATCATCCAGGAGACGGGTGTCGGCAACGACGAGGCCAACCAGCTGTTCATGTTTACGCAGTGGTCCGAGATGATGACGGAGTTCGCTCGTACGGGTAAAACCTCGACGGTCGTGCTGCCGAGCGATTTCTCGCAGTCGGCCTCGATGTTCGAGCAGATGCTGACCGCCGGCAAAGTTCAAAACGATTCGAAGGAGTAGGTGCGCGTGAAGTACACCGTCGTTTGCGTCGGTAAGCTCAAGGAGCGCTTTTGGAAGGACGCGTGTGCCGAGTACACCAAGCGCTTAGGTGCCTATGCCAAGGTGGATATCCGCGAGGTGGCCGATATCGACCCGGCTAAGGCGGGCGGCGTGGATGCCGCGCGCGACAAGGAGGGGGCGGCGATTCTTGCAGCCCTGCCGCCTCGAGCGCATGTGATCTTGCTGGCCATTGAGGGCAAAGAGCGCTCGAGCGAGGAGCTTTCGGCGCGGCTCGATGATCTTATGCTGCGTGGTAACAGCGACATCGCCTTTGTGATTGGCGGATCGGACGGCGTGAGCGATGACGTGCGCGCACGAGCCGACGAGATGCTCAGCTTTGGACGCATTACCTTGCCGCATAACCTGGCGCGCGTGGTGCTGCTGGAGCAGGTTTACCGCGCCTGCAAGATCAGCCGTGGCGAGCCGTATCACAAATAGGTCGGCAATACGAAACAATGCCGTGGGACAATAGCCTTCGTTTTGAAGAGCGTGTCTGAGAGGACTATGAGATATGAAGATCGGATTTGTCGGTTTTGGCAATATGGCGAGCGCTATGGCCGATGGCTGGATCGCCGCCGGTGTGGCTGCGAGCGATATGTGCGCCTGCGCAGGCCGCTACGATGCTCTGGTTGAGCGTTGCGAGGCGCGGGGCATGGCTGCCTGCCACGATGCGGCGGATGTTGTTGCCGCGTCCGATATCGTGGTTGCGGCGGTCAAGCCGTACATGATTGAGAAGGTCTTCGCTCCACTCAAGGATGCGCTTGCCGACAAGGTCGTCCTTTCGGTCGCCTGGACCTGGGATAGTGCCAAGTGGGAACAGGCCCTGCCAGGTGTCGCTCATATTTCGACGGTGCCCAACACGCCGGTTTCGGTGGGCGAGGGCGTTATCGCCTGCGAGAAGGCTTCCACGCTTAGCGAAGAGCAGCGTGCCACGGTGCTCGGTCTGCTCGGAAAGCTTGGCACGGTGGTCGAGCTCGATTCGAGTCTGCTGTTTGTGGGCGGTACCGTGGGCGGTTGCGCTCCGGCATTTGTCGCCATGGCAATCGAGGCTCTGGGCGATGCGGCCGTCAAACACGGTATTCCGCGCGCCGATGCCTATCGCATTGTGAGCCAGATGGTGCTGGGTACGGCAAAGCTGCAGCTTGCAACCGGCCAGCATCCCGCAGCGATGAAAGATGCCGTGTGCTCGCCCGGCGGTGCTACCATCAAGGGCGTCGTCGCGCTCGAGGACGCCGGCATGCGCAGCGCCCTCGTCAAGGCAATCGACGCAACCCTCCAGTAAAACCGACCAAAAAGGGACAGGTTTATTTTGTCAGGTTTTTCCTGCGGTTTTGTCCTTTTAGCGAAAAGCGCCCCGCAACTGGCTCAATTCCAGTTGCGGGGCGTTTGCGTTTGCCCAGATAAAACCGACCAAAATAAACCTGTCCCTTTTTGGTCGGTTAGTCCCAGAAGCTGTCTTCTTCGTCCTCGGACTTGGGGCCGCGGTCGACATACATCTTATGGGTGCGCTTCTCCATCACAAAGGCAAGAATCGCAAATAGCAGGATGCCGCCGGCGAAAAGGATGGCAAAACCGGTGCGGGTGCCAAACAAAAAGGAAAAAACTGCGTCCATTGGGTGCCTTCTTGCGTAGTTGGGTTGGGTCGTAAACGCTCATAAGTATATACTTGCCCATACATGTACAAGGTTGCAACCTAAATGGAATGTATATCGCCGGAGGATCTAATGCTTGATATCAAGTTTGTTCGCGAGAACCCCGATGCCATCGATACCGCCATGGCAAATCGCCAGACGTCTTGGGATCGCGAGAAGTTCTTTGAGCTCGACGACGAGCGTCGTGCCGTCATCACCGAGGTCGAGGAGCTCCAGGCCACGCGTAACGCCGAGTCCAAGAAGATTGGCGCCCTGATGAAGGAGGGCAAGAAGGACGAGGCCGAGGCCGCCAAGGAGGCCGTGCGCGCCGTCAACGAGAAGATCGACGGTCTGGCCGAGCGCCGTACCGCTCTCGAGCAGGAGCAGTACGACTTCATGTCTCACCTGCCCAACATTCCGTGCGAGGCTACCCCGTACGGTAAGGACGAGGACGAGAACATCGAGCGTCGCCGCTGGGGCACCCCGCGCGAGTTCGACTTCGACTTTAAGCCCCACTGGGATCTGGGCACCGATCTGGACATCCTCGACTTCGAGCGTGGCAACAAGCTCTCCGGCAGCCGCTTCACCGTTCTCGGTGGCGCCGGCGCCCGCCTGGAGCGCGCCCTTATCAACTTCTTCCTGGACACGCACACGAGCCGTGGCTTCAAGGAGTGGTGGCCGCCCATCGTCGTCAAGCGTCAGACCATGTTCGGCACGGGCCAGCTGCCCAAATTTGAGGACGACGCCTATCACGTCTCGGGCGACAACTTCCTGATCCCTACCGCCGAGGTCGTACTGACTAACCTGCATGCCGGTGAGGTTCTGGACGCCGACACTCTGCCTCGCCGCTACACTGCCTTCACCCCCTGCTTCCGCGAGGAGGCCGGTTCCGCCGGTCGCGACACCCGCGGCATCATTCGCCAGCACGAGTTCGACAAGGTCGAGATGGTCAAGTTCGCCAAGCCGGAGGAATCCGACGAGGAGCTCGAGAGCATGACCGCCGAGGCCGAGTACCTGCTGCAGCAGCTGGGCCTGCCGTATCGCGTGATTAGCCTGTGCACCGGCGACCTGGGCTTCTCTGCCCGTCAGACCTACGACATCGAGGTTTGGCTGCCGAGCTACAACGCCTACAAGGAGATCAGCTCCTGCTCCAATTGCGGCGACTTCCAGGCCCGTCGCGCCAACATCAAGTATCGCGACCCCGAGAATTTCAAGGGTTCGCGCTACCTGCACACCCTTAACGGTTCCGGCCTGCCGGCTGGTCGTACCATGGCTGCCATTCTGGAGAACTACCAGAACGCCGACGGCACCATCGCGATCCCCGAGGTTCTGCGTCCCTACATGGGTGGCCTCGAGAAGATCGAGCCGGTCGCGTAAACTAGCTGCATAGGCGATTTGCGAGGGCGCTCCTTTTAGGGGCGCCCTTTTTGTGTACGGCCATACCATGCCGTGCGGACAGCTCGATAGAAAATACACGAACAAGTGTTCTGTGTACATGCATCTACCTGCTATGCTTTTGCTAACTAAGAGCAAGAGAAAGGGGATGTGATGGAGCTGTTCGATGAGCGGTTTGTTTTGTTCCAGAGCGATGAGGGTGGGGAGCACCTGCTGGTAACGTGCGAGCCGTCGGGTATGGGTGGCTTGGTGATTCGGCAGACGAGTGAGGGACCATTGACGCAATGGTGCTATGAGGAGTCGCCGCATGTGGTCGAGACGTTTGTGGCACATGAGGCGCTTGTTGTCCTTGAGCACTTCTATGGCGTTGGAACTTCTAATCAGGTGGCCCGAATGCTGAGCATCTCGTTTGCCGACTACGACTGTGCCCAACGGGTGCGGTCGCTTCTGGGGGAGCTTGGCGCCGGGTTCGATGTGATCGAAAAGCCAATCGATCGCACGAAAAGCGCTGATGCTCGTGGTGCAGCGTGACAAATTGCGGCCCGCGCGAAAAAAGTT
>WGSI01000051.1:0-15572 GCA_014871745.1 Collinsella sp. | reverse complement strand
ATGACGTCGCGCCGGTGTCGGGGAAATCACCGGGTTGACGCGCCGCTATAAACTAAGCAGCGAGAGCCATAGGCTCAAAAGAAGAGTTGTTGTCAATTCAATTTGACGGTACCCCTGTTTAACGAGGCGAGGAGACCTCGGCTTGCTTCCTCTCTCAGAGCTATCGTGTCGAAACCAGTCGCCCCCGAATGTCGGGAAAGTCTGGATGGCATTGGGCACGAGCACCCAACACCCGTCGACTTTTCAAGGAACATGCGGGGCGAGCCCCGCTTGTGGAGTGTTATCTTACCACGTTCTGAAAGCGGACAGCTGTTCTATGCACGAGCTGTGAAGACCCCAATGTGCGCCGCACTTCGCACTTTTGCTACCGATCGCGTCACGTATATTTTCGCCAAGCAAAATTGACCCGTCGAAAGGACCGCCATGGATACCAAGCAGCAACTCGTCAATGCCCTCGCAGGCCTGGGCTCAACCATTACCGAAGCTATGGATGTCATCGAAGGCTTTGTCCCCTGCGGACATCCCGCCCTCACGGTATCGAACGCACTCGTCGCGCTGGACGCCGACGATGATGCAGCTCTCGCCCAGCAGCTTGAGACCATCGAGGGCTTTATCGACCACGTGAGTGAGAACCGCGGCGTGGCCGCCTACCACGGCATCGAGGTAGAGCTCGCAGGTCCCAAGGCCGATCTGCTCGCAGCAATCCGCGAGGTAGGTACCCTTATGCAGACTGCAGGCGTCAAGAACACCCAGGTCAACGAGTGGGTCTACCGCAGTCTGGCAGCACTCGACAGCTCAGACGAAAAGGCAGCCGAGCAGCTCGCAGAAAGTCCCACCATTAAGGCCGAGCTTTTGTAAATAGCAGACGCGAGTCCCTTGGCGCATCGTCGTCCAAGAGGCCCGCAAACAGTTCGCGTCAACCGATAGCCGCGCCGCCGCGTTCGGCCAAAGCAAGAATCGACATCATTTGGCGCGGGGTCTTCGCTGCAAGATCGGCATGTTCGAGCAGCTTGTGATCGTTGGTCACTAAGTAATCGACCTGTGCGCGCTTGCACGCGGCGAGCACCAAGTTGTCCTCGTAATCGCGATGGAGCGTCAGATATTTGTCGGCTAGCCACAGATCGGATGCGTCTGCACCCACGGCCGTAGCGTTTTCGGTCATGTTCCGAACAAACGCCAACGCCGCATCGCCAATTGCACGGGCAGATGCCTCGTCGAGCGCTCCCCCGCTGGCAAGAACGCTACGCTTCAGCTCGTGTTGGACAACGTACAGCACGTCCTTGGCGATATGCACCGGAAAGAACAGCAATGCCCCCGTCTCCGCCGCCTGCCCAATAAACGCACGCGCGGCAAGCGACTCGGCATGGTCGACGCAAAACGAATCAACCCATACGTTGGCGTCCACCATTATTTTGAGGGGAGCCCCGCTCACAGGATCATCCCCTTTTGGCGATAGCGCTCGTCCATGGCTTCGGAATAGATTGTGTCCCAACCGCGATCGTCGGATACGGGCGACGTAGCGATGCCCAAATCTGCATAAAGCCGGTCTGCCGCTGCCCACGACGCGGCGAACGGAGTATCGGGCGCGACGGTCTGCTGCCGGTCGTCGACGGCCGCAAGCACTTCCTCGCACTGCCCGCCACCCTGCGCGACCTTGGCCACGACCTTTTTGATGAGCTCGGGCAGCGAGACGCCCGAAAGCCGCAGCGCTTCCTCGGCGCGCTCTTTAACCGAGCGATCTACGCGAACATTCACCTGTGCCATGCTGCCAACGGTAGCCATCTCAACCTCACCTTCAGCATTTACTAGCATTGCTAGCACGAGCATATATCCGAGCTAACATATCGTCAAACAAAAGAAGGCCTGCACCCTGACGGCTGCGGTGCCGCCCGAATGCAGGCCATATACTCAATCGAAAACGCTAACGCAGGTACGCCTTTGCGTTGCCCAGGCTGTAGGCGATCGTTGAGCCGTTGTGCAGCAGTGACGACGTCTGCGGAGTGATCATGCCGGTAATACCCAATGCCAACAGCGCCGAGTTGGTGAGCATCACCTTGGAATACGAACTCGACAGACGGTCGATAAGCCCCTGACTCATGCGGCGCAGGCGCACGATTGCGGCCAGATCTGTATCGGTCAGGATGATATCGGCGACCTCCTTGGCGATGTCGCTTCCACCGCCCATGGCCAGACCCACATCGGCCAGACCCAGCGCCGGTGAGTCGTTGACGCCGTCGCCCACCATGGCAACGTGGCGCCCCTCGCCCTTAATGCGCTCCACATACGCGTACTTGTCCTCGGGCAGCAGCTCGGCCTTAAACTCGTCGACACCTGCCTCGCGAGCAATGCGCTCGGCCGTGCGCTCCGAGTCGCCCGTGAGCATGACCACGTGCTTAACGCCCAACGCGTGCAAGTCGGCGATGGCCTCGCGGACCCCGGGCTTAAGCGGGTCCTCGATACCGAGCACGCCCACAACGGTGCCGTCGACCGCCAGATACAGCGGCGACAGGCCCTGCATCTGGGACTCGATGCGCTCCTTTATGTCGGACTCGAGCTGCGCGCCCTCATCCTCAAACACAAAGTGTGCCGAGCCGATAATCGCGCGACGTCCTTCGATGGACGAAGCGATGCCGTGTGCCACGATGTACTCGACGGCAGCATGGCGCTCGCGGTGCTCGAGCCCGCGCTCGCGGGCGGCGTTGACCACGGCACGCGCCACCGGATGCGGGAAATGCTCCTCCAAGCAAGCGGAAAGGCGCAGGACCTCATCCTCGCTCCAGCCATCGGTGGTGAGCACGCAGGCAAGACGCGGCTGTGCCTCGGTGAGCGTGCCGGTCTTATCAAACACAATGGTGTCGGCCTTGGCAAACGACTCAAAGTACTTCGCACCCTTGACCATGACGCCCATCTTGGCAGCATCGCTCATGGCAGTCATGACGGCGACGGAACCCGTGAGTTTGAGTGCGCACGAGTAGTCGACCATCAGCGCCGCTGAGGTCTTGATGAGGCTGCGCGTGGTGAGCGCAACCAGGCCCGCGAGCAGGAAGTTCCATGGGACGATCTTGTTGGCGAGGTCCTCCATGTGCGACTGACCCTCGGACTTGAGCGAGTCGGCCGTCTGCACGAGCGAGACGATCGAGCGGAGCTTGGTCTGAGCCGTGTTGGCGCGCACACGCACCAAGATGCTGCCATCTTCCACAACGGTGCCGGCGAACACGTCGTCGCCCACGCTGCGCTCGACGGCCAGCGGTTCGCCGGTCAGGGTCGCCTGGTTGACCATAGCGCTCCCCTGCTCGACCACGCCGTCGATACAGATAGACATGCCGGTGCGCACGGCGACCAAATCGCCGGGTTCAAGCTCGGTGGCGGCAACGCTTACCTCGGTGTCGCCGACGACCTTTTGCGCCTTGTCGGGCACATCGAGCAGCGAGTTGATGAGTTCGTTTTCGCTCATGGCGCGGGTGTAGTCCTCGAGCAGCTCACCCACGTTGAGCAGGAACATCGTCTGGCCCGCGGTGTCGACATCACGTTTGACGAACGAAATGCCGATGGCCGAAGCGTCAAGCACAGGAACGGTTAGGCGCGGCTGCGCCAGCTCATGAAGGGCAGCGCGCAAAAATGCCATGTAACCGGCCACGACAAACACCGCACGCAGAGACGTCGGCAAGAACCAGCGGCGCGCGTAGTGGGCGCCGATAAGTGTGGCAAGATCCATGACGAGCTTGTGCTTGCGTGGCTCAAGCTGCATCACATAACCCGTCTTTGCGTCGGCAATGGCCTGGGCATCGAGCGCACACAAAGCGTCGAGCACGCCCGCACGACACTGCTCATCATATTCGAGCGCCATCTGGCCAATACGGCCGTAAACGCGCACCTTGTGCACGCCGTCGATGTCGCCGCTGAGCTTAAGAAGCGCATCGAGATCACTCTCTGGCACAGGACCCGCCAACTGAAGGCGGGTCCTGCCGGGGATCTCGCTAATAATCGAGAATCTCATAGCTTGTGCCTGGGAGCGTTACTCGGCTGCCTCGTCAGCAGCGGCCTCGCTCTGGGTGATGTAGGCAGCCTCGGCAACCATGTCATCGACATTGGCCTTGGCCTGCTCGACCATGTCCTGGTAGCAGTTCTTGACGCGCATACCGCACGCGATGCCCTGCACGCAGGCATTCTTGACCGGAGCGCTGGTAAGCAGCTTGATGCCGGCCGTGCCAAGCAGAAAACCGCCACCGACAAGCAGGGTATTGAACGTCGACTTCTTCATGTTGTTTCTCCCTTTTGCCGCATTGGACGCGGCACGGTGCCTCAGCACCCGAGTAAACAAGTTTGCTCGAGCACACTTTTGGAAAATAGTTTAGTTTATCTAACTATTAAGTTCAACAATGGTTAACTTTTTGGAAACTATGGGGGTGAACTCAATATGACAAAGGGACTGCCCCTTTGTCATATTCCTACAGCTGCCAGTCCGCCGCCTCCTTTTGCAGCGCAACCATGCGGGCGAATTCTCCACCTGCCGCCTTGAGCTGCGCCGGGGTGCCCTGTTCGGCAACCACTCCATTCTTGAGCACAACGATTTTGTCGGCATTTTCCACCGTACGCATACGGTGGGCAATAACGATAACCGTCTTACCTGCAAGCAGACGGGAGAGTGCCTGCTGTACCACGGTCTCGTTCTCCACATCCAAGCTTGCCGTCGCCTCGTCCAACAGCACGATGGGTGCGTCTTTGAGCAGCGCGCGGGCGATGGAGATGCGCTGGCGCTCGCCACCGGACAGCTTGGAGCCGTTCTCGCCGATCATGGTGTCGTAGCCCTGCGGCATGCGGCACACAAACTCGTCGCAGTTGGCGGCACGCGCGGCCGCAAGCACTTCCTCATCGGTGGCATCACGACGCCCGAGGCGGATGTTTCCCATCACCGTGTCGTCAAAGAGCAGCACGTCTTGGAACACGATAGCGTAGTCGCGCAGGAGTACCTCGGGATCGACGCCCGCAACATCCACACCGCCCACGGTAACCTTGCCCGCAGTGGCATCCCAAAAGCGCGCGGCCAGGCGGCTCACCGTAGACTTACCGGAACCCGAAGGACCGACCAGCGCCGTAACTTCGCCTTCCTTGGCGGTAAAGCTCACATCGGTAAGAACTTTCTCGCCGGCGCGGCCGTCCTCGCCCGCACCATAGCCAAATGCCACGTGATCGAACACCACATTGTGACCCGCGGGCTCAAATTTCTCGCTGCCCCGCGCCACAGGCTCTTCCATGATGGAACGCATGCGCTTGGCAGACGACTCGGCGGCAAACAGCTCGGACATTAACATTAACGCCTGGTCAAAGGGCGCATAGATACGGCTCACCATAAGCAAGAAGGCAAACATCACCAAAAAGTCGACCCGCCCCGAGGCAACCATCGCGGCACCCGTTACCAGCGTGGAAGCGACCCCCAGACGCAAAATGACAAAGGCAGAGTTGACCAAAAGCCCGTTAACGAGTTCTCCCTTAGTGGTCTCGCGCTCCTCGTCATCGATCACGGCACCGAGTCCCTCAAGATAATAGGCCTCCTGGTTGGTAGCGCGGATCTCGCGCACACAATCGAGCGTCTCCTGGATCGCCTCGGTGACTTTGACCTTCTCGGCGCGAACACGGTCGAACACCGGGACCATGGGGCCGCGCGTCAAATACAGCACGGCAAAGGCCACGGGAACGCTCCAGAACGCCGTGATCGCCAACTGCCAGCAAAAGAACAGCGATGCTGCGAACACAATAGCGCTTGCGATAATGGCGCCCCAAAGCTCTCCCAACACGTGGCTGTAGGCATGTTCCATGGTCTGGACATCGCCCATGATGGTCTCGGTTAAATCGGCCAGATCACGACGACCGAAAAACGACAGCGGCAGTTTGCGCAAGCGTTCGGCGATCTCCATACGCTGCTTGCCGCACTCCTCGTAAAAGATGCAGTAGGTGTAGTAATACTGTTGCCAGTTAGAGGCAAAGAGCAACACGAAAAAGACCAGGAGGCCGCCCACGATCGGCAGGGCATCCGGCAGGTCAGCGCCAGTGGCGAGATGTTCGACAAAACCGGCCATGACCAGGAATAAAAAGCCCATGCCGGCCATGGTAATAAGATTGGTGAGCGTGGTCCAGAAAATGCCGCGCTTTACGCCGGCGACGCCTTTATCGGATAGGAAATACTTCTTTTGGAATGAGGCGAACATTTAGGCCTCGCCTCCCTTCGTGACGGCGGCATCCGCGGTCGCTGCAGTGATTTTCCAGCTCGCGGCCTGTTCGTATTCGGCCCACATCTTGGCATACAAACCCTCTTGGGACAGCAACTCGGCATGAGTACCCGACTCCTGCACCCTGCCCTGGTTGAGCACCACGATTTGATCTGCGCCCACTACAGTCGAGAGTCGATGAGCAATCATAATGACCGTGCGACCCGCCGCCAGCTTGCTAAAGGCGCGCTGGATGAGCGCCTCGTTCTCGGGGTCGGCAAACGCCGTGGCCTCATCGAGCACCACGATAGGCGCGTCTTTAAGGATCGCGCGGGCGAGCGCCACGCGCTGGACCTCGCCGCCCGAAAGATATGCTCCGCCGGCACCGAGCATGGTATTGATGCCCTGCGGGAGCTTGGCCACAATGTCGTCGCACTGAGCTGCGGAGAGGGCCGCACGCACTTCGTCGTCAGTGGCCGTAGGCTTGGAGGCGCGCACATTATCGGCAAGTGTTTGCCGGAACAGCTGGTTAGTCTGGAACACGAAAGCGACCTGGTCCATAAGCTCGTGCGGATCCATATCGCAAACGTCCACACCGCCTACAAGCACTCGGCCCGAAGAGACATCCCAAAAACGAGGAATCAGGCTTGCGCAGGTTGACTTGCCGCCGCCCGAAGGACCCACTAGGGCGAGGGTGCTACCAGCGGGAACACTGAAACTTACATGGCTAACGGCAGGTGCTTCGGCACCCTCGTACGTAAAGCTTACGTCCTCAAATCGCACTTCGCCGCCGGCAGGGTGCTTGAGTTGGGCGGGCACGGAGAGCTGCTTGGAATCCATGATACTTCGAATACGAGCCAGCGAATCGGCACTCATCTGAGAGGCCTCGCCCACAAACATGAGCTTGGTCAGGGCCGTCGGTACCACGGCCGAAAATATCGCGTAAAACGTGAAGTTGGCCATAAAATGTGCGAAGTCCGTCTCGCCCGGCGCCAACAGCAACGCCACGGGCAACAGGAATGCCACAAGACCATTGAGCGCGGTAAGGTTGAGTACCTGCGGACCTCGGCAGAACGTGCCCGCATAGTTTTGTGCCATGTCGGCGTATTCGGCGATCGCATCGTGGAAAGCCTTAAAGGAGTAGACCGTCTGCTGAAACACCTTGACCACGGGAATACCGCGTACGTATTCGGTGCCGGTCTTGTTCATCTTGACCAGCGCTCCCATGTAGGCCTTCATGAACTCGGCGCCTTTGCCGCTCATCATGGTGGCCATGGCGCCAAACGAAATGGCCACCGAGATGAGGCATGCCGCGCCCAAGCGCCAATCGAGGGCGAAAAGCAATACGAGCAGGCCCACGACCATGGCGGCGGCGCCTGCGATATCGGGCAGCATGTGTGCGAGCAAAGTCTCGGTGGAGGCGGCACATCCGTCTACAACACGACGCAGCTCACCGGTGGCGTGCGTGTCAAAGTAGCCAAGCGGCAGCTTAAGCAGGTGCTCGCTCGTAGTCTTGCGGATATTGGACGCACAGCGAAACGCGGACAGATGCGTGCACATGAGCCCCACGAAATAAGCTACGATGCTTGCCAGGGCAAAACCCACGGCCCACCAGCCATACATCGCGATGTCGCAGGCTTCGCTCCAGTTAGGCGCCACGGCGATCAGATCGCGCGCGACAAGCCAAATGCACACGTACGGGCCAAAGCTCAGCAGCTGCGAGAGCGCCGAGAGCGCCATGCCCAAATACGTTAGGAATTTGCGGTCACCGGCATACGCGAGCAACTCGCCGATGCCTCCACCTTCCCTTTTTGATCCCTTTGCCATGAGATTCCTTTCTAACGGCTTGAGAGTTAACCGTTCTCAACTTATCATTGATATGTTAGCCAAGGCACACAATCGAGCCAGGCGTGGACGTTTTCGCAAAGGAAGGGGACGCTTTTGAAAATGCATCGGGCTGCGACCGACATAACTGAGCTCTACGCACCACAGTTTGAGCAGTTTGGCCTGGAGCTTTCCGGCAAGGGCGCTGTCTTTACCGGCGAGGTGGCAAACGATCGGGCGCACGGACGCGCATGGATCATGCCTCTCTCCCCTGCCTGCATTGTCATGGAGCATTTCATCACCCCGACGCACGATATGTACCTGGCCGAATACACACCCGAGCCGTACGCCTGCGTGAGCGAAGTCAGCGCGCCCACACTTACATGCATGCCCGAGACTGGCATAACGCCCGCGAACCTCAAACCATCGCATGGACCGTGGCCAAACAATGCCGTTTGCAGCTTTATCCAAGATAGCTGTGGCGAGGAATTAAGCCCGCTGTTTGCGGGGGAACTTTATCACTCGCGCTCGGTGCTCTTTTTGCCTGGATATTTTGACGAACTGGAGCACCGCTATCCCACCGAGTTCGCGGGAATCTTTGAGGCGTTTGCCGAGCCATGGCACGAGGAAGCGACGTCTGCCATCTATCACACGCTGCGCCGGATTAACGAGGACCGTGCCCAAACCGTAGGCGGACACGTCTATATGCAGGGCATCGTGGAGACCATGGTCGCGGAGCTCGCCTGTTCGCGCGCGGCCCACAAGCAGGCGCGGCAGGCGGCAGACACACGCGTCAGCATAACCATGGCCGAAGAAGCAACGGCAATGATTGAGCGCACGCTCGACAAAGGCAGACATGTGGGTATCAACGAGGTGGCCGAGAGGCTCTACACAAGCCGCTCCAAACTATGCGCCACCTTTAAGGCCCAAACCGGCGAGTCCCTGGGCGCCTACATTCGCAGACGCCGTATGGAGCGAGCGCAGGACCTTTTGGCAGATAGCGCGCTCACGATAGCGCAGGTGGCAGAGCGTCTAGGCTACCCTCAGCAGGCCGCCTTCGCCCAAGCCTTCAAGCAATACACCGGCATGACACCCACGGCTTGGCGAAGCAAGCATCGCTAAGGCCCAAGCTCCCTGGCCGTAACGGAGCGATTAATTAGCCGCCGCCCGTCAGCTCACCCGGGATCTAAACGTCAAGATGCGCACAATCAAGCGCCTTTTTGATAAGAGGGACAGATCGATCAGCCAAATACAACGGAATGTTGAGCACCCCGTCGTCGAGCTTTAGGTTCTTAAGTGAGTAGCGGACCCTCAATGGAGTCGTCTCCGCATGCTTGTCGGCATAGTACTTAAGGCTCTTGGAATGAACGACCTCTCCCGATTTGACCTCGACGGGAACGATTTCGTTTCCGACCTGAATCAAAAAATCGACTTCGTGCTTCGGCTTCTCGTTTGTCCAATAACGCGGAGCAGCATCTAACTGTGAAAGTAATGCCTGAAGCACATAGTTCTCGGCGAACGAACCTTTGAACTCCGAAAATAGCGCATCCGAGATGGCAAAAGCGGACGCATCCAGCCTTGCCATGCGGCGCAGCAAGCCGACATCAAGACAGTAGACTTTAAATGCCTTGAGGTCATCGTACGCAGAGAGCGGCACACCACCGGCAGCATTAAGGCGAACCGCCGTGATGAGCCCAGCATCGGCAAGCCATTCCAGAGCATCCTCGTATTCTCGAGCACGAGCCCCCTCGCGCACCGCACCCCAAACGAACTTTTTGTTCTCGCGCGCCAACTGAGCTGGAATCGAGTTCCATATTTGCGAAAGCTTGGCGAACTGCGCACGGCCACCATGCTTGGCAAAATCGCGCTCGTAGGAATCCAAGAGATCAGACAACACCTTATCGACCTGAACGATATCGCCCGTCTCCACCCACCGGCCAAGAGCCTCTGGCATGCCGCCGCATGCAAAATAACGACGAAGATGCTCGACGAGACGGACATGGAAGAAATCGGGCACTGTCTCGATCTGATCCAGGCCGCCAAGGTATTCGTCGTAGTTTGCAGCGCCCTCGGCTTTCAGAAACTCGGAAAAGCTCATGGGGCGCATCTCCATGAACTCGACCTTTCCCACCGGAAAAGCGCTGGTCTCACGGGACAAGCGAACGCCCAACAAAGACCCTGCGCATGCGACGTGATACTCGGGGGCCTCGTCACAGAAGTATTTAAGGGCGCCGACTGCAGAAGGACAATCCTGGATCTCATCAATAATAAGCAGCGTTTCGCCGGGCTCGATAGGCTGTCCAAGTGCCAGGGAAAGATTTGAGATGATCCGTCGAGGATCGCGCGTACCTTCGAAAAACTGAGCGTACTCGCTCTGTACCCCAGGTGACGGCTCCTCGAGCGTCAGATACACAAAATTGCGGTACGAGGTTCGACCGAACTCCTTAAGCGCCCACGTCTTTCCAACCTGGCGCGCCCCCTTAAGGATAAGCGGCTTACGATATTCTGACGCTTTCCAAGCGTTAAGCTTGGCAATGATATCTCGCTGCATGGCCGAACCTCCCGCAAAGAATCTTCCGTAAACGTGATATTTCCCACATTTTACCCTAGGTAAAACGTGACATTTATCACATTTACGGAAGTTTTAAGCTCATTTCGCCACACTTTCATCACATTCAAAAGGCGGAGGCGCATTTTGCGCCTCCGTCACCATCTTTCCTATCAGCCCGCCTGACCCGAACGGCCGAGTCGTCACGGAACCGAGGGGCCGAGCGCAGGGCCTTGCCTCTCAATGAGTTCCGCACGAACAGGAGGCGCCAGTGGCGCCTCCGTCGTGAGTCAGGACTGTCCGAAATTGAGAGGCAAGGCCCTGCGCCCGGCCCCTCGGTTCCCGCTTACGAGAGCGACGTTCTCAGCAACTCGTTGAAGAGCTTCGGGTTGCCCTTGCCGCGGCTCGCCTTCATGCACTGGCCCACCAAAAAGCCGATGACCTTCTGGTTGCCGTCACGATACTGCTGCGCCTGCTCGGCACAGTTTGCCAGCACCTCGTCCACAATCGGCTGCAGCGCACCGGCATCGCTCACCTGACGCATACCACGCTCGTCGACGATCTTGTTGGGGTCGTCGCCGGTCTGGGCCATGGCCTCAAAGACCTCGTGCGCCTGGTTGGAGCTGATAGCATCGGTCGCCAGCAGCTTAGCCAGCGCCGCAACCTGAGCCGGCGCGATACCGGACTCGGTCAGCGACACGCCCGCGCCCTTAAGATAGGCGATCATCTCGTTCACCAGCAAGTTTGCAACCGTCTGGGCCTCCTTGCCAGCCATACCGGCAGCGGCGGCCTCAAAAAACTCGGCAAACTCGGGGTCGCCGGCAATCTGCTCGGCGTCGGCCGCCTTAATGCCAAAGTCGGCCTCAAAACGGACGCGCTTGGCATCGGGCAGCTCGGGGATCTCGCCACGGCAGCGGTCGATGAACTCGTCGTCCAGATCGAACGGCGCCAGATCGGGGTCGGGGAACAGACGATAGTCGTCTGCCGTTTCCTTCACACGCATGACCACGGTGCGCTTGCGACTGGGCTCCCAGTGGCGGGTCTCCTGATAGATGATGCCGCCCTCCTCGAGCACCTCGGCCTGGCGGCAGATCTCGTAGGCAAGGCCATCGTGCAGGCTCTTAAACGAGTTGAGGTTCTTGAGCTCGGTCTTGGTGCCCAGCTTGGTCTCGCCGCGGCGGCGCAGCGACACGTTGCCGTCGCAGCGCATGGAGCCCTTCTCCATGGAGCAGTCCGAAATGCCCAGCGTCACAAAGATGCGACGGAGCTTTTCCATAAACAGGCGAGCCTCCTCGGGCGTGCGCAAGTCGGGCTCAGTCACGAGCTCAATCAAAGGCGTGCCGCAGCGGTTGTAGTCGACGAGCGACTCAGCCGCGGCGGTAATGCGGCCCTCGGCGCCGCCCACATGGACCATCTTGGCGGCGTCCTCCTCCATGTGAATGCGCAGGATGCGGATGGGCACCGTGTAGGAACCGTCCTCGCGACGCTCAGGCATCTGCAAGTTGGACGCATCGTAGCTGGCCAGGTGGCCGGCGCGCTGGTTGCCCTCGCGCATGGTCGACGTCATGGACGTGGACAGGCCCTCGGCGTTGGCCGAGGCGCTCGCCAGACTCTGCGCCTCGGCCTCACCAAACGCGCAGTCGGGGCGCTCGGCGGCACCGCGACCTGTCACGTCAAGATCCAGGTGACCGTACATGGCAAAGGCGACCGGACCCTGCGTGGTCTGGAAGTTCTTGGCCATGTCGGGATAAAAGTAGTGCTTGCGGTAGAACATCGAGTGGCGCTGGATCTCGCAGCTGGTGGCGAGACCGGCCTTGACGATGCTCTCGATGGCGCGCTTGTTGGGCACCGGCAGGGCGCCGGGCAGGCCCAGACACACCGGGCACACGTTGGCGTTGGGCTCGTCATCGTGGCTGAGCTTGCAGTTGCAGAACATCTTGGTATCGAGTGCGGTGAGCTCGGTGTGGATCTCCAGGCCGATCACGGCCTCCCAATCCTGCAGGACCTCGGAAAGCTCCTTCATTACAGCTCGCCTCCCTTCCCGGCAAAATCGGGCGCGACGGAAAGCGCGGGCGCACCCGTGGCGGCATCGGCAAAGCCGCGCTCCAGGGCGCGGGCAAACGTGAGCAGCTGACGGTCCTTAAAGGCCGGACCAACCAGCTGGGCAGAAACGGGCAACTGAGTATCCTCGCCCAAGCCCAGCGGCACTGAGATACCACCGTTGCCGCAGATGTTGAGCGAGATGGTGTACAGATCGGAGAGGTACATCTGCGTGGGGTCGCTGATCTCGCCAAACTTAAAGGCCGTGCGCGGCGAGGCGGGCATGAGGATGGTGTCCACCTTGGCATACGCGGCGTCGTAGTCCTGCGTGATGAGCGTGCGGGCCTTTTGCGCAGCGTAGTAGTACTTGTCGTACACGCCCGAGCTCAGCAGGTAGGCGCCGAGCATCTGACGGCGCTTGGCCTCGGCACCAAAGCCGTGGGCACGCGAAAGCGAGCTCTGGTCGGACAAGTTGGCGCAGCCCTCCTCCTGATAGCCGTAGCGAATGCCGTCGAAACGTGCCAGGTTGGAGAACGCCTCGGCCGGGCCGATGACGTAGTAAGCGGCGATGGCGGCGTCCAGGTGCGGCAGGTCGACCTCGACCAGCTCGGCGCCCTGGTTCTGCAGCTCCTGGGCGGCGCGCTGAACAGCGGCCTTGACCTCGGGCGTCAGGCCCTCGGCCTCCATAAACGCGGGGATGATGCCCACGCGCTTGCCCTCGATGCTGTCGTTGAGGTGCTCGGTAAAGTCGACGGCGCAATCCTGGCTGGTGCAGTCGTACGGATCGTGGCCCGCACCGGTAAGCGCGTTCATGGCCAGCGCGACATCCTCGACCGTGCGGCCAAAGGGGCCCACCTGGTCGAGCGACGAGCCAAAGGCAACCACGCCGTAACGGCTCACGGCGCCATACGTGGGCTTAAAGCCCACCACGCCGCACAGCGACGCCGGCTGGCGGATGGAGCCGCCGGTGTCCGAGCCCAGCGAGAGCGCGACCTCGCCCGCGGCGACGGCGGCAGCGGAGCCGCCCGAGGAGCCGCCGGGCACGCGCTCGGTATCCCAGGGGTTGTTGGTGCGATGGAACGCCGAGCTCTCGGTAGAGCTGCCAAAGGCAAACTCGTCCATGTTGGCCTTGCCCATGGGCAGGCAGCCGGCATCGAGCATGCGCTGGACGCAGGTAGCGGTGTAGACGCTCTGATAGTTCTCGAGCATGCGGGAAGCGCAGGTGGTGCGCGTGCCCACGAGGTTCATGTTGTCCTTAATGGCCAGCGGCACGCCCGCGAGCGGGGGCAGCGGCTTGCCTGCGGCACGGTCGGCATCCACGCGCGCGGCGGCCTCGAGCGCGAGCTCGGGCGACACCTGCAGGAATGCCTGAACCCCGCCCTCGCGCGCCTCGATGGCAGCAAGGGAGGCCTGGGCCACCTCGGTGGCGGTAAAGTCGCCGGCGGCAACGCCCGCGGCGATCTGGGCGGCGGTAAGGGAATCGAAGCTCTGCGCCATTACTCGCTCTCCCCCTCTCCCAAAATGGACGGCACGCGGAAGTAGCGGTCGCGCGCGCTGCCGGCGTTTTCGAGCGCGACGTCGAGCGACAGGTCGCGCTCGGGCTCGCGTAGGTCATCGCCCATCACGTTGGACAGGCTTCCGATGGGATGGAACGTGGGTTCCACGTCGGGCAAGTCATATTGCAAGACGGGCTCGAGCATCTGGACGGCGTCGTTCAGGTAGGACGTAATCTGGGTGAGCTCGTCATCGGTCAGTGCGATCTTTGCGTACTCGGCGATGCCGCGCACGTCTTTCTCGCTGAGTGCCATAGGCGCTCCCTTCCGCATAACAGTTAAACCGCTCTAGTATACAGGGCAACGCCGCTCGGAGCAGGTGCTTTACCTAAATGCAGCGAAAACGTAACGAGGGCGGCGGCTGGCAGGCGGCAGGCTGGCGGTTCTGCAGCGAAACCGCACCGTCCACAGCGAAAACCGTCCCGCCCGCAACGAAAACCATCACAACATTCGATGTTTTTCGTCAAAATCGCGATTTTCATCGAATGTTGTGATGGTTTGGAAGTCCCGCCCACCACAAAGGCGCCTGCCCCCATTGCGGTGGTTCTGGAGAATGTCTTATGCCGAGACCTTAGCCTTGCGACGTTTGCGGACCGCGTGGATCACGATATCCAGCAGCAACAGCACAATGGCTACGACCACGATGAGCACGGCAAACTCGCGCTTGCCCCAGTGGCGGCTGGCCAGCGACTTTTGCTTGTCGACGTCCTTCTTGTTGTACTTGGTGCGCACGCAATGCACCAGCAGGCGATGGTCGTTCACGCCGTAGGGCGTGCAGGTGACGAGCGTCACCTTGTCGGCGCCGGGCTCGATGGTCAATGACTCCATCTCCTCGGGCAGCACGACCTCGGAGTCCACCATCTTGTAGGCGAGCGTCTTGTTCATGGTGTGCAGCAGCACCAGGTCGCCGGGCTCCAGCGAGTGGATATCGTCGAACATGCTCAGGTTGCGCATGCCCGAGTGCGCGGTGAGCACGCAATGCGTCGAGGTGCCGCCCACCGGCAGGCTCGTGCCCTCCAGGTGGCCGACGCCCGCCATAAGGACTTCCTCGGTCGTGCCGTGGTAGATGGGCATGCTCACGTCGATGGAGGGGATCTCGACCCAGCTCATCATGGGGTCGCGGTCAAAGATGAGCTGCTGGGCGTAGGGCTCGATCTGGTCGGCGGGAAGCTCGGTGGCCTCGCCCGCCAGTTGTTCGTTATAGGAGCGCGCCTGCAGCAAGATGCGCTCGCGCTCCTCTTCCGAAAGTGCGTCCACGGTGCTGGACACGGTGCTGATCTGGTTGAACACGCCCGAGGCCTCGAGCCGGTCCAAGATCCACGGCCAGGTCATAAGGCCCACGCCGATAAGGATGATGACGATGGTGATGAGCCGGTCGGCCCAGCGCGGCAGTCGCTTGCG
>WGSI01000050.1:0-15962 GCA_014871745.1 Collinsella sp. | reverse complement strand
ACCAGCAGCGCTACGACTTTATTCCGGGCCAGAGCCTCTACAACCGCTGCCACCTTATCGCCTGGTCGCTCTGCGGCGAAAACGCCAACCGCAAGAATCTCCTCACCGGTACGCGCTATCTCAACGAGACGGGCATGCTGCCGTTTGAAGAACAGATTCTCAACTATATTCACGATACGGGTAACCATGTGCTCTATCGCGTCACGCCCATGTACAACGAAGAGGAACTTGTCTGCCGTGGCGTGCGCCTTGAGGCGCAATCGGTCGAGGACCACGGCAAGACGCTGTGCTTCCACGTATATTGCTACAACCTGCAGCCGCATGTTCAGATCGACTACGCCACCGGCCGCAACCAGGCCTTGGGGGACTAGAGTCGCCGCATCATCCCAAAAACCAAAATGATCCGTTTTCCTCCGTCGCATACAGATCAAAATGGACCGCCCCGGATTGCCCAAGGCGGCCCATTGGTTGACATGGATATTGTGGCTAAGCCTGCTCGTTACTTGGCGCGGCCCTCCTCATAGCGCTCGACTAGCTTGGCCTGAACGTCATAGGGAACCTGCTCGTAGCCGGCGGGCTTCATGGTAAAGTCGCCCGTGCCACGCGTGATAGAGCGCAGACGCGTCGAATAATCCGTCAGCTCGGCGAGAGGTGCCTGCGCGATAACCACGGTGTCTCCGCGCTCATCGGTCTCCATGCCCGTCACGCGACCGCGCGAGGCCGAGATGTCACCCATCACGGCGCCAGCGTAGCTCTCGGGGATAGTCACCGTGATTTCCTCGATGGGCTCCAGCACCACCGGATCGGCATCGGCGCATGCCTTGCGCAGGCCGATGCGAGCCGCCGCGCGGAACGCCATCTCGTTGGAGTCGACGCTGTGATACGAGCCGTCGTACACAGCCACGCGAATGCCTGTGAGTGGATAGCCGGCAATGATGCCGTCCTTCATGGTCTCCTGGACACCCTTGTCCACGGCGGGGATCAGCGAGCGCGGAATACGGCCGCCCACGACCTCGTCCACAAACTCATAGCCATCGCTCGTGCCGTCGGGTCCAATGAGCGGCTCAACGCGCAGCCAGCAGTCGCCATACTGACCGGCACCGCCAGTCTGCTTTTTGTGGCGGCCCTGGGCGCTTGCCGTGCGTCGGATGGTCTCGCGATACGGAATGCGGATCGGCACGCTCTTGGCCACGACCTTGGTGCGGTCCTCAAGGCGATTAAGCAGGACCGAAACCTGCGCCTCACCCACGGCGGAAATGATAGTCTGGCCGGTCTCCTCGTCACGATCGATGCTCATGGTCGGATCGGCCTTGCACGCCTTCTCGATAAACGTGTAGAGCTTCTCCTCGTCACCGCGGTTCTCGGCCTCGATGGCAATGCGGTACTGCGAGTTGGGGAACTTAAACGCCGCCGCCTCGACCTTACCGGTAATGGAGAGCGTGTCACCCGTCTCTGCCGCCAACTTGGGCGCCACGATAATGTCGCCGGCATAGGCGTGACCGACCTCGGTCATGTCGCGGCCGCACATCACATACAGGTGAGCAAGACGATCGCTCTTGCGGGTACGCGCGTTGATCAGCTCAAGGCCCGGCTCAAGCGTGCCCGTCAGCACCTTGATAAAGCTGATGCGGCCCTGCTGCGGATCGGCCAGCGTCTTAAACACAAACGCCACCGGGCGGTCATCGTCACTCGAGATCTTAAGCGAATCACCGTCGATGAGCGGCATCTCGCCATAGTCGGTCGGCGCCGGGAAGTACGTCGCGATGTCGTCCATCAGCGAATTGACGCCCTGCTCCTTAATGCAATCGCCCGCAAAGACCGGCACAAAGATGCGCTCGGCGATCGCCTTCGACAGCAGGCCTTCAAGCTCCTCCTGCGTCAGCGTCTCCTCGCCTTCCAAGTACTTCATCATCAGCTCATCGTCGGCCTCGGCCACCAGCTCGCACAGATGGTCATGGGCCTCCTCGGCCTGGGCACGATACTCCTCGGGAATCTCCGACTCAACGGCTTCGGTGTCGTTGCAATGGCGCGCCTTCATGCGCACCAGGTCGATAATGCCGTCAAAGTCCTCGCCCTCGCCCCAGGGAAGGGTCACGGCGCCCAAACGCGTACCAAAACGCTCCTGCAGCAGGTCCATCGTGGTCGTAAAGCTGGCCTCGGAACGCGACAGGCGGTTCACAAACACCGCACGCGCCAGACGCAGATCCTCCGCCGCATACCAAAGCTTGACGGTCGTAGGCTGCGGGCCAGCCTCGGCGTCAACCACAAACAGAGCCGTCTCGCAGACGCTCATCGCAGCAAAGGCGTCGCCGATAAAATCGGGGTAGCACGGAGCATCGAGCACGTTGATGCGGGCGCCCTTCCAGTCGATCGGCGCGATGGTCGTCGAGATGGAAAACGCACGCTTGACCTCTTCGGGGTCATAGTCGAGCGTGGGTTTGGTGCCGTCATGGCCGCCCAGGCGGGCGGTCTTACCGGAAAGGTGGAGCATGGCCTCGGCGAGTGAAGTCTTGCCCACCCCGCCTTGGCCTACGAGCACCACGTTCCTTACATTGCCGGTCTTGGGAGCACCCATGATGACCTCCTTGCAGGGCCGCGCGCAATGCGCGACGCCAACGGGGAGAGTTCGCGGTCGGTGCCGTCCCGGGAGCAGCATGGTCGGCAACCGAGCCGACTCACCCTCCAAATGTCCTATGCCACCACCCTACCCTCACGGGCGGCTGTCCATGCATACCTTTCGGCGCACGTATGAATACGGGCGGCGAGAGGAAGGGGGACGCATGCGAGGCGATTATTGGACCCCGCCGATGCAAATAAAATGCCGCCGCAGGCCGTAAGACCTGCGGCGGCTTCGCCTCAATTAATAGTTGAGCAAATAGCTGAGCCTACCCCTCGATACGGCTCAAGAACTCACGGGTACGCTGCTCGCGCGGATGGTCAATGACCCGCTCGGCAGGACCCTCCTCGACAATACGACCGCCGTCCATAAAGACCACGCGGTCGGCGACGTCGCGCGCAAACTGCATCGCGTGGGTCACGATTACCATCGTCATATTCTGCGCCGCCAGGTCCTTAATGACACGCAGCACCTCGGCCGTCAGCTCGGGGTCGAGCGCCGAGGTCGGCTCGTCAAAGAATAGGATTTCCGGATCGAGCGCCAGGGCGCGGGCAATACTCACGCGCTGCTGCTGACCACCCGAAAGCTCACACGGCACCTTGTTCTCGTTGCCCGTCAGCCCCATTTGCGCAATCAGCTCGTGAGCGCGGGCTTCCGCCTGCTCGCGCGGACGCTTAAGCACGCGAATCGGCGCATCGGTGATGTTTTTCATCACGGTATAGTGCGGGAACAGATTGTAGTTCTGGAACACCAGACCAAAACGCGAACGCGCTCGCTTGGGAACATCGCCTTTCGCATATATCGCACCCGATCCCGCATCCGTCGCAACCGCAAGGTCACCAAACGAAAGCGAGCCGCCGTCGAGCGTCTCGAGCAGCGTGGCGCAGCGCAGCAGCGTGGACTTACCGCCACCCGAAGGTCCGATAATCGCCACGACCTCGCCGCGCTTGACCTCGAGCGAAATATCCTTGAGCACCTCATTGCCGCCAAACGCCTTGCGTGCGCTATCGATTTCCATCACTGAGTTAGTCATGATAATAGTCCAGCTTCTTTTCGGCGGCTCCCAGCAGCATCTCGACCACAAAGTTAAAGACCCAGTAGATCAGTGCCGCGATCGCAAACGGCACCATGCTCACCTGCGAGGCAACCAGCGCCTTGGCGGTCGAGAACATCTCACCCACGCCAATGGCAAACGCCAGCGACGTATCCTTGACCAGCGTAATGATTTCGTTGCCCATCGCCGGCAGAATACGCTTGGCGACCTGCGGCATCACGATATACAGAAACGTCTGCATGCGCGAATAGCCCAGCACCTTGGCCGCCTCGTATTGACCGCGCGGAATGGACTGCAAGCCCGAGCGATAGATCTCGGCAAAGTAGCCGGCGTAGTTGATGATGAACGCCACGACACACGCCATCCATTTTGAATCGGGCGTGAGCGAGAGACCGAACACGTAGTACGGGGCAAAGTAGATGGCAAACATCTGTAGCATGAGCGGCGTGCCGCGCATCACCGAAATATAGATACGCGCGATCCAGCGAAGCGGCGCAATTTTGCTCATGCGCATGAACGCCACGGGGATTCCCAGTGGAATCGACCCGAGCAGCGTCAGCACAAACAACCGCAAACTGACCAAGAATCCCTGGCCAAGCATCTGCATCATGACCTGAATAGACATTACTTGAGCACCCAATTATCGAAGGAAAGACCATAGCTTGAATACTTGTCGCACAGGTCCTTAACCGTGCCGTCCTCGTAGAGCGCCTTGAGCGACTCGGTCACGGCGTCGGCCGACTTGGTGTCGCCCTTCTTAAAGCCGACGGCATAGTGCTCGCTGGACAGCGGCTTATCAAGCTGCGTATAGGCATCGGGCTTTGCGGCAAGCTGATACTGAGCAATCGACAGGTCGCACGCCACGGCATCGACCGCGCCACTCTCGAGCTGCATAAAGGCCGTATTGTACTCGCCGATGGTGTCGAGCGTGGCAAACGTCGCCGCCAAATCCTTCTGATCGCCCTCGAGCACGTCCTGAGCGGCGGAATCGGTCTGGGTGATCACCGTCTTGCCGGCAAGATCATCCCAGCTCTTGATGCCCGCACCCTTCTTGACCACGAGCACCTGCTCGTTGAGCATGTACGGCTCAGAGAACGTGTAGTCGTCCTCGCGGCCCTCCATGGTAAAGCCGTTCCAGATGCAGTTGATGGCGCCGGAGTTGAGCAGCGTGTCCTTGGCATCCCAATCGATGGCCTCGTAATCGACTTCCCAGCCCTGCTTATCGGCAACGGCCTTGGCAAGGTCGAGGTCAAAGCCCGTGTACTCGCCGTCGTCGCCCACAAATCCGTATGGAGGATAGGACTTGTCAAAGCCCACCACGAGCTTCTTGGACTCGGCGGCGCCCTTCACATCCTTTGCCGCGGTAGATCCGGCAGCAGAGCCCTTATCGGCACCGCCACAGCCAACCAAGCCAAGGCCTAGAACCGTAGCGAGTGAGCCGGCTAGACCAACAAACTGACGACGAGACATATCGGTATTCATGGTATTCCCCCTTGATGGCACTTTAGTTAGGTAAAGTGAGTCATGTAACGTTCAGAATCATACACTTTAGTGAAATGGAGTACAAGGTTGTCTCCCGGAATGCCGGCAGCCGTCACGGTATTTAATTTGCTGCTCTACAGTCCTGCTCACGACGGAGGCCACATTAAGTGGCCTCCTGTTCGTGCGGAACTCGCGACAAATTAAATACCGTGACGGCTGCCGGCATTCCGGGAGACAACGTGCTCGGGGCCTTAAAATAGGCGTCCCCTCCAATCGGGCACGTTGAATGCACGGTACAATTACTTCGGTCTTTTCTTTTATTAAATAGTGGGGTTAATTCATGGCAGAATCTCGTGCGGAGCGTAAGGCTCGTCGTGCTTTGATCGAGGCAGCTGAGGGGTCGGAGGATAGAAAATCTTCTAAGAAATCCAAGTCGTCTCAGGACGCGAAGGGTAAGTCAGCCAAGGGGAAGGCTAAGGCCAAGCACCCCAGCCCTCGTCGGAGCGGGGATAAGGCATCTCAGACTCGCCCCAAGCGTTCGCATAAAGATTCGGTTTCGTCTGCGCGTAAGGCTGTGGACCCCAAGTCTCCCTGTTCGATCATGTATGCTTGTGGTGGGTGCACGGCGCTCAATCGTCCTTATAAAAAGCAGCTCACCGCCAAGCAGGCTGCTATGGAGGAGCTTTTTGCCTCGCTTTGCGAGCGTGAGGGTATTGCCGTCGATCCTATTCGTGGTATGGGTGTCACCTTGGGCGACCCGGGCAAGTATCCTGCGCCGCGTGGTTTTCGTCATAAGGCTGCCACCCCCTTTGCGCCCGGCAAGGAGGGCACTGTCCGCTGCGGCTTTTTTGAGCGCGGCACGCACAAGATCGTCGCCGTTCCCGAGTGCCCTGTCGAGGCCCCCGGTGCGCGCCAGATTCTTAACGGCATCGCGCGTGAGGCTGAGCGCCTGCACATCCCCGCCTTTAACGAAGACAAGCATCTCGGTCTGCTTCGCTATGCCGTCGTTCGCTGCGGTTGGCGCACCGACCAGATCATGGTCACTCTCGTAACCGCCCAGCGCGACCTGCCACATGCACAGGAATTCTTTGAGGCCGTCGCCTCGCTCGATCCGCATATCGTCACCGTTGCGCAGAATATCAACGGCCGCCCCGGCAATGCCATCCTGGGCGAGGAGACCCGCATCGTCTATGGCGCCGAATGCATGCGCGATCAGCTGCTCGGCTGCGAATTCGACATCTCCCCCACCGCGTTCTATCAGACTAATCCGCAGCAAACCGAACTGCTCTATCGACTCGCCATTGACGGCATGGATTTGCAGCAGGGCGACGTACTCATGGATGCCTACTGCGGCAGCGGAACCATCGGTCTGTGCGCCGCAAAAGACGCCCAGGACAAAGGCGCCGGCATTATGTTGCTCGGTGTTGAGCGCAACCCCGCCGGCATTGCCGACGCACGTCGCAACGCCGAGCTCAACGGCCTTACCCGTAACGCGTGGTTTATGGCTGACGATGCCACTGACTATATCCTCGATGCCGCCGATAACAACGAGCGCGTTGACGTTCTCTCCATCGACCCGCCGCGCGCCGGCTCCACACCCGAGTTCCTCGAAGCCGCTTGCGCGCTCAAGCCACGCCGCATCACCTACATCAGCTGCAATCCCGCCACCCAAGAGCGAGACTTGCATCAGCTCCTCGATGGCGGCTACCGCCTGCTCAAGATCACGCCGGTCGATATGTTTCCCCATACCGACCACACCGAGACCGTCGCGGTCCTCGAGCGCCGCTAAGCCGCCTTGGCAGATTTCTGACCATATCCCAAAAACCTACTGGTATAAGAAAGGGGCGGCCCGCTTGGACCGCCCCCTTTCATTGGGCATATGAGTCTCGTTACATCCCCTTGCGCAGGTCGCACACGCCGGCTGCCGCCATCTCGCGCAGCAGCGTCTCGCGGTCGCGTGTCACGATCAGGTCCAGCGGGAAGTGAATCTCGTCGAGCAACTTGCGGGCGTGATCGAGCTTGCCAATGGCCATACCAATGTGGGCATCGGTCGACACACCAATACCCACGCCCAGCTCGGCGCAACGCTCGGCAATCTTGCGGCATACGGCCCAATGCTCAGTGTCGACACCGTGTTCAAGACTATGGTTGTTGATCTCGATAATCTTGTGCTTGGCCTTAGCCGCCAGCAGCACCTCGTCGATATCGAACGACACGCCCGAGCGACCCGTGTGGCCCAGCATAAACACCTTGGGGTGCTCCAGGGCATTGATATACATCTCGGTCGTCTGGGCCAGCGTCGCGCCTTCAGCGAACTGCGGATTATGCACGCTTGCCACCAAATAATCCAAATTGCGCGTCACCAAATCGAACAGCGAATGCTGGTGACTGTACGAATCGCCGGCAATATTGAGCGACACGGGAATGTTCTCGCCAAACAAGCTTCCGTCCAGCGAAACGATATCGGCCTCGGCGCCGCGCAGCACCAGCACGCCGCTCCAAATGCGCGGCCAGATATCCTGGTTGATAAAGAACTGGTAACTGCGCAGGTCATTAGGGCAAGCCGTAACCATAGAGCTCAGATGGTCGGCAGATCCGAGCACCTGCAGACCACGCTCCGCCGCCCAGTACACATTCTCCTCAATGGTCGAATATGCATGCGCAGAGAACATCGTATGAGTATGAATGTCACAAGAAAGCAGGTAGGGCATCGGGTCTCCTTATCTGGCATGGCCGTTGCTTATATTCATTGTACGCATAGCCTTCGATAGTCGTAAAACCACTCCATCCCAAAGACACAACGTCCATGACAACGGGGTCCGGCTTAACACCAAACCCCGTTTCACGTAAAACATTGTAGGCAGAGCGCTTTACTTTTAACGATACTCGTCCGCCAACTGTTTCCAAGCGGGTAGCGAATTGATGATCGTTTCGTAACTCACGCAATAGCCCAGGCGGAACCAACCCGGCATACCAAAGCTGTCCGAGGGAACCGCAAGCAACTCATACTTCTTTGCGCGCTCGCAAAACGCATTCGCATCGGGCTCGAGCGCCTTCACCCACAGGTAGAAAGCACCGTCCGGCTCAACATAGGCATAGCCGTAGTCCGTCAAGGCGTCAGTGAGCGCTGTGCGGTTGCGGGCATAGGCATCGATATCGCTCGGCTCATCGATGCAATCGATAATCACGCGCTGGAAGAGCGCCGGTGCACATACAAAACCCAGCGTACGGGCAGCACCCGCAACAGCCGGCATCAGACGCGCAGCCTGTGGATTGGTGTTGGGAACCAAGATCCAGCCCACGCGCTCGCCAGGTAGCGACAGCGACTTAGAATACGAGTAGCACACCACGGTGTTCTCGTAGATCGAGGGCACCCAAGGCACCTCGGCACCGTACACGATCTCGCGGTACGGCTCATCCGAGATGAGCATAATCGGATTCTCGGGATCGCGCTGAGCGTTGGCCTCGCGCAAAACATTGGCCAGTCGCGTCAGCGTGTCGCGCGTATATACGGCACCGGTCGGGTTGTTGGGTGAGTCGATAATGACGGCCGCCGTCTTATCGCTGATCGCCTTGAGCACGTTATCCACGCTCAGCTGGAACGTGTCTTCATCGGCAGGCGCCTCGACACACGTGCAGCCGGCCTTCTCAATCCACACGCGATACTCCGGAAAGTACGGGGCGACAACAATAACCTCGTCGCCCGGGTTCGTAACGGCGTTGAGCGTACAGGTGAGCGAAGCCGCGGCGCCCACCGTCATAAAGACATCCTTGCCCTCATAGCTCGTGCCAAAGCGGCGGTTGAGCGATTCGGCCACAGCGGTACGACATTGCGGCAGGCCCGGTGCGGGCGTGTAGCCGTGCAGCTGGTCGCTCGGCAGCTCCAGGGCCTTCTTAATGGATTCAGCCACGGCAGCAGGCGCCGGAACACTCGGGTTGCCCAGCGAAAAATCAAATACGTTATCCACACCGATCTGTGCCTTGCGCTCAAGACCATAGCTAAAGATCTCGCGGATGATAGAGCTTTCCGCGCCGCGAGCAAACATGGTTTCGTTGATCATCTGTTCCCCTTTCGCATAGGCGGTATTGTACGCTTTAGTTGAGCAAAGTACCGCAGTAATGCGACCCGATTTTTATCGTCTTCGCCTATTGCCGGCGGGCAGTCCCCAGATCGCCCAAAAGCAAAAAGCCTCCGCAGGTTTCCCCGCGAAGGCTTTCGTTAGAAGAACTATTTGTCGGCGTCGGTATCAGCGTTGACGGTATGGTCATCGCCAGGATCACCGGATGCGGCTTCGGCGTCCTCCTGCATGGCCGCCTGCGCAAAAGCCGCGGCATCAGCCGCCAGCTCCTCCTCGCTCATACGAGGTGCGCGCTTTTTGGTCGGCACGCCGGCCGCCTTGGCATTGCGCTCCTCCTTGGCTGCCAGAATGTCGCCCTCGCGCTCAAGGTAGGCATCCCAGTCGTTGTCGAGCAGGGCGTTCACAGCGTCGCCTTCGACGGTCTCGCGCTCAAGCAGCACCTTCGCCATCAGATCGAGCTGATCGCGACGGGCATCCAGAATCTCAACCGCACGGCGATGGGCCTCGCGCATGATACGCTGAACCTCGATATCAATGCGGCGCGCCGTCTCCTCGGAGTAATCCTGGTGATCGGCATAATCGCGACCAAGAAACACCTGATGCTGCGCCTCGCCAAACACTTGCGTGCCCAGCTCCTCGCTCATGCCCAGGCGCGTGACCATCTCGCGCGCCATCTTGGTCGCGCGCTCCAGATCGTTGCTCGCGCCCGACGTAATGTCATCGCACATGAGCTCCTCGGCAACGCGACCGCCCAAGAACACGGCAAGCTCGTCGAGCATCTCGTTCTTGGTCTTGAGGAAGTGGTCCTCCTGCGGAAGCTGCAGCGTATAGCCCAGAGCCTGACCACGGCTGACAATCGAAATCTTGTGAACTGGATCGGAGTGCTCCAGGATGTGACCCACCAGAGCATGACCGCTCTCGTGGTAGGCAATCGTGGTGCGCTCGACTTCGGTCATCACGCGCCCCTTGCGTTGCGGTCCGGCAATCACGCGCTCCATCGACTCTTCAACCTCGTCCATCGAGATCACGGAACGATGACGACGAGCGGCAAGCAGCGCGGACTCGTTGAGCAGGTTTGCCAGATCGGCACCGGTAAAGCCAACGGTCATCTGGGCGAGCTTCTCAAACTTAACGTCCTCATCCATCGGCTTGTTCTCGGCGTGCACGCGCAAGATCTGCTCGCGCCCCTTCACATCCGGGCGGTCGACCGTAACCTGGCGGTCAAAACGACCGGGGCGCAGCAATGCCGGATCCAGAATATCGGGGCGGTTGGTTGCGGCGATCAGGATGACCGATTCGCTTTCCTCAAAACCGTCCATTTCGACCAGCAGCTGATTGAGCGTCTGCTCGCGCTCGTCGTGGCCGCCGCCCAGACCGGCTCCGCGCTGACGTCCCACGGCGTCGATCTCGTCAATGAAGATGATTGACGGAGCCTGAGACTTGGCCTCCTTAAAGAGGTCGCGCACGCGGCTGGCGCCGACGCCCACGAACATCTCGACAAAGTCAGAGCCCGAGATGCTAAAGAACGGCACGCCCGCCTCACCGGCAACGGCCTTGGCCAGCAACGTCTTACCGGTACCCGGAGGGCCCACCAGCAACACGCCGCGCGGGATCTTGGCACCCAGCTTGCGATAACGGTCCGGATCGCTCAAGAAATCGCGAATCTCTTCGAGCTCCTCGACGGCCTCGTCCACGCCGGCAACGTCTTCGAACTTGACCTTGGGGCGCGTAGCCTCGTTGGTCTTGGCGTTGGTCTTGCCAAACTGCATGTTCCTGTTGTTGGCGCCCATCATCTGGCGCATAAAGTAGAACATGATGGCGATCAGGGCAATCGTCGGAAGCACACTCATCGCCAAGTCACCCCAAAAATCGGGATCGTTGGTGTTGACGATGTACTTGGTATCGGGGTGCTCCGACATGAGCTCGGCAAGCGAATCGGAGCCGACATAGGTCGAGGAGAAGCTCTTGAGCTCGCTCGTATCGCCCTTGTCCTTTTTCGTCTTCCAGTAATGACCCGTCACGCTTCCGTCCTGAACCGTATAGGTCAGATCTTCGACGCGATCCTGCTTGATGGCGCTGACCATCTCGCTCGTCGCGAGCTTTACGGTATTGCTGGATTTGGCAAAGCCGGAGCCCATGTTAAAGAAGGCATAGCCCAGAAGCGCGCAAGCCAAAAGAAAATACAGCCAGCCCGTACGCGTGGGCTTCTTGCCTCCGGGCATCCCCGGGATCTTTGGGTCCCGGGGAGTCTGGGAATTGTTGTCGTTACGGTCGTCGGGCATCTTACGAATAAACCTCCGGTTTCAAAATGCCCAGATACGGAAGGTTACGATAACGCTCGGCATAGTCGAGGCCGTAGCCCACCACAAAGGCATCGGGGCAATGGGTTCCAACATACTTGGGCGTGACGGCCGAGACGCGGTCCTCAACGTCCTTCCACAGGAAGGCGGCGACCTCCAGCGAGGCGGGCTTGCGGCTCTTGAGGTTCTTCATCAGATACTTGAGCGTCAGGCCCGAGTCCAGAATGTCCTCGACGATCAGCACGTCGCGACCGCGGATGTCGATATCCAGGTCCTTAATGATACGCACAATACCCGAGGACTTCACACCGTCGCCATAGCTCGAAACAGCCATGAAATCGATATTGGTCGGCAGCTCGATCTTGCGCATCAGGTCGCCCATAAAGACCACGGCGCCGCGCAGAACCGCGATCAGCACCAGATCCTTACCCGCGTAGTCGCGCGTAATCTGCTCGCCCAAGCGAGAGACGATACCGTCGATATCCTCCTGCGTAAACAGAACCTTCTCGATATCCGGATGTTGAGAAGCCATGACAACCCTTTCTTGTGCTTATCGCCCACGCACCGCCGCATAGACGCGAACTACACATTCTAGCAGCGCGCGGGGTATATTTACCAGCACGTGCGCCATCAGCGCGGGAATACCGTCAACGTCGCACAGAATAGCTGGCGCGAAGTGCTATTCCGCATCGACCGCACGAAGCAGATATGCCACGCGCGTCGCGGCCGTGCATTTAAAACGCTCGTCCGCGCGAATGCCCGCGACCCATACTACGGCACCTCCCGGAGCCGTTCTTACCACGGGTACGCCAGAGCGCTCTGAAACAGGAATGCGCGCCTCGTTCAACAGGTCTGACACTTTCTTGCTTCGGCCGTCCATTCCCAACGGACACATTACATCTCCCGGCACAGGGCTATCCACCCACAGGCGTGCCGATCGTGCCTCGGCGGGAATCTCCCCGCACGAGCCGGCTAGCATCCGCTCGCTATCGCGGTCGGCAAACCCCAGGGCCGCCGCATCCACCAAGGCCGCAACCTCTCCGGCAGCAGCAAGCTCGCGAGCACGGTGCACGATATCGCACCCCGGCTCCACAGCCATCGGCTCCGCTGTCAGCATACGCCCCGCCCCCAGCGGCAGACGACCGGGAACGGAGATCCAATCGGCTACTAAGCCCTCGCGCGCCGCCGGGGCCTTGAGCGCCAGCATGCCAAACTCCACACGGGCATCAATTCCCGCGGGGAGCGTAACCGAGCCCGAGCCCGCAGCGACGCAGGCGAGCACGCGCTCCACATGACGCATCTCCGGTCGCGCGTCGGGATCGATGCGCTTAATCGCCAACCGCACAATACGCCGTGCAATCACAACCTCAGCGGCGGCAAGACGGCGCGCATCGAGCACCAGTGCGCCCGCCGCCTCCTTGCGCAAGCAGCTTCGAAACGCCTGTGCCGAAAGCTGAGAAAGAAAGGCGTCTTCGTCGCCCAGAATTTCGCAAGCGGCGCCAATCGTCTTACAGACGTTCGCGTTGCGCTGTGCCACCACCGGCATCACCCGATGGCGCACATAGTTGCGCAGGTACGAAACATCCTCATTGCTTTCATCTTCCCGCCATGGCTGACCGTGCACCTGCAGATAGCTCACGAGCTCATCATGTGTGAGGTCGAGCAGGGGGCGCACCACAATGTTCCGACGGCGCGGAATGCTCGATAGACCCGCGGGACCCGACCCTTTAATGGCATTCATCAAAAATGTTTCCGCGCGGTCCGACGAGGTATGCGCGGTACAGATACGAGCCGCCGTCCGCGGTGCACCCGATTCGGCGCAAAGGTCGCGAACATATCTCCGTGCCGCGGCATAGCGCACCTCGCGGGCCGCAGCCTCGATATTGCCCGATTCGTCATCAAAATAGGCATGCTCAACACACAGCGGCAAGCCGTATTGCGCGCACAGGTCACGTACAAAGGCCTCGTCGCCATCGGATGCCTCCCCGCGCAGATGATGGTTCACATGCAGCACGTGCAAACGCTCGCGCGCAATGGGGGCAACGCCGCGCCCGTCCTGGATATCCAGCTTTGATGTGCACGCCATAAGGAGCAGCGCCGTCGAGTCCGCACCGCCTGATACCATGAGTACTACGGGGGCAGCGGCCTGCCGCGTTGCCAAAGCGCTCTTATCCGTCCTCGGCGCGGCATGATGTCCATAGTGCTGAGATACCGTTGGCATTCGCTTCCTCCTCTATTCGTCCGCACCCATTGTATCCTTTGGAATCTTATGTCTCGCCTGCACCTTCATATCCTCGGCAGCGGCTCAAAAGGCAACTGCGCACTCGTCGAGGGGCCTCAGGGGCTCGTCATGGTCGATGACGGACTGTCCCGCCGTGACACGCTCAAACGCATGGCGGAACTCGGCCTTTCAGCAGACGACGTGTCCGCCCTTGTTGTCACCCATGAGCACGGCGACCACATTAAGGGGCTTGAGGTGTGGTGCAAACATTGGAACGGACCGGTCTTTTCCAGCAGAGGCACGCTCGCATCAAAGGAAAACCTCGCACATCTGCCTGTTGAGGAATTCGACCCAGGTGACACCCTCTCTATTGCCGGAGTCCGCATTCAAACGTATTCGACATCCCATGACGTCGTTAATCCCGTCGGCTACCGTTTTGACACCCAAGGTGATTCGGTTGGCTTTGCCACCGACACCGGCGAGTTGTCGAAGCATGCCATCGATACGCTCAAGGACTGTCGCATACTCGCACTCGAAAGCAACCACGATGTAGCCATGCTGCGCCAAGGAGACTATCCTCGCTTTCTTCAGGAACGCATCCTGTCTGCAAAAGGGCATCTCTCCAACGATCAGGCCGCCGATGCCGCACGCGCGCTGGTAACCGATCGCACCGAGCAGCTTATCGCAATGCACATTAGCCAAGACAACAATCGCCCAAGCCTTACCGTCAAAAGCTACGCAAGCTCACTTGGAGCAAAACTCGACAACGAGCTTGGTAGCACCGCCACCTGCGTTGAGGGGACGCATAGCCTCACGATACGTCCCGCTGGGCAATATCGGCCCATGACCATTCAGTAGGATCGTCTTAAACAGAAAAGGGGGCTGGGAATCACTTCCCAGCCCCCTTAACTCAGGCACCGACGTTAATAGCCAATTGCGTTAGTCGATGGAAATCTTCGTAACGTTCTTCTTCTCGACAATCTTAGGAACCGTAACGGTAAGGATGCCGTCAGCGTACTTTGCAGAAAGGCCCTCGCTCGAAGCGTCCTTCAGATACACGCCGCGCGTCGCGCTGTACGAGCTAAACTCCTTCTGCAGGTAGTTCTTGTCCTTGTTCTCTTCGCTCTCTTCAACATTCACGCTAATGGAAAGACGACCCTCATTGAGCTCAACATCGATGTCATCCTTGGCGACGCCAGTTAAATAAGCCTTGACCTCGTACCCGTCGCCCTTGTCCTCAACATCAACGGGAAAAGCCTTAGAGGCGATCGAGTTATTTGCCAGATCAGTCATATCATCAAAGAGATCAAACAACGAGCTAGCAGAGGGACGAACACCAAAAACCGAACGATAAGGAACCATGCTTGCCATGACTACCACTCCTTTTAGGGACTGCCGAGCCATCTTCCAGGTGGCAGGGACTTCGTTTGACGCTCTAATATATGCCCAACGATTACGTATATATACATTTTACTATAAAGTTTTTTAAGTCTCTTTCTATAAGCATATCTAAGTCTGTTTGACTAAGGTTCTAGTGAGGTAAAGGTTCTTTGAACCATGTCTTGAATACCATATACGCACCTGTCAAAACGAAGCGAGGGGCTTACAATAAGCGCATACACGTTGTTAATGACAACCTAAGGGCATCATGGACGATCAGACCTCCGACAATTCGTATGAGCCGCTGCAGAACGATAGTTCTGCCTATTCACAGCCCAGACGCTACCATCGTCCCCATATTTCCCAAGAGCCCATTAACGATGCAGAGCCTGAGTATGTAACTCGTAATCGATATCAAACTCTTGAAGAATCTCAATCAGCGCGCAGACACATGGGTGTCGCCTCGAGCGATCCGGTGTATCTCAAAGATGCCCCCTTATCCAAAAACAGCGCATGCAGCCAGGAGCAGACACAAACACCAACCAAGCAACATCGTAGAGGGCCCCGTCCCAAGCAAACTCTAACGCATTCCGCCCGCTATCTTGAGACGCCTAAGCAGGGGAAATCGATATTTACATCGTCAAACAGACGACGCAAACAGCACCGTCTCCAAATGGCACTCTTGATCATTGCCATCGTGGCAATCGTGCTGGTCATTCATTTTGTTTTCTTCAAATAGAAAAGGCTATTAAGCCATAGAGGCGTTTAGCCCATATCGATACAAACGCAAAAAAGGGGGAGGCCGCGAGGCCTCCCCCTTCTTCAAGTC
>WGSI01000005.1:0-73173 GCA_014871745.1 Collinsella sp. | reverse complement strand
TCGCCTTCTTCCATGACGGCGCGCTTACCACCACGACCGCGGGAAACGTCTTCACAGCCCTGCTTCTCGCGCTTCTTGCGGGCGGAACCTTGATATCCGTTTGCTCCGCCGTCCTATCGACCGCAACGAGGCGCGTCCTCGCGGGCCCCCTTACCTCCGCGCTGCTTGTCGCGGCCCCGGTATTCCCGTTACTGTCCGATTCGGCACTGGAGCATAACGCCGCGCTCAATCTCCTGCCGCTGGCCGTATTCTCGCCTATCGAGGCAACGGGTTACGTAGGATGCTTCCCGACAGAATTCATTGGCTCCGGTTCAAGCGGTGCATCGATGCTTGCCGTGGCCCTGATATACGTCGCGGTCTTTTTTGCGGTCGGCGCCGTTGCGACACGTTCGCCCAAACAGTCTGGACCAGCGAAAAAGCACCATGGGCTCGAGCTTCTGGACGCGAGCGTGGGATACGGAAGCACGACGATACTTTCAATCGGATCGCTTTTCTTGAGCCCGGGAACGGCGGCGGGCCTCATTGCTCCCAACGGCTCGGGGAAAACCACCTTTCTTGAAGCGCTGTCGGGCCAATTTCCCACCCGTATCCACTCGGGAAGCCTGGCGGCAGACGGAATCAGCCAACGTCAATCAGCCGAATTTGCAGAACTCGTCTACCTGAGCTCTTCAGGCGGCACGGATCTCTATCCCACGCTATCGGCCCTCGAGCACCTTGCTTTCGTTAGGGAGGCGTGGAAATCGGCCGCCGACATCGACTCGCTCTGCGACTCCCTCGGAATCTCCCCATATCTCGACAAGCCGACCCGTAAACTCTCGACAGGAATGAAGCAGCAGGTAAAGCTTGCCATGGCGATAGCGACCGATTGCCCGTACCTCATCCTCGATGAACCGCTGAACGGCCTCGATCCGGGAAAACGGAAAACCTCCTGCGACGCGATGCGCAGCGAAGTGGCGCGGGGACGCAGCGTGCTCATTTCAAGCCATCTACTCGACGACCTGGCAGACCTTACCAACTCGTTCTACTTCATCGAAGCCGGCACGCTCGTGGAAAAGATCAAGTCGTCCTCGCAGACGCTCAAGCAGGAATACCTCGATACATACGAAGGAGGTGAATGACATGATAGGCAAGAGCTATGCAAAGATAGCGATTGTTGGCTTTGTACTTTGTCTTGCAATGGTGCTATGTGCATCATTTGCGAGGTATAGGTCCGAGCAGTCGTTCATCGATGGCGCTGAAAATGGGTTTGGCATAGACGGGATGTATGTCAACGATGGCGCGACCAGGCCGTCTATGGCGATTCTTGCAGGCGAAGATATGGAATGGCAAATCTGTAATGACGATGGCTCTTGTATGAGTGGTCGTTTGGCCGCAACGAGCGATCCGAATTCGTTCGATCTTCTCGACAATGATGGAGCGGATTGCGGTTCTGTTCACCTTTCATATGCATCGCGAGATGGGATGGACGGTATTCTCTACGTCTCCCACGAGACCGGCGATTTCAAGATGCGCAGGACTAACCGAGTGCCGGCTTTTATCGAGGAGTGAGAGTTCCCGGCGGTCTGCCGATTAGGCCGCCGGGGTATTGAACCCCGCATTCATCCGTACACACACGGATGAATGCGGGAAGTGTCCGGATGAAGGTGATAATCAAGGAAACAAAGCTGTTCTGCCTGGGACGGCTTTGGCCTGGACTTTAACCACAACATCGCAATCGACACTTATCAGCTCGCGCAACGCGCATGGCCAAATCTCGGACGCTGGTGCATGGAGGACCTTCGAGATTTACTGGACATCCAAATCGACGACGCACACCGCGTGCTCGCCGACTGCGAAGACGAGATGGCTGTCTACAATGCGATCAGAAACGGCGTGAAGTCGGGAGAGCTTTCTGTGGAACCGCCGCGCCGTCGCGCGAGCCGACCGGGCAACCCGGGCAATCTGGTCCCGACTCTCCCGGTCGTATTCCTACGATATCGCCCCTAAATCACCAATGTGTCAGATAAAGAATGATGCAATGGTTATGATCAAGCATACGGCGGATGCGGCGACTGCGCCTTTTTTCCTCTCCTTTAGTCCGATGATTAGGGTTGCCGTAAAGTAAAGGGCGGAAATGCAGTCTATGGCAAGCAAAACGAGTTCCTTGGGCGGTTTCAGCAAAAGGTCGCTAGCAAAGAGTAATGCAAGCAGGGCAAAGCCGATTGTGTTCAAGTATCTCGATTGATTTTGCGACAACATGGCAACTTCCTTTCAGAACATGCAAATGAAAAGTCGGTACGATGTCATTGCGGTTGCAAAAAAGCCGCCGCTAGGACCGGTTGTCACGAGACCGGCGATAACTTCAGCGGTGCCAACAAGCTAGAGATCGCGCAGGCAAGCCTCCTCCTTCGCGTTCAGCTTGACCTTGTGAGGGGCGGGGCGGTTATTTGCAGATCCGTGAGAATCGCACCACGCCTTGGAATATGAATCCGCGCAGCGCCCGCGCTCAAAAAAGGGATATATCGTAATTTTCGTCGTAATTGACTCCGACGTAGATATCGCTGCTCTCGGCGGGAGATCCCTCGTCGGCATGGGCTGCCGCAACGGGTACAAATGGTGTCATGACAAGGGAGGGGCAAAGAGTTGCTGAGACGATGGAGGGTAGGCATTTCTTCATGGCCGGCTCCTTAATCTGGCCTTTGATAGTTACTCGATGTCGCCTCCTTCCGCTTTATATCCGTTGTATTTGGCGTATTTCTTTAATAAGGCAAGAGGTTCTTCCTCTCCTTCGGATAAGCCGATGATGTTTCCTTGATCATCCAGTATGAATACGGACGGAATATGCTCAAGTTCGTATTCGACATACACGGTATTATCTTAATCTATGTATATGGGAAAGTCTCCTTCATGGACCGAGGCTGAAATCCTGTCCCATTTTAATGGACAAAGATGAGGGATAAGCATTGTGTTGCGGTTTGATATTGACGGCGATTAAGGCGGCGAAACACGTCAGAGTCGCCAAAGTCAGTAAGGCGATAATGCATTTTCTCGGTTTCCAGCTCATGACAGATCCCTCTCTCATGGTGAAACGCATACGTTTTGAAACGGGATGCCGCTTCGATTCGTTCCGGACGCGGATGTGGACGTAACTGGTCTCGGTGCCAAGTGCGATTTCAGTGCTGTATATGACTTAACGGGAATGTCCGAGCAGTGCCGGAGTCTCCATCTGGATTGTTCCGACTGGAACATCAGCCCGAATACACTGCATAGCGACTCCAACAAGAACGTACCCGGCGTAATCCTTCCCAAGGCATGGCAATAGTCAAGATGCCGCAGCGGCAAGGCAAAGACAGATTCCCGCCCTAACCCTCCGCTCCGCGCGGTTCTCTTCCCGCTGAGCGACGGGAGTGGCGCATATGCCCGCAGCGGCGCAGACCCTCCGGGGGGGGGTATCTCCTAGAGGTATCCGCCTCCGGAGGCCAAGGAATCATCGAGTACGTCCTGATCATCGTGGTCATCGGCCTGGTGATCGTGTTCGCGGGACCCGGCGTGGCCGGAGCCATCCGCAACCAGTTCAACCTGGTCGGCAACACGGTGAACAATGGGACGGTTGGCGGCGTCGAGGGAGGCGCATCCGGCGGAGGGTCTGCAGGTACCGATTCCGCGACCGTCCAGGCGGCTATCGCCAAGGACGCGAAGGACTGGACCCTCGAAGAGCAGAAGGCCGTGGCCGAGGACATCGCCGCGAAGGGCGAGGCATCGTCCGCCTTCGCCAAGGCGGAGGCCGCGATGAATGCAGGGACGAAGTTCTCGATGAAGCTCACCGATGGTCAGACGCTCGAGTACAAGATTATCGGCATCAACCACGATGACTTGGCCGATGGTAGCGGCAAGGCGGGCCTGACGTTCCTCGCCACCTCGACGGGTATTAAATCTCGCGTGAACGCCACCAACACCAATGCCGGTGGCTGGGAGAAGTCGGAACTCCGCGCGAAGATGAACTCCGGCGAGATCTGGAACCTGATGCCCTCCGATTTCCAATCCAAGGTGAAGCCGGTCAGGAAGCTGACGAACAACGTTGATGGAACCGACAAGAATGCCGCCGTGACGGCGACCTCGGACAAGCTGTTCATGCTCAGTTATTCCGAAATCGTCGAGACCCCTTATAACGGCTGGTCTGGTTATTCTTGGATCGGAAACGAAGGAACCCAGTACGAGGCCTTCAAGGGTAAGGTGACGAACAATTATTCGGGTAACGATTGCCTGAGTGTTGGCGTCGCTTGGTGGGAGCGTTCCTTGAATCCGAGCGCCTCTGCGCTCTTCCTCTATGTCAACAGCAACGGCGATCCGTCGTACAACTACGGCGCGACGAACTCGAATCGCGTCTGCCCAGCTTGGTGCTTCTAGATTCATCTGTTAAGCCCGCACGGCCTGTGCGGGCTTTTCTTTTGGCGGTTACTCGAACGGTTTGATGTTTGTGGCATAGGTTATCGGTTTGAGGAGAAATGAGGTCACACAGCGGCTCTCAGAGCGCCTGCCGCACTCCCCCGCCATTACTCCTGCGGCATCCTCGTATAGAGCCCATCCCGCTTGGCGTTTCGTTGCAACAGCCCACTTGTCCACCGATCAAGTGAACTACTGGAATAAATACAGCGACACGCTTGTTCGTTACAGTCGCTATATCTACGTAAATCGCCGCGATAAATACAGCCTGTATTCGGCTGTATACCAGCTACGCGTATGTAGATTCATATCGCGTTAATAAATCGGCTCAAGCGCGTGCAAAACACGCAAGTAACCGCACAAAGCGATTATCGCGCAGGTAGATTTTTGGCACCCTGTTGCTTAATCAAAATTAAGCAATTGCTTAAAACAAAAAAGGTCAGACACTAGGTGCCTGACCTGCAAACTTCTGGTCGGGACGACTGGATTCGAACCAGCGACCCCTTGACCCCCAGTCAAGTGCGCTACCAAGCTGCGCCACGTCCCGAAGCTTTTGTTTGTTGCGCTGCTCTCGCTCGCAACAGAGAGTATATTAACCCGAAACTTTCCCTTTGTGCAAGAACTTTTTTACAAATTTTGAAGCAGGTCCAAAATTGTATCTGCGAGCTGTGGTTTTGTTAGTACGGGAAGTTCTTGCGTACCCGCTGTGCTCACGATCCAGGCCTTGTTGGTATCGGTTCCAAAGCCCGAATCGGCGCGCGAGACATCGTTGGCGATAATGGCGTCGCAACCCTTGCGGGCGAGCTTTCGCCGAGCGTACTCCACGACGTTATCGGTCTCAGCCGCAAAGCCGATCACGCACCGCTCCCCCTTTTGGCGCGAAAGCTCGGCCAAGATATCGACTGTCTCGACCAGTTCAATGTGATCCAATCGTTCGTTGGCCTTTTTGAGCTTATGGTCGGCAGGGGCTGCGGGGGTGTAGTCGGCGACAGCGGCCGCGCAAATGGCCGCATCGGCCGTCTGGAAGGCGCCCAGCGCCGCCTGCAGCATCTCTGCGGCGGTCTGCACGCGCACGAACTCCACGCCGCGGGGAACATCGAGCGATGTCGGCCCCAGCACAAGCGTAACCGCAGCACCGCGGCGAGCGGCCTCCCCCGCCAGGGCGATGCCCATCTTGCCCGACGATCTGTTGCCGATAAAGCGCACGGGGTCGATCGGCTCGTGCGTGGGGCCGGCGGTTATCATAATGCGCTTGCCTGCCAGGTCTTGCGGGACGGGGTTCAGCACCTCGCAGACGGCCTCGACGATGTCCTCGGGCTCGCTCATGCGTCCCGTGTCCACGTCGCCGCAGGCAAGGTAGCCGCTGCCGGGTCCCACCACATGGACACCACGTTCGCGCAGCGCGGCCATATTGGCCTGCGTCGCCGGCGCCTTCCACATGCCGTTGTTCATGGCAGGGGCGATCACGATGGGTCGCGGCGTGGCAAGCAGCGTGGTGGAGATGAGGTCATCGGCGATGCCGTTTGCCATCTTGGCGATGATATTGGCCGTCGCGGGCGCCACGACCACCAGATCGGGCTCCTGTGCCAGCGAAATGTGGTGGATGGGGTCGGAGGGGTCGTCGAAAAGGCCCACCGCGACCGGTTCGTTGGTGAGCGCGCGGAAGGTGAGCGGCCCCACAAACTCGGTGGCATGCTCGCTCATAACGACCTTGACGCGCGCGCCGTGCTTTTGCAGCAGGCGCACGATATTGCACGACTTATAGGCGGCGATCCCGCCGGTAATGCCCAGCAGGATCGTTTTTCCCTCAAGTTGCATTGAATTGTTGGATGCCGCCGTCATCATTTAAGCTTCCTTGCTGGGAAGCACCAGCAGACGGTGGCAATACGGGCAGTGCGCGATCTCGCTACCGTCGTGGTTGAGGTCGCTCATGGACGACGCCTGCAGCGCGGTGTGGCAGACCGTGGGGATGTTGCCCTTGATGGTCTCGACGGCCAGGCCGCGGAACTGCTTGAGCAGGCGCTCGTAGTCGGTGAGCACGTCGGTCGGCAGCGTGGCGGCAAGCGCGGTGCGCTCCTTGGTGGCGGCGTCAATCTGTGCCTGGAGGTCGGCGGCCTTGGCGCGGGCGGCCTTGGTGTCGGCCTTCACGCCTTCCTCGAACTTGGCGATGATGGCCTGCGCGCGAGCCTCGCGGTCGAGTGCCTCCTTGTGGGCGACGACGACATCCTTGCGGGTGTGCTCGATCTTGTCCAGGCGCTTGGCCAGGGTGGCGAGCTCGTTCTCCAGGTCCTGTACCTCGCGGTAGTCAGAGCCATCAACGTGGCGCTTCTTGGCGGCCTCGATGGCGTTATTGGTCTGGATCTCGGTGGTGTTGAGATCGTCGAGCTCAATATCCAGGTCCTTGCGTTGGGCGTAGAGCTTGGTCATCTCGGCCTTGAGCTTAACGTAGGTCTTGCGCTTGGAAGCGAGCTCCTTGAGCTCCGGCATATTGGCAAGTTCGCTCTTGTTGCGGGCGAGCTCCAAATCGATCTGTTGCAGCTTGAGTAGCGTAGCGCCGGCGCTCATAAGTTCTCTCCTTTTGTCACAGTCCACCATTGGCAAGGGTTCAGTATTTTAATCGCATGACGGGGGTCGACCCCGGCGTCAACTGCAGAGTTCATCAATATATCAACGAACGGCTCCTCGGAGCGGTCATGGCCGAGCAAAACCACTGGCAGCCCGCGCAAGGCAAGGTCTTGCGCTACGTGGTAGCCCGCCTCGCCCGTCACGATGACATCCGCACCGGCGGCGATGGCGAGCTCTCCAAAGTCACCCAAGGAGCCGCCCAAAATGGCGATGGTGCGGCACGGGTGCTCGGCATCGCCCCACACGCGGGGGTCGCTTCCGAAGGCCGTGGCGGCGCGAGTGGCAAGGTCGCGCAGGCTGCAGGGGTCGTCGAGTGTCGTAAGGGCTCCCAGGCCGCAGGCCTCGGGGTCGTCCACATGCTCCAGTGAGCTCATGGGCTCAGCGCCCAGCAACTCACTCAGGCGAACGCGCGCCTCATACGAGCGGTCCAGGTTGGTGTGGAGCGAGATAATGCTCACCCCACAACGGGCCGCCTCGTAGAGCGCCGCACTGCACTGGGGACGTGTCGCGCTGAGCGGGCAAAATGCCTCGGGCGCCTTGATGTAGACGGGATGATGCGTGAGCAACACGTTGGCTCCGGCTGCCAAGGCGCGGTGCACGTTGGCCCTGGTGGCGTCAAGCGCGCAGGCAACGCCGCGGATCTCGTCGTCGGGGTCGCCAACGGATAAGCCTACGTGGTCCCAGGGTTCGGCGTCCGTCTTGGGATAGCGTGCCAGCAGTGCACGCTCGAGCTCGGAGACGATCATGCGGCACCTACGATCGAGAGCAGCGTCTGGGCAAAGTCGTCCAGATCGCTCGGATTCACGCGGTCATCGAAGGAAATGCGCAGTGCGCCCAGAGCCTGCTCGCGACCGATGCCCATCGCGCTCAAAACGTGGCTGGGGTCCATGCTGCCGCTCGAGCATGCCGAGCCTGCCGATACCTCAAAGCCGGCGGCGTCGAGCTTGATGATGAGCTCCTCGGAGTCCATGCCGTCAATGTAGATCGATACCATGCCGGGCAGACGGTCGGCATGCGCATAGTCGCCCATCGTGGCGTGAATGCGCGGATGGGCCGTACGCGGGGCGGAGAGCGTGTCGGAAAGGGCCTGCAGCTTCTCGCGCTCCTCGGCCACATTGGGCGTCAGCGTGCGGGCGGCAGCGGCAAAGGCCAACTGCGTGCGCAGGTCCTGCGTGCCGGCGCGACGTCCGGCTTCCTGTCCGCCGCCAAAGATGCGGGGGCGCAGCGGCGTGCGGTTCTTAAGGTAGAGCGCGCCGGATGCCACAGGGCCGCCGATCTTATGCGCGGCAACGGTCATAGCATCGACGCCCAGCTCGGTGACATCGAGCGGAATATGCAAGTAGCCCTGGATGGCATCGGTGTGGAACAGGGCGCCCACGGTATGCGCGGCGGCGGCCAGCTCGCGGATGGGCTGCACCACGCCGGTCTCGTTATTGGCGGCCATGATGCTCACGAGCGCGACATCGTCTCCGAGCAAGTCACTCAGCGCGGCAGGCTCAATGTAGCCCGCACGGCAGGGCTGCACCAGGTCGACGGTAAAGCCAGCGGCGCGTAGCAGCGGCAGGTTGTCCAGGATCGAATCGTGCTCGATGGCAGATACGATCACGCGGTTGCGCTTGCGGTCGTGTTGACGGGCGCCCTCGGCAAGTCCGAGGAGCGCCAGCTGGTTGGCCTCGGTGCCGCCGTTGGTCAGGACAATCTCGGACGGGCGGACGCGCGCACCAAAGCTGCGGGCGATCTCGCGACGCGCCACTTCTAGGCGCGCAGCGGCCTTGCGACCGAGCGAGTGCAGCGAGTTGGGGTTGACGCCCGCAAGCTCGCTGTCATCGTACTCGTGCTGCGCAAGGATCGCCTCGGCGCGCATGGGCGTCGAGGCGGCATAGTCAAGATTCACGGGTATGCGGTTTTGACCTGCGGTCATAAGGGTTTATGCCTCCTGTGCGGCCTCGTTGCCCAGCTTCTGCAGCAGCGCAACCTCGGCAGCGGGATCTTCGGACTTAAATACGGCGGAACCGGCCACCAGGACATCGGCGCCGGCCTTGACGACCTCGGCGATATTTTTGGATGAAATGCCGCCGTCGACCTCGATCATGGGCGATGCGCCGTGGCGCTCGCACATGGCCTTGAGCTCATGGAGCTTATGCAGAGTGCCCGGGATAAAGCTCTGGCCGCCAAAGCCGGGGTTCACGCTCATCAACAGCACGATGTCGACGACATCGATGATGCTCTCGAGCACGCAGACGGGCGTGGCGGGGTTGAGCACCACGCCGGCCTTGATGCCGCGCTGCTGCAGGTGCGTGAGCGTGCGGTGCAGGTGCGTGGAGGCCTCGTAGTGAACGGTGATCATATCGGCGCCAGCATCGGCGTACCAATCGACGGTCTCGTCGGGGTTCGACACCATGAGGTGCGCGTCGACCGGCACGTCGGTGGAGCGCTTGACGGCCTTGAGGATGTCAACGCCAAAGGTGAGGTTGCCGGTAAAGTGACCGTCCATCACGTCGAAGTGCACAAAGTCGGCACCGGTGATCTTGTCGAGGTCGCCCTTAAGGTTGGCCATATCGGCCGAAAGGATGGACGGAGCGATTTTAATGGAACCCATAGTAGTAGCCTTTCTGCGCTAGTCGGTGAGTCCGTAGAACTCTTGAGAGGGGACGCGGTCGGTAAGGATCTCGAGCGCCCTATCCAAAGTAACACCGTTGTAGAGCGTTTGCTCGACGGCAAAGGTGAGCGGAATGTCTACGCCCAGTGAGCGGGCGAGTTCGCTGACGCTGCGGGCCGCGACGGCGCCCTCGACCACCATATGCGTGCGTGCCTGGTACTCGTCGAGCGACACGCCGTGGGCAAACTCGTAGCCAAAGGTGCGGTTGCGCGAATGCTCCGAGGTACAGGTGGCGATGAGGTCGCCCATGCCGGCAAGGCCCATGCAAGTCATGGCCTGCCCGCCGCGGGCATGCACCAGTCGGCTGATCTCGGCCAGACCGCGCGTCATGATAAGGGCGAGCGTGTTGTCGCCCGCGCCGGTGCCGGCGGAGATGCCGCACACGATGGCGATGACGTTTTTCATGGCGCCGCATACCTCGACGCCGGTCATGTCCTGCGACAGGTAGATGCGGAAGGCCGTGGATAGGAGCAGGTCCTTAAAGGTCTCCCCTATCTGCGGGTCTTCGCTGGCGATGACGGCGGCAGAAAGTCCGCCGCGGCAGATCTCCTCGGCATGGTTGGGTCCCGAGAGCGCCGCCACGCGCCGATCGTTGCCGATCTCGCTGGCGATGACCTCGCTCATGAGCAGGCCGGACTCGGGCTCGATGCCCTTGGTGAGGCAGAGCACCGGGGTGTCGGCGGCGATGAAGGGTGCTGCCTGATGGCATACGCTGCGCAGGTGCGTGGAGGGCACGGCAAAGATGACGGCCTCGGCGCCGTCGAGCGCCTGCGTCAGGTCCGTCGTGGCGACGACGTTTTCCGGCAGCACGTAATCAACCAAATAGCGGGGGTTACGGTGCTCGCCATTGATGCCGGCGGCCGTCTGCTCACTATGGGCCCACATGATCACGCGCTCGGCTCGCGCGGCGGCAAGGCCGGCGACGGCGGTTCCCCAGGAGCCGGAGCCAATCAGCGCAACATTCATGACTCTCTCCTACTTATCGTCGGGCTCGGTGACGCGCTTGGTAAACGAGAGCTTGGACTCCTTACCCGTCATGAGCTTTTTGATGTTCGCGCGATGCGCCCACACCACGGTGATGCCGATCATCGCCATGCAAAACTTGAGACCCAGGCTGCCGTACGGAAAGACCGCACAAGCGGCGATGGGAAGACCGATGGCCGCGGCAAGCGAGCCCACGGACACAAACTTGGTGATGGCGACGGCCACGATAAACATGCCCAGCAGCGAAAGTCCGATGGGCCAGTACCAGGCGAGGATGACGCCCAGACCGACCGCGATACCCTTGCCGCCGTGGAAGTTGAGGTAGGGCGAGAAGATGTGGCCCCACACCGCTGCCAGGCAAATGACGCCGAGCATCCAGTCGCCGGGGGCTCCGGGCGCCATGATGCTCGGCGGAAAGCCATAGCCCACGTTCGCGATGAGCGGACGGGCGATAAGAACGCAGATGGCGCCCTTAAGGCAGTCGAGCAGCAGCGTGAGCGCGGCCACCTTGGGGCCGGCTACGCGCAAGGCGTTGGTGGTGCCGATGTTGCCGGAGCCCGCTTTGCGAATGTCCGTGTGGTTGAACACACGGCCCAGGATCAGGCCAAACGGAATCGCTCCGATAAAGAACGAGACCACGGCGCAGATGGCGGTCAGCAGAATCGGATTATGCATCCTTTTGCTCCTTCTTCCTAAAGAAGAGTCGAATGGGCGTGCCGGAAAAATCGAAGGTCGAGCGCATGCGGTTCTCCACGTAGCGCTGGTAGGTGTCGTTGACCAGGTCGCTGTGGTTGACGAAGAACGTAAACGTCGGCGGGTTGACGCCCGTCTGGGTCACGTAGTGCATGCGCAGGCGGCGCTTGCCGTCCACCACGGTGTGGCCAAACTCGCGCAGGTCAGTGAGGAACGTGTTGAGGCGCGAGGTGGTGATCTTTTGCGAGCGCGTCTTCTCGGCTGCGTCGACCATTGCCCAGATCTTCCCGACGCTACGGCCGGTCAGGGCAGAAATGCGAAGGTACTGGGCCCAGGGAGCCATGACGCCCAGACGGCGGTCGACGGTCTCCATGCAGGCCTCGCGCTTGCGGTCGTCGTCGAGCAGGTCCCACTTGTTGAGCAGCACCACGATGGCGCAGCCGCGCTCGATGGCCAAGCCCATGACCTTCTGGTCCTGCTCGGTGACGCCCACGGAGGCGTCGACGACGAGCAGCGCCACGTCGGCGCGGTCGATGGCGCGCAGGCCGCGGACCATGGAGTAGTACTCGATGTTCTCGTACACGGTGCTCTTCTTGCGAATGCCCGCGGTGTCGACCATGCGGTAGTGCTTGCCGTTACGCTCGACGACGGTGTCGATGGCATCGCGCGTGGTGCCGGCGATGTTGGACACGATGGAACGGTCGGCGCCCAGGATGCGGTTGAACAGCGAGGACTTACCGGCGTTGGGGCGGCCGATGATGGCCACATTCAGCGCGTCGGGGAACGCGTCGGCGACCTCGTCCTCCTCCTCGGGCAACAGGGCCACGATGTCGTCGAGCAGGTCGCCCGTGCCGTGGCCGTGCAGGGCCGAGAGCGGCGTGGGCTCGCCGATGCCGAGCGAATAGAACTCCCAGATGTTGTCATTCTCGCGATCGGGGTTGTCGAGCTTGTTCACCAGCAGAAAGACCGGCTTGTCGCAGCGCTTGAGCATGCGGGCGACCGACTCGTCCTTCTCGGTGACGCCGGTGCGGCCGTCGACCACAAACAGGATGACGGCGGCTTCCTCGGCGGCGGCGAGGGCCTGGTCACGGATGGACGTGGCGAAGACGTCGTCGCTCTTGAGCGGCTCGATGCCGCCCGTGTCGACGATGGTGAACTCGCGGCCGTTCCAATCGGCCGTGTGATACGAGCGGTCGCGCGTGACGCCGCGGGACTCGTGGACGATGGCGTCCGAGGTCTGGGCCAGGCGGTTGACGAGCGTGGACTTGCCCACGTTGGGGCGTCCGACGACGGCGACGATAGGTTTCATCTGCACTCCTTTAATGGTTAGGGTTAGCGGGAATAGCTGAATTGGCGGGCGTTATGCCAAGGATGTGCTCCAGGGTATCGAGCAGCTCATGCGGCATGGTCGACACCACATGAACCTCGGCGCCGCGACCGGTAAGGCTTGCGAGTAATTCGTCACGATGATACTCGTCAAGGGTCATACCGTCGGCGTTGAACATGAGCTTAGGCACAAAGAGCATAACCCCCGACAGGTCCTGCGGCAGTTGCTCCAAGATGTCGCAGGCGACGATGAGGCCGGTCACGTCCACGTTGCCGCCAAAGTAACGGTTTTTGATGGCCGTGACGGTACCGGCAAGGCCCTGCGGCGATTCCACAAAACGCGCCACCGTATCGCGCGCGCTGGCGCCCGAAAGGCACAGCAGGCGCTGGTCACGGGCGGCGATTGCCTCGCGAACGCGGCGCAGGCGCTCGGCATCGGCGGCGAGCACGTTGTCGGTCTCGTCCAGATAGGAGCGGATCATGCCGATGCCGTCGTAGTACTGCGGGTAGCCGTCGTAAAAGTCCGCCTCGGGAGGCTCGATGCCGGCGTCCAGGTAGAACTCGTCGCTCATCTGGAAGGTGTGGCGGCCAAAGCGCTCGAAGGCACGGTCCTGGAAGGGCCGGATCATGGCGATAGTCTCGCGCGCCAGCTCGGGCTTGTCGCTGTAGGACCAGCTAAAACGGTTCTGATGCTTGGTAAAACCAAGCGGCACAATGCCCAGGCTCGTGATTTGCTCGTGCTCCTCGCAAAAGCGCAGGGTCTTTTCCAGCTCCTCGCCGTCGTTCATGCCGGGGCACAGTACGATCTGCGCGTGAATCTCGATGCCGGCGGCCATGATGGTCTCGAGTACGTCCATGCCGCGCTGGGCGTTGCGGCCCATCATGCGGCGACGGACGTCGGGGCTTACGGCATGGACCGACACGTTCATGGGGCTCATGTTGCGGTCGATGACGTTTTGCACGTCCTCGTCGGTGAGGTTGGTCAGCGTGACGAAGTTGCCCTGCAAAAAGCTCAGGCGGTAGTCATCATCGCGGATGTAGAGCGTGGAGCGTCCGCCCTTGGGCAGCATCGTCATAAAGCAGAACACGCAGGCGTTTACGCAGGTACGCATGCCATCGAAGATGGGGCCATCGAACTCCAGACCCCAGTCCTCGCCAGGAAAGCGATCGAGCTCAACGGGGGTGACGGTGCCGTCGCGCGGGTCGAAAACCTCCAGCTCGACGGTGTCGTCGTCTGCCTCCCAGAGCCACACGATCATATCGGTCAGTTGCTCGCCGTTGACCGTGAGCACGCGCATGCCCGGCTCGATACCCACATCCCATGCGGGCGATTCGGGACGCACGTTTTTAACGAGCGCGCCCTCACCCGGCTCGGGGTCGCGGCTGCGCCCGTAATCGGCCACCTCGGCGGCGTATGCGGGTACGGTCTGGTCCATGATTAGCGGCAAAGCTCCTTGATGCGCTCGACGGCGCGCTCGATGTGTTCTTGCGGGGTGGAGGCTCCGGCTGTGATGCCGATGTGGTGAGCGTCGGTTAACCACGCGGCCTGTAGCTCGGAAGCTTCCTCGATGTGATACGTACGCTCGCAGGCGTTTGCGCAAATCTGCGCCAGGCGGCGGGTGTTGCCCGAGTTCTTGCCGCCCACCACGACCATGCAGTCGCAGCGGTTGGCAAGTGCGGCTGCTGCCTGTTGACGCTCACTCGTGGCGGCGCAGATGGTGTTGATCACGCGCAGTTCCTGCACGCGCGGCGTGATGGCAGCCACGACTTCAGCCAGGTTCTGCGCGGTTTGGGTGGTCTGCACAACCAGGCCCACCTTGCCCTTGAGCGGCAGCGCGTCCGCATCGGCGGCGCAGCTCACGACCTGCGCGTCATCGCCGGCATGGCCCAGGATGCCCTCAACCTCGGGATGGCCCGGCTCGCCCACGACGAGCACGCGATAGCCCTCGCGAACCAGGCGCTCGGCGGCCACGTGGACCTTCTTGACGTAGGGGCAGGTGGCATCGACCACGTCGAGACCGCGCTCGCGAGCGGCCTCGATCACCTGCGGCACCACGCCGTGCGCGCGAATAATCACGGTGCCCGATGCGGCATCGTCCAGGGTCTCGGCCAGACCGACGCCCGCCTCGGAAAGCTCGCGCACCACGATGGGGTTATGGATGAGCGGACCCAGGGTGTGGACCTGGGCGGTCTCCCCCACCTGCGGGGCGGCCGCCAGGGCCATGTCGAGCGCACGCTGCACGCCGTAGCAGGTGCCGGCGTGGGCAGCGATTTCGATGGTGGGGGCGTCTGCCTTGCCGGCCACAGCCTCGGCAGTGCTCATGATTTCCTCGCCCATGGCTAGAACCTGCCCGGGGGCGCGGCGCCCAGGTCATCGCGCTTGGCGTAGACACGACTCATGGCCTCGAACTCAAACCAAGCCAGGCGCTCCTTGCGCTTGAGCTCGGTCGGTGCATCGGATAGCGAGATGGCCTTGCCGGCTCGGATCCAGCACTTTTTGGGGCGCATGATCTTTTTGCCCGCAGGCGTGATATCGGACCAGCCGCAGATGGCGAGCGGGTTGACGGGCGCCTTGCCCATTTGGGCGATGAGCGCAAAGCCGCCGTGGACCTCGGGCTTGATCTCGCGCGAGCGGATGCGCGTGCCCTCGGGGAAGATCAAGACGTCCTCGCCGCGTTGCAGCGCATGCTGGGCGGCACGCAGGCACTTCATGTCGGCGGTGCCGCGCTCGACGGGAATGCCGCCCACGCGGCTAAAGGCCCAGCGTACGATCTTGCTCTTAGCAAAGTCGGATTTAAAGATGGGGCGAATGCGGCGTCCGCCAAAGAACAACGCCGTCTCCACGGCCAGGAGCTCGGCCATCGAGGTGTGGTTGCAGATGACCACGCTTCCGCGGCCTTCCTGGCGTTCAAACAGCAGGTCGTTGTCCTCGACCTTCCAGCGCCACATGAGCTTGGAGAAGACCCACAGGATGCCCATGACTACAGCGACGGTGCCGCGGATGAGCGCGGGGAACTCGGCATAAGGGGCGTTGTAGTAATCCTCGGGCGTCTGCTTAAACAGGCGCATGGGCTACCTCCTTTGGTTGATGAGGTCCTCGATAATGCGGACGACCTCATCGATGGTGTGGGCGGTGGAGTCGACGTGCACCGCGTCCTCGGCGGGAACGAGCGGCGCGACCTCGCGGCTGCTGTCGAGCTTATCGCGCTGCTTGAGGGCATCGAGGGTCTCGTCGACCTCGGTCTCGAGCTGCTCGGTTGTGAGCGGCTGGGCGTCGTTTTGGTGGCGCTGCAGCACGCGGCGACGGGCGCGCTCGCGCGGGTCGGCGGTCAGGAATACCTTGACCTGCGCGTTGGGGAACACGACGGTGCCGATGTCGCGACCCTCGGCGACAATATCGCGGTCCTCGGCGGCGCGGCGTTGGTGGATGAGCATGGCGGCGCGCACGCCCGGGTAGGCCGAGACCTTGGACACGTTGGCGTCGACCTGCGGGGTGCGGATGGCAGCCGATGCGTCCTGGCCGTCGATGGTCAGGCGCGTGTCCTCGCCGGTGCCGTTGGTAAAGCGAATCTCGATCTGCTCGGCGAGGGCGTCGATGGCCGCCTCGTCGTCCAGGTCGATGCCGCGGTCGAGTGCGGCGAAGGTGACGGCGCGATACATGGCGCCCGTGTCGAGCTTGTTAAAGCCCAGCTGGCGGGCAATCTCCTTGGCGATGGTGGACTTGCCGGAACCGGCGGGGCCGTCGATGGCGACGATCATGCAATGCTTCCTTTCGGTGGTTGACGTGCTGGTATGGGTCGCGGGCGCTGCGGATTGGCGGGTTGCCTAGCTCGTGTAGCGCTCGCGGTAGGTGTTGCGCTTGGGCGCGGAGCCGTGGCTGCCGTGGTGACGCGTGCGACTCGCGTTGTTGGTCGCCGGCGCGGCGCCGCGTTTGGAGCTGGCCTGCTTGGGCGGGATGCCGCCGGCCTTGAGGATCTGCACCTCGCGATCGGTGAGCTCGCGCCACGAGCCCTTGGCCACGCCCTCGAGCTCAAGGCCGGCAAAGTTGCAGCGGTGCAGGCGGATCACCGGGTGGTGGATCTTGCTCAACATGCGCTTGACCTGGTTCTTGCGACCCTCGCGGATGATGACCTCAACGGCGGTGGTGCCGGGCTTGATGCCCTGCGGGGCCACGGGCTCGGCCTCGCGCGTGTTGATGACACGGCAGATCGCCGGCTGGCACAGGCCGTCATCGAGCTCGATGCCACGGCGCAGCGGCGTGAGGTCGCGATCGGTCAGGTGGCCGTCCACGAGCGCCTGGTAGGTCTTGTAGACGTGCTTGCTGGGGTGCAGCAGATCCTGCGACAGGTCGCCGTCGGTGGTAAAGAGCAAAAGGCCCGTGGTGTCGCGGTCCAGGCGACCCACCGGAAAGAGCCCAGGAAAACGGTCGCGCGGGACCAGGTCGGCCACGCAAGGGCGCTCCTGCGGATCGCTCATGGTGGTGAGGTAGCCAGTCGGCTTGTAGAGCATCAGGTACACGGCGCCCTGGTTGAGCTTGACGGGCATGCCGTCGACCTCGATATGGTCGCGGTCGACGTCGACCTTGGTGCCCAGCTCGGTTGCGACCTGGCCGTTGACGGTCACGCGGCCGGCGGTCATCAGGTCCTCCGAGCCGCGGCGGCTCGCCACGCCCGCGCGCGCCAAAAAGCGCTGCAGGCGCATGGTGTGCGGGTAGACGGGCTGGGCGTCGCTCGCGGGCGTTGTGACGCCCGCGGCACGTGAGGTGCGCGTCTCCCCTGCTTCGTTAGTCCTCGTCATGCAAATCCTCCGAGGTCTCGTCGACGACCAGGGTCTCCAAGTCCTCGACTGCCTCAACATCTTCAACATCGGTATCGATCAGTTCGCGCTCTTCGTCCAGGTCCTCGGCCTGCTCCTCGAGCGTGGACTGAATGCTGCGGCCGCTCAGGCGCTCGCGGATAAACTGGCGCGACTGCTCGTCGGGAGCAAACTGCTCCAGATCAGGCAGGTCGCGGGTGGAACGTAGGCCGAACTTTTCCAAGAAGGCGTTGGTCGTGCCGTAGATGATGGCCTGACCGCGCTCGGGGTCGCGACCGAGCTCGCGCACCAGGCCCTTATCCACGAGCGACGCGATGACGCCGTCGGAGTTGACGCCGCGGATGCCCTTAACAACCTCGCGCGTAACGGGCTGGTGGTAGGCGATGACGGCCAGGGTCTCAAGGGCCGCCTGCGACAGCTTTTGCGTGTCCCAGCTCAGCACGTAGGCCTCGACCACGTCGTGATAGGCGGGATGCGTAAACAGGCGCCAGCCACCGGCGACCTCGCGGAGCTGAAAACCGCGGTTGGCCTCCTCGTACTCTACCTTGAGCTCGGCCAAAAGCGACGCGCACTCGCCCGGGGCGATATCCAGCGCTCCTGCCAGCGCGGGTGCGCTCACGGGGTCGCTCGACACCAGCAGCAGCGCCTCGAGGGCGCCTTTGAGGCTGTTTGCCTCCAGCGTGGAAAGGGTTGACATGGTTGCCGCTCCTATTCGGTGAGCTCGGGGCCCTCGCCAGGCACGTATGCCTCGGCGCCCTCGACGCGGTTGATTTGAATGGTTCCAAAGATCTCGTCCTGGCTTAGCGTAAGCGAGCCGCGCTTGGCAAGCTCTAGCATGGCCAGGAAGGTGACAACGAGCTGCTCGGTGGTGGCGTCGCCGTCCAACAGATCGCGGAAAGTGCAGGTTTGGTGCGACATGGTAAAGCGATCGACCGAGGCCACGGTCAGGTCGAGCGGCACACGATGCGGTGCCACGTGCTCGGCCTCCAGCAGGAAGGTCTGGCGCTTGCCATCCAGGTCGGCGCAGATGACGGCGAGGCCACGCAGGGTGATGCCGGCCAGGTAGTCGGGCATAAGGCCTAGGAACTCGGGGTCGGGGCCGGCTACGCGCGGATGCATGCGGCTTTCGGCCTGCATGCGCGCGCCAAGGGCTGCCGCCGCACCCTTAAACTGCTTGTAGGCGATTAGGCGCTGAATCAGGACCTCGCGCAGGGCATCGCCGTCGAGCGCGCTAAGCTCCTCGAGGTCTTCATCGTCCTCGTCATCGTCGTCGGACTTGCGCGGGGTTTCCTGGGGCACCAGCGAGGCAGCCTTGATGTCCAAAAGGGTTGCCGCAACCAGTAAAAAGTCGCTCGCCACGTCCAGGTCCAGCGCCTCGATGCGCTCGGCCTCGGCCAGATATTGCTCGGCCACCTCGCTGATCGAGATGGCGCCGATATCAACTTTTTGGCGGGTTACCAGCTGCAGCAGCAGGTCGAACGGTCCGCTGTAGACCTGCGTCGACACGCGATACGACATCTTCGACCTCCTTTGACGGCGCCTTCGCGGCGCGGTTTGGGTGCATGTTGGGACCGATTTGCACGGTCGACCTGTAAGTTTACCCTAGATACCGGCGATTGCGAAGTTGAGCAGCCACTCGGCCAGCGGATACACGGTAACGTCGAAATACCGCCCGATCACGTCGATGCCGGTCCACATGGGCAGCAGGTACAGCACGATGATGAGTATGGGCATGGCGTATTGCTGCAAGTGGTAGTAGTTGGCGAGTGCCTTGCCCTTGAGGAAGGGCACGATGATCGATGAGCCGTCGAGCGGCGGGATCGGGATGAGGTTAAAGAACGCGAGCGACAGATTGACCACGATAAACGTGGCACCGAAGTTCATGATTTGGGAGGCTACGGCAAAGGACATGCTGGTGTAGAGGTTGCCGTATGTCGCGTGCATGAGGGCGGCTGCGAGACACGCGAGCGCGATGTTCGATACAGGACCGGCCGCGCTCACCAGGACCTCGTCGCGCTTGGGGTGCTTGAGGTTGTTGAGGTAGACGGGCACGGGCTTGGCGAAGGCGAACACCGGACCGCCGGCGGCAAGCATCAGCAGCGGCAAGATGACGGTGCCGAACGGGTCGATGTGGTTGAGCGGGTTGAGCGAGACGCGGCCGCGCGAACGGGCCGTCTTGTCGCCGAGCGCCCAGGCCGCGGCGGCGTGCGCACTCTCGTGGATCACGATGCCCACGATGACGGCAACGGCGCTGGCGACCAGGTTCATAAAGTAGCTGCTGGACATGTCGACCCCCTAGCGGACGCGGCGCGAGGCACGCGTGAGCAGGTAGTCGGCCACAAACAGGATGACGGCGACGATGGCGTAATCCAGACGGAACACGCCGCCAAAAGGCGATGTGATGACGCCGTAGCCGGCGATGGCACCCGGCAGCGCGCGAGAAAGCTCAACGACAAAGCCAACGATTTGCAACTTGGCGGTGAGGCCGCTAAAGCACAGCAGCACGGTCATCGCGCTCATAAAGATGCCGCAGATGCGACAAGCGATGGCTATGATGCTCATCGCCACGGCGGTGGCTTTACGAGAGTTCACGCGCGGTCTCCTCTTCGATCTGGGTGGAAAGCTCCAGCCATTCGTCCTCGAGCTTGGGCAGCTCTTGCTTAAGGCCGTTATATTCCCCCAGCGCGGCGTTGAACTTATCCTGATCGGCATAAAGCTCTTCGCTTGCCATCAATTCCATAAGCTCGTCATAGCGGGCGCGCTTTTTGTCCAGCTCCGCCTCGATCTTCTTGAGCTGGTTGCGCACACCCTTGAGCTTTTTGTTGAGCGCGGCGCGGGCCTGGGCCTCGGCGCGCTTTTGCTCCTTGGTCTTTTTGCCCTCGGCCGGCTTGGGGGCGGCGGCGGGGGTGTCGGCCTGGCCGGCGTTGGCTTTGGTGGGCTTGGTCGCGGCGGGCGCGCTCTCCCCTGCCGCCTCGGCGGCGGCGCGGGCTGCGAGGTCCTCGCGCTTGTAGAGGTAGTAGTCGTAGTCGCCGTCGTAGACCGTGACCTTGCCATCGCGGATATCGATCACGCGGTTGGCCACGGCGCGTACCAGGTGCTCGTCGTGGCTGATCAGCACGATGGTGCCGGGGAAGTTTTGCAGGGCGTTCTCGAGCATGTCCACCGAGTCGATGTCCAGGTGGTTGGTGGGCTCGTCCAGGCACAGGAGCGCCTCGGGGGCCACAAGCATCTTGGCCAGGGCCAGACGCGCCTTCTCGCCGCCGGAAAGGACGCGGACCTGCTTTTCGATTGAGTCGTTGTCGCTAAACAGGAAGGCGCCCAGCAGGCTGCGCTGCTGCGGCACGGTCCATTTGGGCGTGACGGTGTCGATCTCTTGCAGGACGGTGTTGGACTCGGTCATGCCTTCGAGCGCGTGCTGGGCGTAGTAAGCCACGCCCACGTTGGTGCCAAGGTCGCGGGTGCCGGTGGTGGGTGGTTCCAGGCCAGCGAGGATCTTCATGAGCGTGGACTTGCCGGCGCCGTTGGGGCCGACGAGCGCCACATGCTCGCCGCGGTAGAGTTTGAGGTCGATGCCGCTGTAGATGTGCTTGTCGCCGTAGGACTTGGATACACCCTCGAGGCCCACGACCATGTCGCCGGAGCGCGGCGGGTCGGGGAACTTAAAGTCGATGTGCTTGTGGCCCTCGGGCAGGATGACGAGCTCCTTTTTGATCTGCTCGATCTTGCGGATGCGCTCCTGCGCCTGGGCGGCCTTGGTGGGCTTGTAGCGGAACTTGTCGACGAAGACCTGCATGTGGGCGATATCGCGCTCCTGGGCGGCACGCTTGGCGCGCATCTGCTCCAGGTTGTCCTCACGCTGCTTGAGGTAGCTGCTGTAGTTGCCGGTGTAGGTGGTTACGCGACGGTTCTCGAGCGCGGCGACGTGGTCGACGCAGGCGTCCATGAAGGCGCGGTCGTGGCTGACGATGAGGACAGCGCCGTCGTAGCTTGCGATAAAGCCGCGCAGCCACTGGACGCTCTCGAGGTCCAGGTGGTTGGTGGGCTCGTCCAGAAGCAGCAGGTCGGGGTGGCGCAGGAAGAGCTTAGCCAGCGCGATACGCATCTGCCAGCCGCCCGAGAACTCGGAGCACGGGCGCTCAAAGTCGGTAACCTTGAAACCCAGGCCGGACAGGATCTTGCGGGCGTTGCTCTCGAGCTCGTAGCCGCCCAGGTGCTCAAAGCGGTCCTGGACCTGGCCGTACTCGTTGAGGAGGGCGTCGACGTCTTTGCCCTTCTCGGAGAGCTCGGTGATCTGGGCCTGTAGCTCGTTGGCGCGCTCGCCCATGCGGCGGATTTCCTTGGCGGCGGCCATGACCTCGGCAAGGATGCTGGTGCCCTTGTGCTCCAGGTTGGTTTCCTGCTCTAGGTAGCCTACCTGGCAGTCCTTGGCGTACTGGACTTGGCCGGCGTCGGGGCTGTCGATGCCCATGATGATCTTGAGCATGGTGGTTTTGCCGGCGCCGTTGGGGCCCACGAGCGCAAAGCGTTCGCCGGGGTTGATCTGGAAAGACGCGCCGCTAAAGAGGACGCGCGCGCCGAAGCTTTTTTCGATCTTGTCGACTAGGAGGATCATGGTGCCGCCTTTGACCTTGTGTGCCTATATGAAAAAAGGCCCCAACTTGCGTTGGAGCCTCATTCAATGCTCGGGTGGAGACGAGGGGGATCGAACCCCTGACCTCTTGACTGCCAGTCAAGCGCTCTCCCAGCTGAGCTACGCCCCCGTGCGAAGAAGTACTATACGGGAACTCGGACGCTGATGCAAGGACAATTTTGGAAAAACTTTCGCGGGCCCGCCCAGGTCCGAGGAGCCCGCGATGCCCGCGGGGGCAGCGGTCCACGCACGGACCGTGCGCCGGCCGACTTGGCGCGCGGAACACGACTCTCCCCGTGCAACAGGGTTTTCCGTGCACCGCCAGTCCCATTATCGGGTCTGATTGCGAAGCGCCCCTCCCCTGCGCTTCAGAACCATGCCGGTTTACTACGATGAATCAGGAATGTCCGACCATACTCGCCTTTTGGCGTAACCGGCGGGCTTCCTACCTGCGGTTTTGCAAGCGGAGAACATACGGTGCTCAGGGGTCGCCGATCCGTCGTAGTAAACCGGCATGGTTTTGAAATGGCATCAGGTTGATTTCACAGTTAAATGTGTTGGAGCACTGAATTAATGGCCTTAACTTTTTCTAAAACACGTCTTTTCTGCGATGCGCCTAGATTAGCTGTTGTTTAGCATCGGATTTGATCTTGCGTTGTGCGACTTGCTCGTGCATGGTAGTATTTCACGACGTGAAGCGAAGAAATTTGGCCTGAGTTGCCTTTGTTAGAATTGCATTCACCGTTCATAAGGGCTCTTGGCGCAACGGTTAGCGCAGGGGACTCATAATCCCTGGGTTCTGGGTTCGAATCCCGGAGGGCCCACCAGAGTATTTCGAGGCCGGGCATTACGCCCGGCCTCTTTGTTATTGGGCTGCAGACTAGCTTTGTCATCCAGAGACGTAAAGTTATCAACATTCATATTCGTAATTAGCAATGGGTATGTCGCCAAGATGCTACCCAGCCAATACATGGCTTAAATCAATAGATATGAAAAAAGGCCCCAACTTGCGTTGGAGCCTCATTCAATGCTCGGGTGGAGACGAGGGGGATCGAACCCCTGACCTCTTGACTGCCAGTCAAGCGCTCTCCCAGCTGAGCTACGCCCCCGTGCGAAGAAGTACTATACGGGAACTCCCCCGCCGATGCAAGGACAATTTCGGAAAATATTTTGCGGCGCGTGGAACGGGCGCGGGGCCGAGAGGACCCACGATGCCCGACATAGCCCGCGGGGCTCGCTCCGCGGGCGGCGGCAAGCTCGCCACCTTCCTTCCCGGGGCTCGGCATGTCGCCCCAGGTGCCGCCGACCAGACCAAAGCGATCCGCGGAGCTTCCGCGGGAGGGAGTCGTCTGAGCCCCTCCGCACGCCTTCGGGCCAATTTACGGAACCGTGCGTAGCTCGCCCAAGCTGGTCGCTTCATAAACGGACCGGTTTACTACGCCGATTCCCGGATTACCGACCTCACGCCTACTTTCGCAAAACGGGCAGGCGATCTACCTGCGGTTTTACGAGCGGCGAATTCGGTGTGCTCAGCTACCCCCAATCCAACGTAGTAAACCGGCATGGTTTTAAAATGGCACTTAATTACTGTCAGCATATAAAGTATTAAAAATGCTCAGTTGGGCATTATTACTTACCAATATCAAGCCAATTGCACAGAACGTTGGCCCGCAATCTGGTCTCAGCGCATCTCATCGCCTCGGTTTTTGGTTTGTAGCGCAACTCCAATCGCTCACACACACTGTGAATGATGGCATCAAGCTGATTGTGATCATTGAGCATGTCATGGGTTACAAGAAATACGTCGTATCCCATGCTCTGCAATGCTGTCATTCGGGTTGCATCGTGGTCAAGCACAGCGCCCGATCCATGAATAACCTCTCCTTGAAGTTCGATAATCACAGCCTTCATTGTTATTGGGTTTACGATAACGATGTCTCCATAACAGATTTTCTGACCTGCGATTTTCCGAGCTGAATTCGAAAGCGGTGTTAAGTCGTTGACGAATATGTTTTTAAACTCCGCTCCGCCGGCACGCCTCGGATGACTTAGCAACATGATTCCAGCAACTTCTAGCGGGGATGCAGCAATACCCATTACCTGCTGTGCGGCTTCGTAGAATTGCCTTCCCCACATTTCGCCCTTAACCTTCTCTGCAAATCTGTGCAGTTCTTCTATTTCAATTAGAGGCTTTCTCATCCAGAGCGATGTGCCCTTTCTGCTAGCTTTATTTCCGGATCCGTCATCCTGCTGCCCACTTTGATCATTCTCGCTGTCCTTCTGGTGCGCCCGAGGACAGACTCGCTTCCATGGGGCCTCGTCTTGTGTTTCGTCTAGTTCAAACAGACTTTCTGTGGTGTACTGCTCTTCTTCTGATTTTGCCTGCTCAAGTGCCATGTCGACCGCGGGCGTTGGTTTAAAAACCGAGAACCATCCGCAAAATTCGTACATAGCCAGAACCAGGTCACATGAAGAAACGCTTCTAGTCATGGTGAATAGCGTATGAAGAGGATCCGTGACGCTAAAGCCCATACCCGTGTCGATGGAAACCTTCTCTGTATAGGCGCTGTTCCATCGGATGGTCCGTCTTGTCTCAGAATGCAGGTTGCTTCGTGTTGATGCTGCTGTGATGACTGGCGTCTTAAGGACGTCGCTCACGAAAGGGGCTTGGGATAGAGCTCGCCAGCCGTCTTCGGAGTTGGGTAGGCGTGGGTAGAGATCGCGCACCTGCGGTGGGCAGCGCCAGTAGCGGAATGCGGTGTTTGCGCAGACGATTTCGTCCATTTGCGCCTCCCCTGGTATCGGCCGTAGGCCATGCGAATTGCGGGCATGGCCGATTATCTACCGGGGCATCATGCGGGTAAGTACCGGAAGCAAACCAAAAGCTTGACAAGTTCTGCCGAAAAACCACCGTGTGATAGAAATCCGCTGGAAGGCGGTTTGGGCATGTGGTCCCTATCTCCACATTTGTGCTCGGATCACAGGGGGAATTCAATGAAAATACGCATGCGTTTTATACAAAACGGGCAATGGCGTCAGCAAAAAGGGTGCGATAAAAAAAGACGCCTTAGACGACTACGATTTATTTTTGGTGTCAGTTTTGGTGTCACTCTTAGTGTCATAACGAAAAAGGCCAGAGGCTTAATACCTCTGACCTGTACTTTAGATGGTGGGCGATACAAGATTCGAACTTGTGACCCCATCCGTGTGAAGGATATGCTCTACCCCTGAGCCAATCGCCCGTCGCCTTTCGGCAAAAGAGATACTATCATAGCCGCGCGTGGTTTACCAAGAACTTTTTGCCCCCGATTTTAAATTCGTGGGCGCAAGCCGCGTCATCGCACCTAAGGCAACCAGCAAACCGCCAGCTAAACCACCCTTTATCGCTTGATCCACGAGGTCTCGGGGCGGCAGATAAGTCGCGCGTTGTTGTAGGCCATGTCGAGCGTGAGACAGGTACGCGCGGCGTAAAAGCCGTCCTCGCGCTGGATAGTCAGCGCCAGCTCGGGCTTGTCGCCGGTTAGGCACAGCGGCAGCAGCAGCTGGATCCGGCCGCCATAGAACTGCGGCACCGCGAGCGTGTAGTTGGCTGCGGCGCGGCGGGCGGCCTCGACGACGGCGCCCTCAAAGGCGCGGCGCAGCAGCAGCGAGTTGTCCTCCCCCATCAGGCTGGCGGGGATGCGCGTCAGGTTTTCCTCGTCGCCCAAAATGTGGTCGATGTTGGAACGGATGGGCAGGCGGTAGTCAAAGACGAGCTCGGAGGGGTCCTCGGCAAAGCGCACGCGGCACGGCAGGTACTCAAACGAGACCAGCATGGGGTCGCTCTCCTTAAAGAAGCCCTTCAAAAACCAGCGCTGGCGTGCGTCGGGCTTGGTGTTGGGCTCAAACAGACCGTAGATGGTCTCGTAACGGCGTGTATACAGGCCGGTGTTAAACAGGCAGCGGTCGTCATCGAACACCAGCGGCAGGTTGGACGGTGCGGTCTGGTCCACGTCGCGCTCGGTCAAAAACACCGCGCGGCTAAACGAAAACGACAGGTAGTTTTTGAGGATGCGGTTGCTGGGACCCCAGTCCTCGGGATCGGCGAGGTCGACCAGGCGGTCGTAACAGGGCTCGGGGCAAAACGCAAAGTCGTAGACATTGCTGCACGGGGTGCTGGGGATTTCCATATGGTGTCCAATCCATTCAATAACTGGCGTGCGGATGCTTAGATTCTATACGCGCGAGGGGTCGCCCGAGCCTACAACACAACCGCGGCGCAGCTCTTCGGCTAGCTCGCTGGTCGTGCGGCGACTGGAAACGAGGTCCTGGATCCAGGCATAGTATTGATTGTCTTTGGGCTCGGGGCCATCGGACAGCACGACCGGAGTGCCGGCGAACCTTAAGACGGACAACGCAAAGACAAGGCTGGTGCGTTTGTTGCCGTCCTCAAAGATGTGGTCCTTGACCATGTGCTCGGCCACGTAGGCGACCTGGTCAAAGATGTCTGCGAAGCGATCGGCCGGCGATTGGCCGAATATCGTACAGAACGCACCCGCAAGTACGGACTCGACGCGTCCAAGCTCAAGCGCGGCACGGTCGCCCGCGGCGTCGGTCGTATAGCAGCGCCCGACGGTCATCAGCGTGCTGTGCAGACGCATTACGGCCGCGGCCATGACTTCGAGCGATCCGGCATCGTCGAGCACGAGCGGCGCGAACGGATGAGCGCTCCGCTGCGTTGCCGCCATCATGAGTTCTCCAAGAGCCTGAGCACGTTGGGCATGTCCGCAATGGTCAGCCGAATAGCTTCGTCGATTGACGTGGCGCCGTCGAGCAAAATCGGGGATGCTGATTTTGCCTCGTGCGCAGATGAACGATCTTCTTGAGCAACGCAATCAGCGCCGTCATCTTGTTGAACATGGCTCCAAGGCATGTCTACCTCCTCTATAGCTTTACGGACGGAATAGCCCGCGACTCGTACTCCAGGGCAACCGGCTGCCAGACGAGGTCTTCGAGTGTGCAGTCCAGGCTTTTTGCGAGCGCCAATGCCGAGGAGACCGAGGCACGGCGTAGGTCGAGCTGGTTCTGTTCGTAGAGTTGTATGGCGCGAAGTTTAACCCCCGATTGGGCGGCGAGCTGTTTTTGCGTTAGGCCGGCCGCCTTTCGAGCCGCTTTGAGGCCCTTTTTGTCTGCCTGGGCATCGTTCCATTTATCAATGACAATCTGGGCGAATTTGTCTTCGGAGGCCTCGTGAAGCGAATGGTACGAGCCGATAATCCAATCGAGCGGAGCGACTTCGAGTAGCTCATTAAAGCCCAAGCTGCTCATCCATTGCGCATAGGCCAAAACCCAGCCCGCCCAATACTGAGGCGAACGGTTGAACGGATAGGTCTCCCTGCATTCGACGGGGGTCAGTCCCGCATGGGCGATAATATCGTGCGCGAGCTCGTCGCCCGCCATGCTGCAGACGACGCGAGGCATACCGCGCTCAAACTGTTTCATCTCAAAAGCGTTCGACAGGATCGCCGTCAACTCGGCTGGATTCAACCCTTGGTCACAGAGGGCAAAATCGACCGCCTCGCCCAGCGTTCTCATGGCATCCTCGAGATACATCTCACTGTAGGCGTGGGTCATCGTCCGTCATCCCCTCTCGAATGATATCGACGATACGGATTCCCTCAAATGGATTTTCGGCAACTGGCTGCCGATATTCAATACTGGCTTCTAAGACTCTCCGAGTTCGGAAGTGCGGGGAAAGACCGAGTTCCGCCAACCAGACCCCGGTTATACCCTTTCGTGACCTGCGGTTTTGACGCCAAAATTTGGTTTGTGCTCGGCTGGTTGCGATTTTTCCCCGCACTTCCGGAAATGGGCGTTATGGCTGTGTTGTACACGGCAAGAAAAGCGCCGAGAAAAGGGCAATCAAGCGGCAGCCGGTAGTCTTGGGAAGCGTTATGGGTATTGCGGTGGCTGCAAGCCTTTACCGGATGAGGTCTGCCAGGCACAACTCGCCCTTGGGGATCTTCGAAAGTCGCTTGTATTCCCTGGCGGCTGCCGTAAGCGAATCGGCATCCCAATAACTTTTGAGGAAGCCTTCCCTCTTTACCTCGTGCATGCCGAGCTCCTGTTTGCAGAAGTCGCTCGGTTTCATGCGTCCGCCGTGCCAGCGTCTCCACGAGCCCTCTCGAATAATGGCCAGCACCTCTATCTCGGGATGGGTCACGTAGCTAACCACCGGGAAGCGGCCGGCGTACAGGTTGCCGAGTTTGAAGCGTTCTTTCCTCGAGTCCAGCACCCTGACGATGCAGACTGGCCAGTCATAGTCTAAGTTGAGGTAGTTATCTTGGATATCGGAGGCTTTGCGCAGGCGGGTGACGTCCACGACGTCGGCCTCTGAAAAGACGAGCGCGTCCGCCTCGAGGAGAATGTCCACGGCCACCTGTTCCGCTGTTCCCTCGCAGGAGATGATCGGATGATATCCCGCAAAGCGAAAACCGTTATCACCGCTCATCGGACACCTCCTCTGCGACGAGCTCTTTAAGCGCGCGCACGTCGGCGTAGCGCGGAGCGGTCCCCTTCACAAAGTTCGAGGCGAATACCTCCGATTTCTTGTTCTCGATGCGTTTCACGCGGTCGGCGTACTTCACCACGCGCGCACCGCTGTTGCGTCGGGCGAGAAAGAACACGTTGTCCTTGCGATGCACGTGATCGAGGAGCTGCGGGTAGTGAGTCGTGAAAACCAGCGTCGCGCCGTTGGGGTTGGTCCCGCGGGCGGCAAACAGATCAAGCACGACGTTAACCAGTTGGCGGTTAAGGTGGTTCTCCACCTCGTCGACTAAAAGGTAGCCGCCGGAGCGCAGTACCCTCATTGCGCGCTGCACCAGCCCTAGGCCACGTACAGTGCCGGAGGAGAGTACCTCGGTGAGCCCCCGCTCGGAGATCGTGATGGGCTCGCGACCTGTAAACGTCAGTACGAAGGCGCGACCGGAGTCCCGGACCTCGAGGTGCTCGATGCCAGAGTCGAAAACACGAAGCACGTCGTCGAGACCGTTGAATTGCTCAGTCAGGCGGAAGCCACCGTCGCGCAATGCTATCGCTCGGATGCGATGGCCGAAGTCCTTGGCGAGCACAGCGGCTGCGACGGAAACGTCAGGCGGCGTAAACGCCGCCCAAGAGTCCGGCATCTGAGCACGGTCGCACAGCGGGGACGCGAGTTTCTCGATTTCGGCCCAGGATGCCAGGGTCGAGCGCTTGAGGGCCTTGGCTGGCAGCGAAGAAATCACCTCATCGGAGAACGTCAGCTCGGGACCGTCGTCGCCTCCTTCGACAGTCTGCAGCACCGACTCGAGCAAGTAAAGACGATCTGCGTGCCATATGACGCACTTGAGCTTGGACGGGCCGTCGAACGCGGCGGGGAACGTTGATGGGAGCCCGCCGCCGCGCGCCGGAGAGCCGTCAACAATGCGGCAGGCGAGCTCCAGCAGGTTCAGTGCTGTCGTCTTGCCCGTAGCGTTAATGCCCGCCAGCGCAACGACGCTATTCACGTAGAGATGGTCCGCCAGTTCGAAAGCCGACTCATCGGAGGCCGTCACGCGGTCGGAGGCGAACAGGTCGATTTCGAATAACCCGTCTTCGAACATCGAGAGATGGTCGAAGCAAACCTTTAACAACTTCATCTCAAGCCTTTCGAATACTTGAAACAGAATTTATGGCTCAAGTATAACACATGAAGGATATCGCGAATTAAGCCTGCCACTAGGCAGAAAAGGCTTATCCGCATTGCCGACCTCGTCGATATGCAGGTTCAAATGCTTAGACATTTGATCAAATCGTACAAAAATGGCGAGGTACGTACCTCGCCGATCTGGCACCTCCAAGACGACAGTCTCTTCGGTGGTTAAATTCTCTCACGCTTCAGGAGCTTTTAAAGCTGCATCGATTAGATCGGCGCCGTTGTCGAAGCGACCGGACTCCCCCGTCACTAAGAACGCATCACCTTCGCGAATGGCCTGGAGGGTCACCGGGCTGGGTTCTCTGGAAGGGAAAGGCCGCGGGCTGGCATTTGCAAGCTCCTCGTCCTGCTTGCAGTGCTTCATAGACACGCACCTCATCCTGCTCGATGATTAACAGTAGAACGTCAGTGAATCATCACCAAAGGTTTCGCACCACTTGTCACATATGAATTGATGGTTCATGGTTATTAGTTTTGAAAGATCTCTGAGATCCTTAGCCGGAATCTTGCTCTCGTTGTTCGCAAGCTTGCATCCGCCGTCTTTCGTCAGCCAAAACTTAGTCGAATTAGCAGCCGCCCTCTTTACGCCTACGTGGATGTGAATTGGTTCTCCGTTTTCCGCAATCCAAAAGAACAGAACGTACTGCCCGAAAATAAGAACTCGAGGCATTATGCCACCGCCGGTCCGGCTTTTTGGCGTTCGGCGAGCTCGAAGATAAACGGGGCGTTTGATCTAACAAATTCTGTCAAGAAATTGAGGTCATCAGCAGTAAATCCTTCGACGTTGAACCATTTGACCGCAGGCAAGAAACATTCCGCATGGTCAAAGCCAAAGTCAACCGGGCGCTCGACGGCTACGCGAACGGTTCCGTCTTCTCTTGTCTCTGAGTAGGCAAACTGGGTGCCATCATCAAGCTGAACATAGCTCCAAAACATGACTACCTCCTTAGTGTTTGCATTTGAGTATAAAGAACGGAGTGGATTTAGCACGAGGTGAATTGAATTAATCCAATAAGACCCGAACCCTGCCGGCCGACTGCATAGGCCGTCTCAATCGTCAGTGCCCATATGTCTACGAAAAAAGCCTGAGCCAAAGAATAGATAGTGGCTAAGCCCCGATTCATTTATTAAACGAACAACACTGCTCGCGATGTCATCTCTTGGCTTTCATTTAACCGCCTCTCACCAATTCCTTTTGTATAAGTATAGAACATATGTTTGCGTATTGCCACAAGCGATAGTCCTTGTTGCGGAAACGCATATGGCTGCACGTTAGACATTGCATGCATAAATAGCAACGCTCCCTTGCCGAAAGCGTTGCCCTTAAAGCTCCTACAGAGCTCTTGTATCGCAGCCAGGTGCGTCGCGCCGCATCAGCAGCGATATGCGGCGCTCAGAAGCACTGTTCCCAGCAGGAATAGCGTTAAGGAGGCTGCTATCCAGTAGCTGTCGCCGGTCTTGGGAAGCGCCGATGTTGTTGCAATACTGGATTTGGGCTTGGTCGTCTTGGTGACTGTTGTCTTGGTGGTCGTTATCTTGGGCGACGTAGCCACGGGTTTCACCGCAGGATCCGTCGCCGGCTCCGCACCGGGTTGCCCCGCAGCAGGGTCGGCGCCACCAGTAGGCTCGCCCGTGCCATCCCCCGGCACCTCGCCGCCGGGTGTAACGGTCTCCCCCGCCGGTGCGGTGGCGCCATCGGGCACAATCACCACGTGCGGTGCCACGGCTCCGCCGGCATCCACCACGCTAGCAGCGCCAAAGGCTCCGCCTGCAGGCGTCACAAAGTGCGCGGCAACGAGCGATCCTCGATCGCAGGCAACGCCGGCGTCCGTACCGGTTGCATCCAGCCGGGACGCATCCACAGCAAGCGTCTTGCTCGCTGCGTCTGTCCCAAATCCCTCGTCGAGCAAGCGCACGCCATAAAAGCGCAAGCCCGCATCGGTTCCCGCGCCCGCGGCAACAACGCGCCCTCCGCCACGTACTGTTAAGCTGCCTGCGGCAATGCCGGCAACAGTCTGGTCAAAAACGCCCGCCCCGTCGGCCCTGGCATCCACCGTGCAGCCGTCGACCATCAGCGCCTGGGCCACATGGATCCCGCATTGTGAACCCGTCGCCGTGAGCGAGCCGGAACCGCGAAGCGTAAGGTCCCCCCACACCTCCATGCCGCTCATGGAAATGTCCGCATCGGGCGCATGCGTCTCGACCACGGAGTTTTGCCCCACAAGCGTCACCACTAGTTCGCCGTCGGCGCCGATGGCCTCACCCGCATAGCCGGTAAGTTCCAGATGGTCGGCATCGGTCCAAGCCCAACCGGGGCCCGACACGCCAGGCTCGCAGTACGTGTCGCCCGCAATGAACAGGCTGTCCGCGCCCGCGGCATAAGAAGGCCCGCCCAGCAAAACGCATAGGCAGGCCATGACAGTAAACAGGATGTAGTGACGGCTGGTGTGGAACGCGGTAGCAAACATAACCGCTCCGATCTTCGCAAGAGCCAATGGAAACTACATCAGGAAATGACCTGATAGCAGCAGTTATTAGTGTAGCGAGATCGGGCAAGTGGCGAACGAATTACCTGCGATCGAACCCACGAAATTAGGTGTAAATCGTTTTGCCAGTCGGTGAAAGGAGGTCAAGTTCGACGAAGCTCCGTAGACTGTCGAGGGCAACGCGCCAGCCAACGACGCATTAGCTCTGACGCTCCTTAAAGATTCGCAAAGCTTTCTCTAGCTCGGGAATATCATCGACGATTACTTTCCAAGCAAGGGATCGATCAACCTCTCGATAACCATGCGCTACGAAGTTGCGAAAACCCCTAATATCATTCCAGGGATACTCTGGAAAAGCTGATTGGACTTCATCAGAAAGATGGAGCGCATCCTCAGCGATTCTGTAAACAGGGCTCATGATTGCGTCGTAGGCAAGTTCGCCTTCATCGCTTCTATCGCAAACAAAGGAACTCTCCGTAGAGCCAAAATGGTCGATACGTTTAGTCAGCGTCTCGCAATCAGACAGAATGACATCGATGAGCTCGGCGTCTCGCTTACGCCGCTTCATAAAGACGCACCTCATCCTGTTCAATGTTTTTGCGAAAAGCAGGACGCATGTGCTCAGGCGGATTAGTCACAATCTCAACCTCTCGCCCGAGCTCCTCTTCAAGTTCAAGGGAGATTTCGTATAGCGTGCCAAACGTCATGCTGTCTCCGCAAACGAGGCGCAAATCGATATCACTATCTGGCGTCTGCTCACCGCGGGCAAAAGAGCCAAAAAGATACGCCTCGCGGACATCGTAGCGAGACAGTACGCGAGAAACAGCGGCAGATATGTCGACAAAAGTAATCATGGTTCAATTTTACTTTTCGATTGTATGGAAGGCAATCGCCATATGTATGCTCTACGGCTCTTCAGTAAGATTAGAATCAAAAAACCAGTGTGGATGCAGCTGTCGAGCCAAGCCCTAGTCTCCTCTGGCGGTATGCCAGTTGGGTGTTTGCGGAACGGGAATACTCTTATAAGCGTACACGTCCTTTGCCATGTCGATTAGGCCCTCTTCAAGACTGCCAGCCTCTACTTTTAAATTAATATAATCAACACAGGACTGCTGAGCGGCTTGAAGAAGCCTGGCCCATTTGAGCTGCATTAGAATGACCTTAAAGATATCTGTTTCGTTCGCATTGTTGCAGGTTGTTATTGACTTAACTTGTTTAATGGTCAGAATTCTGCGATCCAATTTCCATTCGCTTCTTTGCGCCATAAACGCAATGCAATCCGTGGCGATATCCTCATTTAGGGTCATAATTCTTCTAAGTAAAGGTGCCCCTTGCTCAAAGTTTGCCTCGTTATCAATCAAATTGAATAGATCGTTTTTTATCCATTCATTCCAGGCGTCTATGGCATCTGTCGGCTCGAGAGTAATTAGGAAATGAACAAGCGCTGAAACCGCTTCTAAAACAAGGGCGGGAGTGCGTTCAAAATTGGATAGCAGTTTGGAGCGGCTTTCCTTCTCGTCAAAACGAATTGATGAGAATAGGCAGTACTTCCTAATACGTTCATAAGGCTTACTGAGCTCTTTACAAGGTACGACCGCAAATTTGGGACACACTTCGCTAAGAGAATGCCATGTTTGACGATTAGCAATATTCAGATAGCTGAGACCCCAAACACTGCCGCTGTGCCCAGGAGTTTCGTCGATCAATACTACCGGCTCCATACATTCCTTATAGAAAGGCATGTGATTCGTGGCCCAATAATTTAACTGCGAGAATAATGCTGCAAAAATAATGTTTGACGAGGTCGCGTCGTCGTATGTGGCCTTAATGAGACGCTCAATCAAGTCAAGCAACGAAGTGTTTTCGTCATTGAGCCCCAGTTTCTCGCATCTGGCCAGCAAGCAAATTTGAGCGTTGACAGCTTGCCCCAACGGGCTGTTTAGTGCCTTGGAAAACCAATCCACCTTTACGTCACTCGAAATACCTCGGTCTGAGACGCTGGCCAGTATTCTTTCGGGGGTCACCACGCCAAGCGTAAGCTCGACGCAATTCGCGACTTGAGAATTATCAATTTTTCCGACCAAGTACTCAAGGGCATGAATCGTGGCCCCATAGGACTCATCGTATGCGGCAGTTTTATTAAAAACTGGTAGCAGCTTTGCAAGTTGCTCAGAATCTAACGATTCCCATGGAATGCTGTGGAGCATATATTTGGCGGATAGAATTTCAGACTTCGATTCAATTCTGTTAGCAATGTCTGAAATAACGCTAATCACTGAGCTGGGGTTGGCGTTACAGCTAGCTCTGAGAATTTCGGTAGCCCGGTAGATGTCTTGTCCATCGTCTACCACCCTTTCAAATAGTTGAATAACACTGCCTGCTGTAAATTCCGTCGCAGTCAATGGACTAATTTGCGGAAAACCGCAGGTCATATAGGAAGATAAGTCAGGAAATTCGGTTAGCCTATAGTTAGGATGGTCAAGCTTTACCTCATCAAGCTGTTGCTGCAATAGATCATCTGTGACATTGTTATCCACAAGCCACTGATATAAGTTGAAACGTGCATACGCACAGTGGCGAGCGTCTCCGTAATTCGAGAATGATAAATTAACCCTCTCAATAAACCTTTCCCTAGTCAATCTACTTGCTTTCGGGTATGCATTGAGGACAAGATGATATATCTCGTATTTAGATGCTAGATCTTCGAGAGCTCCGCACTCGGTTGCAAGCGTTAAGGCCTGGTCGGGATCATCCAATTTCAAGCAATATAAGTACAGGCCCAGTCGTTTAATAAGACTGCACTTTGAACCGATTAAAGCAAGTACTCTATTAGCTTCAAGTTCGTTTGCCAAATAGAGTTTGCGACCAACCTCTCTTGCGCAATCAATCACTACGCAAAAAGTGCCTTCTTTAGGCATATCTTGCTCATGGTCTTCGATTGCATGGCGGATAAAACTCGATGAGTCTAGCAGGTTGTCAAGATTGGTATAACCAGCTTCCAGATTGGCAATGTCATTTAAACGGTTGCAAAGTAATGAAAGCAGTCTCTCGCCAATACGGTCCGCCCAGGCAACAATTGCTTTAGAGACAGTTTCGGCGTTATCAGAAAAATTAAAACTGAAACGAGGGTGAAAACTACCTTCTGTTCCGTCGAATCCGTTAGCCCACTCCGCTTCGTAAGAGAGCATGATGTCAATTAGCCTTAGTGCCAACTCTGGACTTTCTATTTTGGACAATAGCTTTGGGAACGTGAATTCCATCCATAGCTCGCCAATCTTATCGAGATTTAAAAATGACAGCCAGAAGGAAATACAGGCATCTGTAGAATCCGGCGAATCAGAAATGTGCCGAAGCGATTCGCAGACATAGATCGATGACAGAGTTCGACTCTTGCTCATGGCAACCTGATAGACGTCTACGTAATTATTGACTGAAAAGGATCTAACCGACCAATCGAGAAAGGTCCGTTCCCAACCATCCAGCTCGTCTTTTATTAAGAATGAATCAAGTCCGCAATCAACGAGGTTCTTCAGTGACTTAATGCTATTTGTATTTGTGCAAAAAGCAGTAGCAAGAGCATTTCTTTCTTCATCACCGTCTTCGGGATTGGTAAAGAAAGAGGCAAGGTTCTCATGTTCCATATAAGACAGCTGGGATGTTATTTCCGCATACGATGCAACAGCGGAACGACGTACGCTTAGAGACTCATTACTTAGTTTTCCCCATCCCATAAACAGGGGCGCCAACTCGTTAAAGTCATTAAAGTGGACTGGGATGACGCCTAGCGAATTCCACTCATCATCTCTACTTGCGCCGCGCTCAAGTGCGAAAATGCGTCCATTCATATCTGCCGAAATAGATCGAGTAAGATATTTGACCATCATATCGCTGCAGCTATAGCCAACAAATAGCACGGTATACCGCATGAACATATCAAGCAGAAAGCGCGATGCCCAGGCGTTGGTGATATATGCTTTTCCAAAATCAACATCTGTTAAGACGGTCTGTTCTGGACGCAATACGTTTCCGTGTAGATAAACGATCCCTTCAAAATCATCGCCCAGAGGCAATGCGGGGCCAATGTACGTTTGAGGTGAAATGTCTAGGGACTTGGCAGCACCTTCAAACCTGCGGTCGAAGTTGGTTGTAACTACACGGACTTTTCTTTTGTTGCCAAATAACTTTAATATGCCGATATGCAGGTCAGAATACCCATCAAGTCCTTTTCCAATGGCTCGAGCACATGCTTGGTGTATATTCCCCATTTGATCTAAATGACCAAGCGCTGTCTCGCAGGACTCTTCTAATAGCTCATCTACGTTTGTGGAATCCGGAGAAGCAACAACTTCCGCAATCTGCTTAACAAGACCCCGAAAATCGGGAAGAGCACAATCTCCTTGCATTGAAACGCCGGAACCAGCAAATATTACAAGCTCATGCTTCAATAGCGCCTGATTTAGCGCATCAGGTATTTGAATGTTGTTGACGTACATGTCGTAACCTTAATCAGCAAGTAAATGATATTCATTAAATAATTTCTCAACAATCAGGCTTTCGTGAGCCTCGTCCGATGGCTGGGCTGATTTGCCATAGGGTTCAAATACCGATTCTTGATCAGGGATATCTAGGTTCCAAATGTAGTTATCAATGGCATCATCCATTTCATCGCTATAGTTTTCAGCGAGGAATATGTTTGCGATATCTGCATCAAGATATTCAACGAAATACTCTTTTAAAGTCGATTCAGTGAATTCTGATTTCAATTGCTTTTCAATCTCGTTGCGAACTAAGTTTTCCCAATCTTCGTCTTCATCGCATGGGCCATATCGCTTGCATATATCGAGGTCGCGCTCATATTCGTAGTTGTCGTCAAAATAGTCGGTGACATAATCGCAGAACCAATCTCTGCTTCGAAAGCAAAGATCCTCCTTCACATCTGCCAGATCTTCGACCTGCTCTTTATCAATGCCGAAAGTTATAATTTCAAGCAAACGGGGAGCAGTGATATAGGAAGCACCTGCGATTAAACTACGCAGCAGAGGTCTCGCGCAGAGCCGCTCTGCGATTTGTTTTGATTCGAGAATTCCCCACTTATGCAATTTGCATAATAAATATGAAGCGGTAAGCGACCATGCTTCCTGCGCGGATGACTCAAGGGCATTTTTTATAAAATTAAAAACCCAGTCGAAATCTGATTCTGAAAGCACTTTCTCACAATTGGAAATGGATTTAAAACCAGGAAGTTCATAGGGTCTCAGTTTATTGCCTGCAAAGGGAAAATCATAAATCTGCCCTGTAATGAATGCGTTCCTCATTATTGAAACGACTTCAGGACAGTGATTAACGTTAGTAATCCTCTCGAGTTGATCAACAAATACGATTGATTTAGCCATAGCTATAGCCTCCAAATTGTTGTTGGCTAAAAACCAGGCGCAATAATCGTTAACAGAGGGGTTGGCCATCGAAACATATGGCTCGTTCTCAATGTATACAGTTCTGACTACGGTTTCTTGTAAACGCTTTAGTGCCTTGGCAAAAGAATTTACCGAGTAATCAGCTTGTGGTTCGAGTGAGAGTCTTTCCTCATATGCAATATGCAACGAGGACAGAGGAACGGAGTTGTCACCTAATGAAAATAGCTGGTAAGCAAGAATGCGTTCGGGCTTTTCTAATCGCTCTTCGAATTCGTTTTGCCACACATCGTTAGGGTGATCTAGCTTGTCCTTTATCGCGTCAGGAAATTCAGAGGGGGCTATGTTCTTCCAAAACTCTTCCCTGCAACAAAACTCAATAATACGTGGGTTGAAGTTGCTATGCTTACAAATGACGATGCATTTCATTTGACGTGAAAAGTACGATTGGGAACGCTCCCTTAAAGAATCGACATATTCAATAGGGACGTTTTCAAAAGAAAGATTCGCCAGCATAATCCTTGCTTTATCTAGCAGGGACATCTCTGTAGTATCAATTACTACGATACCAGCACGCATGCTATCGATAAATTTTTTGAAAGGGTCATCGACTCTTTTGGCTTCGTTCAGGATTGAAATTCGAGAGTTGAGTACTGTGTAGCAGGATTTTAATTTTGATGTATATCGAAGGAGGGCGACCAGCTCCCTCATCTTGGACGAGTCGATATCGAGGCAGCGTTGACCCAGGAAATCATCAAGAACGAATAGCGTATTTTCGCAATTATCCTCAATTGCATTCTTTATCCTGTCAATGTTGTTGCAAGAAGAGTAGATGATTTTAAAGTCTGCTTTAATGAGCTGAAGAGCGATCATTTGAGTGAGAACGCTTTTCCCGGTACCAGGGTCTCCCACAATAAGCAAAGTAGAGTTTTGTCTCAGCGATTGAATCGCCTTATCAAAAACGCTCGTCTGCGTATAAAGCCCTTCATGTTCATATATTTGGTTAAGAAAAACTTCTGTATCCACGTCTAAAGACCGATTTAGCATCAGATTAAGCACATTGGTTCCCGCTATCCAAAGCTTGAAATGACGCTTTAGGATTGGCTTGCATTCCTCGCGAGCGAGCATGTCATCCAATTTAATCCTGTCAATTACGATGCAGCAACTAACACCCAACGACTCGGCGGTATCGATCATCTTATGTTGGATATTTTCAGTGACCCCTGCCGAGGTAACGATGACCAATTTGTCAGAAGGAACTTTGTTAAGTTTTTTTAAGTTGTTTGACGAGGTTACCCACCAAGTCTTCCCACTGTTTGGGAGTGACGCGTCGCAACCAATGCTTTGCCTGCATTACAATTCGGCTCTGCTGACATTTTTGATAATAAAAATCAGATGCATCGACTCCACCGTCAGCACCTGCGGTGTAGCAAGATAGCTTTACGCCGGTGACCATTTCTGTAACGTCACGCGCAAGAGTTTCAAACTCAAAACTATCCAAGGCACTGTAATTGAAACCCATAGCAATACCGTCCAGCACAGAGAGTGAACAACCTTCATTATGCGCAGATTATATAGTCAGTTTCTCGGTAAGTTTATTAGCATGCCGAAGAGCGCTATCCCGTTATTCATTAATACGGCATACGCGGCTTGTTGTAAACGATTTCTGAGCCCATAACCTTTCTGATGTCTAGATCTTTGTATGCACGATCAATTTGACGGCGACGCTGACGGGATAGCTGATAGCATGGCTTATCTCCAGTTATTGATATCGAATGGCCAAGGCAATCCCCGCCCCTAAGTATTATGAGAGCGTTGTCCTTACTGCCCCATTTGGCATCACCGCCAGCATAGTAATAGCCCAGCTCAAACTCATCATAATTGAATGACCAGGCATTCTTAATCGTATCAATGACGTCACTTAATCCAAGGAGCCCCTCATCGGGAAACACCTTTTTGCCGCCATCCATTAATTCAAAAACCTCTTTGGATAGTCGGGTACTGTGCTTAAATCGAAGCTTTTCGAAGTATTGATTATCTTGAAGAGGAATGTGATGGTCGAGCCGTAGACCATAGCCATGCTGCATATGACATCGCTGGAATACTTGAAAACCAATATGATCGATTGTGAAAGTTGACCGATCAAAATCCGAGTCCCAATAGCGAGAAAAGGTTGAAATATTCTCAGCATTCCACCTGGGAATATGGAATATTACGCCGTACATACTTTGCGGATCCCTAGAAAAGTCGTTCTCATTGAGCGGCCTCCACTGGTGCTTGGATGCATCGTAGCAACAGGTCGCAAAGAAAAGCGCTATGTCAAAATCATCCGTTAAATCGAGCATAGGCGTATCGAGACCATAGTGCTGGGCCAAAGGCTCTGGCATTAAATCCAAGTCATAAGCGGCAAGCCATCTCTGCATAGAGTCGAATTCAAGCAAAAAATCGGCAAAAGCCGCAATTCTGATATGACAACAAAGTTCGTATCGATCCCTTTCCTCCTTGTTTTCAATAGAGTCCATAGTCCGATACATTGTGGGTAAGCTTGCGGGCCACATTCGGGACTCGCCTCTATAAAGATGTTGACGTTTTCCTTGAGAGATAACACGCCCATAACGAGTTGTTTCTACGGCACCGTCAATGGATGGAAATCTCGCCACCTCATCTAAAATCCAGTCTGAGAAACGTTCACCCCGTGCGGTTCTCGCTGCAATTTGCTTATTCCTTTTTTCATCCAGAAAGGATACTTCCCTGAATACGCAGAGCGTGTCTTCGTCGATGTCCAGCCATTCATTGCTATAGTCAGTTCCGAGCCCTTTAATTACGCGATAGTAATTTGCATGCTCAATTAACTCATGAGCTTCTTTCAACATATTCATTGTGGGAACACATTCCGAAACCAAGCCCATGTTTCCTCCTGAAACAGATCGATTACGCATTTGCTACAAATGAATCCTAAACCAAAGGGCGGGGTGTATCGGTATTAGCCGATACACCCCGCCCTAGACGCGGTTATACTAGCGAATGATTGAAGCCGTTCAGCCTGGTTCTGCCCTCTCCCCTAATCCCGCTTAAACAGATCCCTCGTGTACACCTTGTTCGCCACGTCCGCGAGCTCGTCGCTCCAGCGGTTGGCGACGATCACGTCGCAGACGGCCTTGAAGGCCTCCAGATCGTGGGTCACCTTTGAGCCGAAGAACTCCGGCGCGTCCAGCGTGGGCTCGTAGACCACCACGGGAACGCCCTTGGCCTTCACGCGCTTCATGACGCCCTGGATGGAGCTCGCGCGGAAGTTGTCGGAGTTGGACTTCATCGTCAGGCGGTACACGCCCACGACCGGCTTCTCCTTGCCGGCGTACACGCGGTCCCACACCATCTGCAGCACCTCGTCGGCGACGAAGTCCTTGCGGGTGCGGTTGGCCTCGACGATGGCCTCGATCAGGTTCTGGGGCACGTCCTTGTAGTTGGCCAGCAGCTGCTTGGTGTCCTTGGGCAGGCAGTAGCCGCCGTAGCCGAAGCTGGGGTTGTTGTAGTGGCTGCCGATGCGCGGCTCCAGGCAGACGCCGTCGATGACGTCGCGGGGGTTGAGGCCGCGGACCTCGCAGTAGGTGTCGAGCTCGTTGAAGTAGGCCACGCGCAGCGCCAGGTAGGTGTTGGCGAACAGCTTCACTGCCTCGGCCTCGGTGGTGCCCAGCACGAGCTCGGGGATGCCCTTCGAGCCGTCGGCGTTGACTCGCTCCAGCTCGGCGGGGTCGGCGCCCTGCGCCAGCAGGCCGGCGAAGCGTTCGGCAGCTGCGACGGCGTCGGCATCCTCCTTGGGCGCGCCAACCACGATACGGGACGGATGCAGGTTGTCGTAGAGCGCCTTGCTCTCGCGCAGGAACTCCGGGCTGAAGAAGATCTTGCTGTCGCCCAGCCTCTCGCGAAGGCCCGCGGTGTAGCCGACGGGGATCGTGGACTTGATGACGATCCAGGCGTCCGGGTTCACCGAGCGCACAGCGGCGATGGCGGCCTCGACGGAGCTCGTGTCGAAGAAGTTCCTGTCCGAGTCATAGTTCGTCGGCGTCGCGATCACGGCGTAGTCGGCACCCGTATATGCCTCGGCCACGTCGACGGTGGCGTGTAGGTCGAGCTCGCGCTCCCCCGACTTGGCCTCCACCAGGAAGCGCTCGATCTCGTCGTCCTGGATGGGCGAAACGTAGTTGTTGATCTTCTTGACCTTTTCGGGCACGATGTCCAGCGCGTGCACCTCGTTGTGCTGCGAGAGCAGGACGGCGAGGGACAGGCCGACGTAGCCGGTACCGGCAACAGCGATCTTCATGTCATTCTCCAATTGTCAAAGAACAGGTTAAAAATAGCCCCAACAACCGTTGAGGCTTAAAAGCTAGAGACTCTTCCTCCACACCATCTTGTCCACGACGCCGGTGTAGCTCTGGATGATCTTGACCACCTTGGTGGAGACGGTCTCGTCGGCGTAGTCGGGAACGGGGGCCTCGGGGAGCGACCCCTCCGCGTCGAGCTCGACGGCGGTGTGGACGGCCTGCAGCAGCCCCTTCTCGGAGATGCCGGCCAGCGTGAAGCAGGCCTTGTCCAGCGCCTCGGGGCGCTCGGTGGAGGTGCGGATGCACACCGCCGGGAAAGGATGCCCGACACTCGCGAAGAAGCTGGACTCCTCGGGCAGCGTGCCGGAGTCGGACACCACCGCGAAGGCGTTCATCTGCAGGCAGTTGTAGTCGTGGAAGCCCATGGGCTCGTGCATGCGCACGCGCGGGTCGAGCTCGAAGCCGGTGGCCTCCAGGCGCTTGCGGGAGCGCGGGTGGCAGGAGTACAGGATCGGCATGTCGTATTTCTCCGCGAGCGCGTTGATGGCGGTGAACAGGCTCGTGAAGTTCGCCTCGGTGTCGATGTTCTCCTCGCGGTGGGCGGACAGCAACATGTAGCGCTTGGGCTCCAATCCGAGCTCGGAGAGGATATTCGATGCCTCGATCTTATCAAGGTTCGCGCGCAGGACCTCGGCCATGGGCGAGCCCGTGACGTAGGTGCGCTCCGGGGCGCAGCCGGTGTCCTTGAGGTAGCGGCGGGCGTGCTCGGAGTAGGCCAAGTTGACGTCGGAGATCACGTCGACGATGCGGCGGTTGGTCTCCTCGGGCAGGCACTCGTCCTTGCAGCGGTTGCCCGCCTCCATGTGGAAGATGGGGATGTGGAGCCTCTTGGCCGCGATGGCGGACAGGCAGCTGTTGGTGTCGCCCAGGATCAGCAGCGCGTCGGGCTGCACCTGCACCATGAGCTTGTAGCTCGCGGCGATGATGTTGCCCACGGTCTCGCCGAGGTCCGCGCCCACGGCGTCCAGGTAGACGTCCGGGTCGGCGAGCTCCAGGTCACGGAAGAAGATGCCGTTGAGCGTGTAGTCGTAGTTCTGCCCGGTGTGCGCCAGCAGGCAGTCGAAGTGGCGGCGGCACTTCTTGATGACCTCGGACAGGCGGATGACCTCGGGGCGGGTGCCCACGATGACCAGGAGCTTCAGGCGGCCGTCATCTTTGAAGTGAATATTTACCGTGTTATCCATTCGAATCCTTTCTCGGAGGAAGCCAATTCAACAGAGTCGCAATGGCAAGAGAATCATTGAACACCGTTCGTCGACCCTTATCGGGTCCTCGCCCTCTTCGATTTTGAGGCGACCGAGATGACGAGCCCGTGCTCGTACTCGTTCATCGAGAGCTTCCAACAAAGGAACGAGTAGACGGCAGCCGTGAGGCAGCCCGCGAGGAGCAACCCCGACCAGCCCCTGACGGGGAAGAGGCGGTCCAGGACAATGCTGACCCCGAGCGTGACCGCGGCAGGTAACAGCCAGCTCCCGAATGTGTCGGCGAAGAAGCTCTTGAGGTCAATCCCAAGGGAGTTCCTATAGATGACGTTCTGCCCGACGGTCCTCAAAAAGTAGGCGATGCAGATGGAGAGGCATCCACCAAGGGCGCCGAGGGGCACGGAGAGGACGAAACCAAGAACGACGTTGCAGGCGGCCATGGCGAGGAATACGAATGCCTTTGCTCGCACCTGCCCCGCCGCAGTGATCGCCGTGACGCCGACGAGCTGCGGAAGCTCGATGAGGCTGGGGATAATGAGCAGGAGAGTACACAGCCAGAGGCCGTCGTACCCGTTGCCCATCCAGCACTGGATGAACCAACCGCCGAGACCGAAGAAGCAGACCTCGATGAAGCCGATGATATACAGTTGCACCCTGCCGAAGCGGACCATGAGGGTCTGTAGGCCCTCACCAACGCCGACGACTGCGCGAGAGACCTTCGGCATGAACATGCCGTTCAGGGCGCTCGCAACCGTGTAGACATAACTCTCGAGCGACGAAGCGAGACCGAATAGCGCGACCTCGGAAGTGGTGGCGGTGATGGCGATGATGGACGGCATGACCGCGAAGATGAACCGTTGGCAGACCTGGCCGACCATGACCCACACGGAGAAACCGACCACCTCGCGGGCGAGCCCCGAGTCCCAGCCGGCGAGATCCGCCCTCGCCTTGGTGCCCCTATGGACAAGCACGAGTTTGGCGAGTGTGGTGACAACACTGACGGCAGCGTTGACGATAACGAGCGCTACAACCCCCCAGCCCATCAGGAGGGTCACGACGATGAGGAGCACCGTCAGCACCTTTTGGATGAGATTGCACGCGTTAAGGGCGACGAACCGTTCGTTGGCAGTTAGGATGCCGTTCAGGGGCGCGAACGGGAAGGAGAAGATGCTGTAGAACGCAACGATGACGAACAGCGTCTTGAAAACGGGCATCTGCTCTGGCGTGAGACCGGAGTAAAGACCATCGATATTGAAGAATACGACCACGAGGGCGACGGCGATGAGACAGGTTATCGCGATATAGGTCTTATAAACAATGCCCAGGAACATCCCGACGGCATCCTCTTTGCCCTCCGCATAGTACTTCGAGAGAAAGCGCGAGACGGAATCTCCGAGCCCGAAATCGAGCAGGAAGAAATTGACGACGGAGAGAGCGAGTGTGTAGAGACCGTAATCGTCCGCACCGATGCAAGAGATCATCCAAGGGGTGTAGATGAGCCCCGCAACAGTGTTGAAGGCAACGGCACCATAGGATAGAACGGCGCCGGCTTTGTATTGGTTAACTTTCACTGTTCTCTCTCCATTAATTCAGAAGGTTCGACAGTTTGCTCTTCAATAGGCACCCTTCGTCCTATGCAGTAGAGAGGAAGCAAATAGAACCAGAGAACTATGGTCATGTATTGACTCCAGTCACCGCGCTGTCCACTAATTACAACAAACACGGCAAAAATGAGGTAAGCGATAGTCCAGATGGACTGATCCCTACCCTCCTCCAATCGATTGTAATAGCTCTCATCAAGAACGGTGCAAACGACCCCCCAAATGAAAGGAGCCAAAAAAATACCGACAAGACCAAAAACAGCATATCCTTCTCCAAGGACGCTATTGCCAGCAGTTGAGTAACCCGTAGCAGCCAAACCAGGATTAATCTGCTTAAGCACCTGCATGCTAAGCGGCTCTGGCTTAAAATCCCAAATCGCTCGAGGAATAAAAGCAAATAGAGGCTTCAGATACACAACAGGATTAATCAAGTCGATGTGAGTACTAAGCAGTTCATTAAACCAGTGATAGCTAGAGCTAAAGTCAGCGCTTTCGAAAATATAATCAATATCAAAAATGGTTTTGAAGGAGATTGGCTCTCCCAGTCCAAAGCAACGAATGAAATTTAAAATAACCATCGCAAAAAGCAAAGCAATAATACTGAATGCTGTATAAACAACTTGCTGGTGTATAGAAGTATGTCTTAGACTAAAAATGACAAGCATTGCAATGATAGAAATCAAAAAGAGTCGCGTAAAACCAAATAATAGGGTCAAAACGATGTATATCAAAAGAGATATAAGCGCACGTCTCTTGTCTTTTTCATTATTTGCAGTAACCCACAGAGCCAAAACGCACGGAACGAGTAGGTGGATTGCAAAAGTGAACGAGGATTCAATTCCTCCATCCCTCAAAGTAAGCTGCTTGGAGGTCATTTTTCCAGATAAAACCTGAGAGATCCCCCCTACACCAATTTGCGAGATTAGAAGCGCAACGCTAGCAGCAAGGAAAATCCAGAATAAAACCCAGGCAACGGATTTATTTGGAGCAATAACTTCAGATTTTGATGGCCTTTGTATTCCGCTCCTTTTCAATCGACCAATTGTTCCCCCAACTGTGAATGCGAGGATGCCAATAAAAGCATATAGATCAATTGTTGAGGCGTTTATATAGAGATGCTCGTCAACAGTAAGCGGATAGAGGACAAAAATCATGAAGTAGCAGAGCATCCAAACCGTAGAAGAGGATAGAAACCTGCCCCTACGATAGTTGGAAGCAAAATTAAATATAATAATTAATGTAATCAAAAGTTTCAAAGCTATGCCCTGTCGGTCTCATGTCCGATACTCATTCGTGCAATATCCGAATACAGGAAATGATTCTTCGAAATCTTTGCGACCTCGTTCATATCGCAAAGAACGCCGGGGCTTTCAATTCTCTCGATATCTGCCTTAAGGGACTCTGAGTCATCACCGCTTGTAAAAGCCGCGTTTCCCCCGCAATCGACATGCGTAGTTCCGTCCCAGCGCTTAATAAGTATTGGCTTGCCCATAGCGACAGCTTGCTCCCAATAAACAGAATGACGACCAGGGAAAACCACTAGATCAGCTACGGCGAAATAATCATAAGAGTCCGATGTGTTAGCCCAAGGCACATAAGATATGCGATCGCATGCAAGTCTTTTCTCAAACTCTGCCTTCATCGAGGGAACTACAGGGCCGAATACAAGAAGCTTTACATGTTTGCCCATCTTGGCGACAGCATCCATGAGAGCGAGAACCTGCATCTTAGCCTCATCGATCTTTCCACCTGTTACGATAATAAAATCGTTGCCGGCGTATCCAAAACGCTTCTTGGTTTTGACGATTGAAGCAGAGCCAGAAGCCCTATTCACTTCATCATCATCGGCACCCATGACAAGAAGCTGACACTTTTCCTTGGGAAGCCCGTAATTTTCCTCCAGAAATTCGACACGTGCGGGAAGAACTCCCCAAAATCGTTCTGTATAGGGCAGCGCAAGCTGGGCCTCATGACGCCAGATAATCCTATGAAGAATATGAAGCGAAACCCAGTTGCCAGCGCTGTTCGAATAATCTGCATGGCTATCAATGAATAGCTTGACGTTGGGGTGTGCCTTTACATAATTAACGATAATTGGCATATCGCCAAACTGGCAGCCGTGGCAGAAAATAATATCAGGCGAAGCGGCTGCAACCGCTTCGCCGGTTCCTATGTAGTGACGCAATCTCTGCAATTGAGGATTCGAATGTTTGTACTGCAGCCTTGTAACTTTAATGCCATTCTCGTTTAAATAGGAGTAAGACGATTTTTCAATGTAAGAGGTCTCTCCATTGCTATCAAAGGACTGCATAGAGGCAATTATCTCAACCTCATACCCAAGTTTCTTATGAAACTTGGGTAACAAATTCTCCTGATAAGAATAGTTATCGATATAGAAACTAGCCAAACAGATATGTAAGATTTTCATCGGCTGTCCTTAACGAAGCGCTGAATAAATAAATCAGGGTTATCAAATGAATTGCTTGCTTCAGTTAGGCGAGCGTCATCCCAAGTCCACCATTCCGACGAAATCAAGTCGGATATTTGACTACTAGAGAACCTATACCGAAGCAGGCGGGCTGGATTGCCGGCTACAATCCCATAGGCGGGCACATCTTTTGTGACAACGCTGCCTGCTCCAATAACAGCTCCAACACCGATTGAGACTCCAGAAAGGATGGTTGCCCCAGCCCCAATCCAAACGTCAGATGAAATAACGGTCTTATTTGTTATTGCATCTTTAAATTGGGAGAAATTTTTTCCCATCACGTTATTTCCTTCACAGAATACCGGTGAGGTCGAAACGTATGACATCTGATGGGACGCCCCGCCGATACGGCAGCAATCTGCAATAGAGCAGAATGAACCAATCTGCGCGTTAACCGTGAAGCAATCGTGCCCGATATAAGAATAACGACCAAGACTAGTGTTGTTAAGTTGCGTACCGGAACACACGCGCGAGGTGCGGTGAATAGTGCAGTCGGTAATAGCCGGAGGCTGTAAAATTGCTCTTAGGCCCTTTGCGACATAGCGCTTCAAATCCATGCTGGACTAAACTTCCTCGTAAAAGGTGTCGGGGTTCTCGGGGTCGAAGGGCTCGTTGGCCCACATGACCGTCACGAGGTCCTCGGTGTCGGACAGGTTGGTGATGGAGTGCGTGTATCCGGGGATCATCTCCACGGCGCGCATGTCGGAACCCGAGACGATGTACTCGTCGACGGGGAACGGGTTTCCATCGGAGTCCTCCCCCACCTTCCTGAGCTTGATGCTCGCGGTGCCGGAGACCACCAGGAACCTCTCCCACTTGCTCATGTGCCAGTGGTTGCCCTTGGTGATGCCGGGCCTGCTCACGTTGACGGAGACCTGCCCGCGCTCCGGCGTGCGCAGGAACTCGGTGAACGAGCCGCGGTCGTCGATATTGGGCTTGAGGCCGTAGGCGAAGTGCCCCGGCTCGTAGTAGGAAAGGAACGTGCTCCAGAGCTTCTTGGAGAAGGAACCCTCGGTGAGGTCGGGCACCGACAGCGTCTCGCGGCTGTCTCGGAAGCTGTCGAGCAGGTAGGCGATCTCGCCCAGCGTCTTCACGTCGGTCCCGGGGACGTAGCAGAAATCCTCACCTTCGATGCGCTCCAGCCCGTCGTAACCGCAGCGGTGCTCCTGCCCCAGCAGGGCGCCCAGCATCTCGTCGACGAGGTCGTCAATATAGAGGAGCTCCAGTTCCACCGAGGGGTCGTTGACGGTGTAGGGGCGGCCGTTGGCGATGGCGTCGCAGAAGGTGGCCACGGCGGAGTTGTACCGCGGGCGGCACCACTTGCCGTAGAGGTTGGGAAAGCGGTAGATGAGCACCGGGGCGCCGGTCCTCTCGGAATAGTTGCGGAACAGGCCCTCCCCCGCGAGCTTCGACTCGCCGTAGACCGATCCCTCGAAGTGGCCCGACAGGCTCGCCTGCGCGGAGCTGGAGAGCATGACGGGGCACTTGTTGCCGTGGCGCTCCAGGGCGTCCAGCAGCGTGGAGGCGAACCCGAAGTTGCCCTCCATGAACTCGGATTGGTCCTTGGGGCGGTTGACGCCGGCCAGGTTGAAGACGAAGTCGGCGCGGGAGCAGAAGTCCTCCAGCTCCTTGGGCATGGAGTCGATGTCGTACTCCATGACCTCGAGGGGAAGGAGTGACTGGTATTTCGCGCGGCGGTCCTTGTCGTCCCTTATGTTCTTCAGCGCGCAGCAGAGGTTCCTCCCGACGAACCCCTTCGCGCCTGTGACGAGGACGCGCACCCTACTGCACCGCCTCGTGCTCGCGGCCCTCCAGGGCCAGCTGCACGTACTCGGCGGTCTTGATCTTTGCGATGGTGTCCTCCACGTCAAGCCTCTCGGTGTTGTGGGAGGTGTAGGACTCGTCTGCCTGGGTCTCCACCTCGCCGTCGACGACGAACTTGTCGTAGTTGAGGTCGCGCGAGTCGCAGGCCACGCGGTAGTAGCCGCCCATGTCCTCGGCGCGCAGTCGTTCCTCGCGGGTCATGAGGGTCTCGAAGAGCTTCTCGCCGTGGCGGGTGCCGATGACCTGGGTGCCCACGCGGCCGAAGACCTCCTGCACGGCCTCGGCGAGGTCGCCGATGGTGGAGGCGGGCGCCTTCTGGATGAACAGGTCGCCGGGGTTGGCGTGCTCGAAGGCGAACTGCACCAGGTCCACGGCCTCGTCCAAGTTCATGAGGAAGCGGGTCATGTTGGGGTCGGTGACCGTGAGCGGCTCCCCTTTTCGGATGCGGTCGATGAACAGCGGGATGACAGAGCCGCGCGAGCACATGACGTTGCCGTAGCGGGTGCAGCAGATGGTGGTGCGGCCGGCGCCGTTGCGGGCGTTGGCGTAGATGATGGACTCCATCATGGCCTTGGACTTGCCCATGGCGTTGATGGGGTAGGCCGCCTTGTCGGTGGACAGGCACACGACGCGGTCCACGCCCTCCTCGATGGCGGCATGCAGCACGTTGTCCGTGCCGATGACGTTGGTGCGCACGGCCTCCATGGGGAAGAACTCGCAGGAGGGCACCTGCTTCAAGGCGGCGGCATGGAAGATGTAGTCAACCCCGTGCATGGCGTCGCGCACGCTCTGGGCGTTGCGGACGTCGCCGATGAAGAAGCGCACCTTGGAGGCGAGTTCCGGGGACTTCTCCTGCAGGCGGTGGCGCATGTCGTCCTGCTTCTTCTCGTCGCGAGAGAAGATGCGAATCTCTGCCAGGTCGGTGTTCATGAAGTGCTTGAGCACGGTGTTGCCGAACGAGCCGGTGCCACCTGTGATCATCAGGGTCTTGTCTTTGAAAACAGTAGAGTTATCCATTGAAGTGCTCCATTATCAGCTCGTAGCTTGTCTTGGACGTGTAGTTTTCCTCTAGGTAGAGGCGTGACCTCTTGCCCATATCGTTAATTTGCTCATCGGTGAGGGCGCGGCACTTCTCCAAGAAACTCTCCGCCGAGGCGCTCGACCCGGCAACGCCGAAACCATTGGCCTCGGCGATCCTGCCCATGTCGCATACCTCGTCGGTCGCGGTCACAACTGGCAGCCCCGCCTGCATGTATGAGAGCACCCTGGAGGGGAAGTTGGGGATAGTGAACCTGTGGTCAAGAACGACGAGACCGACGTCGCAAGCGCACAACATCGTGTCGTACTCGGAGCGTCCGAGCGACCCCAGGAGCTTCGCATGGGCGGGCGCCTCCTGCTCGAAGTAGGCCTCGAGCAGGAGGCGCTCAGTTCCGCTGCCTGCGATCAGAAAGAACCCCGCGGGGTCCTTCTCGTTCTCGCGGAGCACTTCGATGAAGAAATCGATCGCCTGGGGCTTTCCGAGGTTGCCGCCATAGACGAAGATTCTCTCGTCGGAGGGCAGGCCGTACTTGGAGCGGAAGGTCTCAGGGTCCTCCCCGGCGAGGTCGCGCGGGATAATTGCGTTGGGGTTGACCTCGACCCGCGACGGGTCGAGCCAAGGCTCGTGCTCGAGCAGATAGTCCCTGTTGGCCGGGGACATACAGCCAATCCAGTCCGCGGCTTGATAGGTCTTTCTCTCGCTGCGTTTGAAGAAAGCGTATATCGGCGCCTTGGGACCGCTCCTGCTAAGCATTCCGAGGTCGATCGCGTTCTGCGGGAAGATGTCCTTGAGAAGGAGATAGGCCCTGGCGCCCGTCGCGCGCTTAACCTTTTCCACGACACCCGAGATAGTGGTGGGGGGCGTTGCGTAGAGCACTAGGTCGAAATCGACGCCCGGGGCGAAACGCTTTAGGGCGTCGAGGTACCTAACTCCGATGGAGAGCGTCGAGACGCCCTTCTCTATCAGGTTGGTCTTGGTGATGTTGCCGACCGCGACGCGGATGATATTGATCCCGTCCTCGTGTGCGAGCTCGGAGGGCAGGCCCGTGCGCCTCTCTCTCGGCGAGAGAGCGTAAACGGAGTGACCGTGCTCGGCGAACGTCCTAAGGAGATCGGTGTATATGCCGGTGTCCCCAGACTCCATGGGGCTCTGGCTCAGAAAGAGGACCCGCATGCCGCTATCCCCTCAGCGTCATAATTTCGTTGTACTTCATCATCACGATCCCCTCGTCATACTCCCCTATGCGCGGCTTGTTGGCCACCCCGTCGAGGTTGTTGACGATAAGCTCGATGTGGTCGCACCCGGACTCGTAGGCGTGCGGGTAGCCTCCGCCGAAGCGCGGATTCACCTCAGAGATGTAGTACTCGCCGCCGATATTGAATACGTCGATGTCGACCTGGCCCTTGAAGCCTGTCTCCCTCACGAACCTCTCGATCAGCTCGAAGAGCACGGGGTCCTTGAAGGAGACGGCCTTGTCGGTCTCGCCGGCGCGCATCTTCAGCTTCTTCTTGGTGAAGATGGAGACGACCTCACCGCTAACCATGTCCACATAGACGTCGGCGCCGATCTCCTGGCCGTCCAGGAACTCCTGAATCATAAGCCCGTCGCCCTGGGCGAGCATAAGGTCGAGGTAGTCGGCGTCCGAGACCTTGGAGATGGCGAGACTCGCGCTGCCCCTAGCGGGCTTCACGAACACGGGGAACCCGACCTCGCCACAGTCGTGGGCTCGGTGGAACTCGCCGCGATCCATCCAGGAGCGTGCGCAGCGGTAGCCGTGGGAGGAGAGCCACTTGAACATCTCGAACTTGTCGAGCGCGAGCTCACAGAGGTCGTAGGAGGATCCGATGACCGTGGTCCCCACGGCCTCGAAACGGCCTGCGTTCTTCGCGAGCAGGGAGAGCTCGGGGTCGATGAGGGAGAGAACACCTTTGACGTCGTAGTCTCTGCAGATCTCGAGTATGACGTCGAGGTATCCCTCGTCGGTCATACGCGGTACGATGAAGTGCTCGTCGGCCTCGTAGATGGCGGGCGCGTACTCGCTCATGTCGGTAGCGAGTACCCTGCCTCGGCCCGCGAGCGAGCGCTTGAAGTACTGCACGACCTTGTCGCGCGTTCCCGCGCTCAGGATGAGGATGTTGGTTCCGTTACTCATCAGCTGCTTTCCCCCTTGTGATCTCGCGGGACCTGATTTCCGCGAAGTTGCCTTCAGTTGCGGCTGTGTTGTCCGAGACGTCGCTGCGGCTCAGCGCCTTGCCGATCGTCCTCAGGAAGATGTGAACGTCATTGGCGAGGTTGATGCTCTCCACATACTCAGCGTCGAGCTCGAAACGCTCGCCCCACTTGAGGGAGTTGCGCCCGTTGACCTGCGCGAGCCCGGTGAGACCGGGCCGCACGCAATGACGGAGTCTCTCGCGGTCGTTGTAGTAGGGCAGGTACTCGACTAGAAGCGGCCTTGGCCCGATGATCGCCATGTCACCCCTGACGATGTTGAACACCTCGGGCAGTTCGTCCAGGCTCGTGGAGCGCAGGGCGCGGCCGAACTTCGTCAGGCGCCGCTCGTCGGGCAGCAGGTTTCCGTCGGCGTCGCGCTCGTCGGTCATCGTGCGAAACTTATATAGGTTGAACACTTTCTCGTCGCGGCCGGGACGCGGCTGGCGGAACAGCACAGGGCTGCCCAATTTTACGCGCACCAGAATTGCTACGATCGCCAGTACCCACCAGAAGAGAATGAGCAGGACAAGAGACAGGCACAGGTCAATGACTCGTTTGCCATATCGCTGATAGAACGTCTCGTTACCAAGCCTACTCAAAACAACGCCTAATAACTTCGATGATTACGTCCTGCTGCTCGGGAGTCATCTTGTTGTCGGAGGGCAGGCAGAGACCACGATGGAAGATGTCAGCGCCCACATCCAAAGGCAAGCCATCTGCGCCCGTTGCACCGCCGGAAATATACGCATTGGTCTTAGCTCGACCATTGCCCTCGCGCGTTACGAAAGCATTCATGCGATAAATAGGCTGCATATGCATGGGCTTCCAAATGGGACGGCCCTCGGCATTGATGGCGGCAATAGCCTCAAGAATCTCGGTGGGGCAGCTCTTTCCAGGTTCGCTTACGTAAAGCGCCTCACTTTCGCCACGAACCTGCTTGCACATCGCATAGGGCTCAATCAGCATACAAGAAAGCCAGAAGTTCGGCTCACAAACGTTAGGGTCGTAGGGGTTCATGCAAACCGGCAGACCCTTGAAGCCCTCTTTATAACGCTTATAAATAGCCTTCTTTTGGGCAATATGCTCCTCCAGATACGGAATCTGGCCACGCACGACACCGGCAATCACATTGCTCATGCGATAGTTGTAACCCAGCTCCTCGTGCTGGTACCACGGAGCAGCTTCGCGCGACTGGGTCGACCATTTGCGCGCTTTATCGGCTGCCTCTTTGCTGTCCGTCAAAAGCATGCCGCCAGCGGAACCGGTAATTATCTTATTGCCGTTAAAGCTAATGGCGCTGATGTTACCAAACGTACCAGTCTGACGACCCTTATACGTAGCGCCAAGTGACTCAGCAGCATCCTCAACAAGGACAGCCCCGTGCGCATCACAAATTGAACGAAGCTCATCGACTTTGCCAGGCGTTCCGTAAAGATGCGCCGCCACAACGACCTTTGCAGTCGGATGCAGTTCAAAGGCCTTTTCAAGAGCGACGGGATCCATATTCCAAGTGTCACACTCGGTATCGATAAAAACGGGAACACCGCCTTCATAAACAACTGGGTTCACCGTAGCGTCAAACGTCATGTCACTGCATAACACTTCATCTCCGGGCTTGATGCCAGCGAGTTTCATGGCAAGATGCAGCGCTGAAGTACCACAAGAAAGGGCAACGGCATAGCCGCAACCAATCTTCTCGGCCATTTGGCGCTCGACTTCGTTGATATTCTCCCCTACCGTCGACATCCAGTTAGTCTCATATGCCTCGGTAATGTATTTGAGCTCATCGCCGTGCATGGTCGGCGAGCTAAGCCAAACTTTATTCTCGAAGGGTTTAATGTCCATCTTGGCTCCTTGTCCCTAATCGTTAAACTGCGGATGATACGTAGGTACAACCTCGGCGAGAACGGACTTGACTGTGTCGTTATCCTTGTCGAGGCAGTCGTGAAGCTTCTCGAGCTTGTCTTTAATCTCTTCCATCTTGTCGGCCTCTGCCGTGGAAATGCGAATCTCAGAATGCTCAGTGGGCAGGAGCTGCTCATTGTCCATAAGGAGCTCCTCGTACATCTTTTCGCCAGGACGCAGACCGACTTCTTTGATCTGGATATCTTTTCCAGGCTTAAGACCGCTCAGCGTAATAAGGTTGATGGCAAGGTCGTAGATCTTGACCGGCTCACCCATGTCCAATACAAAAATCTCGCCGCCATGCGCCAAAGCGCCGGCAGTAATGACAAGCTTGCTAGCCTCCGGGATGGTCATGAAGTAACGCGTGATGTCCTTGTGCGTAATGGTGATAGGGCCGCCCTCGCGAAGCTGACGCTTAAACAGCGGGATAACCGATCCATGACTACCCAGAACATTGCCAAAGCGAACAGCCGTAAAGATGGTCTTACTGTTTGCCGCGTAATACTGAACGATCATCTCGTCCATACGCTTGGTGGCACCCATTACGTTAGTGGGATTAACCGCCTTATCGGTAGAAATCTGCACATAGTGGCTGCACTGGTACTTGTCGGCAAGGCGCACGACGTTGAGCGTGCCAAAGACGTTATTCTCGATTGCCTCGCGGGCGTTGTGTTCCATAAGAGGAACGTGTTTGTGGGCTGCAGCGTGGAAAACAACTTGAGGATGGTACTTCTCAAAGACCTTGGTAATCGCTGGGAGATGCGTAATGGAGCCGATATAGACTTGAATATCAGTGCCTTGATCATGAGCGGTCTTGATGATGTCGTGATACAGCTCGTAGGTAGTGTTCTCGTAAATGTCGAACAACACGATTTGCGCAGGTTTTGCCGGAAGCAACTGACGTACAAGCTCTGAGCCAATAGATCCGCCGCCGCCCGTGACCAAAATGCGCTTACCGGTAACGTAACCCATCTGGTTAAGGTCAAGCGACTTCTCCTCACGAGAAAGCAAGTCACTGATCTCGACCTCACGAAGGGCAACCCTGCCTACACCATCCTGCGGAATATCGCGGACATTGGGGAGCGTGAGGACCCTAAGGCCTGTCTTCATGCATAGGTCATAGATACGCTGACGCTCTTCATGCGTGGCGCTCGGAATTGCCACGACAATCTGCTCCGCTTCACAATCGTGCGCAATATTAGGGATATCGGCGCAAGTACCGCAGACCTTTACGTCATGAATACGCTGGTTTTGCTTATTGGGGTCATCGTCAACAACGGCAACCGGATCACCGATCATATCGGGGTCTCCGTTGAGCATACGTTTGATGGAAAGAGAGCCGGTCTCCCCTGCTCCTACGATGAGCGTACGCGGGAGATGCGCATCGGAATTGCTTTTAAAGCGCCAGAGCTGGCTACCATAAATGGCGCGAATGGCAAAGCGTCCGCCACCGCAAATGATGAGCACAACGGCCCATGCCATAACATCCTCGCGGAGCGACATGCCCTTGCCGAATAACACGTTAAAGATAACGTCGCCAATTACCGAGCCTACCGTTACAGCAGCAACAATACGACCAGCCTCAGAAATGCTCGCATAGCGCCACAAGCTGCTATACATATGAAAGAACCAAAAAACAACAACGTTAACAAGCGCAAGCACAAGAATAGCCGGGCATGCGCCGGCTGCTCCGCTGAGCGTCGCCCAATGCTGCGTTCCCCACGAGGCAACAAACACAGCAATAAAAGTTGCAGCAATGTCATATGCCATCAACGCATACGGCTGAAATGCGCTTAGCTTCCCCTTTTGCTTTGCACTCTTGGATTCGGTGTTCAAAACTCTTCTTCTCTTCCCTATTGATCCCGTTATCCCCGGCCCCCGGGGATCCTCCCTGTTCCGTTAAACAGTCGCCAGCAGCTAGGCGATCGCCTTTTTATGGTTTCGCATTACGCGCTGCTCGGCTGAAAGCACGGCGAGGCCAACGCGCGTAGTTACGCGTCGGCCGCACAGGTCGAGCTCCAAATAAGCAGTGCTCTTGCGTCTGTTAATGGTTTTGATAAGGCCCTCGTGGCCTAGCAGCGGTCCTGCCGTCACTACGACCTGATCGCCGTTCTTTAAGGCTTCACTCATGGGCACCACGCGGTCTCCCACGTGCGTGAAGTCAGCAATAAGCTGGGCCTCTTCTTTTGCCAGCGGCACAAACTGACCGTCCTGGGATAGCACCCGGGCAAAGTCGTCCATGCGCAGCAGATACTGTTGCACGGTGCGGGGATCAGCCGTATCGCAGATAAGATAACCGGGAAAGAGCGGCTTAGTCGTGTTGACCCATTCGCCGTGTACTTTGATCTCGGTTTGAAATTGGGGTTAAAAGAGCTCCTGCATGGCGCAGGCCGGCACCACGCGCTCGATGCGCTCGCGCATTACGTCTTCGCGACCGTTAATGACCTGGATTACATACCACACGAGCACCACCCCCTTGCTGTCTTACGTGTGGCTCACGGGGTTTGGGTATGGCTTCGCCAGGGCGCTTGTGCGCGAAGGCGCTCCATATTCAAACCCTGAGCCCAGTTAGACAAGCACGTGGCTCTGCCCCACCATGAACGGTATGTATAAGTGCAGTTGCTAGAGTCGCGGACGTGTATCGCAAAATGACCGCGACTCCAGCTGGCTGCGTGCGAACCAGTCAAGCGGGAACAAAACTGGACCGCACGCAAACAGCTGCAGGACTGCTGCAGTTTGTCATGAAATATCGATTCGAAAGAACACCTTGCGCAAAGACAAGAACAAAGTCATTCGATGCGATACGATACGCATGACGACGCTATTGGAGCTCGTGCTTTTTCTGGCACCGCCGTTACGGCCGGATGCTGATCTGCCCTGTGCTTTGCGACCGGTTAAGCCGTGAACGCAGTTGAACCCATGTAACGATAGATATGATAGCACAAGCCGGCTAGAAACCGATTTAGGCCGCGCGCGTCAACATATCATTCATTTGCAGTGCTTAAGGGGATTATTTTGCAAACTTGTTCACATTGACGCAGGTTTATGCGGGTCTAGTTGTTGGCACGCACCGCCCGAGCCACAACGCTGACGGCGGGAAATGCAATAAGGAATTATGTTCGGTTAACAAACTATGTACAAAAGTGGGAAATAAATTGCGCAACTTTTTGTGGTATGGGTGTTGGTGTGGCGTCACTTTGGTTTGCGCGGTGGCTACATATGAAAAAAGCCTCCGGATTCCCAGAGGCTCTGCATTCACGATGGTGGAGACGAGGGGGATCGAACCCCTGACCTCTTGACTGCCAGTCAAGCGCTCTCCCAGCTGAGCTACGCCCCCGTGACGAGTAGATACTCTAGGGGAAGATCTTCGGGGATGCAAGGGGGAATTTTGGGGTTGTTGGTCTTATTTACGGGTTTTCCTGGGACGCGGCAAAAATAATCACTCTACGAGCGATTATTTATAGCCACCGTCCCGATAAAACCCTGATGCGATAGACCTTACTTGTAGAGGTAAGCGATGGCGATGCCGGTGTGGACTTCGATCTTTGCGGTTGATCTTACTACGTTGCTAATGCCCGTGTCAGCCAACAAGCCCAGCGGGCTGTGATCTAGCTCCCACTCTAGGCCGTGTTCGCTTACCTCGGTGTTGGGGACTATGGCGATGATGGAAAACGTCTTGCCTTCGGCACCTTCGATAGTCCACGATTCGCTTGCGTGAAGGATGCGGGCGACCACCTTGTCCTCGGCGATCCAGACAGGGGCATCCTCGTAGCCTGCGAGCAACCCCAGCACGGAAAGTGCCATATCCGGACGGCCGCCGGTGGCGCAGGTCGCAACCACTTCGGCACCCGGCCAGCGACGGCGGACGGAATCGAGCGCCAGTGCCAGATCGGTATAGTCCTTGTACGGGTTGTGGCGCTCAACTTCAAAGTCGGTGGCAGCATCGACCAGCGCGCGACCCGCGTCGCTCACCGTGTCGGCATCTCCAACATATACGTCGCAGCAAAGCCCCGCGCCCAGCAACGCATCGAGCCCGCGGTCCACGGCAACAACGTGGTCGCACTCCCCCGCCAGCTGACGCAGCAGATCCGCGCTCGCTACCACGGGTGAGCCGCAGACCACTAATACCTTGCAAGCCATAGCTCTCGCCTATCCCTCAAACGCAAGCACGCGGGGCAGATCCAGGTCCTTATAGCTATCGATAAAGATCTCGCAGTTGTCGCGAACCTCGTCGCGCTCCATACGGCCGTGCGGGTCATAGATGCCCACTCGCATAAAGTCAGCGACTCCAGAGCTCTTAAGGCCAAAGACGGCGTCCTCAAACACCCAGGCGCGCTCAAACTTATGTCCGTGGCGCTCCTCCAGGCGGCGCAGCGCCAGCTCGTACACATCGGGGAACTGCTTGGAGCGCCCCGCCTCGCCCGTGGTGGTCACAAGCTCCATGTAGGCATCGAGACCGGCGCCCGCAAGCGCAGATTTAACCAGCTCGGCCGGCGTGGACGTGGCAACGCACATGGCAATGCCGGCAGCCTTCGCCTGCTCCAAAAACATCAGCAGACCCTCACGGGGCGGCACCTTGGAGTAGCCATCAATTAGGATGTCGCTCAGCTCGCGATACAGCTCTTCGCCATTTTCGCCAATGCCCCAGGTGTCGTGGTAGGCCTGGCACTCGTCCTCGAGCGACAGGTGCTCAAACTGAGCAAAATCGTCGACCGTCACGTCAATGCCGTGGCGGTGCAATAACTCGGGCTGGGCATAGGCCCAAACGGGGGTGCTATTAACCAGCGTGCCGTCGCAATCGAAAATAAAAGCAACACGTGGGGCAGCGATGTGGTCCATAAATGAGCCTTTCGATATCAAAGGGTAAACAACCTGCTAAAAACGTTTTACCAAACGTCAACCTAACAATCTAGAAACGCTAATTGATAAAACTGTCAAGAGTTTTACCATGTCAATTCTGCAAGTGGTATAAACATGGCGTTTACCGATTAAACGCCACCGCAAAACCTCTTTCGTTCATAAAAGTAACGTACAGGTGTTATCGTAGTTTTTGCCGAAAGTTCCACCGAGCACGCGAGGTGGAACGAATCATAGAACTATCGCCGTCCCTTCGATTCGTGCAGCCTTGGACCTTTCGCATCTAGTCACCAAGGCAACACGCTGCCGCGTCATGATGGGATCAAACGTGAGCGATACAAAGCTAAAGCCAGCAACCAAAAAGCCCGCTATCCGTAAAGCCGCCCCGCATGCACCGGAGCTCACCAAAGACGATGTTTACCTGTTTGGCATCGGTACGTGGGAGCGCAGCTGGGAAAAGATGGGCGCGCACCCCGACACGCAGAACCGTACGCGCGGCTGGCGTTTTTGCGTTTGGGCGCCCGATGTAAAGAGCGTCCATGTCATTGGCGAATTTAACGACTGGGATGAGCAAGCCAACCCGCTGGTGCCCATGCATACGAGCGCTATTTGGGAAGGTTTTATTCCTGGCGCCGAGCAGGGCCAGCTCTATAAGTATCTCATCGAGACCAACGAGGGCGAAAAGCTCTATAAGGCCGATCCGTACGCCTTTAAGGCCGAGTGCCCTCCGGGTACCGCCAGCGTGCTGTGGACCCTCGATGGCTACCAGTGGAACGACGCCGCGTGGCTCAAGCGCCGCGCCAGCCATAACCACATGTCGCAGCCCCTTAACATCTACGAGGTGCATATTGGCTCGTGGAAGCGCCACGGCGACGCGCCGCAGGGCGAGCCGGACGAGTACGGCAACTACCCCGGTCCCATGGATCCCTTCCCCGCGCAGCGCGGCGAGTTCTACACCTACGACGACCTGTCGGTGGAGCTCGTGGACTACGTGCGCGACATGGGTTACACGCATATCGAGGTCATGCCGCTTATGGAGCATCCCTTCGATGGCTCCTGGGGCTACCAGACGACCGGCTACTATGCCGCCACGTCGCGCTACGGCAACCCGCAGCAGCTCATGCACTTTATCGATGCATGCCATGAGGCGGGCATCGGCGTGATCATGGACTGGGTGCCCGGCGGTTTTTGCGCCGACTCCCACGGCCTTGCCACCTTTAACGGCCACATGCTGTTTGAGCACGAGATTCACCCCAACTGGGGCACGCACAAGTTTGACTTCGCCCGCGGCGAGGTCCGCTCCTTCCTGGTCTCCAACGTGCTGTACTGGCTCGAGAACTTCCATGTGGACGGCATTCGCATGGACGGTGTGTCCAGCATGCTGTACCTCAACTTTGGCATTGACGATCCGGGCCAAAAGAAGTTCAACAAGTACGGTACCGAGGAGGATCTGGACGCCAGCGCGTTTATCCGCCAGGTCAACTGCGCTGTAGAGGCACACTACCCCGACGTGATGATGATGGCCGAGGAGTCCACCGCGTGGCCGCTCGTGACCTATCCGCCGCAGGACGGCGGCCTGGGCTTCCACTACAAGTGGGACATGGGGTGGATGAACGACACCCTGCACTACATGCAGACCGATTTTCCGTGGCGCCCCGGCAACCACGGCCTGCTCACGTTCTCCATCATGTACGCCTTTACCGAGAACTTCATTTGCCCGTTGAGCCACGACGAGGTCGTGCACGGCAAGTGCTCGCTCATCGGCCGCATGCCGGGCGACTGGTGGCGCCAGTTTGCCGGCCTGCGCACGCTGGCTTTCTACCAGATGACGCACCCCGGTGCCAAGCTCAACTTTATGGGCAACGAGATCGGCCAGTTTATTGAATGGCGCTACTACGAGTCCATTCAGTGGTTCTTGACCGAGGAGTATGAGACCCACAAGCACCATCAGGCGTTTATCAAGGCGCTCAACCATCTATACACCGCCGAGCCCGCCCTGTACGAGCGCGGCTACACCGACGACGGCTTTACCTGGATCGACGCGGACAACTCCAAGCAGTCCATCGTGAGCTTTGTGCGTCAGGGTGAAGACGTCGATGACGACCTGGTGATCCTGATCAACTTTGACCCGGCGAGCTACGAGAGCTTCCGCGTGGGCGTGCCGCGCGAGGGCGACTGGGAGGTCATCTTCGATTCCGACCGTCCCGAGTTTGGCGGCAGCGGATACGCCGGTGAGGAACCCTACACCTGCTCGAGCGAGCCCTATCCCTGGAACGGGCAGATGGACTCTATTGAGATCAAGGTGCCCGGCCTGGCAGGCGTGGTGCTTAAACGCCGCGGTCCCAGCAGCTACAAGCCGCCGGTGGTTGAGGCTCCCAAGAAGGCGACGCGTAAGCGTGCGTCCTCGGTAAAGCCCAAGGCCGCGGCTGCTAAGAAGGCTCCGGTTAAGGCGAAGACCGCCAAGCCCGCTGCCAAGGCTACGGCTAAGCCCAAGGCCAAGATGGCAACCAATAAAAAGGCTGCTCCCAAGGCCAAGGCAGCTGCTGTTAAACCATCTGCCAAGAAAGCGTAACAAAACCGTTACAGCTGTAATTACCCGCCCCGACGGGGCGTAGGATACAAGACATAACCGTTCCGGGAGAAACATCCCCGGGGGAAAGGAACGTATGAATAAGATCTTCGACAACAAGCAGGAGTTTACCGAGCTCTATCGCGATGCCGTCATGAGCATCAGCGGCAAGAGCGTCGAGGCCGCCAGCGACCTGGACCGCTTTAACGCCCTGGCCAAGCTCGTGGCCGAGAAGGCACGCACCGTTGCCACCAAGAGCGACGCCCGCGTCACCGCCGAGGGCAAAAAGCGCGTGTACTACTTCTCGATCGAGTTTTTGATCGGCCGCCTGCTCGACAACTACCTGCTCAACTTTGGCGTGCGCGACATGGTCGCCGAGGCGCTCGACGACATGGGCTTCGACCTGTCCGTCATCGAGAACCAGGAGCCCGATCCGGCGCTGGGCAACGGTGGCCTGGGCCGTCTGGCCGCATGCTTCCTGGATTCCATGGCAGCCGAGGGCATTGCCGGCTACGGCAACGGCATGCGCTACCGCTACGGCCTGTTTAAGCAGGAGATCGTCAACGGCAGCCAGGTCGAGGCCACAGACGAGTGGCTCACCCACGGCTATCCCTGGGAGGTCCGTCGTCAGGACAAGGCCGTGACCATTAAGTTTGGTGGCCACGTTGAGGGCTTTGAGGAGAACGGCCGCACGTTCTATCGCACGGTGGACACGCAGGATATCCTGGCCGTCCCCTACGACATCCCCGTTGTGGGCTATGCCGGCGAGACCGTCAACAAGCTGCGCGTCTGGGCCGCCGAGCCGGTCGAGGAGCACTTCGATCTGGAGGCCTTCAACCGAGGTGACTATGCCCTGGCAGACGCGGAGCGCGCCGAGGCCGAGGCCATCAGCGCCATCCTCTACCCCAATGACGCCGGCGAGCACGGTCGTCTGCTGCGCCTGAAGCAGGAGTACCTGTTTGTCTCGGCCGGCATCTACAGCCTGCTCGACACCTTTGAGAAGGAGCATGGCGAGAACTGGGAGCTGCTGCCGCAGTTTGTTGCCATTCATACCAACGATACCCACCCCGCCATGTGCGGTCCCGAGCTCATGCGTATCCTCATCGACGAAAAGAAGCTTGAGTGGGACGACGCCTGGAACATCGTGACGCAGGTCGTGAGCTATACCAACCACACCATCCTGCCCGAGGCTCTGGAGAAGTGGCCCATCGGCACGTTCTCCAAGCTCCTCCCCCGCGTGTATCAGATCATCGATGAGATCAGCCGTCGTTGGCACGAGTCGTTCGACACCACGCAGGAGGGCTGGCAGGAGCGTCTGCGCCAGACCGCCATCCTGTGGGACGGCGAGATTCGCATGGCCAACCTGTCCGTGATCTGCAGCCACAGCGTCAACGGCGTGGCCAAGATCCACTCCGACATCATCAAGAACATCGTGCTCAAGGACTTCTATGCCCTGACGCCCGAGAAGTTCAACAACAAGACCAACGGCATCTCGCACCGTCGCTTCTTTGCCGAGGCCAACCCCACCTATGCCAAGCTCGTGACCGAGGCCATTGGCGATGGCTGGCTGAAGGACGCCTTTGAGCTGGAGAAGCTCAAAGAGTTTAAGGACGACACCGAGTTCCTGAAGGCCGTGGGTGCCTCCAAGCGCGTCAACAAGGAGCGCCTGGCCGCCTACGTCAAGGCCGAGACCGGTCTGGTCATTGACCCCAACACCGTCTTCGATGTCCAGGTAAAGCGCTTCCACGCCTACAAGCGCCAGCTCATGAACATCATGAAGGTGATGGACATCTACAACCGTCGCATCGCCGATCCCAACTTCCATGTGACGCCGACGACCTTCATCTTTAGCGGCAAGGCTGCCTCGAGCTACACCTTTGCCAAGGAGACCATCCGCCTCATTAACTCCGTGGCCGACGTCATCAACAACGACCCGCGCGTCAACGAAGTCATGAAGGTCTGCTTTATCCCCAACTTCCGCGTGAGCAACGCCCAGCTCATCTACCCCGCCGCCGAGATCTCGGAGCAGATCTCCACGGCCGGCAAGGAGGCCTCGGGCACGTCCAACATGAAGCTCATGATGAACGGCGCCATTACGCTGGGCACCCTCGACGGCGCCAACATCGAGATCGCCGACCTGGCCGGCCGCGAGAACGAGGCCATCTTTGGCCTGACCGCCCCCGAGGTCGAGCGGCTTTGGGCGTCAAACAGCTACTTTGCGTGGGATACGCTCAACAACGATCGCGACCGTCTAGGCCGCGTGATGGACGAGCTCAAGGGCAACACGTTTGCCGGCCTTTCGGGCAACTTCGAGAGCATCTACAACGAGCTCATGAACAACAACGACCCCGACCTGGTCATGGCAGACTTCCGCAGCTACGTGGATGCATGGGAGAAGCTCACCGGTAGCTATGGCGACCAGGAGACCTGGAACCGCAAGGCCCTGCTCAACACCGCCTCGAGCGGCTGGTTCTCGAGCGACCGCACCATTCGCGAGTACCGCGACGAGATCTGGCACGCGTAAAGGCGCACGAGCTCCCCTATGCCAGCACGGCATTACTCGACGGGCGTGACGTTGCGCCGCACCCGTCGCTAATGGGTTTAGGAACATTGATGACAGAAGGAGAAATCGATGAGTAAGAAAGAATGCATCGCGATGCTCCTCGCAGGAGGACAGGGCAGCCGATTGGGGGCACTCACCCAAAAGATCGCTAAGCCGGCGGTTAGCTTTGGTGGCAAGTTCCGCATTATCGACTTTTCGCTGTCCAACTGCTCAAACTCGGGCATCGACACGGTGGGCGTTCTGACGCAGTATCGCCCCTACCTGCTGCATGCCTACGTGGGCTCCGGCGAGGCGTGGGATCTGGACAGCCGCGACGGCGGCGTGTCGATCCTTCCGCCGTACGAGACGCAGACCGGTGGCGCCTGGTATGCGGGCACGGCCGACGCCATTACGCAGAACCTCGACTACATCAAGGCCAACGATCCCAAGTACGTCCTGATTCTTTCGGGCGATCACCTGTATCGCATGGACTACCGCAAGATGCTCAAGACGCACATTGAGAACAACGCGGACCTCACGGTGAGCGTTATGCCCGTGCCGTGGGAGGAGGCCAGCCGCTTTGGCATCCTGACCACCGACCCCGAGGACGGCCGCATCACCAAGTTCACCGAGAAGCCCGATAAGCCCGATTCGAACCTCGCGTCCATGGGCATCTACATCTTCTCGGCCGACGTGCTGATCGAGGCGCTCGAAGAGGACGCTCTGGACCAGCGCTCGAGCCACGACTTTGGCAAGGACATCATCCCCAAGCTGCTCGGCGAGGGCAAGCGCCTGTACAGCTACGAGTTCCACGGCTTTTGGAAGGACGTCGGCACCATCGCCAGCTTCCACGAGACCTCGATGGACCTGCTGGGCAACAACCCCGAGTTCGATCTGTTCGACAAGCACTTCCCCATCATGTCCAACATCACCACGCGTCCGCCGCACTACATTGGCCCGGACGGCCGCCTGGACGACTGCCTGGTCTCCAACGGCTGCAAGATCTACGGCACCGCTCGTCACTCGATCATTTCGACCGATGTCATCATCGAGGAGCGCGCCGTGGTCGAGGACTCCGTGCTGCTGCCGGGTGCGCACGTTAAGAGCGGCGCGCACATCTGCCGCGCTATTTTGGGCGAGAACTCCACGGTCGAAGAGGGCGTGAAGCTCGGCTCTGTCGATACCACCAAGGATACGGCCGTCGTTGGAAATGACGTCGTTATCGGAAAGGGGGAATGATCCGATGATCAATCGCAAGGCCATCGGTTATATCACCGCTAACTACTCTTCGACCTACGGCAGCGTGCTGCTCAAGGACCGCCCTATCGCGTCCGTTCCGTTTTTGGGCCGCTACCGCCTGATCGACTTCCCGCTGTCCAACATGATGAATGCCGGCATTAAGACCGTTGGCGTCGTCATGCCGGGCAACTACCGCTCGCTGATTGACCACGTGGGCTCGGGCAAGGACTGGGGCCTGGACCGCAAGAAGGGCGGTCTGTTCATGGTGCCCGGCAACGCGTATGGCACCACCAAGGGCGGCATGCGCTTCCTGCTGCGCGATATCATCTCCAACAAGACGCTGTTCCAGCGCTCGGACAAGCCCTACGTCGTGATGATGGGCACCAACATCATCTTTAACATGGACCTCAACACCATCATCGACGCGCACGAGAACTCCGGTGCCCAGATGACCGTGGTGTACTGCAAGGCCACGCGCAACGTCGACGACGAGACCAAACTCGAGATTAACGAGAACGGCCGCCTGACGGGTGTGAGCGCCGGCGTCGTGTACGGCGACAACGCCTCTATGGACTGCTGCATCGTCAACCGCGAGACGCTGCTCGAGATCATCGACCACTACCAGGCCGCCGACTATCTTGACCTGCTCGAGGCACTCCAGGGCGACTTTGGCAACATCGACGTGTGCAGCTACGAATACAAGGGCGAGGTCGTGGGCGTGTTTAGCGAGAAGTCGCTGTATCGCCGCAGCATGGACCTGCTCGACCAGACCGTGGCCGACCAGCTCTTTGACCCCGAGCGCCCGATCCTGACCAAGGCTCACGACGTGCCGCCTTCGCGCTATGCGACCGGCAGCCACGCGTGCAACTCGATCATCTCGGCCGGTTGCATCATCAAGGGCACCGTGCGCAACTCGATCCTGTCGCGCGGCGTCGTGGTCGAGGAGGGCGCATCGGTGACCAACTCGATCATCAACCAGAGCTGCATCATCAAGAGCGGTGCCCGTGTCGAAAACGCCATCCTGGACAAGAACAACGTGGTTCCCACCAACACCGAGCTTCGCGGCACGCCCGAGAACATCCTGGTGCTGGGCAAGGCTCCGTTAACTTCCGACACCACCATCGTACGTTAACGTTGGCACCGCAACATCGCTCGTAACATGTAGAATAGCCGCCCGGTTAGCGCCAGGCGGCTATTCTCGAATTACAACATGGGAGACAATATGGCTGATTCCAGCAAAAAGATGCAGATCGTGTTTGCCTCGGCCGAGTGCGCACCGTTTGTTAAGACCGGTGGCCTGGGTGACGTGGCGGGCTCGCTGCCTGCAGCACTCGTGCGCGCCGGCGCCGAGGTTATCGTAATGGTGCCCAAGTACGCCACCATCAAGGACGAGTACAAGGCGCAGATGGAGCATTTTGCCGACTTTTACGTGAGCCTGGGCTGGCGCAACGAGTACTGCGGGCTGGAGAAGCTCGAGCGCGACGGCGTCACCTATATGTTCGTGGACAACGAGCGCTACTTTGCGCGCGACTATCCGTACGGCTTCTTTGATGACGGCGAGCGCTTTGCGTTTTTCTCCAAGGCCATCACCGAGAGCCTGCAGCACCTGCCCGAGGGCTTTGAGTGCGACATTTTGCACTGCAACGACTGGCAGACGGCACTGGCGCCCGTGTTCCTGCGCGAGTTCTACCAGGGCCTGCCGCTGTACGACCGCGTCAAGACCGTGTTCTCGATCCACAACGTGGCGTTCCAGGGCCAGTTTAGCGACACCGTGATGGAGGACATCCTGGGTGTGGCACATATTCCCGCAGCAGCTACGCAGCTGCGCTGCGACGCCTGCAGCATCAACTACATGCTGGGCGCGCTGCACTATGCCGATGCCATCACCACGGTGAGCCCCACCTATGCCAACGAGATCCAGACGCCCGAATTTGGCGAGGGCCTGGACGGCGTGCTGCGCGAGCGCTCCTATGCGCTGCAGGGCATTTTGAACGGCATTGACGTGGCGGGCTTTGACCCGGCGACCGACAAGCGCATTGCCGCAAACTACACGGTCGACGACCGTTCCGGCAAGGCTGTGTGCAAGGCCAAGCTGCAGGAAGAGCTGGGGCTCGAGGTCCGCGACGACCGTCCGCTCATGGTGATGGTCACGCGCCTGACGCGCCAGAAGGGCATGGACCTGGTCATGTACGCGCTCGACCGCATCCTGTCCGGCGGCGTGCAGGTGGCGGTGCTGGGCACCGGCGACCGCGACTACGAGGACGGCCTGCGCTACTTCCAGGACAAGTACCCCGGCACCATGGCCGCACGCATCGAATTTGACCCGGCGCTGTCGCAGCGCATGTACGCCGCCGCCGATATGTTCCTGATGCCTTCGAAGTTTGAGCCTTGCGGTCTGTCGCAGATCATCGCCATGCGCTACGGCACCCTGCCCATCGTGCGCGAGACCGGTGGCCTGAAGGACACCGTGCAGCCGTACAACGAGTTTACCGGCGAGGGCACGGGCTTCTCGTTTAGCAACTTTAACGGCGACGAGATGGGTGACGCGGTGTTCCGCGCGGCGCGCCTGTTCTGGGATAACCGTGACGCTTGGAACCAGCTGGTCACACAGGCCATGAGCCAGGACTTTAGCTGGACGCGCTCGGCCGACAAGTATCTGGACCTGTACTTCTTTATGCATCCGGAGATTGAGAGGCCGGCGGCTGTGGAGGCTGCGGCTGTCGAGGAGCCGATTGCTGCTGAGGAGCCCAAGGCTGAGGAGAAGCCGATTGAAGCTGAGCCCGTTAAGGTCGATCCTGTCGTGAAGCCCGCTGCGAAGCCTGCGGCAAAGAAGACGACGACCCGCAAGACGACGGCTAAAAAGGCCGCTGCGACCAAGGCAGCGGCAACCAAGACCACCGCTGCCAAGACAACTACCGCCAAGGCATCGACCACGCGCAAGCGTACGACCGCCGCTGCCAAGAAGGCCGCCGAAGCCGACGTCGCTCCTGAGGTAAAGGCCGACGCCTCCGAGGCTAAGCCTGCGGCAAAGACTCCGGCCAAGACCGCTGCCAAGAAGACGGCCGCGACCACCAAGAAGGCAACGGCAGCCAAGAAGACCACGGCAACGAAGTCGACGACCACGAAGGCTACTACGACGAAGGCCGCCGCGAAGACGACCCCGAAGGCCGCCGCAAAGTCCGTCGTCAAGGTCGAGGAGGCACCCTCCGAGCCCAAGGCCAAGGCAGCTGTCGAGGCAAAGCCGGCCGCCAAGACCACCACGCGCAAGCGCGCTACGACGACGGCCAAAAAGGCCACGACCAAGGCTGCTGCTCCCAAGGCAGAGGCTAAGGCCGAGGACAAGCCTGCAGTAAAGGCCGCCGAGGTCAAGACCGCTCCGAAGGCTATGGCAAAGACCGAGCCCGCCAAGGAGGCCCCGGTCTCCCCCGCCTCTAAGACTGAGGAAAAGGCTCCGACCAAGAAGACCTCCGTCCGCAAGGCAACGGCCACCCGCAAGCGTCACTAGTCAGGACGATTAAAACTTAATCCAACGCAAAAGAGGGCGCCCCTACCAGGCGCCCTCATCTTGGTTGAACTTCTGTATTAAAAAGAGGCCGGTTTACTACGACAAAATGGCTCCGACCGACCACGGCGTGTAACCTATGAAATTTACAACGCTTCTACCTGCGGTTTTAGTATCACTAAAATGACTGTGGTTGAGCTCATTCAACTTGTCGTAGTAAACCGGGGTACTTTTGGTTGGCTACAAATAGTATCCGTCTGGGCGTTTTCGAATACCGCGATAATTTGGATGGTAAAACGATTTTCTAGGACAACCGTTCGCCGATGGTAAACGGATGTTGTTTATACAGCCTGTGTACAACAGATATACTTACAATCTGTGCGTAAAGCCCATGGCCCGCAGGCCGTGATTCTATTGAACTGGACCGTATTATGAGATTGATTCACAACAGCCGTCTGCCGCAGTTTCGTACTCCGTTTGGCGCTGTGACCACTGGAACTTCCGTTTCGCTATCGGTGATTTTGGAGGATGCCGACCCCAACCAGGCAACGCTTACGCTGCGCACCTGGATCGATGAGATCGGTGAGTCTCTGTATCCCATGACGCACGAGGGCGACGGCATATTTACCGTAGAGCTTGAGTGCACTGAGCCCTGTCTTATCTGGTACAGCTTTATCTGCAACATCGAGGGCCAGCCCGAGGTACGCCTGGGTGCACCGCAGGGTCGCACCGGTGGCGAGGGTGTGACCTACAACTACGCCGAGGTTCCGTCCTTCCAGATTACCGTCTACAAGCACCGAGAGAACCGTCCCACTTGGTACGAGCGCGGTATGGTCTACCAGATCTTCCCCGACCGCTATGCACGCGACGAAAACTGGCGCGAACGCACGCTTGCCGAAGTTGAAAAACCGCGCAAAGGAATCCAGCGCCGCATGGTCGAGGACTGGAACGAACCGCCCGAGTACGAGCGTGCCGAAGACGGCTCCATCAAGACCTGGGATTTTTACGGCGGCTCGCTCAAGGGTATCCAAAATGACCTGCCCCGCATTGCCGAGCTGGGCTTTACGGCCATCTACCTCAACCCGATTTTTGAGGCCGCGAGCAACCACCGCTACGACACGGCCGACTATACCAAGATCGACCCGATTCTGGGCACCGAGCAGGACTTTACGGAGCTGTGCAAGGCGGCCGAGAAGCTCGGCATTTCTATCATCCTGGACGGCGTCTTCAACCACACGGGCGACGATTCGATCTACTTTAACCGCTACGGCAATTATCCCGGCGTCGGTGCTTGGCAGAGCGAGGACTCGCCGTGGCGCGATGCGTTTTACTTCCATGAAGACGGTTCGTATGACTGCTGGTGGGGCGTGGGCAACATGCCCGCCATCAACGAGAGCTCCGAACTGGTGCGCGAGCGGCTCCTGGGCAAGGACGGCGTGATCCGCAAATGGCTGCGCGCCGGTGCCCATGGTTGGCGCCTGGACGTGGCCGACGAGCTTTCCGACGACTTCCTTGCCGAAATCAAAAAGGCCGTGCTCGCCGAGAAGCCCGACGCGCTGCTGCTCGGCGAGGTCTGGGAAGACGCCTCCAACAAGATCAGCTATGGCCACCTGCGCCGCTACCTGCAGGGCTCTGAGCTCGACTCCGCTATGGACTACCCCTTCCGCGACATGGTCATCGACTTTTTGATGGGCTACAAGAATGCCTATCAAGCTGCTGAGGATATCGAAACCCTGCGCGAGAACTACCCGCGCGAGGCACTGGCCTGCGCGCTCAATCTGCTTTCGAGCCACGACCGTCCGCGCATCATCTCGGTGCTCGGCGGCGGCCCCGACGAGTCGCAGCTGCCCGAGAGCGAGCGCAGCAAGTGGCGCCTGGACGAGAACTCCATGGGCCTGGCCAAGAGCCGCTTTTGGTTGGCGACGCTCATGCAGATGACCTTCCCAGGCGTGCCCTCGATCTATTATGGCGACGAGTACGGCTTGGAGGGCCTCACCGATCCGGGCAACCGCCGCACCCTGCCGACCAAGGACCAACTCCACGACTTCGATACGCTAGCCATCGTTAAGAACGCATCTGCCATTCGCCGCGCGTTACCGTTTATGGTCGATGGCGAGATCAAGGCCTTTGCGCTCAACGACGACGTCTTGGCCTACACCCGCACGGGCAAAGACGGCGAGGCCGCGACGGTTATCATCAACCGCAGCCTGCGCAATTCGCACTGCGTGACGATTCCGGCGCTCGGCGAATGCGCAAGCGACGTGATCAGCGGCCACGAGTGCGAAATCCACAACGGTACCGTCACGCTCGACCTGTACCCGCTGGGCTCTTCGATCATCTATCACCATGCCGAGAAGCGCCTGCAGGAGCCGCTCGACCACGGCGCGGGCGTCGTATGCCACATCACCTCGGTGCCGACCGATGACGGCAAGCCCGGCACAATCGGTACGCCCACGCGTCGTTTTATCGACCACCTGGCCGCCATGGGCATGCGCTACTGGCAGGTCCTTCCCGTCAACCCGACGGACTTCTTCCGCTCCCCCTATGCCGGCCCCTCGGCCTTTGCAGGCAATATCGACCTGCTGCCCGAGAGCCACGAGGAGCTGGCCGCCGACTTCGTCACCTGGAAGGCCCGCGGCGGCGAGGATGCCGACCCGCTGTACACGGCGTTTAAGCATCGCAACGCCGACTGGCTCGAGAAGTACTGCGTCTACATGGCGGTAAAGAAGCACTTTGAGGGACTGTCGCGCCACGATTGGCCGGCGGATGTCGCGCGTTACAACGAGCACCTGATCGATGACAAGCGATTCCACGACGAGGCAGAGCTGCAGGCGTACATGCAGTATCGCTTTGACCTTGCCTGGTGCGAGCTCATGAACTATGCACACAAGAAGGGCATCGAGGTCATCGGCGATATCCCCATGTATGTCTCGGATGATTCGGCCGACGCGTGGAGCGAGCCCGAAAACTTCTGGCTGTCCGACACCGGTAAGGCGATTGAGATTTCGGGCGCGCCGCCCGACAACTTTGCGCCCGAGGGTCAGGTTTGGGGAAACCCCACCTTCCGCTGGGATCACATGAAGGAAAACGGCTATAGCTGGTGGATGGATCGCCTACGTCGTGCGTTTTCGCTCTACGACCGCGTGCGCCTGGACCACTTCCTGGGCTTCCACAGCTACTTTAGCATCCCCGCCGGCAAGGCCTGTGCCGACGGCCGCTGGCTGGCTGGCCCGGGCAAAGACCTGTTCCAGACCGCCTACGACGAGCTGGGTCCGCTCAACTTTATTGCCGAGGATCTGGGCTATCTGACGCCTGGCGTTCGCGCCATGGCTTCTACCTGCGGCTTCCCCGGCATGGACGTGCTGGAGTTTAGCAACTACGACGTTCGCTGCGGAATTCATCCCACACCGGGCAAGATCCTGTACACCTCGACGCACGACACCTCAACGCTTGCCGGATGGTGCACGCGCTCCTTTGCGGGCGGCGACGAGCCGAGCGGCATTGCATTGGCAAGCGAGCTCATGGGCGATGCCCTGGCAAGCGATGCTCCACTCGTGATGATGCCGCTGCAGGACGTGCTGGGGCTGGGCGACGATGCACGTATGAACGTGCCGGGCGTGGCAACGGGCAACTGGACCTGGCAGGCGCAAGAGGCCGACGTTGCGGCGGCCGAAGAGAAAACTGCGAAGCTCCTGCGCAGCACCCATAGATTCTTGGGCGAAGCGTGATAAAACCCCCGATATAGGGTACAGTTACAGCTGTTTGAATTTTTGCGGGCAGAGCGATCTGCCCGCTTTGTGCTGAAAAGGAAGTATTATGGCGCGCTACGATTACAAGTGCACGAGCTGCGGCAACGTGTTTGAGGTTGAGCACCCCATGTCCGAGACGCCCGAGGTCGTATGCCCCAGCTGCGGCGCCCCGGCATCCAAGACGTTCTCGGCCAGCGGCATTAAGTTCGAAGGCAGCGGTTTCTACAACACCGACCAGCGAAGCGGCGGCTCCAGCACCAACGCCACCAGCGGCTGCTGCGCCAACTGCCCGCATAACCAC